>JAJDCG010000002.1 GCA_029260965.1 Candidatus Levyibacteriota bacterium | reverse complement strand
CTACAGATAGGTGCTTTTTATTTGTTTTTTCAAGAAAGAATTTGTAGATAGCTCGAATAATAGGAACTATATTTTCTTCATTGATCTGATCGGGGTATATTGCTCGTATATCATAGGCTTTAAAAATTTTGGGGTCAATTGCAGATAGCATTATTCCTTTATCTTAAATCGACAGTAAAAAAATGTCAATTGTCTGTTTCATCGGCATTGAGAGATTTCCTGTTTTTTGCGCTTTTTCGATCTCAAACAAATCTGCATAAAGTTTCTTTAAGTCTTTGATATCAAAAAGGGAAGCCTGGGATTTTAGTTTTCCCATTTGCCAACTCATTCGTTTGAGCTCATCTACCTGCTCTCTTCCAGCCTCTCTCACAGCAAGCATGAGGCGAAACTGTCTCACTATCATAAAAAATATCATTTCGGGATCTGCTTCTTGAGCTGTTTGATTGAAAAGCATAACTAGCTTATTACCATTTTTCGGTTTTATACTGTCAAGCAAGGTGAATAGAGTGTTGGGGAGCTTGAATGGTTTGACAACTGCATCTTTTAGCTTTACTGTCTGAACTTTGGTTAGCTCTTTTGATTCCCAAATAAATATATCACAATTTTCTGAATTTTTATTCAGAATCCTTATTATCTCTTTTATTTCAGAATCAGATTTTCTTTTGCCAAATAAATTTTCAATAAAAATTGTTTTGATGTCGGAAAAAAGCCCTCCTCCATCTAAAATCTGAATAAGATCAGTAATGGTTATTTTGTCTCCTTGATAGATTTCAGCATCAGAACTTTTTTCTTTGAGATCAAAAAAGTATCTTCTTGATGTGACATTATCTGTACCGTGAATAATAGTGATCATAAAAATTATCTAATCAGCCAATTTAACAAATAATTAGTTAATTTGAAATTAGATGATTTGTTATTGATTTATTTTAATATTTTTTTTGTATTCTTTGAATAGCTCATTTGTCATTTTGTGAATATTTCTTGATTTACCGCGGTGGGCGAGAAGCGCACCTGAAAAGTTTTTGGGAATATGTAGTAGTTCGTGAATAAGTACTCTTTTTTTATTATCATCATCCAGCTTGTCGTAGTGCTTGGAAAGTATCTCAATTACATATGCTGGTTCTATGCCCAGTGCTCTTTGAAAGATCTTGGGAAAGGCCCAGGTGCGTGCGTATGCCCTGACTTTAGATCCTGTTGTTCTATAGCAATAGATTTTGGAAATCTGTATGTGAGGCATGTCAATTACTCTGAGAATTTCTTTCAAATCTTTCTTTATGTCTTTTGCATCATCCCATTCCATAAATTTATATACCCAACAGCCATTTAAAAATAAATCCAACTGATTTTGGTGATAAATTTTGTTCATCAGATTTTTTTTCATCTTTAAAATCTATCTTTGGTATTGCAGTGGTTTTTGTAGTTGTTTCAGCAGCAAGAATTTTAGCAGGAGAACTAGGTTTTCCTAAATTTTTTGGAAAGTTTTTCCATAAATTATATGGTTCTAATGGATTACCATTCTCATCAAGAAAAGAAAATTTGTTAAATGGACCACCTGAACCCTGGAGCACAAATGGTGCAATTGCTACGATTCCAGGATCGTTCCACACCTGGGTAAGTGCTGCATTATAGTACGAGTTTATAGTTGAGAAGGGGAGTGCGTCTGAAGACCATCCTGTTTCGGTTATAAATACAGGCAGCCTTTTTCCAGAAAGATATTCAATTAGTTGTCTTTCAAAAATAAAACTCCCAGTACCAGTAGGGCTCGTATTGCTGGGTGGTTGAGAAAATCCTGGATTTGGATATGAGTGACTTGCCATACCGTCTATTTGATTAAAAATACCAGGTACTGCGTTGTTCAGATGACGGATATAGCTGTACTGATTTATATATTCAAATTCTTGATTTGGCGCAGCATTGTCAAGTCCTGCAGAGATTATAAAAAAATCAGGACTTTTTGATTTGAATACCGTAACGGCAAAACTGAGTAGATTTGCGTATTCTGCTGGATTTGCAGCCCCTCCCCATTCATCTCCTCTGTTTACCTCATTAAAAACTATTATGTATCTATTTTTAACTGGCCATTCAAGAGAATCAAGAAAGTTTGCAAAATCAATTATGTCATTTTCATCTGGTTTGCGCCAGACTTTACTATTGAAGTAATCACCTTCTGTAGAGAGCCTGATAATAGGGATTACATGGTTCTTCTTTGCTTGATCCATAAATTTTTGCCATCTGACTAGATCCTTATCACCAGACTGGATAGGGATTAGGACATATCCCCATTTGCCTCCATTGGAATTCACCAATTCAGCAGCATTTTCGAGTTCGTGATCAAAAAGTATATGTATCCCCATCTTATTATTTGGAAGCAGCAGAGGATTATCTACAGCGTGTGCAGTAATAGGATTTTTATACACAAAGAGGCTTATCAACAAAAAAAAGATTGTAAATAACTTTTTCATAGAGAGTTCATTATAACACTCTTTGAAATTGTTAAAAACCTAATTGACGTTTGAGGGTAAACCAAAATTTTCCTAAATTTGACGCTTTGTTGTATTCTTTTAATGATTTTTTATAGCGTGCATCACGACTGCCTGGGATAGGAGGATTGGCCCATGTTGAAAGTATTACCCACTCACTTCTTTCATTTTTTTTAGCAACAATACTAACCAGAGAGCCACCGATTTGTTTTTTGTATTTCATGCTTCCATTGTCTCCTGTTTCTTCTTCGTCTGGTCTGTTAAAAGCATGAAGTGCTATAGACTGAGTAAGTCCGCGTTCGGCAAGTCTATCAAGAGCGTGGTTTGTCCAGATAACACCTCCGTATTTATTGTCCATAGCTCAATAATACTTTTTTCGTAGCAACTTGACAAGAAAGTATTTAAAATGACTCAGTATAGTTGACAACTATGCAGGATTCTTCTTAAAATAGAAATAGAACATAATCCTGTCCTATGCAAAGTAGAAAACGTGCAAAACCAGTAAAGTTTGGTGAAAAAGCCAAGGAAGAGCAAGAAAAAAAATCTACAAAAAAGCTTGATAAAAAACAGGCTTCTTCTAAGAAAGAAGAAAAACAGCCTGAGAAAACTGCAAAAGAAAAACACCCAAAAGAATCTGGAAAAATAATTGATAAAGATCACGAGACTGGCGCATCAAGTGTCATGAGTGTTTCAGAAGTTGGTGTGGCAGAAATTTTTGATAAAGATAGTGACGAAGAAGATTTGAAAAAATCAAAAAGTGAGATAGTGGAGGATGAAGAAAAAGAAAAAATTGATGAAGACTACAGTGGAATAACTGCATCCGAGGCAGCAGAAAATGAAGGGGACTCATTTAGTAAACCTCCTGAGGAGTATGATCAGCCAAGGAAAGGAATGTTGGGGTATTTTATAAAAGTTGCCTTATCTACATTCCTGATAAGCGTATTGATATTTGCAGGTTATGTTTTTTTTATGTCAAAAGACTTTAGTTTTTCCATTCCGCAATTTATCAATAGTCCTACTCCGACTGCAGAGATAAAAGAAGAAAAACCAACTCCTAAACCAGTTGATTTATCCTCGTACAGCGTAGATATTTTGAACGGAAGTGGGGTCAGGGGGGCTGCAGCTGAATTGCAAGAGAGTCTTGAGGAGGTTGGCTTTAGAGTAGGAGATGTAGGAAATGCTGAGCGTGATGATTATGAGGAAACAGAGATTTCTGTAAAAAAAGATGCTGATCAAGAATACATCAAGAAATTAAGGAGTGAACTAGAAAAATATTATGTAGTTAGTAAGGGTTTGAAAGTCGCAAGCGACGAAGCAGATATAGTGGTAGTGATTGGTAAAGAAGCTGCAAAATAATCCTCAATTTACTTTTCAGTGAGCCGGGCGGGGATCGAACCCGCGACCAAGAGCTTAAAAGGCTCCTGCTCTACCGCTGAGCTACCGGCCCCTTGACATAAACATGATTATACCAAGCTATATGCCCTATTGACAAGCAAATGGGATAAGTGCAATACTTTTCTTAACACCGCGATATGTTGTTTAGGTTGAAAAGATAATATCTTTATTGATTTTAATGCAGAAAGGAGGTGATAATATGACACCAAATATCGCAAACACATTTCTACAATCTCTGAACGCAGGAGTTGCTGGAGCTGCAGCATTTCTTCCTAATTTTTTAATAGGACTCGTGATCTTTTTGATAGGAGTAATACTTGCATCTATCGTAAGACGCGTGCTAGTTGAGCTTTTGAAAATGCTCAAAGTCGAAGCATATTTGAAGAAATACGGCGTTCCTGAAGCAAAAGGAGAGTTTAGTTGGACAAATATTCTAGCGGAAATAGCCCGCTGGTTTGTACTTATTTTATTTCTTATTCCAACAGCGGACGTCTGGGGACTTCCTCAGATTACGTCAGTTCTTAATACTTTCCTTCTCTATTTACCAAACGTCTTTGTAGCAGCAATAATCGGATTGGTTGGATTAGTTTTCGCAAGACTTGGATCAAACCTGGTGCTTGCATCAACAAGAGATCTTTCGTCTGATGCATCATCGACTATGGCATCTGTGACGAGGGTTGCAATTACAATCTTTGTTTTGCTTGCTGTTCTTAATCAGCTCGGAGTTGCACAAGACCTAGTTAGAATTCTCTTTACTGGTTTTGTTGCTATGATTGCTCTAGCTGGCGGAATTGCTTTTGGTCTAGGAGGCCAAAGTGCAGCTAAAACAGTGGTAGATGAGGCACGTAAAAAACTCAAGTAATGTCAATGGCTCATAGAGCTTGTTGAATACGAGACCAAATGGCGCTATAATAACGTTATGGCGCCATTTTGGTTGCCTTTCGTGATCTTTTGGCCCGTTCGTCTAGTGGTCTAGGACGCGGGGCTTTCATCCCCGAAATCATGGGTTCGACTCCCATACGGGTCACTTCTTGATTACTTTTGTTAAAAGAGATACTATCAATATAGTGCCTGAAGCTAAATGATAGACAAAGAAATCTACAATAACAAATCACATCTTCTTTTTCCTTTTTTTGCCCTTTTTTTATTATTTGTCGCTGTTTTTTTATCGGTATCAACCCTCAATAATAGGCAGGACCCCAGGTCCCGTGCAAGCGCAAACGAATGTAGCGTAGCGGATAACGACTTAGTTAAAACAGATAAAGATAAAGAATTGTTCGATCTGGTTAATAAATATAGAGTAGACAATGAACTATTACCGTTGCTGTGGTCTGAGAAGTTAAAAAACTCTTCAGCCTGGATGGTACAGGACATGCTTTCTAATAATAGATTTAGCCATGCTGACTCACTTGGGAGGAATGTACCTGTGAGATATAGCGACTGTGGCTATGCGTATATTGCTTGGGGTGAAAATATTTACAAAGGTAGTGATAATCCGCAAAATGCTTTTAACTGGTGGAAAAATTCAGTAGAACATAATAAAAATATGTTGGAATCAAATATTACTGAGGCTGCTGTTTCAAATAAAGGATCTCACTGGGTGCTTGATCTTGGAGCTGCTTCATCAACTACCCAAAGTCCAGCTCCTACAGTATCGCCAGTAACAACGATAACCATAAATCCCTCGGTTACAAATTACCCATCTCCATCTATAAATATCTCACCTACAATCAATCTTACTCCAAATCCGACAATTATCAATACAGATAATATAAGAGTGTGGGCATCCGTAAGATTTCCAGGCATAGGTCAGTTTGGCAACAAATCTCCACAAAATTTATCAAGAAGAATAACTGTAGATGTTTATGATTCAGTAAATAATATCCGCGCAAGTGGAACCAATTTTTTACAATATGATGGTAAAGATCTTTTTAGTGGTTTGATAAATTTGGGCGAGCTTCAAAGTGGAGTTTATTCTGTTAAAATAAAAGGTGACAATACCTTATTAACCCTTGTTGTGCCTGAATTTCAGGAATTTGATAGTAAAAAAGACAATAAGCTACCGATTGTTGAACTGAAGCCAGGAGATACTGATAACAATAATGTACTTGATCAGGATGATGTTGCAAATTTTACAACCGAAATACTTGACTGTCTAATCACAGGATGCAGTGGCAATTTCAATGTTGATCTCAATGATAATGGAGATATTGATATAATTGATTATAATGTTTTTCTCGATAGTTTTGCAAAATTAGCAGGAGATTGAATATGAAAAAAGAAAAGAAAATAAAACAAAGAAGGAATTTTACAACAACAGTAGTAATACTATTAGTTTTGTTCATCACTGGAGTAGTTTTGATTCCATTCCTTCAAAAGAAACAAGATCTAAGGCAAAGAGCTCAAACGGTTTTAGATCCTCTAGATTGGACCCTGTTTGTAGCTGGAGATGGCTCTTTTTCTTTTAAATACCCTCAAAGACTTACGGAAAAACCCCAGGGTACATATGGTGTGCTCATGCCACAACACACAGGAGACAATGTAGAATATCAAAATACATTTGCGGATATATCAACGTATGTAGAGAATCCAAATTTGAAGAGAAATAATATAGATACTGGGGTTAGGTATGATGGTTTTAATCTACTTATTTTTTCAAATACATCTGATCTTTCTCTTGCTGATTGGACCCGGGAATATATGTCTATTCTCTCAAGAGGTTTCTCTTATTATACGCAAGAAAGCTATAATGCAATCGCAGTTGCGCAGATTCATAACTCAATTCAATGGCTGAATGTTATTGGGTATGGTGATTTTCCTATAAATCTATATGTAGCAAAGCTCTCTAATGGAAATATATTAGTTATAAATAAGATCGAAAAACAAACAGGGAGCATGACTCAGGAGCTAGAGAGTATGCTGAAGACTTTTTCAACACCTGCTGACTCAAAAGCAACAATTACAAAAAGTCCATCCAATAATCCAACCATTACACATGGTGTAACTACAACACCAACACTTGCTCCTCAGGGATGTAGTATCTTCTTGGCAGATCTTCAGCCAGTAAGCGGCGTGATAACAAGTGCGAGGGGTAGTGCTAAAATAACAATAATAAACATTGACCAAACGGCAAATGAAGTCAAATTCAATTATTCAATTGTTTTTGATGGACTTCCCCAAAGCGAAATTATTGACATGTTTATTACCAATCCTGGTCCTCCTGTTTCTACTCTTGGTATAGGTGCATCCCTGTTAGATGGGATAAATAAAAAAGAATACAATGGTGTTGATTATATGACCGTAAACGTGCTTGAAGAATTAAAAAAGCAAGCATCTTTTATCAGAATTGATACAGAGAATCAGGTTGGCGGTGAGCTAAGGGGAGGTCTGATTTGTGATGGCAACTCAACTCCAGTTACACCTTCTCCACCACTTCCAAGTATTAGTCCAGTACCAGGTGGAATAAATCCAAATTTACCGAATACACAGGCAGAAGTAAGTATAAAAATACATGGAATAGGTCTAGGTGGCAACAAATTGCCAAAGAATCTAAGCAGGCCAGTCATGATTGCTATATATAATCTAGAAAATAATTTCATTGCCATAGGTAACGGTTTTGCAACTTATGATGGAAAGGATTTATTTAGAGGCATATTAAATTTGGGTGGAGTTGAATCCGGCACTTATTACATAAGGGTGGCAGGTCCATGGACACTGTTGAAAGCTGTAAAGCCAGAATTTCAAAAAATCCAAAACGGTACACTCAATAAATTGCCCCAGGTTACCCTGATGCAGGGTGCATATGCACAAACTAGCGACTGGAATACAATTACGCTTGATGATTATAATCTCTATGTTGATTGTTTACTTCAGAATGTTCTATGTAACTTTGAATATCCTTATGGCTTGGATATAAATGATAACGGCAAGGTAGACGTAGTAGACTACAATCTGATTTTGGATAACTACAGAAGCCTCTCAGGGGCTTAGAAGAGGCTTTCTTGATCGTCATCATCTGCTGCTACTCCACTGGAAAGCTCAATATTGTCGCTTTGAAGTGGTTTCAGGGAAGGAATGTGCGCCTGGAGTTCTCCATATAGTTGGCTATTGTTTCTATCCAGTTTATCAATATACGCGCCCTGTCTTTTCCAGCGTTTCTCTGCACCTCTTTTGTCAGCATCCAATTCAGTTCTGAGTGCGTTTATTGTTTCATCTCTGGATTCAAACATCTGTCTAAATGAATCGCTAGTAATTACATTGTAAAGCTCCCTCAACTCTGAATCATCTCTGGATGCTGAAGATCTCACTATTGCAACGTTGAGAAGTCCGTGTCTGACAACTGCTGCAAGTTTAATAGCAAATTCGTATGATGCTACCCATACATTTTCAACCCTATCATAGTGTTTTATATTATTTGGGAGCACGTCTGATACGAGTATACAGTCGTTTGCCTTCACGTTTCTCATGTCATCTTTTAGTTTTGTGAGCCATTTTTTGTCCCATGTTTTTGTTCTTTTTGTTTCCCAAAGAATAAATCCTGCGCTGTCACCAAATTTGTTCCTCATCTCCTGAATTATGTCTCCTCCCTTCACACCTGTTGGTACAGGTCTAAATTCATCGTATGGGAATGCTTCCCTGAGTCTTTGTTCAAGGTCAAGCTCTAAAACATCCCCTTGCAACTGTTGTGATCCTTGCTTTCCTTTTCTTTGCGCTTCTTCCAGTGCTTTCTGCATGTCATTAATTTTTTTCTCATATTCTAGTTTTTCCAGTCTAGTTTTATCAGAGAGTTCTTTTTCCAAATTTTCTCTTAATTCATATTCTCTTTTTCTTTGATTTTCATTTAGATCTTTGAGTGTTTGATTCATTGCTTCTATTTGTTCAATTAGTTTTTTATTTTGTTCTTTTGTTTCTTTTAGCTCTAGCTTTTTATTTTTATTTTCTTCTTCAAATTGTTGTCGAATTTTTTTGTTATTTAACTCTGTCTCTTCTGCTTGCTTTTTTTCAAATTCTACACTGAGATTTTTCTTCACTTCAAGCCTGATTTTGTCTTGAAATTCATGCAGAATTGCTTCAGAAAGCTCTACTTGTTTCTTACAATGTGGACATATTACAGTATTCATTAATTTAATTTTCATAATACCCCAGGAAGAGTTTTTTATCAAGGAACAAGTCTTGTGATACAATTAATTTTATGAAGTCACTCGTCAGAAAAATAGCCATTTATTCATTCACTCTCTACGTTTTGCCATTTATTGTACCTGGCGTTGAAATATCTGGGGGATTAGACACACTTTTTTTGGGAGGATTACTTCTTGCACTTATGTTTCTTGTGCTAAAACCTATTCTAAATCTACTCAGCTTTCCCATTAATCTGCTAACATTAGGACTTTTTTCTGTGTTTACAAATGTATTAATTATTTATTTATTGACAATTTTTCTTCCAAACGTAAGTATTACTGAATTTACATATCAGAGAGTAGAAATTTTTGGTTTTATCACTCCAGTTCTATTTTTTAATACTTTTTATTCATATATATACACTGCATTTATGCTTTCAATAATTGAATCATCCTTAGTATGGCTTTTAGAATAAATGCTTGTATGGTAATTTAAAAAGTTATATAATTGATACTCATTTATGATTCAGTCAATTTTATCAGTCCTCCAAATAATTGTATCAGTTCTTCTTATTGCTGCAATACTCTTGCAAGCTCCCGAATCAGGACTTTCACCTGTTTTTGGTGGAGGAGGGGAAGCGTATAGAAGTAAAAGAAATGTAGAAAAATTCTTGATATGGATTACTATTTTTCTTGCCATTTTATTGGTTGCATTATCGCTTATACTTCTGTTCCCTCAAGCAAATTAAAAGATAAATTATGGTTGTATTCAGAAAAAGGCTTATATTTTGGCTAATTAAAGCATACATGAAAAAATCAGGCAAAACGCTTATTTTTTCATTTATTTTAGGACTTCTTCTTTTTTTTGGTTTAATCTTTTTTTCTCAATACATAACAAAACTCATACCAATTGAACGAAAGCCTGTAATTGGCATTGTGGGTTCATACAGACAGGATAATCTGCCACCTGTTGTATACTCAAAGCTATCCCGTGGTCTTACAAAGCTCAATTCTGACTATAGCATTGAGCCTGATTTGGCTGAAAATTGGGAAATAAAAGATTTGGGCAAAACCTATGTTTTTAATCTTAAAAAAGATTTAACTTATAACGATAAAAAGAAAATTACATCAGCCAATATTTCTTATAATTTTTCAGATGTCGTCATGGAAAAACCTGAAGACTATGTGATTGTTTTTAAGTTGAAGGATGCTTATTCACCATTTCTTGCTACTGCATCTCAACCAATATATGGCAAATCTTTCAGTGGCGCAGGTGATTATAATTTATCTGATATTGTTCTTAATGGAGATTTTGTACAGTCTATTACTTTGGCTGCAAAAAACAACAGGTTTGATACAATTAAATATCTTTTTTATCCTACAGAGGATGCGCTGAAAAACGCATATCTAATGGGTGAAATAACACAGGCTGAAGGTCTTACTAATATAAACGTAAAAAATACTCAATTTGATAATTTTCCAGGTACAAGTGTTATTAAGGAAACAGACCACACCAAGCTCGTGACACTTTTTTACGATAATAATGACAAAATTCTTTCTGATAAAAAAGTAAGATTAGGTTTGGGATATGCTTTGCCTGAAAAATTTTCAGGAGGTGAATCCGCTAATGTTCCGTATCCACCTACAAGTATTTATTTTAATAAAGATATCGAAAAAAGAAGTCTTGACTATGATCATGCAAAGCTTCTCCTGCCTGAACCACCGATCAATCTTACTATTACGACTTTAAGTAAATATACTGAGATTGCAAAAGAAGTTGCAAAATCATGGGAAAAAGTTGGAATAAGTACAACAATCGAAGAGGTTGATTCAGTTCCTGCAAGATTTCAGATATTTTTAGGTGACTTCACAATACCCAAAGATCCAGATCAATATTCACTGTGGCATTCAGCGCAGTCAAATAATATTTCAAAATATAGAAACCTGAGAATAGACAAGCTGCTTGAAGACGGAAGAAAAGTAAGCTCAGTACCTGAAAGGCAGAAGATATATGCGGATTTTCAAAGATATCTGCTCGAAGATGCTCCAGCAGCTTTTCTCTACTATCCCTACAAATACAAAATTACAAGAAACTAGATTTGTTCCTTAGTTTACGGTGGTATGTAATAGCGAAACGATGTGCTTCATCTCTGATGCGCATAATTAGATGCAGCGCTTTTGAATTTTTAGGAAGCGAGATTTCTGTAAAGAGGCTCTCAGGTATTCCGGAAATTTTTTCCCCATGCTGTTTTATTGCTGGTATTACTATTGTTTCTACGCGCTTTGCAAGACCGATGATAGGATACTCCAAATCAGTGGAAGCGAGAGTTTTTAGAGCAGATGATACCTGGCCCTTTCCTCCGTCAACGATCACTAAATTAGGCTCGGTCCAATCAAGTTTCTTGAACCTTCTGGTCAACATTTCTCCCATCATCTCAAAATCATTTGGTTTACCATCTTTTTTTATTTTGAATCTTCGATATTCAGATTTATCAATTTCGCCATTCGTGAGAACCACCATAGAACCGGTTGCATTTGTACCCTGAGTGTTGGAAATATCATAGCATTCTATCCTGTCTAAATTACCAAGCTGTGTACTAGATTCACTTCCAAGGTGAGGAGTCAAGACTTGCTTTAATTCATTTAACTCTTTTTGTCTCATGTCTGATCTCAAATTCGGATTTATTTCATATTCAAATGGCTTATGGAATGGTTCTGTAATCGTTTTTAGAGCATATATTTTTTCTTGAAGCTCCTTTGCTTTTTCATAGTTTTCATTTTTTGAATATTTATTCCTCGCTCTTTCAAGCTCAGCTACAATTTTACTAGCCTCTCCTTCAAAAATGCGTATTATATTTTTGATATTATGTTTATATTCTTTTTCAAGAGTTTTTGATGCAAATATGGGCGGGCAAGGACAAAGTCCTAGATGATTATAAAGACAAATCCTTTTTGCGTGATTTTTAGTTGATACATATGGAAATGCCTTTCTTATTGTGCGCAAAACTAATCTTACAGCCCTACCATTGGGATATGGACCAAAATATGTTGTGTTAGGATCAGATTCTTTGTGTACCAGAAGAACAGGAGGGTATTTATCTTTTTTATTTATTTTTATTCTAATATAAGACTTGTCATCTGAGAATCTGATGTTATATTTTGGCTGATATTTATTTATAAAAAATGCTTCTAGCAAAAGCGCCTCTAGTTCTGATTCAACAATTGTAATTTCAATTTTTTCAATCAAACTAACTAGACTTTTTGTTTTTTCTCCCAGGTCTGCTTTTTTTAGAAAGTAAGATGATACACGTGATTTAAGGTTTTTAGCCTTTCCGACGTAAAGAATTTTATTTTCTTTATTTCGAAATACGTAAACCCCAGGTTTTTGTGGCAAAGATAATCGTGATGATCGTGAATAATACAATTAATATACCTCCAATTCCAGACAAAGTCATATAAAAAGGCGCAATTTTTACATCCTGATTGTATATTTTGTCTGAGTATGAAATTTTAAACCCTGCATCCATGTTTGTCAAAGGATCAGTTGGTTCAAATTTTGCATTTATAACAATTCTACCAAAGGGTGGTATACCTGCAATGTCAAACTTATTTTTTACTGGCTCCAGCTTGTCTGAGCTTAAGCTTAAAACTTGTGGAGGAATAAAACCCGATCCTGTATTTGTAACTGTAATTTCTGTGGTAAGCGGGATTCCTGCAATATGAGTATTATTTATTGATGTTCTTATATCTGATGATGATTTATACTCAGGTATTTTTTCAGAAAAATTGATATTTATATATTTCTTGCTGTTTACAGCAGCTGACTTGTAGCCCCCAGCAGGTATTGGATAATTATCATCCGTTCCTTTTCTGACAAATGTGAAATGATTGATATCAAGTGTGTGAAAATAATCAACACCTCCTGTAGTGGAACCCCATGTAGGATCAACCATTACCCATGTTTTCTTTTTATAATCATAGTATTCTGGCCAGGCATGAAGAACATCCTCTACGAGGGAGAGTGGACGATTGCTGGAGTTGTTTGTATTTGCGTATCCATTTATTTCACGGGCTGGGATCTCAGCTGCTCTGGCAATTGCTATAAAAAGATCTGTAAATTCACGGCAGACTGCTTTATCAGGATTCTTAAGTGATTTTACAGCACCTAACCGTTCTTTTTTAGAGTTTATCCCTGAGAAATCATAGCTGAGGTACTCAACAACATAGTTATAAATTGCTTCGGGTGTTTTTAATTTCTCTGCAAGTTTCACTACTTCATTATTAGATGTTTGCCAACTTGATTTACTTTTTGTATACTCATTTTTTTCTTTTTCAGTTATTTTAACGTTTTTGGGCGATAAATTAATTACAGCCTGTCCTTTTACTTTAATTTTTTTATTAGTACCTTTTTTTAGAGAATATTCCGCTATCCAATTACCATCAAAATCAAGAATTACATTATTAGGTTTTGGTTCCATCTGTGTGATAAATACAGTTTGATAGTTTGTCGATGGGGGAAGTGCAATCTGACTTTTTATTGGATGAAAATTTGAATTTTGCAAGTCGTATTCGAGTGAAAAATCAATAACCTGCTTGTCTCCAAATGTCATTGATATTCCTGAATTGCCGATCTGGTTTTTATCGAATTTCAGTTTTTCTCCACCATGTTCTGGTTTTATAAAGATGGGTTTTCCAAATGAAGGAGGGGTTTTAACCTCCAGAAAATACTCATCAAAATCACGAATGTCTGAAACCCCTGGTATATTCACCTCCCAAACATTGCCGTATTTCTGGACAATGTTTTTCGTTTCAAATTCGAGATTAAAAGTAAGGCTTGAGCCGATTCCAATCGGTTTTTTGTTAAAAATAAGCTCAATTTCTGAACCATCATTTGTTTTTTTTAGGCTTGTTTCTATCTCTCCTTCAGCATCAAACGCCTTTAAATTTGTGATGTCATCAAATCCAAATATCATTTTATAAGAAGATGCAAAGTATTGGGGAGTAGTATTTGTAAGTGTTACAGAAAAGTTAGCATTGGTTATTCCTGTATTGTTAATTTCATAAACAACATCATAATTTGTTTTAAAATTTTCAGAAGAGTATACAGGTTTACTAAAAAACAGAGAAATTATTACTAAAGAAATTAAAAATTTAACAAACATAAACTTGTGGTATTTTTTATACCTTCAACCTAGTACTTTTTTTAAAAACATTCCCGTGTATGAACGTGTATTTTTTGCTATCTCTTGAGGTTTACCTGTTGCGATTATCTCTCCACCTTTTTCTCCTCCTTCAGGACCCAGGTCAATGATGTGATCTGCATTTTTTATAACATCCAGATTGTGTTCTATTACAATCACTGAATTTCCTGCATCAACAAGACTCCTGAGAACGTAGAGAAGTTTTTCGAGATCCGCAAAATGAAGTCCTGTTGTTGGCTCATCCAGTAAATAAAGAGCGCCTTTACCTTTCTTGGAAAGTTCTGTGGCCAATTTCACACGCTGTGCTTCTCCTCCAGAGAGAGTAGGAGCAGGTTGACCCAACTTGATATATGATAATCCGACTTCATTCAGAGTTGCCAATTTGTGAGATAGTGCAGGAACAAATGAAAA
The DNA here is from genome assembly GCA_029260965.1 of Candidatus Levyibacteriota bacterium. Lineage (GTDB taxonomy): Bacteria > Patescibacteriota > Microgenomatia > Levybacterales > UBA12049 > JAJDCH01. The sequence continues at coordinate 232,197 of JAJDCG010000002.1, read as the reverse complement.
GAAATTTACAGCCTCTTTCACACTCATATCCAAGACTTCAGCTATGTTTTTTCCATTAAAAAGAACCTCCAGTGCTTCGTTGTTATATTGCTTACCCTGACAAACTTCACAAGTGATGTAGACATCTGGCATGAATTGCATTTCGATTTTTATCTGTCCTTCTCCTTCGCATGCTTCGCACCTGCCGCCCTTAACGTTGAATGAAAATCTTCCAGGTCCATAGCCTCTCAATTTTGCTTCTTTAGTTTGGGAAAAAAGAGTCCTGATATACGTAAATGCTCCTGTGTATGTAGCGGGATTACTTCTGGGTGTTCTTCCGATGGGGGATTGATCTATAGCAAAAATATTTTTTATATTTTCATGTCCTCTGAGAGCCTTGTATTCGCCTGGCTTTTGCGAATGATAAGAATTCTTTGCCTGCATAAGCGCATGGAAAAGAATATCATTTACCAGTGTTGACTTCCCTGAACCCGAGACACCAGTGACTACCGTTAGTTTGTTCAGAGGAAACTCAACATCAATATTTTTTAGATTATGTTCGCTTGCTCCTAAAAGCTGTATGCTCCCAGTATTAGTCGTGCTCGTAGTGCTCTTTTGAATGTTTATTTTTTTTCTTCCCGAGAGATACGCACCAGTTATGGAATTCTTGTCTTTTTTAATTTCAGATATTGTTCCTTGAGCAATAATATTGCCTCCATTTTCACCGGCGCCTGGCCCAAAATCAAATATATAATCACTTGCCTCCATCGTTTCCTCATCGTGCTCAACAACCAACACGGTGTTGTCAAGATCGCGAAGCTTTTTGAGAGTCTGAATTAATTTGCTATTATCTCTCTGGTGAAGCCCAATTGATGGTTCATCCAAAACATATAGCACGCCTGTGAGGCCAGATCCAATTTGTGACGCTAACCTGATGCGTTGTGCCTCTCCTCCCGCAAGCGTCGCAGCAGTGCGAGAGAGCGTTAGATAATCAAGTCCGACATCCAAAAGAAAGCCCATTCGTAAAAGCACCTCCCGAATTATCATTTTTCCTATTTCTTGTTCTCTTTTATTCATCTCTGTCTTAAGACTTTCTATAAATGCATAGGCCTTCTCTATAGACATGCTTGAGACATCAACAATTGATTTATCTCTAATAGTAACGGATAATGCTTCTTTTTTAAGTCGTCCTCCTTTACAGTCAGGACATGTTTCATAGCGCATAAATTTATCTAGTTGAGTTTTTACAAACTGTGAATCAGATTCTGCATGACGTCTCTTTAGTTCGCCAGAAACACCTCGAAATGGTTCAGATATAGTAGTTTGTTTTCCCCAACGATTTTCACCATCTACTGAATACTCTTTATCACCAGTCCCGTTGAGCAGTAACTGTTTTTTTGAATCTGATATCTGAGAAAAAGGAATTGTCATAGAAATGTCGTTTTCTCTACAGAATGTTCTAACAGTTCTAGAAAACCATGTGTCATTTGTTCCAAGATTAAAAAATGGTGTTATGCCACCCTCGTTTATTGATAGATTTTCGTTAAATACCAGTTCAGGATCAGCATCCAATACTCGACCTAGTCCTGAGCAGGTGGGGCATGCACCATGAGGTGTGTTGAATGAAAATATGCGTGGCTCTATCTCAGGAAGCGAAATGTTACAAACTGGGCAAGCGAATTTTTCCGAAAAAAGTTTATCATCCAGTTCTTTTGGCAATTCTGGCATATTAAGGGATGCATCCATGATGCGGGAAGCAATCATTTCACCATTTCCAAATTGTAATGCCTGCTCTACATCAGTTGCTAGTCTTACACGATCTGTTTCTTTACTAATATTGAGGGCATCAATTACAAGATCTATACTGTGTTTGTTTGTCTTTATCAGTACAAAATCATCTGTCAGGTTATATACCTTCCCATCAATTCTGACCTTGTGATAACCACGCTTTATCAATGATTTAAAAAGCTCTGCATATTCACCCTTACGGTCTTTAACCAGGGGTGCAAGTATCAAAAGGCGAAATGGTTTTTTTCCAGCTTCTTTATGATTCAGGGGCATCCTGTAGATAGCATCAACTATTTGCTCTTTGGATTGTCGTTCTATTTCTCTGCCACAATTTGGGCAATGTGGATGCCCAGTTCTAGCAAAAAGAAGCCTCATGTAGTCATATATCTCAGTAACAGTGCCAACCGTTGAACGAGGATTGTGTGAGGTTGATTTCTGGTCAATAGAAATTGCAGGGGAAAGCCCTTCTATTAAATCTACATCTGGTTTTTTCATAGTTCCCAGAAATTGTCTGGCGTAGGAGGATAAGCTTTCAACATATCTTCTCTGACCTTCTGCGTAGACCGTGTCAAAAGCAAGTGAGGACTTGCCAGATCCCGAAAGCCCTGTCAAAACAACCAATTTATTTTTGGGAATTTCTAAGTCTATGTTTTTGAGGTTGTGTTCTCTAGCTCCTTTGATAGTAATTTTATCCATACTTGAGGTTTAATCATGCTTAAAGAGCAAGATGTTAACGGGGTCTATTATAAAGTAAAATTTTAGCTTGCGCAATGGTTGTGCATTTGTTAATATTCGTCTATATTATGACAGAAAGAATGAAAGACAAAAGCCAATATAAAAATGGCTACGAAGAACTAAATGGTTATAGAAACTTATGACATGTAACTATCTTGAGAGTGGTGTTGGAAGAAGAAAAGTGAAGGAGTATTTAGGACTAATCTTCTAATGGGTAATTGGAATGTAGGCGAGAACGTCCTGCGATAGGAAATATAGGCAAAAATTTGGTAAATCTCTTCTCGGGGAAATATACACGTTTTGAAAAACTACCAAAATAAACTACTTTTGTTAAAAGTATAGCTTTATTGTGCTTAGGGTCAAAGACTGTTAAAATTAAACTATCAGGGCCGGTAGCTCAACGGTAGAGCAGTACCCTCTTAAGGTATTGGTTGTGGGTTCGAATCCCTCCCGGCTCACTTTGACAAGCTCTGCGCAAACAACTCGGCATCTATCCAGAGTTTAGTATCATTGTTTTTGTTTTGATATTGTTTGTTATCTTGACTTGAATATAGTCAAAAGTGCTATACTAATCCCCACATGAACAGCTCTACCCCAGCGACCAAATCAGACCTCGACAATGCAGTTCAGGGATTACAAAAATCAACCAAGTCAGATTTAGACAGTGCTATTGTGGGACTGCAGAAATCAACCAGATCAGATTTAGACAGCGCTATTGTGGGATTACAAAAATCAACCAAATCAGACCTCGACAATGCAGTTCAGGGATTACAAAAATCAACCAAGTCAGACCTCGACAATGCAGTTCAGGGATTACAAAAATCAACCAAGTCAGAAATAGAATTATCTAGGAAGGCAACAAAAGACGAATTTAGATTTATAAGAAAAGACGCATTGCGAAATGAAGAGAGGATTGAAAGACTTGAAGATGGTCAAAACTTAATGAACTCCAAGCTTGATAGAATCATGAATACGTTAGATGGGTTTGTCGGATCTGTGGATACACTTAGAGATGAAAACGAAATTGGCACACATCAGACTAGAGAGTTGCAGCTGAAAGTTGAAGATCACGAGGAGAGACTTACAGTGCTTGAATCCGCAAAGCATTCTTCGTAATAAATTTGTGCAATTCCAAGCAATTCTTTAAATCTGGAGCATATCCAACATAATACCTTTGGGTTGTTTTATTGTAAAGAATATATAGAAAATAACAACTAGTCTGCAGCCTTAGTCAATGATAGTACGCCTGGAGGGATTCGAACCCCCGGCCCCTTCGTCCGAAGCGAAGTGCTCTAAATCCGCTGAGCTACAGGCGCGCATGTTAATTTTAACAAGTCTTCCCGCAAAGCACAATTAAAACATGCAAAAAAGCCTTAAATTTAGTACAATTAGATTCAATGCGGGACAAAATTCTTAACATTTTAAAATATCTTCTTGGATGGCCATTTTCTATATTGGCTTTTGTTTTTATAATCCGAGTTATCACCCCTCAAGCGTCTCAAATTCTTACTAGGCTTACAAATCCAAACTTCACACTACTTGGAATCTCAACTATTTGCTTTTTATTATTTTACTTTATGCGAAGCGTAGTTTGGCATTTATTACTCAAGGTCTATAAAGGAAATATAAGATATAAAGCTTCTGCATATTATTGGTCAGCATCTGAACTCAAACGCTATATTCCAGGCAACATTTGGGGCTTCTTAGCACGTACCTTTAGCTTTTCAGAAATTGGCATAGAAAAAAAAGACATTGCTAGGCTTATCCTTATTGAGGCAGGCGTGTTCGTAATGGGTACGTCTATTATCTCTCTATTGGCTGTTCCTTTTTTAAGAACAACAGTTTTTCCAGAAATACCAGTATATTATGGACAGATTGCGTGGAGTGTGATGCTATTTGGATCTGTAATTTATTTATATAACTTCAAAATTCATAAGCTTTGGAAAAAATTTAGCCCTATTGATAATCTACTGATCCTTTTATCTGCCTCGCTTGCAGTATTGTTTTTTGGATTTGGTTACTACTTTGCAATATCGGCGATTGCATATCTTCCAATTGAGCTTTTCTTTACACTTAGCGGGTTTTTTGCGCTCAGTTTTTTGATTGGAGCACTTTCTCTGATAACTCCTGCTGGGTTTGGGGTGAGGGAGGGTCTTATTATAATCGGGCTTCAAAAGATTATCTCAACTGCTGAGGCAAGCTTTACTGCTCTTTTTGCACGTTTTATGCTGGTTCTGTCTGAGCTTCTATTTGTATTGTTTGCATTTATCATTCACAATGCAAAAAATAAACTTTTTTTAAGGATCGAGACGTGGATCGGCCGACACAAACACGAAGCAATTTTGGCAAGCATAACACTTATTTACATTCTTTATTTTTCAGTTGTTAGCTTTCTCAGATATGAAAATTTTTATACGGGTAGATTTGATCTGGGCAACATGGTCCAGACTGTCTGGAATACAACTCAGGGAAGAATTTTTCAATTCACAGATCCAGCAGGAGTAGAGAATCTTTCAAGGCTTTCATATCATGCAGATTTTATCCTGATAGTTCTAGCGCCATTTTACGCACTGTGGGAGGATCCACGGATGTTGCTTTTGATCCAGGTTTTGATTGTAGGATTAGGAAGTTTTTTTATATTTGCTATAGCAAAAACTGTTTTAAAAAATAAAAACATCTCACTTATGCTTTCCTTTGCTTATCTCATAAATCCAGCTGTTCAAAGAGCAAATATATATGATTTTCATGCTGTTGTTTTATCAACCACATTACTTTTGGGAACATATTATTTTTACCTGCAAAAAAAATGGATCGGATTTACAGTATTTGCGATTCTCGCAGCCATTACCAAGGAGCAAATTTGGCTCATAATCTCAATATTTGGTTTATTTATTTTTTATAATGATAAAAAACGCGTGGTTGGAGGATCAGTATTTTTATTAAGCATTGCCATTTTTTATTATCTTATTTCGGTTGCTATACCTGGTGCCAGAGGAGGGGATCATTTTGCGCTTTCGTATTTTTCTGAATTCGGGTCAAACCCCCAAGAAATCATTGGTACTATATTTTCATCCCCGGACAAACTTGTGGCTATTGCTTTTGAGAAAGATCATCTCAAATATCTGACACAAATTTTTTCTTCACTTGGATATCTATCCTACATGTCTCCCATGATGCTTTTGTTTGCACTACCGGATCTTGGAATCAACTTGCTCAGCAGTAATCCCAAACTACACCAAATCTACTATCAATACACAGCTGCAATTACTCCATTTGTTTTTATTTCTGCTATATATGGCATAAAAAATCTTAGACGATTATTACCCAAAATTCCGATGGTCTTAATTACGAGCTTTATCGCAACAACGAGTATTTCAGCAGCATACATGTTTGGTCCGCTACCTGGTAGTAAATCGGCAAATCTAGACATGTTCACTCACCAAGTAGAAAATAAGGATTTCATAAATGAATACATAAGAAATGTCCCAACAGAAAAATCAATATCTACTTCCAATAACATTGGTTCTCATATGGCCGAGAGGGAAACGATTTATATGCTTCCCCATGGCATAGGAGATGCTAGCTACATAATACTTTTAATGAATCACACAGAACCATCTGATTCGCTAAGTGCGGAAATGGAAATAGTAAAAAATTTAAGAAAAGATAATAGATATATTCTGGAAATAGAAAAAGACGAATTTGTAGTTTTCAAGAAAAAATAGCTATAATAAATCTATGATTACAGTCGTAAAAGCAAACGGAGAAACAGAACCATTTAGTCAGGAAAAAGTTCTATCGTCTATTAAAAGGTCAGGAATACCAAAAGCTCTTCAGGATGAGGCACTCATACACATACAAGAACGACTTAAAGATCAAATATCAACAAAAGAAATATACCGTCATATTCTTGAATTTCTAGATAGATCTCCAGAGCCATTTGCAAAATCTAAATACAGCCTCAAACAATCGATTATGGACCTGGGTCCAACAGGCTATCCGTTTGAAGACTTTATAGCAAAAATTCTTGAAGACATGGGATATGAAACAAAAGTTAGACAAAATATAATGGGAAAGTGTATATCACATGAAATTGATGTAATTGCTGAAAAAGATGGCAAGAAAAGTATGGTTGAGGCAAAATTTCATAACAATCCAGGAACTCGCTCTCAAGTACACGTAGCTCTGTATACCAAGGCGAGATTTGACGACATAAAGGAACAGCATGCATTTGATGAAGCGTGGATCGTAACCAATACCAAGACAACTATAGATGTAAATACCTACGCCAAATGCGTAGGAATGAAAGTCATAAGCTGGAATTATCCTGATGGAGATTCACTCAGAGATATGATTGACAGATCTGGGCTTCATCCCATAACTGCGCTATCAACCATCTCTGAAAAAAACAAAAGCGAATTATTGAAGAATAGTATTGTTATGTGTAGGGATATATGCCGTGACTCATCAATTATCGACAGATTAGCAATATCCAGAGAGGATAAAGAGAAAATTTTGGACGAAGCACGTTTCGTTTGCTCTACAGAACAAAATTTCTAATCCTTTTCTTACATTAGCTTCACACCCCTCTTACTAGATAGGTATATGCTAGTTGAATCTTGCAAAGAAAGGTGGTGATGTAATATATGGCAACAATAGTAAATAATCCTCCCCAAAATGAAAAGGATAGTGGTGGGGGGTTTTTCGTGGGGATGATCCTAGTAGTTCTATTTATAATTTTATTTATTTTTTACGGACTACCCCTTCTACAGAGAGGTGGTCAACAGTCAGGTGGAACAAATATACAAGTACCTGAGCAGATTGATGTAAATGTCAATCAAAACCCTTAAAAATGGGGATTAAACAGAGATAAACTCTGAGAAAGGAGGTGAATCGTACTTTATGAGTATTTTACTTTGGATAATTTTTGGAGCGCTAGTCGGATGGATAGCATCCATAATCATGGGTAGAAATGAAAAACAGGGCGCAATTGGAAATATAATAGTAGGCGTGATAGGTGCCTTTCTGGGAGGCTTTATCATGAATTTTTTTGAGCAACCAGGAGTTACTGGTTTTAATTTTTATAGCACATTTGTTGCTATTCTGGGCGCTGTTGTCCTTCTCTGGATTTATCAGATGTTTACACACAGGGCTTAGTAAAATGTAAGTGGAGCAGGTTCAGGTCAAAAGTGACTTAGCCTGCTCTTCTTCTGCTAGTTTTTGCCTTTCGTATTTATCAGCCATAAAACCGTTTGGGAGCGTGGTTAGCTTATCAGCATAGAGAAGAAAACCGTTTCTTATCGTGTGATCTCCGTATTTTTCATTTATATTGTCAATAACTTTTGTGATTTTTTGATTTTTTTGTTCTGTTTCAAAAATAGATAAAGGCACGCTGTCTGCATCTTTCAAGCTAAAAGTCCAAATATTGACCTGACGAAGATAATTAAGATTTATGAATAATGAATTAGGAATTAGGAAAGAATAGCTATAATTTTTAATTCCTGACTCCTGATTCAATATAAGCTGAATGCTTTCAAATAATTCTTTTCCACTATCTATATAGTTATCAAATGTTTTTCGTCCTGAAATGTCTTTATCTCCACGAAAATAAAATCCTACGCCTCTTGCTTTTTTATCAAGACGCCTGAGCTTCAAAGCAACCTCTTCGCAAAGCTCATAAACATTTTGAGTTGCTTTTCTCATATCAAATTCATTTTGGCTCAAACAATAATTGCGACCAACTGATTTGACACCTAAAAATTGGGAATAAGGGATAACATCGCTTGGATCAACACCACGACCAACATTGAAAAGAAAATGCCCTTCAGATTCTCCAAACTCAGCAATTAAATAATTTAACGGACATTTTGAAAGCTGGACAAGACTATAGATACCCATTTGATTTAGGCGTGCTTCAATCCTGCGACCTATTCCACAAATATCAGAAAGTTTTACTTCTTTATAAACATCTGCCAAATTGTCTTTATTTATTTCAAAAACACCATTGGGTTTCCTCATTCCTGATCCGAGTTTGGAGAGCATTTTATTATGAGAAATACCAACTGAAGCTGTAACATATTCTCCAATCTCATTCTTCAAGCGTTTTTTTATATTCTCGATCAGAGGATAAACACCACCGAATAGATGATGGGTAGCCGTAACATCTATAAATACTTCATCAAGTGAGAAGACCTCAACATAGGGGGAGTATTCACGGACAATGTTTATAAAAGCTTTACTTATTTTCCAATAGCGGTTAAAATCTCCAGCTACAAATATTATAGAAGGGCATATTTTTTGGGCATCAAAAGTACGTGAGGGAGACCTCACTCCAAGCGCCTTGGCTTCACGAGAGGCTGCTATGATAACTGTTCTGCCATTTGTAGCAGTAACTCCGATAGGACGACCACGGAGGATTGGATTATCCTGCTGGGCAACGCTTGCGAAAAAAGAATCAAAATCTATATGGAGAATAACCTTACTCACCTTAACAGTCTAGGTAAAAATTATACGAAAAACAAGAGATCAAAATCATCAATTCAAAGCAAATCTATCAATCTCAGTCAGGAGCCGATCAACCTGAAAAGGTTTAGAGAGAAAACCATCTGCTTTTGATTCCTCCACACTCTCGGCTATATTTGGATGAGCAGACATGAGGAGAATCGGTATATGTTTTGTTTCCTTTTTTTCTTTTAATCTCTTTGATAACTCTCGGCCATCATTTTCTACCAGCACTACATCTAGAAGTATCAAGTCTGGGAGTATAGATTCTTTCCCTAGAGATTCAAGAATATTTGGGGTAGAAGACGTTGTCACATCAAACCCGACACCAGAAAGCAGCATGCCAAGTGCATTTAGTATATCTTCATCATCATCTATTACAAGAATCTTTTTTCCCTTGCTCATACCACTTTCTATCAATAAAAGCTAATTATATCCCTTGTTTGTAAGTTTTTTGTAAAAATCCATTATGGATCTGGTCTGATTTCATGCTCTTGTTTCAACAATAACTCCAAATTGGTATAAATGACAAGAGGGAAATTTTAGCTTATAAAAATCAATACACCTGATTACCTTTCAAGTAGGCTCTAAATTTGATATAATTTCCACATGGTGGGTGTAGCTCAGTGGTAGAGCGCTAGCTTGTGGAGCTGGATGCCGCGGGTTCGATCCCCGTCACTCACCCCTAATTCAGACGCTAAGTGCTCTATTGTGGGAAATTCACCAATTTCTTGGCACCTCTTTATGTAATTTAGTACACGTCGTGGTGTTTCCTTGGTGTACTTAGTTGGTCTTCCTCGTTTAAGTGATATGGTCAATTCTTCCATATCCTAATTATCTCAATGAAAAGGTGTGAATGTAATGATTACACACCCCATATCGCTCGAGGCGTAATTTTGATAAAATATACGCAGAAAACTATGTTATTTGACAACCCAGATTTACTCTCAAATGAAGACATTAGGAAAGAATTATCAGAGCTCGGATACAGCAATGAGCTTATCGATGCAGTCATAGAGCAGTTCTGGTTTCACGATGCGTACAACAGCTTCATTTCTAATCCAAAGCATTTTAATGTCCTCAAGGAATTTTTAAAAGATACTAAACCCGACACCTTTTCTCGCTTTAATTATTACTATTACTTTTTTAACAAAACAGTTCCCCAGTATAAAAACTTGCGTGAAGTTTTTCAAAAGCTTGGTCTTTATTTTGAGCAAGTAGAGAAAAACCAGCTACCAGCTAAAGAATTTTCTGACGTACTGAGTAAAATCAATGCACCTAGTACTTTAACTCTCGAATTCCTGGAAGAAATTGGATTTGTATCTCGAAAAACAGAAGAGAATGACGAAATAGTAACTTGGGCTCATCATACTTTAACTGAGTTTTTAGTTTCAGACCATATTCTGAGCCAGGATAAACCTATCGAAGAAATGGAAAATCTGGTCGTTTCTGAACAAACAGGAACACCCGTTTTGAAACCTTCATGGACAGGTGTTTTTCGATTTTTGATAGAACAGGACGCAAACACTTATACCACCTGGTCTGCAAAATTTCTTTCAAAGAATGACGACTCTTTAGTTGACCAAGTAGCAGAGACGCTAATATTCACTACACCTCAAGCAATTCCTTCTGCACTGCAAAAAGAATTGTTTTACCTAGTATTCAACAGATACCAAAATAAGAAATTTTGGCTTCCTGTGTGGGTATACCATAACTTGTATAAGTTCATCGACGAACCAATTTATAAAGAGTTAAAAGCAAACTCTGATGATAAAGAATATGTTCATAAAGGAAATATTGCCGCAACAATTGACGGCATGCTGCAAAACAATAATAGGCTCCTTAATGAGGCTGAGAGAAAATTTTGGAAAGAGAAACTTATCTCTTACGCAAACGAGGCTAACGAAAATGAAGTCCTCAATCGCCACTCTATGGCAGCTCTCGAAAACTTCAAAGGAGAGGTTGATATTATTCTTCAGGTAAAAAAGAACGCAGATAGCGGTGACTCCTTAGTAAGAGAAGCCTTTATAAGTATGTGTCGTGCAATAGATGCAAATGAGCCTGCCTCTATTGATGTTTTTGTTAAAGCGATTGCCAGTGACACCGCTCACATTTATGCACGAAATGCACTGTACTCTATAGATACGCAGGCTGGAATTGAATATTTCCTTCGGCAGTTTTCTATAAATCCAGACTTTATTCATGAGTTCCTTGATAATGAGTCAATTTTCAATAAAGAAGACAAGCAAGCTGACGATACCTTAGTCGAAAACATTAAAAAATATAAAAACGCAGAAATAATTTCTTTACTTAAAAAGATAATTATCTCGTCATTTACAGGCGAACGGAATTATGACGCTGGAAAATCTTGGTTTTTACAGCAATCCGCCCTAATCATTCAAGATGGGGAGCCAGAATACCTCGATGAATTTATTCAAACAATAAAAGACCTCGGCAAAGAGCAGCAACAGATTTTATTTATTAATGACATAGAAGGAACCCTTTCTGTTTTATTAAAGCCTGAAAAGCTTGAGAAACTCCGTGGTATTTTTAAAGACCAACTGCACCACCATGCTGGATATGCACTATATGCACTTGCCCAAGCGGTAAGACTTGCGCCACATACAGGAAATCCAGATGGAGATGCAGTACTCAAGAAAGGTATTGAACTGGGAGTAACTGCAGACCCTAACGTACCACGGGAACAAAAAGATTATCAAACTGAACAGAACGATAAAATTTATAAACAATTTCAGAAATTCCTAAGTCCTGGAGAAGATAAATACTTCCCTCAAGTTTTTCGTTACTTCATTGAAAATAAAAAATTCTTACTTACAAAAGCAACCTCGGCGGAAAAGGAACGGCTCTTAAAACTTGCTGTGGAAAGTAATTTAGAAAAAATCGACCCTGCCAAACTCGAGATGCACTACAACAACCCAGAAACAAAATCTGGTGAATACACAATCAGCTCTATCGCTTCATATTTCCCTGCCGTGCTTGAAGTCATTCATGAACTCAACCCAGCCATACTTCAGCAGCCAGAAAATCGAAAAAAACTGTTCACCTTCGTACCTTTTTCTTATCTTTCCGAGTTTAAAAATTTCAAAGAAATGCTGGGGGAGATATCTGATGAAGATTTGGCTCCATTGAATGAAATAATGCTCGATAAAACAAAGGACTTACGATACCTTATTCCTCAAACATATATATATCTTGCAAGCGTTTCACCAGGATTGTCATCGCCAAAAGAAGTATTAATTTCATTTATTGAAGACACGCTGATTGCAGCTCATGACCGTGAATATGCTTTGGAAAATTTAGAGAAATATATTTCAAAAGAAGATGCTGATGTCGAAACGCTTCTCAAAAAACTTTGGACACCCGATGCGAGAAGTAGACTTTCTGATTTGGCAAATGGACTTCTAGTTTCAGTGTTTCGCAATGAAAACGCAATAGCATGGCGGTTTGACACATTAAAGTCTTCAGCAACTCCATTCCGTAGGCAGGAAGGCGCTCATTCAGTTGGAAACTTGGAGATGGAACTTGATACGAAATCATTTGCCAAGCCACTTGTTGAATTGGATGACGAAGGCTATCTAGACCGTTTTATCGACCTCTTGGATTTCTCTTTGACTTTAGTCGAAAAACCTGACCATAAAGAGTATGCGTCCTACTTATGGAGCGTAGTAATAGACTTTGTTGCAAGAGATGAATTCCTCTTATCTCTTGATGCCCTTACAGTATTGAAATCGTGGGCAGAACAACACCTTGAAGTACCAGAAATAAACTGGCTGTTAAAGCGTATTTCTGAACTGAGTGCAAAACATAACTTGGTTATAAAAGTTGTTGATAGTGCAAATGCGTTAGCGTTTATTGATGGTAAAACTATCGTATGGACTTATCCACTTGTCAGAGACAGGATGAACGAAATCGGTTCGGAACAGACGGTTGATATTTTTATTAGTCATGCTTCTGCTGGAACAGATGCTGCAGTTGGAGAAAATTCTTTTGTAACAAAGTTGAATAAAAAACTGAAAGATAAAGGTTACATAACGTTTCTTGATGCAGAGTATCCTGCACCCACTATAAAAGATAAAATTAATATAAACCTACCAAAATCGAAATTTATGATAGTTATTGGTTCACTGAGATACAGGAAACGTATATGTAGTACTGGTGGATTTGATATAAAAAAAGAGCTTTACCATTTCTCTGAAAGAGAAGAAAAAACAAATCTTCAATTTATGTTTCTTGCTACATACAAAATCTCAAAAGATGATTGGAAGATGGAAGGCGTTCCAGAACTCCAAGGAAACAGGATGCAAGAGTCTGCTGCTCATGATGCAGATGGCGAGGTAGACAAAGTAATTAACTCGTTGTTACGATGGATGAAAGATATCGACCCTGAGTCAATAAAGTAAAAGGGCATATCTAAAGCTGCGCAACACTCCTGCTTCACTCCCGCCCAGGTCACCATTGGGACTCCCAGGCAGTTTTTTATCCCTGCCACCCCATACCCCTAAGATAGGCTGGCAACTGTCACTACCTACCTCCTCGCAACAGGAGGGCGTGTAATGATTACATATTATCTAGGAAAGTGACTATGAAAGAGGTGTTAAGCGTAAAGAACGGCGTAGGAGTGTTTGAAAAAGGCTATGTCTTTCTGCGATAATGTACTAAAGTGAGTCCTAACGTCATTCGGTAGGGTACCCCAATTGCGTGAAGAGTCTTGGTGGCTATCAGGGCCAATACAATTTGTTTTCTTCGTGATGAAAATATGCACTAGCCTGAGGAGTCCTGAACATTATTAAGCTTAGGAACCCATTCATTCCTCCATGCCCTAAGCACACTACGCTTTGGTAGCTTCTTGATCTTATAACTTTTCGAGTCAGTTCTTACCACCATTTGAACAAAAAAATCATTAACTGCATTCTCAATTGTGGACGCCCTTTCTTCATAATCTTTAAAGAAATTTTTTTTAGATTCAACTATTTCTGTATCAAATCTAGACGCAGCTATTTCACCAGCTTCCATTATTAACTCTCCTCTTTCACTTACTAATCCCAAATTTCCCTGACGCATCCTATTAACTCTATTTTCATTTTTAAAAACTTGAAATTTTTTCCCAACACATAAAATAGCTAGATCGTTATCATTTTTGCTCATTTTTATACCTGAAAAAATAGGCCATATTGACAGAGCAATTAAAGCAGAGAGTTTTTTACTCTTATACTCTTTCTCTACTAATCTATCTCTGTAATATTCTTTTGATGACCTGATGTCTACTTCGCGCCTTGTCATTTTGCAATTATAGATTCATTTAAATTGAAAAGTCAACCTAATCCCTTTGTTTAATTAATTTAACTTTACACATAAATTAACATCTCAGCCTTAGTTTGGTATACTATCTTTATGTCCGAAATTCGCTTTGAAACCAGGCTTTCTAAGATCAACGACTGGACTATTCTCAGACTGCCTGAGGAGGCGTCAGCTCAGCTCCCAACCAGAGCTATGACAATGGTGTCAGGAAAATTAAACGGCGTTCCTTTCAAAACCCTACTTGAGCCAGATGGGAGGTATGGACCAGGGCTGAGGCCAAGTCATTGGTTTGCGCCTGATAAAAGACTTCTTGATAAAGCTCATGCCGTGGCAGGGGACATGGTAAGTATCGTAATTGAACCAACCAAAGAATGGATAGAACCAGTTATCCCAACTGATGTAAAAAAGGCTCTATCAGTATCTCCAAAAGCAAAAGCCTTGTGGGAGGATATCACTCCAAGTGCCAGATGGGACTGGATCCGCTGGATCAGGGCGGTCAAGACACCTGAAACCAGACAAAAACATATAGAAGTAATGCTAGATAAATTGAACAAAGGAATGAGACGCCCCTGCTGCTTTAACCGCAATCTCTGCTCAGTACCAGAAGTATCAAAAAACTGGGTGCTAAATGCATAAAAAAGTACTTGAAAAGTACTGTAATTGGTGCTATTATAAGTGTATGAATACTCAACAGGCACAAATTAAAATAAACATCCCACTTCCTTTGAAGAGTTTTCTGGACAGTAAAGCCGATAAATTTGGCGTGCCTGTTGCGGGATATATCAAGCACCTAATCCTCAAAGATGTAGAAGACATGGACTATCCCATTTATCAAGCATCCGCAGAGACCGAAGAAGCTTATGACAAAGCTGTTATAGAACATAATGTGGGAAAAACTACAAAAGTAAAAGATATAGACGCCTTTTTTGAAAAACTCTAATCTATGGACATTTCTTTTTCAAAAGAACTTACCTCTGAACTCAAAAAAATTAAAAGAAAACAACCACAATTATTTAAAAAGGTCCAAAAACAATTAAAACTTTTTCAAAAAAACACCAAACATCCATCACTCAGAACTCACAAATTAAGAGGAAGCCTAAAAAATACAAGGAGCATATCTGTAGAGGGTAATATCCGACTAATCTATACTTTTAAAGAAAATGAGGCTATATTTTTTAAAATAGGCAACCACGACAAGGTTTATAGAAAGTAAATCTCACTCATACCTCAATGCGTCGATGGGCGAGAGACGGGCTGCTTTGCGCGCAGGATAAAGACCAAAGGCTATGCCTACAAGTGATGAAACACCAACTGCCAGTAGAATTGCAACAGGACTGACCACAAATGGAATTCCTACAAGGCTAGATACTACAAACGCTCCACTTATTCCAAGAATTATACCTATTATCCCACCAAATACTGTCATCACCACCGCCTCAATCAAAAATTGAGTCAAAATATCTTTTTCTTTAGCGCCAATTGCTTTCAAAAGCCCTATTTCTTTGGTGCGCTCTGTGACTGATACCAGCATGATGTTCATCACACCTACTCCTCCGACAATAAGTGAGATACCAGATATTGCAGCAATCATCAGAGTTAAAAGACTTGTGATTGTCTCAACTGTACTAAGTATGTCCTGCGCACTAGATATACGAAAATCATTTTCATTTCCCTCATTCAAATCATGCCTATCTCTCAAAAGAACCTCTATATCATCAATTGTCTGATTTATAAGCTCAGTGTTGTGAACACTGACATTTATTTCCTGTATTCTTTCTTGTCCTTGTATCTCGCGAAACATCACATTTATAGGTACAAAGATAGAATTACTAAGAACAGAACCTGCTAAGGCTGATTCAAAATGCGCAACACCTATTACGAGGTAGGGTGTTCCGTTAATTCTTATTCGCTCGCCTGTGGGATTTGTATCTTCACCAAAAAACGTTTCAGATGCATCAGAACCCATCACAGCCACATGTTCTGAGGCAGTATTATTTTCACTACTTAAAAATTCACCATAAAGTATTTCAGGCCTTAAAATAGCTGGAGCATCGGTTGTAGTTCCTGATATATTAACTGTTTCATCTTCATCATTGGCAGTAACTCTTGCTGCTTGAAGAGAAACAGGTATAACCTTATTAACATTTGTAAGCGATGGATCAGTTTTTATAGCTTCTACATCATCAAGCGTTAGGGTATTTGAACCTGTAAGCGTGCTAAATTGATCAGCGCCAGGACTTATCTGAAAATAATCAGTACCAAAACTAGATAACTCATCAGTTATGAACTTTACAGCGCCCTGTCCAATGGAGACGATTAAAATAACTGATGTAATACCAATTATGATTCCAAGCATAGTTAAAGATGTCCTCATGACGTTTCGTCTTAGAACCTGAAGTGAAGTTTTAACTATTTCTCTATAATCCATAATTATTTTTTCCTGTCTGTCACTATTTTTCCATCCACAATTTTTATGATTCTTTTTGCGAAATCTGCTATATCTTCCTCATGTGTAATTAAAATTACAGTTGTCCCTTTTTTATTTAGATCTTTTATGTGGTTCATTATTTCTTTCGAGGTCTTGGTATCCAAATTACCAGTTGGCTCATCTGCCAGAAGAATTGATGGCTCCATGACCATGGCTCGTGCTATAGCAACTCGTTGAATTTGACCACCTGAGATATGATTTGAAAGATTCTCAGCCTTATTATCAATCTGAACTAGCCTGAGAGCATCCATAGCGCGCTTTGTCCGCTCCTCTTGTGAAATCCCAGCATACATCATGGGGCGTTCTACATTTTTAATAACAGTTGTACGAGATAAAAGATTAAAAGATTGAAAAACAAAACCAATATCTTTATTTCGTATGTCTGCCAGCTCATCTGATGTATATGATTTTACATCTTTTCCCTTTAATAAATACTTACCTGTGCTCGGAATATCCAAAAGCCCCATGATGTGCATAAATGTTGATTTACCAGATCCTGATGGTCCCATGATTGCAACAAATTCACCTTTTTCAACTATTAAAGAAACACCATTTAGCGCTTGATAAGATTCACCATCTGCCAGGGGATAGCGTTTTGTCACTTTTTCTAGTTTGATAAGTGGGATTTTAGTTGCCATTAATTACCAAAAAGTCCGGGTCGTGATATTTCTTCATTCGGAAGCGATACAACTATCTCCTGACCTTCTGTAAGACCTTTTTTAATCTCAGTTCTGCTATCTCCTTTTATTCCAGGTGTTACAGGGATGAAGTCAATTTTCTTGGTTTTTTTATCATAAACCCTGACTGCCCGTCCGCCTTTATACGGTTTTATAGCTGAGCTAGAAACTGTTAACACATCTTTTCTCCTATCAACCTCTATCTCTATTCCAACAGTCATGCCAGGTCTTATATCTGTATCTGTCCCAAGAAGTGATATCACTACATTATAAGTAATAACGCCTGAATTATCTGTTCCAATTGAATCAACATGGGTTACTATTCCATCAAACTGCCTATCTCCAAGTGCATCAACTTCTATTTTTGCTTTTTGTCCTTCTTTTACTTTTGGAATATCTGTTTCATTAAGCGTCAATTCTACTGAAAAATCCTGACTCACATTGGCAACAGTCAAAACAGGCTTGGGAGAAACACCTGTGAGAAGCGCTGCCTGAGCGTTACCGCCAGCTTGCACACTATCACCCACATTTACTGAAAGATTTGCAACAGTACCTGAGGTTGGGGAAGTGGTAATTGAGTTTTGAGTTGCCTGATAAGCAAGAAACGCAGCATTTACAGCTGCTTCTGCTTGCTTGATAACTGCTTGCTGGTTTTTGTATTTTGCCTCAGCTGCGAACCAGTCTTTTTCAGGAATGTGAAATTCTGGAAGCGTTCTCTGTTGCGTTTTTGCTGTACCATCATCATTTGCATACTCATCGCTTTCTGCAAGCTCTTTGTACTTGTCCCATGCAGTAAACATTTGCGATTGCAAAGTAAACAACATAGCATTAGCAGCATCTAAAGTTGATTTTGCTGAGAGATATCCGGCATAAGCACTAGCTTTTTCCTGCTCAGTTGCAATAGCACGAACTTTAAAAAGGTTTTGACCTGTTGTGACACTATCGCCATTATTTGTGTAGATTTCTTCAATTATTCCTGTTGTTGTACTTGATACATCTACTCTTCCTGCAGATTTTACATTACCTGTTTCGCTTACTATTTGGGTTATACTTCCTTTTTTTACAGTATCTTTTTCATAATCTGGCACCTTGTTTGCCCTTAGTACAGAATTAACAAACAGAGCAATGATAATCAAACAGATAATAATCAAAATTCTATTACGAATACTTGATTTCCTGAAATTGCCAATAGGATTTTTTAAAAAAATGAATGCGCTTTTTAATTTTTTCATATGCCCCCCCCCTTAATAGGGTATCATTTGTTGCTCAGCTTATCAAAGTATCTGACGGTATTTATTTTATCCTTTTTCATCTGTCTAATGAGAGAATCTAATGATTCAAATTTTTTGTTATTTCTTAATTTTTTTAATATTTGTATTTCTATGTCTTTCTCATATAAATTACCCTCAAAATCTAATAATGTTGTTTCAGCCACAAATTCTGTTTCATCAAAAGTCTCAACCCTACCTATAAAAGTAATTGATTTATATAAACCACCATCTGCTTTGGTTTGTGACACATATGTCCCCTGAGGTGTTGATGGAGAGATTTGAAGATTGGCAGTGGGAAATCCCATTTGTTTACCCCTTTTCTTACCCTCTACAACTTTCCCCTTGACAATAAATAATGACTTCACTTTCTTAATTATAACAATAACTACAGTTTTTGGACATGTTTTGTTATAATGAATGAGCTTAAAGAGCATAAAGCGCCCGTAGCTCAATGGATAGAGCAGCTCGGTTCTAACGAGTCGGTTGGGGGTTCGACTCCCTCCGGGCGTACATTGACAAACTATATCAATTCACACTATAGTTAAATCAATAACAATGTTACACAATTTTTTTAAATATCTTCTTAAAAATCAGGTAATTTTTGCGCTCTTTTTGATCGTTTTTTTCTGGCTAATAGTACAACTCAGAGACATCATGGTTTCTCTTTTTCTGTCTTACATCATAATGGCAGCACTTCTCCCAGCAGTTGATTATCTGAGAAAAAAAGGTGTTCCCAAAATTTTGGCTGTACTAATCCCATACCTAAGTTTTCTAACTACAATTGTCTTACTGGTTGTACCGCTAGTTCCTTTTGTTATCGATCAAATAAGCTCACTTATTATCCGATTTCCAAAATTTATTGAACAATCAGGTGCAACATTTGGATTCTCAACAGATCCAAAACAACTGGATTCATATTTTGCATCTGAATTCAACAACCTAAGTCACAACGCAGTAAATGTCACATCAAAAGTATTTGGAGGTCTTTTCTCAGTTATTACAATTTTAGTTGTTAGTTTTTATCTCCTAATGTATGATGACAATTTCAAGAAATTTCTTGCAAAACTTTTTCACCATAGCTCACGAGACTATATACTACATACAGTAGGAAAAGTGAACAACAAGCTAGGCGCATGGCTCAGAGGACAGGCTGTGCTATCACTCTTTGTAGGAACGTTATCTTGGATTGGACTTACTATTTTAGGACTTCCATTTGCCCTACCACTAGCGCTATTAGCAGGGATATTAGAAGTGGTTCCAACTCTGGGTCCTATTCTATCTGCTGTTCCTGCAGTTATCATAGCACTTACCATCTCTCCAACCATGGCACTCACAGTCATAGTCCTATACCTTCTTATTCAGACAGTTGAGAATCAGCTTCTTGTACCCAAGATTATGGAAAAAGCAGTAGGGCTTAACCCGGTGATTGTCATACTTTCAGTCATGATAGGTGCAAATTTAATGGGAATAGCAGGAGCGCTTTTGGCAATTCCATTTATCTCATTCGTAATTGTAATCTTCAAAAGCTTAGAAGGAAAAGCAACTAAATAATTATTTCTTTTTAGCAACTATCAAAGTCCAAGGCAGGGGAGTCTCCATGCAGATTATTTCTAAATTATTTTTTCCAATAAATTGAGCAAACTTACCCTCGCTCCAATGCTGAATGTGTTCTGGATGATCTCCAAATTTAGACAGATTCTTTCCCCGTAGCATACGCGAGATAGTAAATAAGGGCTCATTAGGAACTGATAAAACCACATACTTCCTAGTAACCCGTCTCAATTCAGCCAGCGCATCCATAGGTCTCTCCAGATGCTCTAAGACCTCATTGCACACAACCATATCAAAACTGTTTGCTTTATATGGCAATTTGTAAATATCTCCTTTTTTTATTATCAATTCTGGATGGATTTTTTTTGCAAGTTTTATTGCATCATCCATGGAGTCTATACCTTCATTTCTTTTGCCCAATTTTTCTTTTTCGAGCCTCTTAAGCGTAAAACCCTCTCCGCAGCCTACATCTAAAATGGATTTTGGATTTGCTTTTCTAATTTGTGCAAAAAGTACTGTGTAAAAATTATTCAGAAAAAATCTTGATATAGGATTTTTTTCTTTATGTTTCTCAAGATTTGTTGTTGTGATTTTTTTTGCCATATTTTTCAATTAAATGAGCGGGTGAAGGGAATCGAACCCTCGTATGCAGATTGGAAATCTGCTGTTCTACCATTGAACTACACCCGCAAGCAACTAATTTTATAACAATTTACTTTGTTTTGCAAAGCCCAGTAAATTGACCTGGCCTCAAAAATCTGCTATAATACCTAGGCTCTAATTAATTGAGAATTTATCCTATTTATGAACACCTACACTAACCCCTGTATACGCTGCGGTAAAGAAAGGCTTCTAGTCAAGACCTGGACTGAAAAAATCAAATCCATCTCAGGAAAAACTATAGAGGTTACACGTGGTAAAACAATTTGTCCCGATCCCGAATGTCAAAAAGAGGTAGATAAAGAACTTCGAAAACAAAAAGCAAAAAGAGATAAAATTAAAAGAGATAGGGAAGATAGGGCAATTGAGAGTGCAAAAAACAAAAAAATAGCAAAAGACAAAAAAATAAAATCTCTGACTAAAAAGAAGAAGTAATCCTCAGCCTTGAATATTACCACTACTTTAAGTACAATTACATAATATAATTGTGCCGCGGTGGTGGAATGGTAGACACAGGGGCCTTAAGAGCCCCCGTCCGTAAGGGCGTGAGAGTTCGACTCTCTCCCGCGGCACTTCACTACGCTCAGTGCAAGCTATATATTAGAATCTAAATAAGGATTCTTTAGGTAAAATATCCTAGAATCTATAGATAATTATTATGTATGTTTACAAGTGAGATTAAAATCTTTATTGAGGTACAAATTAGGCTATACGCCTTAAACGAAAAATAAACAACCTGTTAAACTAGTATATAAAAGAGAAAATGAAACTAAAGGATAGAGAAAGAAAACAGATATTAATAAATAGTTAACGCTGAGAAACTCAGCGACGAAGCGGGGAGTGGCGCAGTTGGTAGCGCGCGCGGTTTGGGACCGTGAGGTCGCAGGTTCGAATCCTGTCTCCCCGACACATTAGCGATTGGGGTGATATGTCAAGATAAATAATATACCAAATTGGATTTACACATTCTCCTGTTGATTTAACTTTCCTATTTCAAGTACACCAAATCTAACATTAGGTATTGGTTGCATCCATTTATCATTGTATTCTTTTCCACTCTTGGACCTAACTTCTCTAAATAAGTAATGTTGAGGCCGAAAACTAACAATTGTTTTAGGGTTAACTCTTTTTGCAAGCCATTTAAGATACTTGAAATCTATGGCATATGTTATATCTGTTTCATATGGTCTTTCTAAAATTTTATCAATCCCATATATTCCCCTCTGTCCTTTAAAATATGGCAATTCTTGATTATCCTTTCCCATCATTGTTACATAGTTTTCATGGAATCCATAATCGATTAACACTATCATACCCTTATTTAAAACTCGATCTAATTCTGTTAATAGTTTTCTAAAATGTGGGGATACTGAAACTACCTCTCCCTGCTGCTCCACCTGTCTGCCATATGCATTTAAAAATTCCTCATATTCAATTACAAACTCATCTTTTTCTATATCCTCAAAGTTTAATTTTAATGATTCATTATCTGAACTTGTTGTCACCACTCCTTCACTCACAACTTCTATGCGACCATCATCTTGCGTATAAAGCTTAAAAACTCTGCATGGAAGTGCATCCAACAACTCATTGCCAAAAATCGTTCCCTCAACAGACGAGGTTGGGAAAGGTAACGAAGTAACTGATGATCTTATAGTTGATTTTCCATCAACGCTTTGCTGCAATGCAGCTAGCTTAGGAGAGGCTTCAACAGAAACGTAATTAACTTCAGGATTTAACCCTAAAAAATTTCTTTTAAAAGTACCATCTCCACCTCCTATTTCAATAAATGTATTACCTGAGGATCCAAGAGCAGTAACATGATCTGAGATTAACTCAGCAAATTGTGAATCTAGTGCATTCGTAGCAAAATCTCCTCCGAACGCAATTTTGACCCTATTGGAGTAAAATCCTTCTTCTCCAAACAAGCTTTCATTCATGTACCTATCAAACCTGACTCTACCTCCATTATTTCTAACAAACACAACCATTTTTTGAAGTGTTTCAGGATAAACTGGAAGATGGTCGCGTTGTTCTTTAGCTTCTACACCATCTTTTTGCGACATAAGGTAATTATATATCAAAAAACAACAGAAATAATGGTGTAGTTAACTACGCTTGCTCCAGAAATATCAAAATATTACTATCAGATGATCTAATTCTGAAAACATCAACTAAGGGCAATACCCACCTATCCTTTATATTCAGGTGGCTCGATGTTGAGTGAGCGGAGAGCATAATCAAGAAGTGCACGCATTTCATCTCTCCTGTTCTCACTATTGAGGATAATCCCTATCATCTTGTGCCCACCGTAATCGATATAGGTGACCAGACATAAGCCAGCCTCGGGTGTATAACCTGTTTTTACACCCTTCACTCCAGCATAGGTTGTAAGCAAATTTGTTGCATTTGTCAGCAAATATGATTCATGAGTTTCAGTTACTGGAATTATATACTGTGGTGTTGATACAATTTTTGCAAAAAGGGGAAAATTCTCCAATGCATACCTGGTAATTACCAAAAGATTATATGCTGTAGTGTACTGCTCACCATCACCCTGTAAACCTGAAGGATTTGTGAAGTAAGTATCTGTAAGCCCCAAAGAACGAGCCTTATCATTCATCGCATCAATAAAGCCGTTTCTACCTGTAGGAAAGTTGTTTGCCAGCGTTTCAGCAGTATCATTGCCAGATGGCAATAAAAGTCCATACAGCAACTCTTCCTGGGTAAAAATCTCACCCGTACCAATTCCCATACTATCTTCTCCAACTAAATCCTCTACACTTACGACATATCTGTCGTCATACTTTGGATTTTCCAAAGTAACAATTGCTGTCATTATTTTCGTAAGCGATGCCATTGGATACCTCTTGTTTGCATCTTTTTCAAAAATTACCCTGTCTGTAGTCAGGTCGTAAATTAATGCAGATTTAGCAGTGAGTCCCGCAACTGAGGCATTACTATTTCCTCTAGCCAATGCAGGAAACCAGATGTCGAGAAATCTGACCTGATTATTTTTGCTCATAGTCAAAAAATCTGGAAGAGGGGATACAGATTCCGAATTAACAATTCTACTTCTCGGAAATAAATACCATAAAGAGACTGCAAAAAATATAGAAATAAGAATAACAAAAAAGGTATAAAGAAATATTTTTTTCATTTATAAAGAGGCTTTATGTTTTATATGTTATAATGTTCTGGTTAAATTTTCAAGCGAATGATTAAAGAAAGATGAACAAAACAACAAATAAAAAAAATGAAATTACAATCACAAGCCTCAATACCATGGGGCTTTTCAATTTTGATTCATTCAAAGGTTTTTTAATGTCTTGGGACTCAATAGAACGAGGTAAAAAAATATCTGACGTGTTATTGAAAGAGAATGCTGACATCATCTCCCTCCAGGAGGTGCATACCTATAAATTCTTAACAGCAATTAAATCAAGACTTACGAGGTATAAATACAGTTGTTATGTACGCTCGATTCTAGGTCCACGTGGTGGACTGGTAATCCTATCTAAAATCCCTTTGGAAAAACCAATTTATCAAAATTTCCAAGATAGAGGAACTGTCTTCAACTCATCAATTGTTGCAATTTTGAGAAGGAGTGGTGTTCTTTTTGCAAAAACAACGAATATGAATTTTTTTATTTTAAATACACATCTAACTCAAAACTCTGACTTTGACTGGGGGAATAAAAATAGATTTTATAAATATATAAAATCTCAACTGGTTCAAATCTTAAAACTAATTAAAAACTTATCTAATGAGAGTAGATTTACGATCTTAACTGGAGACTTTAACCTAGATAAAAAATCTACACTTTATAAAACCTTTATTAAATCTGGTGATCTCATTGACACATTCGCCAAACATGAATCACCAACAATGCATCAATTTTTTTTACCTAAACCTAAAAAGGCGAGAAGATTAGATTATATTTTTATTAGTTCAAATGAATCAAGAATTCAAATTACTAACCGTTCACATATATTTACAGGTAGATATATCATCAAAAAAAGCAAATTGGTTTATTTATCCGACCACGTAGGACTAAAAATTACTTTTTCTACAATTTGATATAGTTTAATTCTCTTTGCATCAATTGACAAAAATTATGTCGTAACTTAGCATGTTATTAACCTTATTCGGCATTATTTTAAATAAAATATGCGGGATGATGGGTGAAGTGATTTACTGTCCGAATCATTTTTCAGGAAGATAAACCTCTTGGACTTTTGTTTTTGGGAAAAGTTCAGGAGGTTTTTTGTGAAAATAAATTTACACCTGCAACTTAAACTTAACAATAAAAAGCTAATTGTTGCAGCAATACCAACAAAATGCTAGTATAATTCCATGAACCAAGAAATCAAAGTTTTAATTGGTATCGGAATTGCCACAGTACTCATAATAGTAGGAGCTATTTTTTTTATTGGAAATAAACAGAGCACACCTGAGGTATCAGAGACCGTTGACGAAAATTTGCTCATCAAAAATGATAGTCACAAAACAGGGTCAGCAAGCGCAGAGATAACTCTTGTTGAATTTGGTGATTTCCAATGTCCCGCTTGCAAAGCAGCACACCCAACAGTAAAAAAATTAAAAGATGATTACGGTGATAGAATGCAGTTTGTTTATAGGAACTATCCTCTTTCATCAATCCACCCCAATGCATTCGATGCTGCACTGGCAGCAGAGGCAGCAGGAGAGCAAGGAAAATTTTTCGAAATGCATGATATGCTTTTTGCCAATCAAGCAGAATGGTCCGACAAAAAAAATGCAAAAGATATATTCGTAAGTTATGCTGAAAAACTACAACTGAATGTAGAAAAATTTAATGCCGATGCTAAAAACAAATCTCTTAGCGAGAGAATAAACTCAGATATCGCAGATGGTAACGCTGCTGGCGTTCGCTCTACTCCGACTTTTTTTATTAATGGCAAGAGGCAAGCAGGAGGGCTTCCGTATGATCAATTCAAAACCATAATTGAAGCTGAATTGAATCAAAATTAGCATACAATACCTACAGGTGCTAATATGATGGTAAAAATTTTACGAAAATAATACAAATTGCCTGATCTGGTACTTCTATTAAAAATATATGTTAATTTGCATTTAGAGAAAATTAGCTATGACAAGAGAAAATAAAGCAAAAGAGGTTATTAAAAGACTTAAAAAGTTTTATCTTCATCCAAAAACTGCTCTAAAATTCAGCAATTCATTTGAACTTCTCATCGCAACCATACTTTCTGCTCAAACAACTGACAAAACAGTCAACACTGTCACACCTGATCTATTTAAAAAATACAAAACCCCAACTGATTTTGCTTCAGCATCTGTGGATGATATAGATCAGATGATAAAACGTGTTAACTTCCATGTGAACAAATCACGGTCTATTAAGGCTGCATCAGATATGATTGTGAACACTTTTGCTGGAAAAATTCCTGACAATATGAAAGATCTTGATTCACTACCTGGTGTTGCCAGGAAAACAGCCAATGTGGTTCTTGGGAACGCGTTTGGTAAGGCGGAAGGAATTGTGGTTGACACACACGTCATGAGGCTTTCGGGCAAACTGGGCCTAACCAAACAAAAAGATCCAGTAAGAATCGAGCAAGATCTGATGAAGATAGTTCCAAAAAATAACTGGATTGATTTTTCAAATTTATTGATAAATTTTGGGCGGGATTATTGCCCAGCCCGGCTTCACAAATGCGTAGACTGCCCACTGGGTAATTTGTGCCCTGACTAAGAAAAGTGAAATGGGAAATTTTAAGTAATTATACACAATACATTGTGCTTACTCTGGAGTAAGGCTACTTTCCTTGAGCCTTCATTTTCTTGGCCATCATCTCATCAAGTATAATTTTCCTAATCCGTATATTTTGAGGAGTTATTTCAACCAACTCATCATCTGACACATACTCCAGTGCATCCTCAAGAGACATCACGCGAGGCGTGTTAAAATGATCTGCTTTACCATCTCCCTTTGACCTCATATTTGAAAGCTGTTTGGCTTTACAGACATTAACACTCATGTCTTCTGACCTCGCATTTTCTCCAATTACTTGACCTTTATAGACAGGTACTGCTGGTTCTATAAAAAGCGTACCACGTTCCTGTGCGTTTAACATGCCATAGAGGTTGCTCATTCCCGTTTCATGTGAAACAAGCGAACCATGCTCCCGTCTTATTGCCTCACCCTTATCTTCATCATATTTATAAAATGTAGTATTAATTATTCCTAGCCCTCTTGTGTCTGTGATAAACTCTGAACGATACCCAAAAAATGCACTTGTAGGAATGAAAAAATTCAAATAAACAATATTATTCTCATCAGTTTTCATATCATTCAACGTTGCGCGCCGTGCACCCATTTTTTGCATCACTGCTCCAGAATGTTCTTGGGGAACTTCTATAAAAACCCGTTCAAATGGAGCCATTTTTACACCATTTATTTCTTTAATAATTACCTGTGGCCTACCAACTTGTAGCTCATACCCCTCGCGTCTCAATCTCTCGATTAAAATCGCCAAATGTAATTCTCCTCTTCCTGAAACAGACCACTTACCATCCTCTGTGTCCTCAACTCTCAGAGCAGTATCTGTCTCAAGCTCTTTATAAAGTCTTTCAGCGATTTGTCGAGAAGTCTTGAACTCACCCTCACGGCCTGCAAAAGGCGAATCATTTACTTGAAAAATCATCCTTACTGTTGGTTCCTCTATCGCTAGAAGAGGAAGCGCTGATGGGTTGTCAACATCTGTGATTGTTTCACCAATCGTAATATCAGGAATACCTGAAATAGCTACTATGTCACCCGCCTGCGCCTCTTCAACCTCAAGCTTCTCAAGCCCTACAAAAGTTATAAGAGATGTAAGTCTATGTTTTTTGTGTTCGTTTTTACGATTTATCCATATTACTTCCTGATTTTTCTTTAATGTACCGTTATAAATTTTTCCTGTTGCTACCCTTCCTTTGTGAGTATCTTTGGAAAGAGTGGTCACGAGCATTTGCAGCGAGCTAGTAGGATCTCCAAGAGGGGATGGGGTGTGTTTAAGTATGGATTCAAAAACAGGAACAATATCGGTCATTTTCGATAAATCAGATTCAAGCCCTGCTTTTCCCTCTTTGGCTGAAGCATAGACAATAGGAAAGTCAGCAGTTTCCTCGTCTGCACCTAGATCTATAAATAAGTCTAAAGTCTTATCTAGAACTTCAGTTATTCTCGCATCAGGCCTGTCAATTTTATTGACAACAACAATTATTTTTAAACCCTTGGACAAAGCATGCTTCAGTACAAATCTGGTTTGAGGCATGGGGCCCTCTTTTGCATCAATTAAAAGAAGACATCCATCAGCCATAGTTAAAACACGCTCTACTTCTCCTCCGAAGTCTGCATGCCCAGGAGTGTCAATAATGTTTATTTTTGTATTTCCCCACATGACAGATGCATTTTTGGAAAAAATTGTTATTCCTCGTTCCCGTTCAAGCTCATTACTATCCATGATTAAACTTGCAGATGCATCTACTTCTTTGTTCAGCTTTGTTTCTGACTGTCTGAGAAGTGCGTCGACCAATGTGGTCTTGCCATGATCAACGTGTGCGATAATTGCTATATTGCGAATATCCATAAAAAAATAACCTCGCATCTTGCAAGGCATAAGTATCTTATCATTTCAGGCTAAAAATAGCAATTTACCTATTTACTATTTTTAATAAATCTGAGGCTATTTAATATCTCATCCAGATCGGAGTTAATCTCAAGAGTAAGAAGACCTTGATATTTTTCAGTTTTTAAAACCTTGATAAATTCTTTAATAGGTAAATCTCCATGTCCAAGCGGCAAATGTTTAAACCTTAACGGACGTAAACTATTATTAAGATAATGAGCCCTGTAATCGCTAAGGTGAATATTTACTATTCTTTTTTTATTTTTTTTAAAAAAGTTAATAATATCCCCTCCCGTTTGACCAAGATGACAAGTATCAAGAGTCATCTTAAATCCCACTTTTTCCATCAGAGATGGAAACCTTATCTCATCCCAACCATGAGTACTC
The DNA here is from genome assembly GCA_029260965.1 of Candidatus Levyibacteriota bacterium. Classification (GTDB taxonomy): domain Bacteria; phylum Patescibacteriota; class Microgenomatia; order Levybacterales; family UBA12049; genus JAJDCH01. The sequence continues at coordinate 203,168 of JAJDCG010000002.1, read as the reverse complement.
AGACGTGAAGCAAAAAATTTTTCTCGATTCTCAAAACCGATTTTTATTTTATGTTTTTTTTCAAGCATCTTGAGTGTTGAAATGTAGTTTTTTTTGAAAATTTGTCTGCCAACTGTATTCATATGAAGCACAACAACCTTTGATTTAAAAATATCTGCAGCAGTAAACAGTTCTGCGACCTCTTCTGGCTTTGTTTTTGTTATGAATCTAAGAGCTTGATGAACGCTAAAAACTTTTATATTGTGCTTCTCCAGTAAATTTCTAGCTTCAACCAAATCATCGAATGAAGCATCAGCAGGAAGAAGTAGTTCAACCCCATCTACGCCAGCGTTTTTTAACTGAGAAAATATTTCCGAGTGACTTAATTTGTCAAAAATTCTGCTCTTTACAAACCTGTTCAGAAAACGTTTTTTGTGTGGTAACACATCTGTTAAGAGAAGCGAGACTGATATATTCATAATTAATTAATTTTCTTCCTTTCCTTTGCTATTAATAGACTAGCTATCACTGTGGTGATAGGAACCGCAGCAATAAGTCCAATGCTTGCAATAAGCGTTCTTATTATTTCTTCGGCTATTATCTCATAATTTACTACTGTTTCAAACGAAACAGTACTATTTATAAATAAAAGCAGGAGGGGAAGAGAGGCACCTGTGTAAACTAAAAAAAGTGTATTGACCATTGATGAAATATGATCTCGCCCAACCACCATAGCTTTTTTATAAAGCTGGAAAGGGCTAAGATTTGAGGAGCTTTTCTTAATCTCTTGTATTACAGATGCCTGAGAAATTGTTATATCATCCAAAACACCCAGTGCGCCAAGTATAATTCCAGCCAAAAGAAGTCCACGAATATTTACAGATCCACTATTCATGTTTGCGAGAAAGCTTGCTTCTTCTGAAGAAAAACCAGTGAGTCGTGCTGCGTCAACGAATATAGTTGCAAATACTCCTGTAATTATAAGTCCGAGCACAGTCCCGATCATCGCTGAAAAAGTTTTCCTACTGACGCCATGTGATAAAATAAAGGTTATTGGAATTATAAAAAGCGAGGCTAATATTGAGACAAGCACTGGATCTTTCCCAGAAATAATTTGTGGCAATATAAAAAGAAAAATCACGGCAAAAGTAATCACCATACCTACAAGTGCAAGAACTCCTCTCAACCCACCAACAACAATAACAGCGACCAGGAAAACTATAAAAAGCTGATATATTTGATCACGCCTAATTGAATCATTTATAAAATATTGATTTTCACCATTGTCATCAATTGCTGTAATAATCATTTTATCTCCTACTTTGTACTTTTTGAGGCCAATCTGTTCAATTTTTCCATTTTCAACTATGATTTTATCTCCCTTTTTGCCATTGCTTGTAACTAGTATTTCAAGCTTTTGATAAGGTCTGCTGCTAGTATTTTCAATAATTGTTTTTTCTTCCAATACTGCAACCACTTCCCCTTCCAGCCTTTCCTCATGCTCAAGAGCAGGGGACTGGGCCAAAACAGAAACAGTTGAATCAAAAAATAAAAAGAAAATTATAAAAAATAAGAGAACTTTTCTTAACATAATTATATATCTAATTATACCAGAACAATTTTATACCTAATAAAAATTGCTAGTTGACAAATGCGAACTACTCGCATATACTACATGCAATACGCTTGCATCTATAATTGAGCTATGAATACACGACAACACAATTGCAAAGAAGAACTTCAAGAAACAGAACTAAGAGCAACGCCTGCGAGAATCGCAGCTATGAGATATTTTGAGCAGACTGACAAGCCTGCAGATGTGCAAATGCTTAAAACTTATCTACATAAACAAAAAATAAAAGCAGATTCGGCAACAGTATTTAGAATCGTAAACACATTTACACAAAAAGGGCTTACAAAGCAAATTCAACTAAACGAAAACAAATTTAGATATGAGCTTGCTGACAAAATCGATCATCATCATTTTATTTGTGACAACTGTGGCACGATTGAAGATATTTCTGATTGCAACATTGAAGCTATTGAGAAAGAAATTAATCAAAAAAAGGGATTGCTAATAAAAAGACACAGACTGGAATTTTTTGGACTTTGTAAATCATGTCAACGCTAACATACATATTATTATTTACATTTATAGGGAGCTTAGGTGCTCTAATTGGTGGAATTATACTTTTGTCCAAAGAAAAACTTGCTTTAAAAATATCTCATTTTCTTTCATCATTTGCAGCTGGTGTGCTTTTGGGAAGCGCATTTTTTGATCTATTACCTGAAGCTGTACATGAAAGTGAAGAACTTGGGATTGACGTCTTTTCATGGACCCTGTTCGGTATTATCCTGTTTTTCCTAATTGAGAGAGGTATCCATTGGTTCCATCACCACGAAGAACACCACATGCATGAAAAGGAAACAAAAACGACTTTACCACTTATCATAATTGGGGACAGTATGCATAATTTTATAGACGGAGTCATCATTGCTGCAACTTTTATGACAAATATTCAGCTGGGAATTGTTACAGCACTTGCTGTATTCGCACATGAGTTGCCACAGGAGATAGGGGACTTCGGGCTCATGCTGCACAAGGGCTTAAAACGTAAAAAAGTAATCCTAGTCAATATCATGAGCGCTGGAATCTCATTTATAGGTGCAATCGGAACATATCTCATAGGAGATAAAATCCAGGGGAATATTCCTGTACTGCTTGCTCTCACAGCAGGTTTTTTCATCTATATAGCAACATCTGATCTTATCCCTGAAATACATTTTGAAAAAAGAAAAGGACATGCGCTCATTGAAAGCGTGTTGCTCCTGATTGGAGTACTAGTTATCTATGCTTCAACAACTCTACTTGGTCACGCACACTAGTAATTTAAATTTTTTTTATCAATACCTTGTCAACACGATTTTTGTCCATATCCATCACCTCAAAATAAAACCTCTCCCATTCAAAATTATCACCAGGTACAGGAATTTTATCCATCATATCCATAACAAACCCACCAACTGTCTGAAAACTCCCTGTTTTATCCTCAGGAATTTTTTTTACATTAAAAAATTCCTTGAACTCACTAACTGACACTAAGCCATCAACCAGAAATGTACCGTCTTTTCTCTCGAGTATATCCTTATCTTTCACCTCATCCAGACTCGGTATATCACCCACAATCTCTTCCAAAACATCTGTTAGTGAAAGAATACCCATCATTCCGCCGTATTCATCAATGACAATTGCCATATGAATTCCAGTTACCTTAAAAAGTTCGAGAACTTTTATTGCTTCCATACTCTCGGGTATGAAAATAGGTTTGTGAAGAAGTTTTTTCAGATCTATTTCTTTATCAGTCAAAAAATGTGTCAATGCTTCCTCCGTCAAGAGGAGACCCACTACCTTATCAAGACTGTCATCACAAACAGGATAATATGAAAAAGGATTTTTTGTAACAAGCGTCCTAATTTCTTTATCTGTATTTTTTATATCAATCCAGACAACCTCATGTTTTGGAGTCATAATCATACTAACTTTTTTATCACCTAGTCTGAAAATTCGCTCAAAGATATTTTTTTCTACATGATTAAAAACCCCAGCTCTAGCACCATCTTTTATAAGCATTCTTATTTCTTCCTCGCTAACAGGCAACTCATTACCATGTTTTATTCCAAAAACATTCAAAAGAAAATCTGTAGAATTGCTAAGAAGATTTACACCAGGACGTGCAAGAATTGAAAGCAGATTCATCGGCTTCGCAACAATTGTTGCAATTTTTTCAGGACTTGAGAGCGCAACACGTTTTGGAAAAAGCTCGCCAAATACAAGAGAAAGAAAAGAAATACCTGCAACCACCACTACCAGTGCCAGGGCATTGGCATAGGAAGAAATAAACGGAATACTAGAGAAGATCTTTTCAAATGAACTAGCAATCGTTGCCTCACCAAAAGCGCCGGCAAATATTGCAATAAGGGTGATACCAATTTGAATTGTTGATAAAAACCTGTTTGGTGAACTTGAAAGCTCCAACGCTGCTTGCGCATTTTCTGATCCATCCTTAGCCATCAGTTTAAGTTTGGAGTTACGCGATGCAACCACTGCTGTCTCAGCCATGGCAAATACACCATTTAAAAGTATGAGAGAAAATATTACTAAAAAATCCATGCGCTATACACATAGTAGCAAATTTTCAGTTTTTAATAAATCGTGTATAATATCTGTAATGGAAACTGTATTTAAAACAACTCTTGATGGTGTATTCCGAATTGAAAGACCTACGCATGAGGACAATAGGGGGTTTTTTCGTGAATCAATGAGGCTAAACGATCTTGAAAAAGCAACTGGACAGCATTTTCGTATCGTCCAATCAAATCACGCAAGATCTAAAAAAAATACACTCAGGGGAATTCATACTGCGCCATGGAACAAGCTAATCTATGTAACAAGAGGCAGAGTTCAAACAGTTGTCGTAGATCTCAGAATCAATTCAAGAAATTTTGGCAAATATGAATCTTTCATACTGGGAGACGAGAATAAATCAAGCATTTTTATCCCTGTAGGGATTGGAAACTCCTATTTAGTTCTTTCAGATGATGCAGACTATACATATTTAACAGACGAGGAATGGAGTCCAGGAAAAGAAAATAGTGTGCTCTGGAATGATCCTGATTTAAATATCAAATGGGATACCAAAAATCCAAATTTATCAGAAAAAGATAAACAAAACCCAACCCTCCGCTCACTCTTCCCGGAAAAGTTCTAAACCATGAATATATGCACTCACATTCTCAATACAGGTGGCAGGCTTAATGAGCTTAAAGAAGCTATTGATAAAGCTTCACAGGAAGCAATAAAAAAAATTTCCTCTAAAATACCTGTCGATAATGTCGATATTGTCATAGCTGATCTCCCAAAAGATCCAAGCATAATTAAAAACCTCGGAGTTGGAGGATACGCACTAACGAAGAATTTTATAATGATTCCGCTTGACCCTGATTTTCCTAAAATAAAACAAATGATAAAAACAGAATTGCCTAGAACTATCGCACATGAGCTTTACCATTGTTTGAGAGAATACACTTTTGATAAAAAACCTACACTTTTGGAATCGTTTATAAACGAGGGTCTGGCGGATCATTTCGAAGTAGAAATTTCAGGCAAGCCGGCCGGTAGGTGGACAAAAGCTGTTGACAGAAACCAAATAGACGGGCTGATGGAAAAAGCAAAAGAAGAATTTGATCATGCATCAGCAAAGAATTGGAAATGGTTTTACGGTTCAATAGAAGAAAACATTCCCCAGCGCGCGCTTTATTCTATCGGTTACAAATTGGTGAAAGACTACCTTGCCAGACATCCTGACAAAAAACCTTCGACCCTATACAAATTGCCATCTGAAGAATTTGTAAAATAATATCAGCTTTTTCCGGGAAAAATTTTAAATATCCAAAACTTTTCTAAAAATTTTTTCTGCTTTTTCTTTTTCCTCTTGGTTCGAAGAAACGGACATGCTTATAGCTCTTGCAATCTCCATCACATCACCTGGTTCCATATCAAAAAATCCTGCATCCCCCTGCTCTTCCCTTAGCGCCATATTTTCAGCTCCTTCATCTGCATGCCTCTCAGCTTTTTCAACAAAAAGTGTTTCATCAAATAAAGCACTAATATCAGGGTCTGTGGGGTCTTCATGGGTTGGCTCAGTCTCTTCAATACTCCTCAAAGCTTGCTCCAAAAAATCTCTTGTATCTATCGCTCTTCTTCCGGATCCACTGCTTGGCTTGCGCTTTTGCATATTCAAAATGCTAACAGAAGAATCGACCATTTCTTTTATAGTTCTGCCATTGTTATTAAACTCTACTTCTTTTCTTACCTTATGTGTATCTGAATCAGGTAGATCATAGCTTAAGCCAATTTCATAAAGCGGAACAGCAGTATAGCCGTCTTGCTTTTCTTGAATAAAAACACCATAGAAGGGTGGATCTCCACTGTAAATAACTCCCACGTCCAAACCGCCAACAGAAATCACATTACCACTTATACCAAGCGTTGTATTGCCTTTTTCAGCAGTACTTTTAACAGCCTCTGAAAAAACGCGCTTTGCCTTTTCACCCTGCTCTGTTCTTGGTTGACTTTCAGTCATTAGGGGAATTATAGCTTTTTATCCTATATTGTCAATTAATTAGCCTAATACCCTGGGAAGTAATCTGTTTTTATTTGAGAGCCTTTTAGCCCCATTTGATGGAGAAGATCCTTGTAGGCATCAACCATCATTGGAGGGCCTGATATGTAGTATAGCGCACTCTCAGGATCATCAACATGCCGTTTTATAATATCAGCATTCAGATGCCCCGTTTCACCCTTCCATCTATCTGGAGGCGTATCAGATATTACGCGTATTGTATTGACACCTACTGATTTTGCAGTCTCAAAAAGCTCATCATACACAAACTCTTTATCATTTTTAGCAATATAAAAAAGAGTAACAGGATGATTTTCCCTGTTATCAAGCATATATTTGATGATGCTTCTATATGGAGTCACGCCAATTCCTCCTGCTATAAAAACATAATGCAGGTTTGGGTCTTTTTGTAGGATGAAGTCTCCCTCCAGGTTGGCAGTATACACCTCGTCCCCTTTCTTCATGTCTTTTAAGGATTTTTTAAAGGTGCTAGGTTCATCAGGGACTTTAACAGCAATTTTTATATTCTTCTCAGTAGGGGATGAAGCAATTGTAAAATAACGCCTGACACCTCTGGCATCAGGTCTTTTATGAGGTACAGTCCACTCCATAAATTGTCCAGGTGTAAAATTAAAGTTCTTTTCGGGTTCAAAAATAAACTCCCAAATACTTTTTGCAATTTCACGTTTTTCTTTTAGCACAAGCATATATCGCTTATTGGAGCTAAGAAATCTGAATACCAGATTGGCGCTAAGTAGCGATAGTTCTAGTGTATAAAAAACATCAAGATACAGAGTATAAAAAGCATAAATAATACCTGTAAATACACCAAAGTAAATTCTCATTCTTCGATCAGCAGGAGAAGTAATAGGCTCTGTCAGCATCACAAACGTAAAGAAAAGAAGCGGAGGAGATAGAAGAACTGAGCGCAAAAATGCAGGATTGGTTAAAAAGGTCTCCAAATTTAAAACCGATAAAGCTACCAAAAAACTTAACAAAAAGCTTATAATCAAGTGAAATCTTTTTAGTTTACGAACCATCACAAGCCCAAATATAAGAACAAATGGCAACATCAAAGGATCGCCAATCCACCAACTAGCGCCACGACCGAGGAAAATAGCAGTAATAACTACAGCAAGTGCTGCTGGGTTGAAAAAATGCTGCTTTCTGAAAAGTAATACATATTTTGAGGCCATTGCGATTGCTGAAACCAACATGAGAAACAACACGTTTGGCAAAAACTCTAACGGGCCCACAATGAATGCCAAAATATATCCTGTTATTAATTGCGATTCAATATTGGGACTTACTTTGGATATTTTGGCAAATATTTGATTAAAAGATAAGCAGGCGAAAACTATAAATATGCTTGTTAAAAAAAGATTAATAAAATCATAGGGTAGTATTTTCAAAAAACTAAAAATTAATGCAATCGTCCACAACGCAAATAGAAAATAAAGCATCAAACGGTAGATCGTTACTCTGTTGAGGAGACTATCAAGTCCTTTAAGCATAGATTTATTCTAACCTGAATAAAATCTGTTTACAACAATTGGAAGCTAGTCAACAAATGTTACTGCAAAACCTTTTTTACCTGCCCTGCCAGTCCGTCCTATTCTGTGAACATAATCATCATAACTTTCTGGTGCATCATAATTTATTACATGAGAAACATCATCAACATCAATTCCACGGGAGGCGACATCTGTCGCAAGAAGAATGTTTGTTCTACCTTGTTTAAAATCAGCAAGCGCTCTCTGGCGCTGACCTTGAGATTTATTTCCATGAATAGATACCGCCTTAAAACCACGGGCAATAAGCATTTTTGTCAGCTTCTCAATTCCATGCTTAGTTCTACCAAAAATCATTACCTTTTCATAACTATCCATGTTCAAAAGATCGTGTAATTGATCAACTTTCTGCCCGTTTTTGATCTTGACGATATCCTGGTGAACACTTTCTGAGGTTTCAGTCTTTTTTATTGATACTGTAACAGGGTCATTAACAAAATTAGATAAAATTTCGCGTGTTTTTTGATCAACAGTTGCTGAGAAAAAAAGAGATTGCCTGGGAGTTGGTAAAAACGAAATCATAAATTTAATATCCTGAATAAATCCAATATCAACCATACGGTCTACCTCATCAAGAACAATATTTTTAAATCCTGACAACTGAAGACTTTTTCTTTTTATAAGGTCATTTATCCTACCTGGTGTTCCTATTATAAATTGTGGATTTCTCTTGATCCTTTCAATTTGCCTTATCATTGATGATCCACCAATAGCCAGGCATGTTGAAATATTAATTCCCTTTGCAAATGCATTCAGTTCTTCATTTATCTGAAATGCAAGCTCACGAGTAGGAGCAACGATAAGAACTCGCTCCTGCATATTTTTATATACCTTATCAAGAAGAGGAATCAAAAAAGCTGCTGTTTTACCAGTACCTGTATTTGCAATCCCTATCACATCACGCCCTGATATTATATGAGGTATTGATTGATCCTGAATTTGAGTCGGAATAGAATAGCCTTTATCACTGATATTTTTCTTTAGGATATCTGAAATTTCAAAATCTGAAAACCTGTTTTCTGCAACATACACATCCTGAGGCGCTACCTCTCGTGCTTTATTGACAAAAAGCTGAGGATTTATCACCTTGATGGCTCGTCTGTTTCGATTCTGAGAGAATCTGTTTTTAAAATTCCCATTGGATCCACCACCAGACCTGTTTGTATTGTATTTTTTATACATAATTTATGTCTTTTGCTAAGAGTATCAGACATAAACCTTTTGAAGGAGTCGAATGAAGCTCATATCTTTATAGATATAAGACACATTATAGCAGCTATACAAATAAAAAGCAATCTCGCTATAGGATTTTACCAACTCCCACCTCCACCACCACCAAAACCACCACCAGATGATCCACCTCCAGAAAAACCACCACTTGAGGAAGGAGTAGATGCAATAGCAGTTGATATAGATTTAGAAAAACTATCCATACTTGATCCAAGCGCGTGCATATTCATATGATGTGTACCACTGTACCAACCAGTTGCAGCAGGGGATATGCCCATACTTTCCATTGCTTTTGCAAATTTGCCTGTTAGACCAAAAACTATTGCATATGGTAAAACTTCATTTATCAAATTCTTCTTTTCAAAGAATTTTTGTCTATGTTTTTCAGCTTTTTCAATAAATAGGCGGTATCCTTTTATTCTTCTGTATAAATCACGGCCATAAGCAGTGCGCCTAGGCATATAGCGTCCTACGATTAAGAGCACTATTCCAAGAAAAACTAAAACAATGCCAATATTAACAAGATTGACTGAGTTTGTTAGCTGTTTATCATTTGCTACGACGTTATCCAGTTCATAAATCATAATTACTATCATCAAAATTCCCCATACAAACAGGGTCGGAGCAACAATTGTATACTTTTTTCGTACTTTTTCAGGATCTGAAGGAAATAGCCCCTTTGAAACCACCTCTTTATATAGTTCCTTTTTTACTTCTGTTAGCTCTTCAGAAAAGCTTGATTTAAGATCAGATATGGCAATTTCGCTTCTTCCTTCAAACAGTTTGTTTAATAGTATATTTTCATACGACAATAATCCCGTTTTGTCCTTTTTCAACTTTTTCAAAACGTGATCTGTTTCTCCAAAAACCCATTTTTTCGGAATTTCTGTAATTGTCAGAAAACCTCTTTGAGCCAAATCTATAATAGTTGAGACTACATCCAGTGTATCTGCTTTCTCATCCATCAGAACCCCAAGCTCGGCTGGCCTTAACTTCTCAGGCGGTGTGAATTCAACAACTGTTGTTTCATGTGCTCCCATCGGCTTAGCCTCACCCTGATCTTTTTTACTTCCAAATATTCCATCACCAAACCAATAATCGCGACCATACTTCAGCCATACGCCAAAAGCTACAATAACTATAAAAGCTAAGCCCAAAAATAGCTTTGTTAAAGATTCTCTCTCGGTAAATTTCTCCCAAAATGATTTTGGCTCTTCGATAGTAATAAGCGGAACCAAATCTTTTTTGTAACCGACAACAATTGTCATTCCTTGATTTTCATTCAGTACTTGATTTGCTACAAAGCTTGCAGAAGAGGATTCAGTGGTTGATTTGCAAACGCTGCTTGATCCCGCATATCCCTCAAAACAAGAAGTTTTGATAATTCCGCCTTCCGGCAACTTAACGCTAGCACTAGCACTACTTATCTGCACTGGCCAATAGTTACCCGTAGCATTCCAGTATAATTCATCGTATTCCGGAACACTCCGAAGCACACCCCTTGCGATGTATTCGATTGTATAAGAGTTCTGTCCTGAAATTGTAAAGTCAGGATTCCCAATCTTAATTTGAAGATTATAACCATTTCTTAAAACTTCATATTTCGCAGGGGCATAATTTTGAGTAACCTCTTTAATGTCTATTTCCGTATATGTTTTATTTCCATACTTATCCTGGTAAATATATGGAATATCGCGATAAATTCCATGCTTTGAAAGTTTGCCAAAATCAACATCAATTTTCTCGACAACTGACACTTCACCAGTTTTCTTTATCTGAATTTCAGAATGAAAGTTATTGATAACCCAGCCCTCCTGGGCAAATGCTAAAGAAGGAAATAAATGAAGTATCAAACAAAAAAATAAAATGAGGATTTTTTTCATTACCTAGATAATAGCATTAATTACATAAATATTGTGTGAACAAACTAAAGGTTAGACGGATTGATTTTGATGATTTTGTCATCGCCTTTTTTAGGGCTTCCTCTCCCGTCCATGTTGCTGGTTGCAACATAGAGCATATTGTCAGGACCTAAAATTACGTCGCGGAGACGTCCGAACTCTCCTTTGAAATGTTCCTTAATTTGCATAACGCTGGTACCATCAAGCACAGCTTCATATAATGCTGCGCCTCTAAGCCCAGTGAAGAAAACTGAACCATCATAGAATACAGCACCAGCAGGAGCCCAGGTGGTATTTCCCGAATTCTTCTTTGCTGTTTCCATCCCAATTAGGTTCTCATCTCCCTGTATCTCAGGCCATCCATAATTCTTACCAGAATCAATCTGATTCAATTCATCCAACCCCGACAAAACACCAGAACGACCATGCTCTGTAGCCCATAATCTAGCTTCATCATCCCAGGTTAATCCCTGTACATTTCGATGACCATATGAGTAAATTCTGTTATTAAATTTATTTCCTGGAGCAGGGGAGCCATCAGGTGTAACCCTCAGGATCTTACCTGCAAGTGATTCAGTATCTTGTGCGGATGATGGATTTTGTGCATCTCCTGTTGCTATATAGAGCAAACCGTCAGGACCAAATTTTATTCTACCGCCATTATGATTGGAGGCACCAGGAATATTATCTAGGACCATCTCTTCTTCACCTAGAGAACCATCTGTGTATTTCATCCTTATCACTCGATTGAGAGTGTTTCCATTGCTCTGGCTATAGGTGAAGTAAAAATAAACAAAACTATTTTTCTCAAAATCAGGATCTAGTGTGACACCCAAAAGCCCTCCTTCTCCTACTTCATAAGCACCAGGCACTCTTGCAATCTGAACAGCATTTTCCTGACCATTCCTTACCAACCTCACAGCACCATTTCTTTCTGTTATCAAAAGATCTTTTGATGGTAAAAAAACCATGCTCCATGGTGTATCGAGATTTTCTGTAACAACTGAGGGAGAAGATTCATCTGACCCCTTATCTGCAATATTAAGACCCGTAGGACTGGGATTTACTTTTTCCTGCTTTGTCTCGTTAGTTACAAAAAAACTGCCAGCAATCAAAACCAAAGTCATTAAAAAAAGTGCAATCAATATTTTCTTCATAAAGCACAAAAATATACTGTGATCGTATCACATTAAGATTAATAGATAAAGTCAGGTTATATATTTATTTGTAGTGAGGTTTTAGTTGAAATAAAACGTAAAAACCAATAAGAAAAGAGATAAGGGCACCAACCAACTGTCCCGCGATAACTGAACCCACAACGCTAACAACCACACTCCAGGAAAGCATATTCCATCCACTTAATTTTCGCGCTTTAAGACCTGAGTAAGATAGCAAAACTAGAAGTGATGAGATGCCTCCCGCAATTAATGAAATATAATATTTACCTGCAAATGTTCCGTAACCAACACTTGCGTAGAATGGATTTGCTGATATAACTGAGTAAGCAGAATATGCTTGAATTGCTCCGAGTACACCTAGCGCACCAAAAACAACAGCTAATATGTGTCCATATCTTACTACCCAGTCAATAAAACCTTTTGGTAGATTTGGTGCTTTTTTAAAAAAGTCCTCCATACCTTCAATTATTCCCTTTTTTGTACTTGTTGCCATAAAATCACCTCCTTCCTATTTAATTATTCACGAAAAAGAAAATCAATGCAACAGCCAATCTTTTGCCACTAGAAGAAAATATGCAATTTTTATACAATGTACTGAATGCAATTTTTTTTGAATTTTATTCTCTTCTGGATTGGTGTTTTTATACTTATCAAAGGAGCTGATTTTTTAGTAAATGGCGCTTCTTCATTGGCAAAACTCCTAAAAATTAGCCCTATTGTCATTGGCCTCACCGTTGTTGCTTTCGGCACATCAGCGCCTGAATTGGTTGTTTCATTAACCAGTGCATTGAACAATCAGACAGATGTAACCCTGGGAAATATAATCGGATCAAATATTGCAAATATCCTGCTCATCCTAGGAGTGTCAGCGATCATTTATCCACTCAGAGTCCGCGAAAATACTGTCTGGAAAGAAATACCCATGTCATTCTTGGGTGCGATACTGCTCATAGTTCTTGCTTTTGAAGAACTAATTGATAGAGGAGGACTCCCAGAAACACTCTCAAATTCTTCCCAAATAATTGGCTCTATGTCTATAAGCAATGGGATAATTCTTCTTTCTTTTTTTGTAATCTTTCTTTACTACACTTTTGGGATTGCCAAGGCTCATGCAGAAACTGAACCAGAAATTGAAAAAAATAGTAAAACCGTTTCAATATTTTTGATTATTCTAGGGTTTGCAGGTCTGGTTCTTGGTAGCAACCTTCTGGTCAGTAATGGTGTTTCTCTCGCGAGATCAATAGGTGTAAGTGATTCATTTATAGGACTTACTCTTATTGCACTTGGAACCAGTCTTCCAGAGCTAACAACCAGTATTGTTGCTGCATTAAAGAAAAAAGCTGACATTGTTATCGGAAATGTCGTAGGATCAAATATTTTTAATATTTTTTTGGTTTTAGGTAGCACAACTCTAGTAAAACCCATCCCGCTTCCTGCTATATATATATTTGATATTCTGTTTCTTTTCGCAGCCACGATACTTCTTTTGGGTCTACTTTTTATCAGAGAGAGACACGTTATATCAAGATTTGAGGGATCTCTCATGCTCACCTCCTACATTTTCTACATCAGCTACCTAGTACTTAGGGGATAATTTCTACTCATTACCAAACAAATCAAACACCCTTTTTGAGATTGTTGCAATATTCTCAATTGCTAAATCTGGGTCAGACGTGCGTGACATAACAACAATTATATAGTCTCCATTATCAGCATAGACTATTCCTGCATCATGTGTGTTATTACCTAATTCGCCTGTTTTATGAGCAATTACCTGATTTTCAGGCAAATATTTTGGTATCTTCCCGTTCAGTTCTTGCTCTTTTAAAAGAGCAATCATTCTTCCACTATATGAGGAATCGATAATCTTTCCTTTGTATAACTTCTCAAAAAATAATGCCATTTCCTTGGGTGTTGATTCAGGGAGACCGTCTTCTCCTCCGAGATGTGATTTCACAAAACCGTTTTGATCCATGAAGTCCACGACATTGGATAATCTCAACCTATCTGATAAAAGAAGCGCCGAGTAGTTATCAGATACAGTTATCATTTCAACAAGCGCATCACTTACAGACATTGAAACACTACCCTCCTTCAGCTCTGCCTCGTCGGTTGCAACACCCAGTGTCTCATTAAACCTGGCAACATCTCCTGTCAACACCTCATCCTCGCTAAGAACACCTGATTTTATTTGCCTGAAAGACTCTCCCAGGATCCACAATTTATAAAGACTTGCAGTCTCAAAAAGTAGATCTGCCTGATGCTCAAAAGTTTCATTTGTCTTGAAATTCTGTACATAAATTCCATACACACCCTCGGTATTTACCAGTAAATTTTCAATAGCTTCCTCTAGACTATTATCCTGAGAAGAATCAGTATCAGTGATTATTTGTGTTAGGGTTTCAGTTATGTCATTTTCCATAATCCTAGAAGACGTCATGATTGAAAAAATATAAAGAACAATTGGTATGAAAACAAGGAGAAAAATAAAAATCTTTCTTTTTTTCCTAAAAAACATTCGCACCTGCCTTGATTTATGTACTTTATCCACTGTTTTAATTTAGGATTACGATGTAAAGATTTAAAAAACTAGCATAAGTAACCCAAAGAAGATATGGATATAACAGAAGAGATGCAGTCCTGTTCTTTTTCCAGAAAGTCTTTATTGTCATAAAAATCGCAACCCAAAGAAGTATGATGTTTGCCAGTGCAAGCGTAGGATTCTGAAGTCCAAAAAAAATGATGCTCCAAAGGCTATTTAACACGAGCTGTGTCCAAAACCATCTGAGATTTATCTTCTTGTCCCAGGCAAGAAAGAGAGAAACTCCCATCAAAAAATAAAGAGTTATCCAAACAGGACCAAATACCCAGGATGGGGGATTAAAGATCGGTTTTTCAAGCGTTGCGTACCATGTGTTAACAGAGTTGATTGTAAAAAACGAACCCAAAATCCCTGCTCCTTGGCAAATAACTATTGCTGCCAAAAATTTCAAGAATTTATTCATAATGATATTATATCAGATCTGCTAACTCTTTTTGCAAATCCTTAATGGATTTGTCATCAAGAAGCGAACAGGTCAAAACTTTTTTTCCCTTTTTTTCAAAAAGCTTTTTGTTTTTTTGCACTGTTTTATCATCCACCAAATCTATTTTTGTCAACAGTACAATCTCAGGCTTTTCAAGAAGCTCTATATTAAAACTCTCAAACTCTGCTCTAACAGTCTGGTATTTCTCTTGTGCATCTCCGTCAGTCAACTCTATGCAATGAACCAGTATTTTTGTCTTTTCAATATGCTTAAGAAAGGCTGCACCCAATCCACGACCATCAGCTGCGCCTTCAATCAGGCCTGGTATATCAGCAATCGGTACAGATCCCATCATGCCAATATTTGGCTCAAGCGTTGTGAATGGGTAATTACCAATTTTGGGTGTCGCATGTGTCAAGACAGAGAGCAGGCTACTTTTCCCTGCATTTGGTAAACCAATTAAACCTATGTCAGCGATTATCCGTAGTTCAAGTTTTATCTTCTTCTCCTGCCCACCCTTACCATGCTCTGCATAAGCTGGTGCTTGATTTGTCGAAGTTTTGAATTCTATATTACCTCGGCCTCCCTGTCCACCACGAGCAAAAAGCAAAGGTGCATCATCCACTATTTCGTAAACCTTTTCAGTTTGAAGATCAGTAATTCGTGTTCCAAGAGGTAAAAATACTGTTAAGTCATCAGCATTCTTCCCATGAAGCTTGTTCTTGGCACCCTTTTTTCCATCTAAAGCGGTGATTTTCTTTTTGAAATTAAACTCTCTCAAATCACGCAAGTTATTTGAACCTCGAAAATATATACTTCCCCCATCGCCACCATTGCCACCATCGGGACCGCCCCTGGCAGTCATGCCATTCCTGAGAAGTGAAGGCGAACCATCTCCACCCTTGCCGGCCTTTACTGTGAGAGTTACTTCATCTACAAACATTATCTGTATTGTACCATTACATTAGCATTTAAGCTCCAAGTTTAGTAAAATAAAATTTATTACCGAGTCGTCTAACGGTAGGACAACAGCCTTTGGAGCTGTTTATTCTGGTTCGAATCCAGGCTCGGTAGCAATGGACACGAATATTGCAAGGTTCAACTTGTCCCGCTAAACAAGGATCCTAGCTGGGCAACATGCACGTGCAGTAATATGTCAAACGATGAAATTCTCAAGCAAATAACAGAATACTATCTTACCTCTAGGGATTTTAATGGGTTGCCCATAAGAGTATTCGAGTTGCCGCTGACGAAATTAAAAGAAAAACTGTCTGAATTAATACAGGAGGGAGATATCTCTTTGGTATTTGAGGAGCAACATCCTAATCCACATGTTAAATGTTTAAAACCTTGGGATACGGAAAAGCAAATACTCCACTTAAAAAATAAAAAGGACATAACCCATGTCGTGGCATACCCCGAAGGCCCAAAGCTATTAAAAGCAGTTAAACCACAAAAATATATTGGAAAACCTTATCGCATGATAGTTGCGAAAGGAAGACCAAGTTTAGACTGTGCGTATTTCAAGCTAGAAGTCTTAGAAAAATTTAGAAACGACCCACGGTTTTTTTACAAAATCAATGACATTGTTGGCGCAATCTATAATTATGACATAAAAGGGTTAGGTAAAAATAATGACATCTACATTAAATCTGTTGGCTTTGCTTACGATAAAAATATGAACAGGGCAGTTTGTATTTTTTACACAGACCTTATGGATCTAAGCAAAAATCAACAAATGTACTGGAAGCAATACGAAGTAAAAGGAACTTATAAACCTCATCCAGACTTCATCATGTCGCAAGTATATGGACAATGGCCAGAAAAAGCGTCCTTACAAGAAGCATTTACTGGTGAACTTAAAACCATAAATGAAATTGCCATGGATGCTTACGAGAAAAAGTTATTTAAAAATGACTATTGGGAAAAAGATAGACCCAAAGAGCTTGCGTTTCTCATTAAACCAACCGCTAAGGAATTTGATGAGTTCATTCACGTACTTGATAAACTTATAAGTGAAAATATTAATGTGAAATTTTTTAAAGGGTTAGTATCTCCCACAACCGAGAACTCCCGTGAAGATGGAAAAGTTGTTATTAAGACAAAAGGAAGCATACAAATGCTTGAAGAATATATTAGAGGTTGGTTTAAACCTAAATATATCAAACCCATGGATGATCTGTTTATTACATTAAAAAAAATTCGTAAACTCAGACAAAAGCCAGCTCATACAATTCAAGAAGATAAATTCGACATGAGATACTTCAAAAAACAACGAAATCTTTTAATAGAAGCTTATACAGCATTAAGATTTTTGCGCCTCATTCTTCAAAACCACCCAAAAGCAGACAGAAAAAAAATTCCGGAATGGCTTTACAAAGGAGACATATGGACTTATTAAGTTATACTGATAAAATGGTTCTTGACCAATACGCTCGGCAAACTATGACTAAAATCAAATCACCAAAAAATTTATACATTGCAAATTCTCAAGTACCAGAAGCGGGGAGAGGCGTATTTACGTCAGTATCTATTAAAGAAAACGAAATCATAGAAACATGCCCTGTGTTGGTACTTCCGAGGAAGGACTATCCTCAGGTAAAGAAAACAATCCTCAGAAATTATTATTTCTTGTGGGGCAAATCCACTTCTGCAATTTGTTTTGGCTATGGATCATTTTTCAACCACTCTTACGCTCCCAATGCAACTTACAAGAAAAAAATTAAAAACCAGACAATTGAGTTTATTGCTCTCAAAAACATAGAAAAAGACGAAGAAATTACAGTAAACTACAACTATGGCAAACCTAAAAGAAAAAAAGACTTTGGATTAAAGAAATAAAACCAAACGCATAAATTACCACATCTCAAAGCCAATTTGCTATACTCCAACTATGGAAGATGTAAAAATACGGAAAATAAAACTTGAGGATCTTGATGATTTTTATACGCTTTTTTCAAACTGGGTGAGAACTCAATTCCCCGAATATGATGAAAAAATGGTTAACTATCTACTAGCCAATAAAAACGCCTATACAAAAGAAAACTATAGAGAGAAAATTAAAAAACAAACCAGGTTTTTGATAGGCGCATTTGTAAATAACAAAATAACCGGCATGCTTGATGCCGCGCCCCCAAATACAGGTCTTAGCTTTTGTTCATGGTTGATAGTTGATCCAGACATGCAGAAAAGGGGAATAGGAAAAAAACTTCTCAAAGAATGGGAGGAGGAAATGAAAAAGCAAGGAGTTCATGCTTTATATCTCGTATCAGATGACAGGAACATTACATATTATGAAAAACTGGGCTTTACACATATTGGCAAATTCAAAAAAGCTTGGTTTGGAGTAGATACAAATTATCTTTCCAAACAAATCCAAGAACCGAGAGGGGAAAATTATTTGAAGTAATTTCTACACTTAAATCCTTACACTCGAAGTTATTCAACCCCCGGGACTAGGAAGGTTCGCTTGCCGAGATTTTTCGGTCTCTCCAGGCTCCAAGTTTACAACAAAATAATATACCAACATACTTGAGAATGTGAGGGTATTATGTAATAATAAATATATGAGTAAGTTAAAAACATCACTGCAGATGGAGAGACATCTCAAAGGAGTGGCCAATCATTATCGGATCGAGATTTTATTTTTTGTCGCTGAAAAACCTAGAGTAACACTTGAAGACATTGTCGAAAAACTAAAAGCAAATGAAAAAACAATAGGGGAGCACACTAGACGACTTTATATAGCAGGACTTCTTAATAAAAAATATAAGGGTCGCTTTGTTGAACACACACTCTCACCCTACGGTCGCAAACTGTACAATTTTCTCAAAGCATTCCAATTCACACAATGACACCCTAACGTGCTTGAGAATTTTGGGGTGTTGTATTTAGGTTTTTACTTTGCTCCATAAATGCTACACTAGGTCTTGACCTATGACTCAAAAAAACGCGCTTGACTTACTAAAACTCGGACACAATGTTTACCTCACGGGCGCTGCTGGATCAGGAAAAACACATCTTCTAAATACTTACATCAAATATCTAAAAAGCAATGGTATAGGCGTAGGGGTAACAGCATCAACTGGAATCGCAGCAACACACATGAACGGCAAGACAATCCATTCATTTTCTGGAATCGGGATAAAAGATCAAATAACTGATACTGAGATCGAGGCGCTTCTCTGGAAGCCTCATCTACAATCAACCTTTGCCAAAACAAATGTGCTTGTGATTGACGAGGTATCCATGCTTCATTCTTTCAGACTGGATATGGTTAACCGAATTTGTCAGGCTTTCAAAAACAACCAACTGGCATTTGGGGGCATGCAGGTAATTTTGTGCGGGGACTTGTTCCAACTACCACCTGTAAGCAGAAATGGGGTAAAGGGTGAATTTGTTCATATGTCTGAGGTTTGGACCAAAATGGATATCAAGATTTGCTATTTGCATGAGCAGTTCCGCCAGGAAGATATGCAATTTTTGCAAATTCTTACAGAAATACGAAACAATACTCTTTCTGAGACCACAAAAAGTTTACTTATAAAAAGACTAAACAAGAAACTTCAAACAGATATCAAACCCACCAAGCTTTTTGCACATAACGCTGATGTTGATGCGATCAATAATACTGAATTAACAAAGATAAAGGAGGCTTCACAAACTTACAACATGGCAGCAATTGGCAATAAAACACTGGTAGATATGCTGAAAAAAAGTTGCCTCGCGCCTGAGGAGCTGGTCTTGAAAAAGGGAGCAGTGGTGATGTTTGTCAAAAATAATTTCAACAAAGGCTATGTCAATGGAACTCAAGGCAAAATTGTTGGATTTGATGAGGAAAACAATCCAATTGTTGAAACGATAAATAAGAAAAAAATTATCGCTACACCAGAGAGCTGGAAAATAGAAGAAAACGACAAAGTGCTTGCACAAATTGCCCAAGTCCCACTCAGACTTGCCTGGGCTATCACAGTTCATAAAAGCCAGGGAATGAGTCTTGATACAGCTGTGATTGATCTCTCAAAGGCGTTTGAACCAGGAATGGGTTATGTCGCCCTCTCCCGCGTCAGAACATTAAATGGCATAAAGCTGCTGGGTATTAATTCAACTGCGCTGATGGTAAATGATGAGGTATTACAGCTAGATCAGAAGCTACAACAACTTTCCAAAAAAGAGGAAGAGGAGCTTGCCAAAATAGATAATAAAACAAAACAAAAAAGACAAGCATACTTCATCAAGGACATGCTATCTTTGTAAAAAAAACAAATAAATGACTATTTGATTTGGGCTGAATATATTATCACTCGAGTAATCAGTAATGCAAAGAAAAATGGGCATATTAGACAGCAGCTCCCTAGCAACATACTAAAGCATATCAGCTATTCCTGGGCAACTCATTTTTTATTCCGAGCCAAAAATCCACAATCAACCAGCTAAAAATTGTCCTTGATTTTGTACATTTTTGCTTGATATAATAGCCCATATGGGAAAAGAGATGATTCCTTATCTTGATCCACCTCCCCAAAACACAACAGAAGGATTTACTCCTAAGCAAAGCTATGCTAGCTGATCAAGAACAGAGACTCGGAAAGAGTTTGTTAGAGATCTTTGAAGAGGTTAAAAAATCACAATCCTAAACAAGCTTGCTTTTCATAGCCTCATCTAGTCTACGGGCAACATTGTCCCAGTTAACCACATTCCACCACGCCTCGACATAGTCAGGCCTGCGGTTATAATACTGCAGATAATAAGCATGCTCCCAAACGTCAAGCCCCAGTAGGGGAGCCTTACCCTTTTCGAGAGGATTGTCCTGATTGGGAGTTGAAAAAAGTGAAACTCTGTCTCCATCCAGAATCAACCACTGCCAACCACTACCGAAAATTTTCATCGCATTATCACCAAATTGCTTCTTAAAGCTATCAACATCGCCAAAGGAATGTTGAATCTTGTCAAGCAATGCACCCGTGGGGCTCTGATTTGAAGCAGGCGCCATCATCTCCCAAAACATTGAATGATTGTAGTGTCCGCCACCGTTATTACGCACAGCAGTTTTGACATCATCCGGGAGATTGTCCAGAGACTTTATTATTTCCTCTATACTTTTATTCTGCCAGTCTGGATATTTCTCAAGCGCAATATTGAGCTTGTCCACGTAGGCTCTGTGGTGCTTGTCATGATGCAAATGCTGGATCTGACTACTAATAAATGGCGCCAATGCGTCGTATTCATATGGAAGATCAGGAAGAGTGAACATAATTAGATATAACTTAACAAGTTATCACGTATTTTTCAAGTAAGAGGTCTGTAAGATGAGCGGCTAACGGGAATCGGACCCGTGTATTCTCGTTGGCAACGAGACGCACTACCATTATGCTATAGCCGCAATGAATTTCATTTTACCAAAAAGGGGGAGATAAAAAAAGTAGCGTTACAAAAGACCAGCACTTGCCATTTTGCGAGCACAACCTGGGAATTGTGTGTAAATACTTGATCTGGAAAGAAGTCTCTGTACAGCATCGACCTGAACCTCAAGTGGTGCTAAATCAGCCCTTTCATAACCTGTACCCATGCTTTTCCAAGTGCCGTATGAGAACTGGAAAGCTCCATAGTAACCATTCCCGGTATTTTTTGTCGGATCCATACCTGCTTCGCAGTTTCCAAGGTATGTGATCTGCGCATCATTCAAGACATTCGGACTTGGAGGCAGCTCAGTTACCTCTGGCTCTGGTAGATTAGGAACTGTTGTAGGTAATGCGACAGTTTCGGTAGGCTGAATTGTAGGCAGAGATGGTGCTTCATTTTCAGGTTCAGAATTCTCTTTCTGCTCCAGCTCAAACTTCTTATCAGGTTTTTCCATACTAATTCTCAAAAACGTACCAATCTCAAGATCATCTGGATTTTTTATCTCTGGATTATCTTTCCAGATATTTATCCAGTAATCCTTGTCTCCGTAGCGCTCAAGAGCAATTCTTGAGAGTGTGTCTTTTTCCTCCACCACATGAGCTACGTAATTCTCCTGAGGGAGAACACGCGTAAATATGTAGCTGTTTGTGGCTGATTGTGAAGATGGAAAAGGTGTTGAGAGGAGTAAAGCTGAGGAAATAATACTTGTAAGTATTGTTCCAAGCATAATATATTAAATTGTATGTCTGGCTGAGATCAACTATTGATTAATCTCAATCAGAAGTGGAAAGTATATACTACTTTTTTACATTTGTCAAGTCGTATAGTGTATAAATTCCAAGCTTAGAAATAATAATGAACCATAACCTATAACTATTAATTTGGGCAAAAAGTGAGGAAAAACATCAGTTATAAGAAATTCAAAGAGGACGCATAAGCAAATAATGCTGTGTGCTGAGGGTCAGAGTCGAACTGACATGGCCTGTTCTTCAGACAGGTGCCTTGACCACCTTGGCTACCTCAGCAATGTGGACGATGCAGGATTCGAACCCGCGACATCTTCAGTGTAAATGAAGCGCTCTACCAACTGAGCTAATCGTCCTTTTGCAAAGCAAAATTCATTCTACTGTAAATCTTTCTAATTATCTACAATTAATTTTTTGAGCCGATTCATAATTTTAAAAATTTTTCT
Source organism: Candidatus Levyibacteriota bacterium (assembly GCA_029260965.1). GTDB lineage: Bacteria > Patescibacteriota > Microgenomatia > Levybacterales > UBA12049 > JAJDCH01. The sequence goes on along the minus strand of JAJDCG010000002.1, from coordinate 180,507 downwards.
CATTTGTATTGCAAATGTGCGGATGAGAGGAGTTGAACCTCCACGCCCTTGCGAGCACTACCACCTCAAGGTAGCGTGTATACCATTTCACCACATCCGCATATTTAGCTTCCTGCGACTTATTATCAGCTAATATTTGTGCCCAGGAGAGGAGTTGAACCTCCACGCCCTTGAGGGCACTGGCACCTGAAGCCAGCGCGTCTACCATTCCGCCACCTGGGCTTACTCAGACGTTTTCCAATTTTACCAGAAGCAAACCTGCTTGACAAATATCTTTAGTTTTGTAAGTATGGTTATACTCCATGAGAAAGTATTTCACCATTACGGCTTTCTTTATTATTGCACCATTTATATTTGTTTTCGGACTAATATTCTTCTTTATTCTATACAGTAGTACTTCCCACACCACACTGGCATATGGCAAAAATGTTACCTTTGCTGCACTTCCTTCTGCTCAAAATGTTCTCTCAGCAGCAATAACTGAAGACTCTGCAAAACGCGCTGAAAAAGTAAGGGAATTTTTTGTGCGATATAAATCACCTTTGGCTGATTATTCAGTAGATGTCGTGAATGCAGCAGATGATTATGGTCTCGACTATAGACTCCTACCTGCAATTTCTATGAAAGAATCAGGAGCATGCCGTGTGATACCTGATAACTCACATAACTGTTGGGGATTTGGCATATACGGAACCACAGTAACACGCTTCAAAGACTACAACGAAGGGATCTATACAGTATCAAAAGCACTTGGCACTCGCTACAGAGACAAACATGGCTTAGTAACTCCCGAGGAGATAATGTCTATGTATACACCATCTAGTGATGGATCCTGGGCAAAAGGAGTCAACTTTTTCATGGAACAAATCAAATAGTCCTATAACTTTGGGGGTTGACAAACCCATAGTTATATGTTATAATCCTCATTAGATCCTAAGGCAAGTGCCCAAAACACTTGCGTTAGGATTTTTTTTGCCCTAAAAATATAAGACTAAATAAATTCTATATTTTTCGGCTTGAATTATGCGATCTTGACTAAAAGACTCCCGATTCTAAATTTATTAATTTCTATGAAAAAACTTATATTTACTACCCTTGTATTAATCCTACTCTTTAACCCCGCTCAGGCTGAGGCTCGAGTGTCGGCATCTTCTGCTGCACTTGCAACTGAAATTGAGGCTAAAAAAATTGACAATAGAACACAAATTCTGAAAGACTATCTAGAATCATACAATTCTCCTCTTGCACCATATGCAAGTGTGTTTGTGAAAGAGGCTGACAAAAACAATCTTGATTGGAAGCTTGTTGCCTCAATAGCTGGAAATGAATCATACTTTGGTCAGATGATCCCATACAATTCTTATAATGCTTGGGGTTATGGTGTGTATGGCAATAATGTTCGGAGGTTTTCGTCGTGGGAAGATGGAATAGGTGTTGTTTCACGAGCTCTAAGAACAGAGTATATGGACAAATGGAGCGCAACCAATATAAAAGAAATCGGCTTAATTTACGCAGCTGATCCCAGATGGGCATCAAAAGTAACACATTTTTATGAGCAAATTGAATCTTTTGAAAAAAAAGTAAGTATCGAGGCCCTTTCCATTTCAATCTAAATCTTTTATAATATATTCGGAAGGAATGAGCGGACGTGGTGAAATGGTAGACACGCAAGTTTTAGGAACTTGTGCCCGTAAGGGCGTGGGGGTTCAAGTCCCTTCGTCCGCACATCTGCAAAGCAGATTTCGCAATAATAAAAGTTTTTAAATAACAAAAATTAAATAACAGCTTAAAACACAATATATGGTAACAAAATCAAAAATAGAAAGACTCGAAGATAAGACAATAAAACTGACAATTACGATTCCTCAAGTTGCAATTAAAAAACTTTGGGATGATACAATTGAAGAATTCGTAAAATCAGCCAAGATTGAAGGTTTCCGACCTGGAAAAGCTCCTAAAAAAATCATTGAGGAAAAGCTCAATAAAGATCATGTAAAAGAAGAAGTGCTTAAAAAACTTCTTCCAGAACATTACAGCAAAGCGATTACAGAGCACAACATACGTCCTATTATGAACCCCAAAATTCATATAGAGGAAATCGAAGAGGGCAAGGACTGGACGTTTAGCGCACTCACCTGTGAGGTACCTGAAATTGATCCTGGAGACTACAAAAAAGCAGTAAAAGATGTCACAGCTAAATCAAAAATTGTGCTTCCTGGCAAAGAACCCCAAAAGCCGTCAACAGATATGATTATGAAAGCACTTCTTGACAGTGCAAAAGCACCAATTCCAAACATCCTGGCTGAGCAAGAGGCTGACAGGCTTCTTTCACAACTTCTGGAGGATGTCAAAAAGCTCGGTCTATCGCTTGATCAATACCTTGCATCTACCAAAAGATCGGCAGATGATCTACGAAGCGAATACAAGACACGCGCTGAGAACGACATAAAACTTGAATTTATTCTTTCAAAGATTGCTGAAGCTGAAAATATAACAGTGGACAATAAAGAAATAGATGAGGCAATAAACAAAGCAAAATCACCTGAAGAGAAAAAAAATCTTGAAGGAAACCGTTACATGCTGGCAGCAATCCTAAGACAACAAAAAACTCTTGATTTTCTTATAGGATTGTGATAGGATCAGCCTGACATGGCAGGGAAAAAACAAAAACAGTCATATACAAAAAATCCACTTGAATCAGTCAAGGAGCTTGGATCGGATTTTAATGAAGCTATTAAAGCCAATTTGAGCAGTGGGACTGCTGACCTCTTCAGTCAACTCATTGACTACAGCTTACCTGGATCTAAAAAAGAATCAAACAAAACAAACTCTGATGGTTCAATCGATATTTTCAACGCATCCAAACAAACCCAAACACACGAGGAGGAATCAAAGCCTGAAATGAGAATTGAGGCTGCCATAAACTATCATGGCGAGATTGTGAGAGGTTCAGAAAGATCTCTAAAACAGATGAACAACGAGGTTAACCGCAAGGTTGATGAAATTCTAAAAGAATTAAAAGATTTGGTAGCATCCTCCAAAGAACTGGAAGTTGAATTTGCTGAAGTTGCAATTACTCTGGATGAAACCCAAAAAGGAACATATCATGTCAATTTCTTCGAATGGATGCTCATTGTTATTAAACAAGCAAGACAAAACGTTGAAGACTCAGGAAATTGGCTAAATGCATTAAAGAGTAAGAAGGGTGCAAAATCCTACTGGAATATGTTCAAAAAACATGGAACAACATTTGGTCTATCGGGAGAACGGGCAGTCGCAACACAGGTAGGATAGGTTTGGGGATTGACAGCCTGATATATTTTGTTATACTCCAAATAAGATGATGAAAAAACTAAATAAATCAGTCACACTATCTCTCATACTCTTTATTAACCCGTGAGGGCGGAGTAAGAGTAGTGTCAACTATATTACCCGCCAAAATGAGCGGGTTTTTTATTGTTATGAGTAGGACAGAAACAATCAGAGGAAGAGACCAGTCAATCTTCCCATCCCACACATCTGATGGGGTGGAAATCAAGATATCATTACATTGGCAAAACATCCACCATGTTCTTCCTGGTGTATCACCTCAAGAGGCATTAGAAATTGAGGGACATTATGGACCAAGAGCTGGGGCTTTGGATTGGAGCAGGAGAGAAGCCGGAATACTGGTTCGGAGAAAAACCTCAAGAGTGTGTGATCACGCAGCCTATTTGAGTGGAACTGCGATAAGAGCACTGAATGTTTATGAACTTAAAGAAATACAAAATGGTCATCATCCTGCAAACACACTAGTAGTGCCATATATTCATACATCTCATACTCAAGCAGATATAAGAGCACTCGGTCAAGAATCATGGGGACTACCCCCTGAGATGGTCACGAAACTAAAGAATAAAGTCAATTTTCATGAAATAGTTAGAGATTCTCAAGTTGGAGGATTTGAAATCCCTGATTATCGTATTGCTAATCTTGACACGTTAGAACGTGAATCCATCAGAGTCTTAAATGAAGCGCAAGATTTATACACAGAACATGATATGTCAAACACATACCCTCTTGGAGTCGTAATTAGAGCTGACGAATCTGATGGAAACTATGGAGGAAACGTAATAATTTACGAAAAAACTGACGGAATTCACGTAATTATTAATAGTAAGCCAATAACGGAAGAGGTAGATGGTAAAGAAACGGAAAAAATATACAGAAATGGTAACTGGAGACAAGCTATTAAAGAAGCAAAAAGGATCTTGGATAGTTCGTTCAATAGAGACGCAAATCCTCAATTTGTTGTAACAAGGTTTATGGATATTGTAGATTCACCTGGACTATCAATTGTTATCAACAAAGGCGATGAAGAAAGCTTAGGATGGAACGGACAAATACAACAAGAGGGAACAATGGCATGCAGAGGAACAGAAAGATACCAGCCTGACAATCCTCATCTTAAAAGACTTCAAGCAATTTATGAAGAAAAAACAACAGATGATTTCATAGCATTTATAAAAGAAACAGCTAAAAAATGGGGAATATCATATGAGGAAATTAGTGGAATTGTGAATGTAGACATTATGCTTCCTGGCCCCAGGGAAGCAGAACTGAGACGAAAAATGGGCAAAGAATACGGTTACTATGTGGCTGAGTCAAACGCTAGATTTACAAATTATACTGACGGGGTTCTTGCTGTTACCGGCTTAACAAACAGATATCCCTCTCCTAGAGAAATACAAAAAATTGTATGGGAGGGCGTTACCACAATTGACGGATATGACCTAAGAGGAGCGGATGTTTCAGCCGTTAGAGACGAAATGTACGAATTAGATCAGCTCGCTTATACCCATGGTTGGGGAAAGCACAGAGCTTTTATGCGAATGCCAGATAATCCTGCGGGGATGATTTTAACTGGAGATAAGAAATTAGCCTCTGCTAGAATAGAAAAGGCTATAGATTTTGCACTGGATACAGAACGGAAAGGAAGAACAAACCTTGTGGTGGGAGAAACAATAAAATCAGTGCTCGTCTGATAGTCAAAAAGATCTACAAGCAGTATATAGTTATGAAAAAAAATAATACAAACAAACAAATTCTTGATCTGGCAAAAGAGTTGATCACAATTTGTTCAACTGCAGCTAATCCAAAAGCTATGAAAAAAGCTCTTACTATCTGTAAAAAAACAGTTGGCAGTGGGTTTGAAATCGAAGAATTTGAAAAAAACGGCATACCTAGCCTGCTGGTCCGCAACACTAAAAAAAGACCAGAAAGATTCAAAATAATTCTTAACGCTCATCTGGATGTCGTACCAGCAACTGACAAAGAGTTCAAACCATTTGTCAAAAACGGTAAGCTTCATGGTCGCGGTTCCTATGACATGAAGGCAGCAACAGCAGCCATGATCTATCTCTACAAAAATCTGGCAAAAAAAGTCAACTATCCTCTGGGGCTTCAGTTGACAACTGATGAGGAACTAGGTGGGGATAATGGAACTAAATATCAAATTAAAAAAGGCGTCAGAGCTGATTTCGTTATAACAGGTGAGGGTACAAATCTGCGAGCAATTCACCAATCAAAAGGTATGATAAAAATAAAACTTGTCGCAGAGGGCAGATCATCACATAGTGCCTATCCGTGGCTGGGCGAAAATGCTATTATAAAGCTACAAAACGTGATTGCTGAACTTATAAATCACTTTCCTCATCCTGAAACAGAAACGCACGGAACTACTGTCACAGTGACACACATCACAACACTTAACCATCAACATCACACAGTCACACCTGACTATTGTGAAGCAATATTGGATATCCGATTTGCCCACGAGGATAGTTCCACAATCTTATCTCGGATTCAATCAATAATAGGAGATCGCGTGAGTCATGAGATAACTCATTCAAGCCATATTCACACTACTGACATAGACAACAGATATATAAAACTTCTTGAGCAGGCTAGTCACCATACAGCACGAGAAAAAATGATTCTGGCCAATGCACACGGCACATCTGATGTACGACATTTTACAGAAGCAGGCTGTGACGGCGTGGAATTTGGACCCATAGGTGGCAGCCATCATCACTCCGATGAATGGGTAGACATGAAAAGCCTAAAAAAATACTACAAAATTCTTGAAAAATTCCTACTCACAATAAGCTGATATGCTATAATTTACCTCTCGGGCGCATAGCTCAGCTGGTTAGAGCGTTACATTGACATTGTAAAGGTCAGGGGTTCGACTCCTCTTGCGCCCACAATTCAGCATTTTTGACTTCGAACTTGCCTTGCTGGGCAAATCGTTTCATCATGTCTTGTGGCAGGCGTAAGTCGATTCTAACTTGGTATGGTATTACCTGGTCTTCCTTCTTCCGACCCGCTATTTTGTCGTTTTTAGTCGCCTTACGTGTATAAACGTGGATTCTATCGACAATAAGGTGAATTAGTTCTGATACTTCTTGCCTATCAGTCATTAAGCCGTCTAGGAAAGGCTTATACTTCTTTGCAAATAATTTAAGTGTGCGGGTATATATATCCGACAGCTTGCTTTCGCCGATTTGCAATTGTATTGCGTCTAAATCTGTCTTGTATTCAGCTTCCTTTGCCTTTATACCTTCCATTTCTTCGTCATACTCACTATCGCCAATATCGCAGCGCTTATACATTCGCTTCACATTCTGGCGTCGGCGCGGTAGTTCATTAAGTAATTTGGTAACTTCTGACTGTTTTTTCTCTAATAGCCGTTTCTTAACTTTGGTTGATTGAAGGGAATTAACATGGTTATAGACGCTTTCAGGGTCGCTTAGAAGGTTCTTTACAAAGTCAGTTGCAAACTGTTCGATTTCGTCGGCTGGAAATGGTATAGCCTTACAAACGGTAGAGTATTTTTTAGTATTCTTAGCTCCACATTGGTAGTAGTAGGCGCGCTTATTACTTTTCTTAATGACTTTACTCGTACCCGTCCAGTTAAGCGGGTCACGGTCAGAATGGGGGTCGTAGCAAGCATGACATTTTAATAGACCAGATAGTAGGTAAAGGTGATTATCAGCCGTTTTCATACTGTTACGTAAGGCAATATCTTCTTTAATGCGTCTTTGCGCCAGTTCGAAAGTACCCAAGTCAACAATATCACCGTGGCGGTATGGTGATTCTTTCCATAAAGACCTATCTAACCGCTTAGTTCCCTGGTTTTTATTGTAGTGATAAATTCCTAGATACACTTCGTCTTTGACAATATCTCTAACTGTCGAATCACGCCAGAAATACGGGTCATTAACTTTTGTCCGTCCAGCTTTCCTTTTTTCGTATTTAATTGCGGAAGGTAGGGGTGTAAGCACCTTTTTATCTGTAAGGCGGTCGGCTATTTGCTGGGTATTTCTTTTTTCAACTACAAACATTTCAAATATACTGCGTACAATATCGGCTTCTGGCGGGAAAATTTGCAGTCGCTTATCCTTGTCCTTTACGTACCCATAAGGCGCGCTTGCACCCATATACACCCCACGTTCGATAGCTTGTTCCTTACCAGCTTGTGTTCTAGCTTTGGTAGTTTCCCTTTCTAGCTCGGCTATTACACCGATAATCCCTAGCATGGCTTTACCGAATGGCGTAGAAGTATCTATGCTCTCATTGGCTGAAATGAACTGAATATCGCGCGCTTCGAAATAGTCGATTACTTCTAGCAAGATTTTTAATTTACGGGCGAATCTGTCGATACGATAGACGGCTACAATATCAAAAGGTTTTACGCCACCTAGCGCGTTTTCAATATCTTCCTTCATTAGTACAAAACCAGGCCGTTCTTCTAGTGGCGTAGTACCACTAATCCCTTCGTCTTTGTAAATGTATTGTTCGCCAGCTAGAACCATAGCGGGTGAGCCGTCGTCTAGTTTACCTTTTGAATTAACTACCGCTTCAACAGCCGCCTTCTGTAAAGGTATGCCATATTTTTCTATCTGGTCGTCAGTAGATACCCGAAGATAAACGGCGGCTCGAAGTGGTGCAGTCTGTTGTTTATTCATTGTCGTTATTAGTTCCTGGAATGCTATCTCTATTCAATTGCTTGTCATTTGCACGAATCCCAGTAGCCAATTTATGAAGTAGCTGTTTATCTTCGCTTTCAGACGACCGTACAATGACGCTTAGCTTCTGTACGCCCGTTTTTTGCTTGAAGTCAATTGAAAGCCCATTAAGTACTAGAATATCTAACAAAACCCCACCTAGTGCCTCTAAATCTTCGTCCTTGTACGGTTCTTCCATATCCTGAAATCGACTAGATTTGTAGATTTTGTAAGGTATGCCCCAGAAATACATACACCCATTACGCTTTACAAGAACCTTCATTAAATCGTCGGGCATAAATATATCGTCTGCAAATTCGGGAAGTTCGTATTTTTTGTTTTTCTTAGTCATAATTCCTATTACCAATTATAGCCTAAACATGTATAATTTAGTATAAGTTATGTCAGAGAAAATAAAACTGTTAAGAATAAGGGAAGCGGCCGAATTGTTGGGGGTAAACCCAGAAACATTAAGGCGTTGGGACAATGAAGGCCGCTTAAAGGCCATTCGGATAGGTAAAAGGCAAGATAGAAGATATAGGCCAGAAGACGTTCAAAAGATTATCGAAGGTAAAACAAACAATGAGTAACGATACCGAAAATACCCAGCCAAAAATACTTTTTTCCGACCACTTCAATGTTGACAAAAAAGCACTCGACAAATACGGGGCTTTTGATATTTCATTAGTTGCTGATTTTCCATTATTCATTGACCCTTTCCTTCTTTTTAATAGTAAAAAGCCAGAATACCAACAGTTGCATGACGGAATGATTGCCTATTTACGGTTCTTACGCGACAAGTCTATTTCCCAGCCAATAGATAAAGGCTTATTAGCCGCGTGGTATCGTTTCAAAGAAGTAAAACAAAACTGGCTAGGTTTTTCTGTTGATGGAAATAGTGGTAGCGCGTTAGGGGCGGATTTTGCTAAAGCATTAAACGAAAACTTTGCCAAAATCTTCACTGATTACGGCCAAGAAAAGGTAACAAGAAGTTCTCACCTAGAGAAATTATGTCTTATAAAAGACGGTGTCGGTAAAGACAATATAAGCGATTTCACAACTAATCTGACCCTAGACTTCTTACTACAATATACCCAGGCATTTGCCAAGAAATATCTTGACCCCATGCTTTGCCAGGAATTCCGTATTCCTCGTGTCCGCTTTAACTATCAAACGGAATCGTGGGAAGAAGGCACTTACATACTGCCGTCTTACCAAAATGATTTCGTAATCTTGACCCCAAAAGACTTACTTACAAAAGATGAAACCTGGATAAATAAAAATGACTTAGTTGAAGATTTTTACAATATCCCGAATGCTATCTCTAATGATGAACTGCGTGCAAAAGTTAATAACTATTTTAGAAGCGTATTGCCAAAAGACCCTAAAAAGAAGGATGAAAAAGAAGCCGCTGTTAAGACGATACTGGCATTTCCCGAACTGATTGACTACTACATTAAACATAAAGAAGACAATGGTGATAGAGCTACGAGCATTAGCGAACAAAAGGTAACGCATTCAGAACTAATGTACGTTGACCAATTTACGGCTTTCGCAAAACTACTTGCCGAAAAAACAGACTTTTATAAAACACCTTGTGATTCATACGACGAAGCTATGCAACGCGTACAGTACCTAAAATCAGTTATTGAAAACAACGACGGATATAGATTCTTCTATGTAGATAACGAACCCATACGGCGGGAAGAAGATTTAAAAATTGCCTACCGTCTTACTTGGCGCGGTTCTACGTTTGATTTTAATACCGAAGTAAACAATGGACGTGGCCCAGTGGATGTAAAAGTATCTAAGGGTTCAGCCGATAAAAGTCTTGTTGAACTGAAACTAGCTACAAATACCCAACTTGAAAGGAACTTGCAAAATCAGGTAGGTGTATATGAAGAAGCAAATGACACGAAGAAAAGTATCAAAGTTATTATCTATTTTACCTTTCAAGAACTGCGACGCGTTCAAGGAATACTTAAAAGGCTAGGACTAGAAGGAATAGAAAATATCGTTCTGATTGACGCAAGAAAAGACAATAAACCTTCTGCGTCAAAAGCGTAAATTTTATCGCCAAAGTGAGAACTTTTTAGTAAGCTGGGAAAGCAAATCTTATTCACCAAGGGATAAGATAGTTTTGTTATAGTGCAAATACTTGACTTACCCTTTTTTCAACTTTGATAATAATTGGTCGTTTGAAGCTACAAAGGTTGCTCCTAAAATTATTACTCCACCCATGATAGTTCGTGCGGTAGGTATTTCGTTCAGCAGAAAAATTGCAAAGATAATTCCATATACAGGTTCTAAGCTGGCAATGATACTCGCGAGCTGTGCTTTGATGTGAGTCATTCCTTTGATAAATAGTGAGTGGGAAACAGCGGTAAATACCACGCCTAGTAAAATTAATAATAAAATATCTTTTAAATGGAATGACGCGTTAGTGAAAAAAAGAAACGGTAGTAAAACAATAGTGGCGACTAAATCCTGATAAAAGGCTATTGTTAAACTTGAATACTTCTTGACGTATTTTCTGTTTAGGATAGATAGAATTGCAAATGTAAATCCTGAAACAGTTCCCCAAATTGCGCCCTGTGTAACATTATTTCCTAATTCGAATGTAGGAATAATTAGTGCAACCCCGAATAGTGTAACCAACGCGATAACTATATCTTTAGTTTTTAATTTTTCCTTAAATACAAATGGTTCTATAAATGTTGTAAATACGGGAAACGTTGAAAACGTAAGCAATCCGATAGCGACTGTCGAAATTTGAACCGAATGAAAAAATGTCGTCCAGTGAATAGCTAAGATTATGCCTAATAGTCCAAGTAAAAAATAGTCTTTTTTCGAAGCTAGTCTAATATCTTGTTTTGAAAATCGTAAAACAGCACCTAAAGCGATACTTGCGAAGAAAACTCTACCCAAAACAATTAATGCCGACGGTAAGATAATAAATTTCCCAAAAAGCCCTGCCAAACCAAAAAGTAACACCGCAATATGTATTTCAAGTAGGCTTTTTGTCTTCTGTTGCATATAAGATTAGTATAACAGTTACCCAGGGTGAATTCCTAGATAGTTTTAGTTGTGACTTCTTGTTGTTTTCTTTTAACGTAATCGTAATGTCGATTCATAAGCATTTCTAATAATTCAGCCTCATGTTCGTTTTGTGGCGCACCGAGTTGGTTTGAACCTTTTTCTTTAGCTTCGGCTTCTTCTCGTTTTTCAAAATATCGACATTTATCTAGCCACCACATAGCTACTTTAACGTTTGGCTGGATTGCGTCAAGAAGAATATAGGTAGGTTCTTTGGTAATCGGGTGAATATATTCATAGTAGCCAGGTTTTCGCCCTACCATAGCCCAGTACAGGACTTCTAATGCTACTATTTCTACGTTTGCTTTCGCCAGGCTAGCGACCCGCCGGAATTCTTCTGACTTTGCCATGTACTTTTGTCGTGTGTTTTCAGGGATTTGCGCCCATTCAGAGGCGTATTTGTAGCTTGCACCCATAGACAAATAGAATAGGAAATTATGAAGTTTTTCGGCGGTTAGTTCTATTTTTCTGCCGCGACCTTTAGGGTCTTCCGCTTCCGACAGTTCCTTAGCGATTTTTCGATAAACACCGTCGGTAACGTGCTGTTTAATGAAGTCGTTCTCGTGGTTTTTAGCTTTAATCTGTTTGTTATTCATATTTAGGCTGAAATGTACTTGTCGCCAGGCGAAAACAAGTTACCACTTGTCGCATAGTGGAGAATTTTAATATCTATGTCGTCGTAGTAAAATTGAAGCGGAAGAATTTCTTGACGCTTTAGTTCCATGTCAGAAATGCTGTCCCACCTCAATTGACAAGGGCTCTTCGCATTCTGCTATACTCATCTAATGGAACAAAAAAATCAGCCATTTGAACGATCAAGCAAACTTTCAAAAAAAGAAATAGTTTTTTATAATTTCCTGGGTGGCATATTTTGGGCACTTGGCGCAACAGTTGGATTAGCTGTTATTTTTGCCATTGTCGGATTTGTTTCAAAAAACATCGATATAGTACCAGTTGTTGGTGAATTTGTCGCAGACATACTTGATTTTATCGCCCACCGCAATCCCAACCTCTAAATCAACTTTATAAAACCAAAAAATTAAGCTATAATCAAATCCATGGACAAGAAACAAATCAAATCACACCAGCAAATAGGCCAGGAGCAAGATTTATTTTTTTTGACTGACATAGTCGGATCTGGTCTTCCTTTATTCGCTCCCAAAGGCGCAACTCTTCGCAGAATCCTCCAAAAATATATTGACGAACAACTTGAAAAACAAGGCTATGAGTTTGTCTGGATTCCTCACATTGCTAAAAAAAGTCTTTATGAAAAATCTGGACATTTGGAGAAATTTTCCGATGATATGTTCCCAGTAATGAAAACCAAAGGCAGAGAATATATGTTAAAACCAGCTAATTGTCCTCATCACATTCAAATATTTGCTCGCAAACCTCATTCTTATCGCGAAATGCCACAACGCTATGCAGAATCAACCACACAATACCGCTCTGAACAATCAGGCGAACTTGAAGGCTTAGCAAGAGTGTTAGCACTTACGCTTGATGATTCTCATGTTTTCGCCCGTCCTGACCAAATAAAAGAAGAATTTAGAAGAGCACTAGCAATAAACAGACAGATGCTAACTGATTTTAAACTTGACTATTGGATAAGACTTTCTGAATGGGATCCGAAAAATAAGAGCAAATACTTGGGGGATAAAAAAGTTTGGGAAAGTATGCAAAGCCTAATGGAGGAGATACTCAAAGAATCAAAAATTGAATATAAAAAAGCAGAGGGTGAGGCAGCTTTTTATGGACCCAAGATGGATCTCATGACAACAGACTCAAATCGTAAAGAATGGCAAGTTTCAACTATACAAGTTGACTTTAATTTACCTGAAAGATTTAACATTTCCTACATTGATGAAACTGGAAACAAAAAACGTCCAGTTATGCTTCACCGAGCAACCTATGGTTCCTACGAGAGATTTCTAGCAATGGTGATAGAGCATTTTCAGGGAGCTTTTCCAACCTGGCTTGCGCCAGTTCAGATAATGCTTTTACCAATTGCTGACAGACATCACGAACATGCTGAAAAAGTAAAAAAAGAAATGCTAGAAAACGGAATCCGCATAGAGACAGATACGCGCTCTGAAAGGCTTCAAGCCAAAATAAGGGATGCTACTTTACAAAAAGTCCCTTATTTAGGTATAATAGGGGATAAGGAGGTTGAGGAAGCCTCTTTATCTGTAAGAAGAAGGGATGGAGAAGACCTAGGAACTATGTCCATTTCCTCGTTTATACAAAAGATAAAACAAGAAATTGATAAGAAGATCTAACAAGCCCAATCAAAAAAAGATTTACAGACTGAATCAGCGCATCTTTGCATCAACTCTAAGAGTTTTGGATGCATCAGGCGAAATGATTGGAGTTCTGCCCAAAAATGAAGCCCTAAAGCTGGCACAAGAACAGGAGTTGGATTTGGTTGAAGTAGCACCAAAGGCTCAACCACCAGTTGCCAAGATAATAGACTTCAATAAATTTCTTTATCAAAAAGCAAAGAAAGAAAAAGAGGAAAAAAAACATGCTAAGTCTAGTGATACTAAAGAGGTGAGACTTAGCCCTTTTATATCTGACAATGATTTTCAGGTCGCAGTCAGAAAAACAAGAGAATTTCTCGAAGAAGGACACAAAATAAAACTGGTTGTAAAATTCAAGGGCAGGCAAATCGTTCATCCAGAATTTGGACACAAGATAATTCAAAAAGTTCTTAATGATCTTTCAGAAATATCAAAGCTCGATCGAGAAACGCGATTTGAAGGAAGACAACTGGTCGCAGTAATGTCGCCTGACAAGAAAAAAAGACAAGTAAAAGAGCCAGAAAAATTATGAAAAAAACAAAACTAAAAACAAGGAAATCAGCAAGTAAAAGATTCAAGGTCACGAAAACAGGGAAGGTCATGCATGGTCATCAATTTGGGAGCCATCTGAAGCTTGGCAAATCTAAAAGAAGACTTAGGAAAATAAAAGAACCAGCAGAATTAAAAGGAAAATTCGGCAAAAAAATTAAAAAATTACTAGCAAAAGGATAAAACTATGGCAAGAATAAAAAGAGGTACAGTATCAAAAAGAAAACATAACAAGCTTTTGTCCATGACTAAAGGATATCGTGGTACAAAATCAAAATTGGTTAAAGTAGCAAAAGAGGCAAGCCTCCATGCAGGTTCATACGCATACCATGGAAGGAAACTGCGCAAGAGAAATTTCAGAACTCTTTGGATTACAAGAATTGCTGAAGCTGTCAAAAAAGAAGGTGTCTCATACAGTGTGTTCATCAACAAACTCAAAAAAGCAAAAATCGAACTTGATCGTAAAATTATCTCAAATCTAATAGTTGAGGATCAAGAAACTTTCAAAAAAATTGTTGATGCAGCAAAAAAGTCATAACATGAACAAACTACAAACAAATTTGTTTTACTTTTACTTTACTTTCCCGAATCGGAAGGATAAGTAATTGGTAAAATAGGTAAAAACCAAACAACAGCCTCCCAAAAAGGAGGTTTTTTTGTGTAATATATCTAAAATTGCACTAACATGACAAATTAAGGATGAAATGAGATAATAATTATAATACTTATGGAAAAAGAATTTCTAACAATCAAGAACAACGCGCTTTCAATGATTCTTGACGCAGAAAACAATAAGGAACTTGATGCAATAAGACTCCAATTCCTCGGACGCTCGGGCAAGCTGACAATTGCACTTAAAGATCTCACTAAGCTGCCGGATGATGAGAAACCGCTCATGGGACGGGTTGCAAACAATACAAAAAACGTTATAGAAGATGCAATAAATAGAAAAGAAAATGAACTAAACAAAAAAAGACAAACAAATTTTATCATTGATATAACTGAACCTGGCATTAAGCCACCGCTTGGCTCCCTCCATCTTGTCACACAAGCAATACAGGAGATAACAAAAATATTTGAGCACATCGGCTTCACGCGTGTCCGCTATCCTGAAATAGAATGGGATTGGTATGCGTTTGAGGCACTCAACTTTCCCGAAAATCATCCAGCCCGTGACGACTGGGAAACCTTTTTTATACAACAGGACCCACACCCAAAATATGGCTCTCTTGTTCTTACACCCCACACCTCATCAGGACAAATCAGACAAATGGAAAACAGCAAACCGCCGATAAAGATGCTAAATATTGCCAAAACTTACAGAAGACAATCTGACGTATCCCACACACCTATGTTTCACCAATTTGAAACATTGGTTATAGGTGAAAAAATATCTATTGCTGACCTGAAGGGAACTCTTGATTTTTTCGTCAAATCATATTTTGGTGAAAACAGAAAATCCAGAATCAGACCCTACCATTTCCAATTTACAGAACCTTCATTTGAGACAGATGTTTCGTGTGGAGTTTGTGATGGTCGTGGCTGTAAACTCTGCAAAGAGGGTTGGCTTGAAATAGGTGGGGCGGGTATGGTGCACCCAAATGTTCTCAAGAACTGCGGCATCGATCCTGAAAAATATTCTGGCTTTGCATCTGGATGGGGAGTAGAAAGAGTGCTGATGATGAAAGAAGGAATTCAAATTAACGATCTCAGAACACTTTATGCAAATAACCTGGATTTTTTGACACAATTCTGAACAAGCAATTTATGAATATACGAATACTAGACAGCTGGCTAAGAGAACATCTGCGAACAGAGGCTTCTCCAAAAAAGATAGCAGAACTTCTCTCGCTTTCAAGCGTTTCTGTTGAAAGACTTGAAAAAAAAGGAGACGATTATCTCTATGATATAGAGGTTACGACCAACAGGCCTGATCTTATGTCCATTGTTGGACTTGCCAGAGAGACAGCAACAGTCCTGAGTCACAATGATCTAGAAGCAACATTTGTAAAACCCAGACTTGAGACACCAAAAGTATTAGAAATAACCGAAAAGGTAAGTATAACAATAAAATCAAATCTGACAAAAAGAATTTGCGCTGTTGTAATGGAGGTTTCTGTCAAAAAATCTCCTGATAAAATAAAAAGTAGACTCGAGTCAAGCGGCATAAGAAGCCTCAACAATCTAATAGACATTACAAATTATGTAATGCGAACCATTGGTCACCCCACACACGTTTTTGATTTTGACAAAATACCAACAAAGACACTCAACATCCGTGAGTCTCGACCCAAAGAGGAGATAAAGACACTTGATGGCAAAAAATACATACTCACGGGTGGAGATATTGTGGCAGATGACGGACTAGGAAACATAATTGATCTAATGGGCGTGATGGGTCTTGAAAATAGTGCTGTAACAGATGAAACCAAGAAAATTCTTTTTTTTATCAACAACAATGATCCGCATAGGATAAGGAAAACCTCCATGAGATTGGGCATCAGAACTGAGGCCGCGATACTAAATGAAAAAGGTATTGATCCGACTCTCGCAATGGATGCGCTAATACATGGCGCAGAACTTTTCAGGGACCTGGCAGAAGGGAAAATAATATCTGAGATTATTGATATCTATCCTGATAAAATCAAATCCAATACTATCAGCGTAAAAAAAGAAAAAATTGATCAGGTAATAGGTGTTAACATACCGCTTGATACATCAGCTGGTATCCTCAGGGATCTAGGATTTGAAACTAAGACAGAAAATGGGACTCTTTTGACAACTCCGCCAACATTTCGTACTCAAGACGTGGAAATAGAAGAAGATATTATCGAGGAAATTGCTAGAATTTATGGCTATCACAATATACCAAATCAACTTCCAGCTGTTAGCACCCAAGATATATCTCCACTTGAAAATAATCAGTTTTATTTTGAATCACATGCTAAAAATGCATTAAAATATTGGGGTTTTAACGAGGTTTATACATATCCTATGGTCTCAGAAAATCTTTATGAAGGGGAGCTGGACAAGGCTGTAACTATACAAAACCCGTTAAATGAGGAGTTTGTCTATATGAGAAAAAGTCTAGTACCAAGCCTCCTAAAAATTGTCAGTGAAAACAAAACACATGAGAAAATATCCATTTTTGAGATAGGGAATGTTTATGCAAAAAACGGACAGGAACTGCCTTTACAAACACAGAGAATGGCAGGAGTTGTAAGAGATAAAAATTTATCATTTTTCAAAATAAAGGGCTTACTGGAAAATTTACTTCAAGATCTTGGCCTTGTTGACATTTCATTTTCTCAGGCAACAGACGGAAATGGTGCTATTCTGAAATTTAATAATGAGATAATTGGGGAGATAGAAATCCTTGATGAAGAAATTGTAGATTTCGAACTGGATTTTGAAAAGATACTTGAACATGCAACATTTAAAAAAACATACAAGCCTATTAGTAAGTTTCCGCCCATTGTTGAAGACCTTTCAATCATCGCAGAAAAAAATATTGCGACAGGAGACCTCATGAGTACCATAGAAAAACAAAGCCCGCTTGTTAAAGAGGTCTCGCTTCTTGATAAATATGAGGATACGCGTACATTTCACATAAGATATCAGAGCGATAAGCGTAATTTAACTGTCAAAGAAGTGGGTGAGCTTCGGAAAAAAATCTTAGTGGAACTAAAAAGAAAACATAACGCGAATATCAAAGAATAATATGTCTGAGCTCAATAAATTAAAATTTGAGATTGAAGAACTGAAAAGTCGCAATAGAAAGGTTGACACAAATAAAGCCTGGGAAACAAGTGTTACAAGAAAGGTAATTTTGAGCATACTAACATATGTAGTTGCAGGATTTACTCTTTCAACAATCCAAAACCCCAACCCTTGGGCTAATGCACTCATACCTTCAATTGGTTTTTTCCTATCAACCCTCACCCTTCCAGTTGTACGTAATATCTGGCAAAAAATTTTCTATGGCAAATAATAAAAAAATTATCTGCATCTGCTCAAGCGCCTCTTTTTATAAGGATGTGATTAGTGTTGAAAAAAAGTTAAAAAAGTCAGGCTACAAGGTTCTTATTCCCAAAACCGCGCGGATTATGCAGAAAAAGGGTGACTATAATGATAACAAACACCGCACATGGCTTACAAACGAAAAAGATTACAAAATAAAAAAATCCCTCATGGACGGACATTTCAAAAAAATCTTAAGATCGGATGCAATTCTTGTTGTGAACAATGAAAAAAAAGGGATTAAGGGCTACATCGGAGGAAATGTACTTATGGAAATAACCGTAGCCTACATGCAGAAACTTCGGATTTTTATTCTAAATCCTATTGATAGTAAGTCCCCATTTGAAGAAGAACTGAAGGCAATTGACTGCATATTTCTAAATCAAGACTTATCCAAAATGAAGTTTAAGAAGTAGGCGTTGGAGTTACTGATTCTCCTTCGACCTCTTCCTCTTCTTCTTTTTTTTCCTCCTCGCTTTTTCCTGGATTTTTCAACTCATCCGGCGGATTGTACATCTTATCTTCTTTGCGGAATTGCTCTATCCAGGCATTTATACCCTCCTGCCATCGATTACGACCATCTGTTGATACAGGATCTTCTTCTTTAAAAACAAAATATTCTTGCCCATCCTTACTCTGATATATTCCAGATTCCGCTGTTGGCTCTGTTCCTTTGACAAAATACTCAGATCTTGTCGGTTGAGCTCCATGAGGTAATCCTCCTCCAAAAGCATCGATTTGAAGTGCAATTACATTTTCTGGTTTTTCAGGCTGCTCATCTGGTTTTCCATCAAGTACTACACTCATTATCTTGTTCCAGATGGGAGATGCTCCAGTGATACCACTGGCAATTGAAGGATTCATTGGAGTATTGTCATTATTACCGACCCAAACACCCACAACATACGAAGGGGTATATCCGATTGTCCAATTATCCCGTTTTTCATTAGTTGTACCAGTCTTGACCGATACTGTCTTTCCAGAAATATTCAATGAAGAGCTAGGTCCAAAAGCACCTGTTCTAGCATTATTGTCCAAAAGAATATGTGAAACAATAAAAGCAATTTCTTCTGAAAGTACTTTTTTACCATCTGTATCTTTGTGTTGGAATAATGTTTTACCTTTTGCATTTGTAACTTTTAATATACCAACCGGCTCTTTCTTGATCCCTTTGTTGGCAAGTACTCCGTATGCTGTCATTTCTTCAAGGAGTGATATTTCCCGTCCTCCCAAAACCAGAGACAAACCCACTCTTGCTTTGTTTTCTGCTGTCGGTTCCCAATTCTCAATTCCCATCTCGTATGCTTTTTTCATCACAGAATCTATACCAGTCATAGCCAGTATCTTTACAGCTGGTATATTAAGTGAATTGCCCAAGGCAAATCTCATCTGTACTGGTCCTATAAAATTACCATCGTAATTTCCAGGTATATATGGTTCCTGACCTGAACCCAACGGGAATTCTGTTTTCGCATCAAACAAAAGAGTGGATGCTGTATAGCCCTTTTCCAGCGCAGCTGCATAGACAATCGGCTTCATCGAAGAACCAGGCTGTCTTTTTGCTTGCACTGCTGCATTAAAATTACCATCATTTTCTCGGTCAAAATAATCTTTAGAACCAACCATTGCCAGAATCTCACCCGTTTTGGGATCAGTCACCATGGCTGCACCATTTCCTACCTTTTCAGCTTTCAAGCTACCTACCTCTTCTTTAACTATTTTTTCAGCTTCGTCTTGAATCTTATAATCAAGAGATGTTGTTACCTGAAGCCCTCCTGAAGTAACAGCTGCCTCGCCAAATTTTTCCGCAAGAAGCTCTCTAACGTACATCACAAAATGTGGCGCTTTTATTGCTTCATTTCTGTCTGAAAATTTATATTTTTTGATTTTATCTAGTGCCTTGTCTGCTTCATCTTGTACTATATAATCATTAGTAACCATTTGCTTGAGAACCGCCTCAGTCCTACCAATGTATGCATCCCCTCCTGTAAACGGTGCGTATCTAGTCGGCGATTGAGGAAGGCCAGCCAGGAATGCCGACTCAGCAAGATCTAATTCCTGTGCTTTTTTACCAAAATATTGCTGAGATGCTGCCTCGGCCCCAATTGCAGTTCCACCATAAGGAATGTTGTTAAGATACATCTCAAGTATTTCATCTTTACTGTAGCGCTGATTAACCTGAATCGCAAGGATCAACTCTTTTATCTTACGTGGGAGCGTTCGCTCGCTTGAAAGAAGCACGTTTTTTACAAGCTGCTGACTAATTGTTGATCCTCCTGTAAGACCACGACCTAGCACCGCGTCGCGCGCGACACGAAGATAAGCAATGGGAGAAAATCCACTATTCTCATAAAAATCTTCATCTTCTATAGCAATAGTAGCCTCCTGAAGTTTTTTAGGTATTTTATCAAGTGATACATATGTTCTGTTCTCATCCTGAAACACAGAGTAAAGAAGCTCTCCTTCTCGATCATAAATTCGTGTTGCGTCTTTGTATTGAGAGGTTATCAGTTTTCCAGGTGTGGGAAGATCACGGGAGAACCATAAAAACACAAGGGGAATCGCAACAACAAGTGCTATTAGTGAATAAAAAGCATATCTGGGAAGCTTATTGCCTGAAAGTATTTTAGATAATCCAGGAATCTTTATTTTGCGTCCTGAAAACACATTTTTTCTAGCAAGTCTACTTCTGCGTCTAGATAAGTAATTCATAGAAGTATCATACATTATATCAAATTTGAAAAAAGTTTATGTTATACTCATACTATGGACAAGATTGAAGAACTCCTGACGCGAGGAGTTGACAAAATATACCCATCACAAGAAGAGTTAGAAAAAGTTCTCCGCTCAGGTAAAAAACTCAGACTCTATCAGGGATTTGACCCAACGGGAGAAAGACTTCACATCGGACATATGGTAGGATTCAGAAAACTCCGCCAGTGGCAATACTTGGGACATCATGTGATTTTTCTAATCGGTGACGGCACGGGTCAAGCAGGCGATCCATCAGGCAAACTAACAGCACGAGATAAATTTATGACACGGGAGGAACTGCGCGAAAATGCCCGCGAATATGTCATGCAGGCTTCCAAAATTGTGAATTTCAAAGGAGATAATCCTGTTGAAATTTTGTACAATGGTGATTGGCTAAATAGCCTTACATTAACAGATATTCTAGAAATAGCAGGTAAATTTTCACTTCAACAGTTATCAGAACGTGATCTTTTCCAGGAAAGAATAAAAAGAGGAGAAACAGTAAATCTACGCGAATTTTTATATCCACTTCTTCAGGGATATGATTCTGTTGCAATGGATGTAGATCTGGAAATAGGCGGTACAGACCAGATGTTTAATATGCTTGCAGGCCGTTCACTCATGAAGTCTATGAGAAATAAAGACAAGTTCGTCATGACAACACCGCTTCTTACAGACAGTGAGGGTAAAAAGATTGGAAAAACTGAGGGAAACGTGATAGGACTCACTGATAAACCGGATGAGCTGTTTGGCGAGATTATGGCACTAGGAGATGATGTAATTGTAAGAGGTCTTGAATACTTAACAGATATAGGGATGGATGAAATTAAAAAAATAGATAAGGAAATTAAATCTGGCAAAAATCCGATTGAATACAAGAAACGCATGGCTTTTGAGATAGTTAAACAACTAAACGATGAAGAAGCTGCAGTCAAATCTGAAAAAAACTTCGGTAAAACTGTACAAGAAGGCGAAAATCCTGATGAAATTAAAATCTTTACTTTTAACTTTAACAATGGAGGACCAAACATTGTTGACATATTGGTAAATTCAAAACTTGCTTCCAGCAATTCTGAAGCAAAAAGACTAATAGAACAAGGTGGAGTAGCTCTCAATAATGAAAAGGTTTCAAATATTAATTTTCAAATAAGCGAAGGCATATTAAGAGTGGGAAAACGTAAGTTTATAAAAATTCTAAAAAAATAATCCTTGATACCTAAGCTCATCTTATCTATAATTTATATTAATTAGTTGATTTTTTATCGTAAATTATAAAAATATGTTTAAAAAACACAGTCTTTTTTGGAAAATAGTTGTCTTTATTGTTGCAATCGCACTCATTGCTGCATCGACTCTTCCATATCTTCTTTACCTCCAATAAGCTAGAAAAATGGCAAATGATATAATTCATTAAAGAAGTATGAATTTACAAGCTCCTATC
This sequence comes from Candidatus Levyibacteriota bacterium, assembly GCA_029260965.1. GTDB lineage: Bacteria > Patescibacteriota > Microgenomatia > Levybacterales > UBA12049 > JAJDCH01. The sequence continues at coordinate 158,299 of JAJDCG010000002.1, read as the reverse complement.
ACAGACGGAAACCGCGCACTCAAAATGTACGCGCGCAGACTTGAAAAATTAGGAATTATAAAATTTGAAGATTTTCTTTTTCACTTTCCGACAAGATACGATGATTACTCATTGATCTCAAAAATATCTGATGTACAACCGGGAGAAGTTGTCACAGTTCAGGGAAAAATAACAGATATCAAAAATCAATACGTCAGGTCAACACGCCTAAAGAACATCCAGAAAGCAGTTATTGAGGACGAAACAGGAAAACTTGAGCTGACATGGTTTAACCAATCTTTTTTGGTTAAGAATTTGCCAATTGGTGCTGATGTCTCAATTTCCGGCAAAGTAGAATTATCAAAAAAAGGAAAAAGCATCAAATCACCAAAATACGAAGTGCTCTATAACAATCAGACAAGTCCGCTACACACAGGAAGACTTATACCTATTTATCCTGAAACAAAAGGTGTTTCGTCCAAATGGCTGCGTCGGCAGATACATAACATTATTAAAGAAACACTTGATGAGATTCAAGAATACCTACCAGGTGATCTAATTAAAAAATACAATTTTCCAGATATAAAACAAGCGATAAAGAATACACATTTTCCCACCAACTTGACCGATGCGAAAATAGCCAAAAAACGCTTGGCATTTGACGAGCTGCTCCTTATGCAACTTGCAGCAAATGTCAGAAGAGATAAATGGAACAAGCAAAAAAAAGGAACTCCTTTTGAAATTCAAAAATTTGATAATGAAATAAAAAAACTTATAAACTCACTTCCTTTTACTCTGACAGCATCTCAAGACAAAGCAATTGAGGAAATCTTAAAAGATTTATCTAGAAATAAGCCTATGAATAGGCTTCTTCAGGGTGATGTCGGATCAGGCAAAACAGTTGTATCTGCAATCGCGATGTTTGTTTCTTTTCTCAATGGCTACCAGTCAGTCCTAATGGCACCAACTGAGATCCTGGCAGAACAACACTTCAAAACAATTTCAAATCTTCTAAAACCTCTTGGGGTAAAAGTAGGCATCGCAACAGGATCCAATAAGAGGAAGGGAGCAAGTAAGAAAGGAGAAGAAAAAAAACTCAATGCCTCGGACTTAATGTTTAAGCCTGATATCCTGGTTGGTACTCATGCAGTACTTCATGAAAGTATAAAATTCGACAAACTAAAATTAGTAATTATTGATGAGCAGCAGCGCTTCGGAGTTGCCCAAAGAGGAGTTATACGAGAAAAAGGAGAAAATCCACATCTTCTAACCATGACAGCAACCCCCATACCTAGAACCGTTGCCCTGACTATGTATGGCGATCTAGATCTCTCGTATCTCTCTGAGATGCCAAAGGGCAGGCAGATAGTAAAAACATGGCTTGTACCACCTATAAAGCGAGAAAAAGCATATGAATGGATAAAAAAACAGATTAAAGAGACTAAATCACAGGCATTTATAATTTGTCCTTTTATAGACGAATCAGAAAGTATGCAGACAGTCAGAGCCGCAAATATCGAGTTTGAAAGGCTAAAAAATGAGGTTTATCCCGAACTAAAGCTTGGACTCCTGCATGGAAAACAAAAAGCAAAGGAAAAAAGCAAAATTTTAGAAGAATTTAAAAAAGGCAAATACGAAATCTTGGTTGCAACTCCTGTTGTTGAAGTAGGAATCGACATACAAAACGCAACAATTATCATGATTGAGACCGCAGAACGATTTGGTCTTGCTCAGCTTCATCAACTACGCGGAAGAGTAGGTAGGGGAGAAAAACAATCATATTGTCTTTTATTTACAGACAATGATTTTGCACAAAACTCAAAAAGGCTCAAAGGAATGGAAACGCTTTATTCGGGAGCAGAACTGGCAGAACTGGACCTGCGTCTACGTGGTCCCGGTAATATGTATGGCACCACCCAACATGGAATACCAAAACTAAAAGCTGCAAATTTTTCTGATACTCAACTTTTGCAAATTGTTAAATCTGAAGCTGATAGACTATTTGATAAATTATCTAACTATCCAAAACTTTTAGAAAAAACAAAACAAATAACTCTTCAAGAAGTCTCACCGGATTAGAGCCTTGACAAAGGACAGAAAAAATTCATAAACTATATCTAATACCTAATGAAAATTTCTATTTTTATCCTCAGTTTTTTCCTATTGTTTGCACCTGTTGCAAATGCGCAAGATTCCACATCATCTGCCAGCACACCTGACGGAAGTATTACAAAAGAACAACGAAAAGATGCAATCAATAAGCGTCAGGCAGCTCAAGCCGAATTTCGAGAAAAAGTCAAAACCCAAAGAGAGGAAGCAAAAAAACGCTTTGCTGGTGAGAATGAAAAATTTAGTGAGAGACTGAATAATCTAAATGATGAAAAAAAAGCAGCAATAATTGAAAAAATAGGGAACAGACTAACTATTATGAACACAAAATACACGGACAAACTAACAAACGCAACAGCAAGGCTTGAAGAGATTTTGAATAAGATTACAGAAGACACCGAGGCTGCAAAAAATGAAGGAAAAGACACTGCTGAAACAGAGGCTGCAATTGCAACAGCGACTGACTCAATAGAAACTGCCAAAACAGCAATAGTAAACCAAGCCAGCAAAGAATATATACCTGACATTTCAAACACAGACAATCTCGGTGAGTCAGTTTCTGAAACTGTTCAAGCACTAAAAAGTGACCTAAAAGAGGTGTTTGGAATAGTAAAAGATGCGAAAAATAAAGTTAAAGATGCAGCACAGAAATTGAGAGATTTAATCAAAGAATAATTTTCCCAAAAATAACATGATCGAACAAGAACAAACCAATCAAGCAGCAAATACAAAAACAGATCCCAATCCTACCCAAAATGGGACTATCGCCCCTTCGGAAAACACAAGGACACAAGCTCCAAAAAATAACAAGATGCCAATTTTGATTGCTGTAGTAATTGTAACAATTATAATTATGAGCTTGGTTGTATTTTTAGTTAGCCAAAACCAAACAGGAAACACCTCAGGGCCAATACCAACAATACGCCCTACAAATCCGCCATCTACCCCGTCGCCCACAACAGTAGTAGATGAAGTGGAGGCTGTAGATGTCCAAGATACTACACCGACTGATTTTGTAGAAATAGAACAAGACTTACAAGACCTCTAATATCTATATATCTCTTGCATGTTGAGCGTAAATGAAGTAAAATAGTCAAATGCCACAAGAACCAAAGAAACGCCATTCACGGGCTAGGAAAGGAAAAAGACGAGCATCAATCAGTTTTACAACCACTAAGCCTGTGGTTTGTAAAAATTGCGGAACAAAAGTTCTATCACACTCAATTTGCTCAAGTTGCGGATACTATAAGGGAAAACAAGTTGTTGAAAACAAAAAATCCTAAAGATTTTATATGAAAACCTCTGACGACCCTCGCCACAGAAAAAGGCAAAAAGCAATTAAAGATCTTTTTGGGCTCGAATTCCATCAGCAATCAGTTGGAGACAGAACCAAGGAAATATTGAAAAATAAAACTGTAATTGATTCAAAAATTACAACTGCTGCACCTGATTTTCCACTCGAAAAAATCAACAGAGTCGATTTAGCAATATTGCGACTAGCAGCGTTTGAACTCCTCATAGAGAAAAAAGAGCCCAAAAACGTTATAATAGATGAAGCTATTGAACTAGCAAAAGAATACGGTGGAGACACAAGCCCCAGCTTTGTAAACGGAGTATTAGGGCACATAATCAAACATGAAAAACTTACCTAAATTTAAAAATCCAAAACTTTTAAAAAACGCTTTTACCCATAGGTCATACCTAAATGAGTCAAGAGAAAAATTAGAGTCAAATGAGAGACTGGAATTCCTAGGAGATAGTATTATTTCATTTGTCGTATCCGAACATCTCTACAATACCTATCCTAACTTTGACGAAGGAATTCTTACGAATTTACGCTCGCTGGTTGTAAATACAAAAAGCCTTTCTGAGAGAGCAGAGGAACTAAACTTTGGCGAAAAACTTCTTCTTTCAAAAGGAGAAGAAAGCTATGGAGGACGAACAAATCAATCGCTTCTTGCTAATACTTTCGAGTCATTCACTGGTGCACTCTTTATTGATCAAGGAATAGAAAAGGTAAAAGAGTTCCTAAATGACGTTTTAATCCCAAATATCTCAAAACACGTACAAAAAAAGGTGTTTAAAGACCCTAAAAGCCTTCTACAAGAAAAAGTTCAAGCCAAAAAACAAAATTCACCTATCTATGAGGTGCTTTCAGAGGAAGGACCTGCACATGCCAGAAAATTTACAATTGGTGTTTTTATAGAAAATAAAAAACTGGGAACAGGCATAGGAAAATCAAAACAAGTAGCCGAAGAAAAAGCAGCTACTGAAGCCCTTGCGCAGATGGAAAAAACTGATACATCCTGACGCTTGAGAAGCTGAACGAACTTTGGTATACTATCGTATGGTCAGATAGTGCTTAGAACGTAAATATAAGCTACGTACTAGACTATATAAGCCACAAACTAAATATATGTCACTTGTAATAAGACTAGCTAGAACAGGTAAAAAAGGAGAGCGCAAATTCCGCGTTGTTGTTAAAGAAAAACGTTCGAAACGAGATGGTGGATATGTCGATCTTTTAGGCTGGTTTGAAAAATCAAAAGACTTCAAAAATAGAAAAATTGACATGGAAAAATACAATTACTGGGTTTCAAAAGGCGCAAAACCAAGTAGCACTGTACAACAAATCGTAAAATAATGAAAGACACTCTTTACCACATAATCTCTTCCATAGTTGATAGTCCAGACAATGTTCAAATAGAAGAAACAGAAACTGATGACATGCTTAACTTTGTTGTTTCAGTTGCGAAAGAAGACATGGGAAAAATTATCGGCAAAGAAGGTAAGGTCATACGAGGCATACGAAATATCATGAAGATAAAGGCAATGAAGCAAGATCTACGCATCAATATCACCCTCGCCGAAACACCTGAAGAATAACATTAAATATTTCTACATATAATTCTCATACTTGAATTTTCAGCAATCTAATTACTGCTTTTTATTATAATATTCTCTGTTAAACAAAAACAGATTAGGCGAGTTTCTAATACCTGTGCTAAAATGCAATAATGAAAATATCTATTTTAACTCTTTTTCCTGAAATGTTTTCAGGTCCTTTTGATCATTCAATCGTAAAAAGAGCTCAAGAAAGAAAATTGATTGAAATTGAGATTGTCAACATCAGAAACTTTGGTGCAGGAAAACACAAAATGGTCGACGATACAGAATATGGCGGAGGAGTAGGGATGGTTATGAAAGTTGATGTACTACATGCTGCTATCCAAAACGTGAGACACAATACTTTGAGTATAAAAAATAAAGAAAAAATAGTTTTATTAAGTGCAACAGGAAAAACATATAACCAGAAAATAGCTCTTGAACATTCGAAGCTGGACCATCTTATACTAATCTGTGGGCATTATGAAGGTGTAGACGAAAGAGTCAAGGAATACATAGATGAGGAAATATCGATTGGAGACTTTATTTTAACCGGAGGCGAGATACCAGCCATGCTTATAGCAGATAGCGTGACGAGATTGATTAAGGGCGTTCTACCAGACAGCGCGATCGAAGAGGAATCCTTCTCTGAAATAGATGGAAAAATTCAACTCGAATATCCCCACTATACAAAACCGCAAACCTACAATAATAAATCCGTGCCTGAAATTCTACTTTCTGGAAATCATAAAGAAATTGAAAAATGGAGAAGACAAAAAGCATTGTCTGCAACTAAAAAAATGCGACCAGACATCCTAAAAAAGAGGAGCTGATGAAGAAGAACCTGTAGGGGTTGTCACAAAATCTTCTGATGAAAAAATCGGTTTCCAGCCTGAAATTTCACTTATTAATCTCTTTTGTTCATCTGAAACAGGCTCTATTGGCTTATCGTCTTCAAAAACAATATCTGGAATTGGTTTATAATAGAATTCTATATCCAGAGTTGCATTTGTAAAATTTTTCTCTACTTCTATTACCCCTGATAAAGGGATTTTTTTACTTAATTGTTGAAGAAAGAGCATTGTACCCTGCGCATCGCCTCCTATTGTAACTTGAAGAGTAATGGGCAACAACTCGTCATTGTTGACTACCACACCAGCTCCATCTTCTCCGATATCATCATTATACTCTGCTGAAAGCTTACCCAACACAAAACTATAATCATCTACTGATACTCCAGCATTTAAAGCAGCCTCGGAGATTACATCAAGTATGCTGGTAAACTCTCTACTGGCTGGCAATGCGCTTGTGACTATATCAAACTGTGAATTCACAACTGATCTATCAAGATTATTCATAAAATTAATGTTTCCTTTTATTATGTCTATTCTTTTTCTTGTTGCAATCGCTTCATTCTTTATTGAAAACCAATTACTTAATTGGGGAACAATTACATAAAAAATCAAAAAAAACGATATCAAAAAAATTAAACCAATAACACTTGGAACATAATAATTTGAATCTTTGTAGCGATAAAAACTAAACCGCCAATTGTTCTGTCCGACTCCTAAAACTTTTCTCATAACATCTCCAGTATTATCTCCATTTCATATTCAGCTGAACCTTCTGCTGTGGTTATGCTTACTACATTCATCTTGGTAAATCCATCCTTTTGCTCAACTGTCTCTACCATGTCTATCAAAAAATTATCCAACAAAAGAAGGGAACTACTACTAAGAGTCATTGAAATTGTTTTTGATTTTATATCCATGGACCCAACTGAAACACCTGCTGTTTTAGAAAAAATTTTTTCAAGCGATTGACCGTAATACTTACGATTTAGAATAATATTATTAATGCTATCAGCTCTTTCTTTCACAACTATCAACTTGGCTAAATCTGCATGAGCATTTTCCAAAGTGAGTCTTGCATTTTGCTCTTCCTCCCTTAACGCGGGTAACGGTGAAAGAATAATCAATACTAAAATAATCATTGATGCTGAAGAAACAACAAACAGGAGGCTAACAGCAATGATTCTCAAAATTCTTTGAGTTCTTGTAAGCTTGGATACTTTTGTAGTTTCATTAGCTTTTAGTAAATTAATATTATTCTTCATAATCTTTCAGAGCAAGCCCTACTGCAACTGAATACTCAGGTCCTGCAGAATCTAAATTATCAGGAACATTCTTAATGCCGGCTGTCTTAAAAGGATTTGCAATAACAGTCTCAATGTCAATGTTTTTTACAAAATAAAGATCAATTCCTGGTAGTCTTGATGCGCCACCTGTTAGAAGAATTTGAGTAATAGGGGAATCATTCTGGTATTTTTCATTATAAAATGTCCGAGCTTTTTTAATTTCACTAATGATCGAGGCAAGAACAGGCTCAATCGCAGAAGTAACCTTCCCTCCAAAATTCTTGTCTGACAAACCATATGTCTTTTTATATTCTTCTGCTTTCTCAATAGAAAATCCAAATCCTGATGATATTGCCCGCGTCAAAGCAACCCCACCCAATGGAACATAGTAATTAAAGATCATATCACCCGCCTGAACAATGGAAATAGTTGTGTTCATTGAACCAATATTAATAACAAAAGAAGTAGGTGAAGTATTGTCTCTTATCAAAGCTCTAACAACAGACAATGACTCTGTCTCGACAGATGAAATCTTTATGCCAATATAGTCTAAAACACTCTGATATCTCTGAATCAACTGATGTGGAGCTGCAACGAGCAAAACCTGCATCCTGTCCTGTTTTGAACCATCTTTTGGCCTTCTGATAACAGTATAAGCTAGCGCAACTGTATCAAGAGATGCTGGAATATACTGTTCTGCCTCCCAATAAATTGCAGTTTCAAGCTCTTTGTCAGAAATTGCAGGTATTTCTATTATTTTTGTAAAAACATGATTCTCTGGAAGTGCTATGCTCACATTTTCTTCAGATATCTTTGCTGCTTCCAAAACTTTCAATATCACTTTTGCCATATCCTGATGATCAAAGGGAGATTCTGACTGTATGCCTGGTTTTGGTGTTGCAGAAGATGCAGCACTTACCAGCTTAATGCCGTCGCCCGTTTTTTCAAGCACAACAGCTTTAAAAGTACTTGTACCTATGTCTAAACCAAAAGAATTACTTTTCATTATTTAGGAACGAATAATATATAAGGAAATAACTCTACAGGCAACCCTGGATTAGAACGAAAACTTACGACTTTTCTTTCTGAAGATCCTGATCTGCCTATCGACGTAATCACTACTCCCTGGGGAGGAAGAGTGCTATTTCCAGAAATGCCAATTTTTGCAGAAGCATAAAGCGGTATTAGCCTTGCAAGCAAACCTGAGTTAATCGGAATTGTTACTTGATTGGAAAATGTGTCACCTGCCACACTAAACGAACCAACAGTAGGGGATGAAAAATTATTACCTGAAACTCCTGTTCGACGCGAATCGCAAGGATCAAAAAGAAAATGCGAAGATTGCGGAGAAGCCTTGGAACCCCTAATTAACACTATTTCTAGTGCAGCTTCGGTATTTATTAACTCCTCAGGATCACACAAATCATCATCTGATCCCCAACTAATTGTTAAATTTCCGCTCCATGGATTAGAATAATTCAAGTTATCATCTTCTGAGTAAGTTGACAACCAAATGTCTGCTGGCTGATCTTTCAAGATACTACTTCCATTATTCAATAAAAATTCGCCTGAATCACCCAAGGTCTCAACAGTTGTTTCGTAAACAGCATTATTACCCGAAAAACTACCCGATATCAAAGATTCACCATCCTGAAGCGCCTGCTCAATACCTGCCTCGGCAGCAGTAAACGCTCTCTGTGAATTTTCATCATCAGAGGCTGTTCTGATATCAGTAATACTTCTTGAAACAACAGAGAGCCCAACAGTAAGAGATATAACCATAATCAAAACAACCACAAGTAATGTCTGACCTTTATAAAAACTATCGATAAGACTAATTCCTGTTTTTTTATATTTTTTTATCAACATGCATTTTAAGCTTATCAGGCACGAAAGTGATCTGTCAATAAGATCAAGGTTATCGTAAAAAATTCCTAAATGTTATCGATGTCTGAAAAGGTAATGATTCAGCTTCACCAGCCGAACTAGTAGAAATATTTTCAGAAAGTAGAAAGTTAATCTTTATTGTCGGAGATGAATCAACACTAGGCTGTGAACATGTAAATGAGCATTCACTAATACTAAAAACTCTCGGGTCAACAAGGTTCACACTATTTGAAGCAATGGTTGATGGAGAATCCAGGCATGAATATATAATACTTCGATCATCATCAGCAATTATGGTAATCGAATCTGTTGTGACAGGGACAACACAGGAAGCAGGATCCTCGAGACTCTTTGCATATCTAATTTTCTTACTAATCTGAGCTAGAACCGCATTCCCTCCATACCTCAGAGATATGAGACTTTCCGACTTGCTTGTTGCCCTGAATGAGGCAAATAAAATGGACAAAACAATTGCTGACAGTGTTATAATTATTCCACTTACCGTCAAAACCTCAATCAGGGTAAATCCCTTTTCTAAACACTTCGAATTTAAATATTTTCTAACCATAAATAATTTGTTAAAACTATAATCCGCCAACTGGATTCTCTGTTAGCATGCAGGTTGAAAGCTCACTCTTGTGACAAAAACTCTCAGATGGACATTTTGAACTGGACCATGAAGTCGTCACAGTCACACTTGCTATATCAGCTGCGCAGCCAGGCGACTGCTGGATAACTACAGAACGAATAAAATTATCGACATTTGGTGTGCTGCATGAAGAAACAGGAGAACCAAGCATGATATCTCCCTTATCCAAACAATACGTACCATCAAAATTCTTAAATTGATTGTAATTGCTATTTCTAATACTCCTGACAATCTCTAACCCTTCTTGAGCAAATTCCGTAGCTGAATTTTGATTTACACTATGCTGACTATTGCTCAAAGCGGTTGTAACAACAACAGTAACTCCTGTTACAATAATTGTTATTATTCCAAGAGAAATAACAGCCTCAATTAAAGTACTTCCTTTCATATTAATCAATATTAACAAAACCAGTTGTATCTACAGTTACAGTATTGGCCTTCCCAAATCCTTCAACTGTCAGTATAGATTCAGAATTAACAGCTCCACTAGAAACCTCAAACCTAATACTTGAGACTGAACCTGAACCAAACATAACACCCTCAGGAAGAGTTCTCGACTCAATTACAGGCAGACTTATGGAGCCACCGCAAATTACATTCAACTGGTAATTTGAAGAAACCTCATCTATAGAGACCTGATAACCATCCAGCGAACTTCCACTACACTGCTCAGGTTTTACTTGTGAAACTGATTTTGACCTAGCACTATTGAGCATGCTAACAAAATCAGATACTGCTGTACGATACACTTGAGAGCTGCTATACGAACTAAATGCTGCAAGACTAACGGTTGAGATAATTGCAGAAATAGAAAAAACTACAACCAGCTCAATAAGCGTAAAACCTCTCATTGAAATTAATTTTTTTTTATTTAAAATTTTGGGATTGTAATTCAACATGAATAAGCTGATTATGGATTTGTTACTGAATAAGATGCAACAGAACAAGATGTTCCATATGGATTAATGGGTACATCTTTTTGAGCATCATTTGTGTTTTCTAGACAAGCAACTAGATAATAGCTTGAGGGCGGGGTCCCACCGGGAATATAATCATAGTCTGATAAGGTTGAAGGATCACATGGAACTGATTGCATATACACAATTCCTGAATTTTGAAGCGAAGAACCACAAGTTGAAAGAGATGTTGGGTACGATCCCTGATCAGCCTTGTACAGTTCCACTGCTGAACGAAGCTGAACTAAATCAGCCTTTCTCTCTGCATCCCTAGCACGCTCTCTTACAGCAATGTAGTTTACAACCCCTGCAGTAGCCATGATTCCTATAATTACCATCACAAGAAGAAGCTCTATGAGCGTAAAACCTTTTTTAAATTTACTTATATTTTTAATCTTTCTCATGGTGTCACATTGGGGCTAGACACCCCATAATTACATATCATAGAGGCATTACCTCCACAAACAACTCCCATTGGAACATTCAAGCAAGCTGAACCGTCGGGATTACAAGCATTAATATCTTTTCCTCCTCTCTCCAGAGAGGTATAAAGATAATAAGTTTGACCGTTAGATGCGGGGGGAGAATAGTAAACAAAAGTTCTCCCATTTTTGTCTTTGGGTACCTGGCTTAGGTAGGGCTGCCATGAAGCACCCCAGGCTACTCCAGAAATCTCATAGGAAGCATTTGAAGTAGGATATGAACCGAAATCGTTATAATAAGTATCAACAGCTGTCTTTATTATTTCCAAATCAGACTTTCTTCTAGAATCATTTGCCTTACTTATCTGTTCTACAGGATTTATAAGCGTCAGTATCCCAACTGCTAAAACAGCTAAAAAAGCAATGGTTAAAAGCAGTTCAATAAACGTAAACCCTTTGCTTATTTTTGCGTTTATCATACCTATTTTAATTATGGCTTCTTGAACTGAAACTTGCAACCCTTGAGATTAAATCATCACTAAATACTTCATGATTCCATCTATAATCATATTGCCCCAAAAAAAACTAATCACAGTTCCAGCCACAAGAAAAGGACCAAATGGTATAGTTCCTCCTTTCATCTTTTTCTTTTTTAAAAAAACCAAGAAAAGTGCTACAACTGTACCTGACAAGAATGCGATATACATCCCTAGCACTATCTTCGGAAATCCAAGTAATAATCCCATCAAAAAAACATAAACCACATCACCAAATCCCATGCCGCGACCCTTGGTGGCAAGAAATAAAATCAGGAAAAAAATGAGTGAAAAAAAGGCGGAGAAAAAATAATTAATTAAACTCAAATCATCATATAATGGAAAAAAAATGTTTTTTAAAAAAACTACCAAAATCGCTAATAGGGTCGTGTAAAAGGGTATTAACCCATATTTTAAATCAGTAAAAAAAATAATTATTAACACAGAAATCACTGCAAAAATATACATACCGTAAGTCGCATCTAGAATCCCATATGTTGGAGGAGATAGGGGAGTATTGCCGATAATATCATACATAGCTATGACAAATAGTATTCCTGTAGTCAATTCGACCACTGGATAATATATACTCAATTTTTTTGAACAATGCTTACATTTACCACCCTGCATCACATAAGAAACAAGTGGCAAAAGCTCAATTGGTGATAGTTCTCTATGGCAATATGCACATTTTGACCTGCCTGACACAAACGATTTTCCCTCTACAGATCTATCGACTACTACATTTAAAAAACTACCCAAAACGAGGCCAATGAGAAAAACCAATACAATAATAAATAATATACCCATATAATTCAATTATGAAGGTAACTGAAGAAAAAATAAAGTGTCAGTTAATCGTCAACCCAGTAATCGCTGGGTCAGTTGTAGCATTTGCTGTACAGGTAAATCCGGTTTTGCCTCCTTCTGATGACCATACAATCCAAGCAATCTGGCCAACACTGCACCCCGCCTTTTGTTTATCAGCATTGGATTCTACGCGCGCATAAACAATCGTATTGGTTCCGCTCTTTTTATAACAATATCCATTCTCTGCTGCGCCTGTGTAACATTCAGTGCTATATCCTTCAGCCGTCGGATTAAATGGCAGGGCTTTAGTTTCGGAAGCAATTTGAAGAACGGTAATCCAACCGGTTGTCTGATCCGGATATGCGCTATTAATAGCATAATATGAATTAATAGCCCTACCCAACTGTGCAATTACGGATTTTCTCGTGCCGTCGCGCCCTCTTGCCAATTGCTCCGGAGGATTAATAATAGCCAATAGACCCACAGCGAGGACTCCGATGATGGCAACTGCTATGAGGAGCTCTATGAGGGTAAAGCCCTTTTTGAGGGATTTTTTGTGTGATAATTTATGAGTAAAACGCAACATAATATTGAAACGACTTACAGAACCACATCTAATTAATGGTTAATCCTGTAATCGCAGGATCGGTTGTAGCTGCTGAGGTACAGGTAAGACCTGTCTTTCCCAACTGGGATGACCATATAATCCAGGCCGTACCAGTTCCGCAATTAGCCTTGGTAATTTCAGCATTTGATTCAGCTCGGGCAAAAACTACAGAATCAGTACTATTGGTAAGATAACAATATCCATTATGTGCTGCGCTTGCAGTGTTACATCCTATTGTGTATCCTGCTGAGCTAGGATTAGTTGGGGGGGTCTTGATCTCCGATGCTGTCTGAAGTGAATCCATCCACATTTCTCCCGGAGGTGGATAAACTGAACCCTGAGTTGTATAATATGACAGAACCGCACGACCAAGCTGTGCTATTGCTGACTTACGACCTCCATCACGTCCCCTTGCCAACTGTTCTGCAGGATTAATAATAGCCAATAGACCTACTGCGAGGACTCCTATTATTGCAACTGCTATGAGGAGCTCTATAAGCGTGAAACCTTTTATATTTTTGTCTAACTTATTCATGCCTATCATTAGTAGAGCATTTATTTATCAACATGTCAAGATGCAAAAAATCAAGAAGCTTTTAGTGAAAAAGTAAACTTTGATCCCTTACCCAAACCTTCGGACTCAGCCCATATCTTTCCTCCGTGAAGCTCTATTATTGACTTACAGATATACAAACCAAGACCAGTTCCTGATGCAGACTTATTAACACTATACGAATCCTGGATCAATCCGAACTTTTGAAATAATTTTGATATATTTTTAGGCAACAGACCTATGCCCGTATCTTTGACACTTATTTGAATCATGTCTTCTTTCTGCTCGAAAGCTAAAATAATTTTTCCTTCTTTTGAAGTAAATTTAAGCGAATTACCCACAAGGTTTATGATAACCTCTTTTATCTTGTCCTGATCAGCATTAACAGATAAATCAGAGGAAGGTGGAGAGTCCATGACAATACTCACACCAAGCTCAACAGCCCTGGGCGTCACTTCGTCAATAACGTCTTGTACCAACTGCTGTACATTGACACTTTGCATATTTAGGGTTATCCTGCCAGATTCAATTCTGGAAATATTCAACATGTCATTGACCAGCTTGGTCAGACGATCAACAGAGTCAAATGCACGCTGCAAATATAGCCTCTGCTTATCATTGAGTTCTCCACTTTTTTCATCCAAAACCATCCACAGATACGACCTGACTGCTGTCATGGGTGTTCTGAGCTCATGCGAGGCAAGCGATACAAATTCATCCTTGAGCTTATCCAGAGCTTTCAGCTTTTCATTTGCCTGTCTGAGTCTTTCTGCATTGTCTTTAACGGTAGTGTAAAGCTGTGCATTCTGCACTGCAATTCCAACAATGTCAGTAAATTTTTCAATTAATATTTTTTCCCCTTCTGTAACCTGATGCTCATCCTTCACCATACTAAAGATCATTACTCCAAGTGCCTGGCCTTTAACCACTAACGGATAAAGCATGCTTGTTTTTATCCCTGCTGCTTGCTGATTGCTAATCGCCTGATCTGCAGTTAAAACAGGAACAAATATATCTGGCCAAGAATATGTAACAAACGGCCTTTTTTCTTTCATAGCCCGTACCAGCAAATTATCATCTGCACTAAGAGGTATTTCTATCTTCTCAAAAGGCACAGGAGACGCCTTTAACGCTCTTTCCGCCTCTGGGGTTTGAGAAAGCGCTATGCGCTTGAGCGTCTGCGTTTTCTCGTCGATCAATGTCAAAACTAATATGCGATAACCGAGCTGAAGATACCCGAGCTCTACCAATATGCTATTTACAGTTCTCTGAACAACTCCTTCAAAATCCGGCGTATCCAATATAAATTTTTGAAGCTTCCATAATGAATCAAGAACCTGAGGACTGAAGATGTCTGCTGAATTGTTATTTGTTTTATTCTTCATGAAGATATCTAATAACAGCAACCCTCGTATCATATAATGGCTTCGAACTATCAAAAAAATTATTGGGGATTTCAGGTGGATCAAACTTTGAAGGTGTTGCGTCTCCATCCTCTATGTCTATTCCCAAAATCTTTCTGAGCCACGAAACGGGGACATTACCATCACGCACTAAATGCACACCTGAATTACTGATCCCAATAATTGAATACGAACCTTTGGTTCTCTTCTTGTCTTTTGGATCAGAAAGAAAGAGGGAAATCCCATGTTCTCTAGAAAATTTTTCACCCTCTATCTGATCAACTATCTCTGGAGTACCGCTTGCATTCAGTGAAGTAACAGCAGGATAAGCAACTCCCTTGTCCATAATACTACCAACTAAAAGATGCGCTGGATTATTTCCCTCTGGATCCCAATTTTGCACAACAGGCGTACCATCATCCAACCTAAAAACCATACTAGCAGGCAAAAGCAGCGCAGCCTCTTCTGTTACTGGCCCACGGATAAAGCACAATGAACTGGTTCGCTTAGCCAGCTCATCTGCATCGAGAAACACTTCGTGCAACTTGTCTGAGATTTTTTCTGGGTCAAGAAGTTCTACGAATTTTCTTGTAGGAAGCATTGCAGCAAGAGGTCTGTTGCCCCTTTTTTCTCCCTTCACTTCTTTTACTGCCTCTGAAAAGCTAGGATCCGCACCATTTCCTATTATCGCACAAACCCCCCTGTTGTATAAACCTACAGGCTTTCCCTCAGCGACTAATGCTGCTGCCTTCTGGAGGGATTCTGTTTCGTAAATTGAACAAGTTTCAAAATGATGACTCTTACCGTGTTCTTTATTCATGTGCTTGACTAACGCTAAACGCAATTCCTATAATGATTATACATAAAAATAAATGAAATGAACACTGATCTTTGTCTATATGCTCAATCACCTCAAGAAAATAGAAATATCTAACAAAAAAATACGAGATAACTACCAACAACATTTTTCTCCTGAAGAAAAAAAAATATATAAAAACTTGATAAAAGAATTTTCAGATCTTTCCAGAGCAGAGCACGGAAATGATCAATACATGAGGGCATTTTATTCGGCATCGCTAAACCTTTTAAAAACCGATCCAACAATCTTTTCTGTCTTATATAGAGTACTTAAAAAAAGGGACATAAACCACAAACATCTTGCAAATTTATTTTTTAGGACGATTCAGTTCGAAAAGCTTTTCCCGACAAAAGACAAGGATTATCCAAAAAAATTTATTAATCCAAAGTTATGGGAAAAAGAAATAAAACTTATCATAGAAACCAAGAAAAATGATATTGAAAATGTACTCATAGAAAAAGACACAACAACAACCATATACCAAAGATATGCTGGAATAAAAATAATACTCTCTTCATTGTTAAACGAAAAATCACTCAACGTTGCAGATTTTGGGTGCGGAGGAAACTATGGCCTGCCAGGCATTGTATCTGGAATGAAATTCAAAAAAATCATCGATAATTCAGATGATTCACAGTTAACAAAACTTCTGAGAGAAAAAATAAATATCAAACATGGTCTTGCTGTTGATAAAGAAAACCCATATCTTCCTGCCTCAAAAAAATGGAGATACACATGCTCATTCTACCCAAATGAACTAGGGATGCTTAAGCATGTTATAAAAATGGAGCAAAAACTAAAGAAGGTGAAAAAAATTAAATTCCTACAATCAGACATACTAGAACTCCCGAAAAAAAAACTGTTCTATAAAAAACACTATTACGACACCATCTGCATAAGCACTGTTTGTTATCAAATGCCTGAAGATCAAAAAAAGATAATAACAATAGCACGTCACATGCTAAAACACGACGGTATTTTGATACTTCAAGATTTCGCAGAAAACGATAAAAAAGATTCAGATAAATTAAACTTTAACATCAGCTGGTTCTCAAAACCATTCTCATATCGCACTTTTGTTGCGAGCGAAAAGACATCATGGAAGATAAAAGAGATTCTCAAGTGGAACAACGGCAGATGTCTCGAGGTTCAACCAGGCAAGGATTTCAAATTATTAAAGGCATATCTTGACAAATAAAAATATTAACTATACTCTATAATAATACCAGGAACAAAATGATTTCTTTAAAAAAAGCAAAACAAGCACTAGAAGCCTCTGAAAAAATGGCCCAAGACATAGGTGTTTTAGTAACCACTGTTATAGTCGACGATCATGGGGTGTTAATAGCTGCTTCAAGAATGGACGGAGCACTAAATATCAGCCCCAAATTTGCGCTAGAAAAGGCCTACACATCTGCTAACTTGGGCTCGTCCACAGAAGAACTTGCGCCGTATGCAGGGGAGGGTAAACCTTATTTCGGATTTAACACTTTATTTGGGGGAGAACTCACAGCAATAGCAGGCGGAGCACCAGTAAAAATGAACGGCAAAGTAGTGGGCGGAGTTGGAGTAGGTGGCTCAATGGATGTAAAAAAAGATGCTGAGTGCGCAAAGGAAGCAGTAAAAATGCTTGAGAAATAAAAAACTAAACGCTCCTCCATTGACTCTAGCCAATACTGCTGTTATCCTCAATCTATGAGCAAGAAAATTTTAGTAGTTGATGATGATCTTTTTATACGCGAGATTTACCGCGATACTCTGATAGGTGAGGGGTATGAGGTTGATACTGCATCTGATGGCAATGAGGCGCTATCGAAACTATATACCAATCGCTATAACCTGATACTTCTAGATGTAATCATGCCTGGTACTGATGGTATAGGCGTTTTAAAAAAACTGTCTGAAGATCCACCAAGCAATCCAATCGGCCCAATCATTCTTCTATCCA
Source organism: Candidatus Levyibacteriota bacterium (assembly GCA_029260965.1). Taxonomy (GTDB): domain Bacteria; phylum Patescibacteriota; class Microgenomatia; order Levybacterales; family UBA12049; genus JAJDCH01. The sequence continues at coordinate 140,558 of JAJDCG010000002.1, read as the reverse complement.
ACCTGGAAAACGATCCGCTCTTAAAAGACATAGACAAAAAAATGGTAACAATGAATTTAGTAAAAGTAAATATGACGCCAGGTCAGGTAGCTGAAAACATAAAACAAGTTTTATCTACACAAACTACTTAATTGAGGTAATCAGATTGTAGATAGGTGTGATGATGGAAAAAATAAGAAAACCAACTCCCAAAGCCAAAATAACCATAATTATCGGCTCCAGAAGCGTGCTTAAAGTCTTTACTGTCTGATCTACCTCGCGCTCATAATACTCAGATGCCTTCAGGAGCGATTCATCAAGCTTTCCTGTTTGTTCACCAATTTTCACCATTTCAATGACAAGAGGAGGAAAAATCTCACTTGCCTCCATAGCATCTCCCATGGTGATTCCTTTCTCAACACGCCTTGCAACCAAAACCACTGCTTGACTATAAATATAGTTATCGGTTACTTCTGAGCTACGCATTAAAGACTCAACAACCAAAGAACCAGCACCAACCAACAAACCCAAAGTCCTAGTTAGTTCAACCATTATGACTTGGGATATTAGCTTACCAAATACCGGCAATTTCAAGACATAACCATCCACTATTTTCCTACCAGACTCACCCTTGTACCATTGTTTAAAATAGTAATAGCCAATAACCGAAGTAAGAATTCCAAAAAGCCAATATTTAGCAAAAAAATTAGAGGAGCCTATCACAATCCTCGTAGTCAAAGGTAGAGAAAGAGCAAGGTTATCATATAATCCTGTCAGCTGTGGTATTACAAAAACCATCATCACTATAACAACAAGCACCATCATTACCACAACAATTATGGGATACATTAGCGCGTTTTTGATTGATCTTGATAATTCCTGCTGTTTTTCAAGATTATCTGCCAATCTTGACATTGTTTTATCCATGAGACCAGAAGATTCTGCAGTCTTGACCAAACCTATATAAATAGGCGAAAATGTATTTTGCTGCTTCTCAAGTGCCTGAGAAAAGCTCTTGCCGTTCTGAACATCAGCAATTATCCTCTCAATCATCTCTGTCATTGAGGTGCTTTGACTTTGTTTTTTAACAATCTCTAGAGACTGCATAAGAGTGAGTCCTGATGCCAACATTGAAGAAATTTGTCTTGTAAAAAAAACTTTCTCTGATGTAGAAACTTTATTCAAAAAAGGAAAGAACCTTTTCCAACCCGTATTTGTAACCTGATTTATTTTTATTGGAAACAGTTTGTGCTGCCTCAAATAAGATGCAGCCTCGTGCTGATCGCGTGCATCAATCATGCCCTTCATTTGCTTCCCATCTTGTGTAACAGCCCTATAATAAAGTTTCATATACTATATATAATAAAGAAATTAATCAATATTCCCTACCCTTATTCTTATCCCACCATCCTTTGAAGATCGGCCTCCCTCTCAGAATACGCTTTCGCATCATCCATGGTTATGAGCCCTTCACGAACCAACTGAGCAAGAGATTCATCAAGTGTAATCATACCTATTTCTTTTGAGGTCTGAATAATAGAATCTATCAAGTGCGATTTTCCATCCCGAATATTACTTGCCACTGCTGGTGTTCCAAGTAAGACTTCAACTGCAGGAATTCTTCCACCGCCAATTTTAGGAAGAAGCCTTTGGGAAATTATCCCTCTCAATGTAGCTGCCAGCTGAATCCTTATCTGGGACCGTTGATCTGCTGGAAATGCATCAACTATTCTATCTATAGTTTGGGATGCAGAATTGGTATGAAGCGTTGAAAAAACAAGATGCCCAGTCTCAGCCAGAGTAATCGCAGCCTGCATTGTCTCAGTATCCCTCATCTCACCAACCAGGACCACATCTGGATCCTCACGTAGAGATGATCTAAGCGCCATTGACCAAGAATGAGTATCCATACCCATTTCACGCTGAGAAATAATACTATTACCCTTGGGGTAAACGAATTCAATGGGATCCTCAATCGTGAGTATGTGACATGCCCGTTCATTATTTACTTCATTTAATATCGAGGCGAGTGTAGTTGATTTACCATGACCAGTAGGCCCTGTCATCAGAACAAATCCCTGCCTAAGCTTGGAAAACTGATGACAGATTGAAGGCAAATTTAACTCTTCCATGCTCTTTACGCCAGGGGATAAGAGGCGAAGAACTGCAGAGATATATCCCCTTTGAAAATATGCATTTACACGAAACCTACAGACCTCCTGTCCAGATGAACCTTTATATGGAAATGAGAAGTCTAACTCTTTATTGGTAATAAGAAGTTCTTTTTGTTCAGGAGAAAGAAGAGCAAAGATCATTTCAGACGCATCTTCCTCTGTAATTATTTTATAAGTTGTCAGATACCTCAACGCCCCATCTATCCTCATTGTCGGAGGCATACCAACCAGCAGATGAAGATCTGAAGCATTATTTTTAAGTGTCAATCCTAATAATTCCTGTATATTCATACTACAATCACTCTTGTGCAACCCGAAGCACTTCCTCTATTGTGGTTTCACCTCTTAAAGCTTTTAGGTAACCATCCTGCTTCATGGTGATCATACCATTCTGAACGGCCAACTTTTGAATCTCACTACTACCTGCATTATCAAGAATAAGACGAGTAATCTTATCATCAACGTTCATGACTTCAAATATACCTATTCTTCCCAAATAGCCGAGCCTTGCGCACTTCTCACAGCCTTGACCTTTGTAAAGGATAATTTCTTTGTCTTTTGGAAAAAAACTACCTAAAACAAGTTTTATCTCTTCCAACAATTGCTGTGGTGGAGAAAAGCTCGTCTTGCAGGTCTGACAGATCTTCCTGACAATTCGTTGCGCAACAATCGCATTTACTGTTGATGAAAGCAAAAAAGTCTCTGCTCCCAGGTCCATGAGGCGAGGAAGTGCGCCTGCTGCATCAGATGTATGAAGTGTTGAGAAAACAAGATGTCCAGTTAATGCTGCCTGAATAGCTAGATCAGTTGTTTCACCATCTCTTACCTCTCCAACAAGTATTATATTTGGATCCTGTCGCAAAAAAGATCTCAAGCCCGATGCAAAAGTCAAACCAACTGCTGGATTGATCTGAACCTGATTAACTCCAGGAATCTCATACTCTACAGGATCCTCCAGAGAAGCGATGTTAACCCTGGTCGTATTTAGACGCGAAAGAAGTGCATAAAGTGTTGTTGTTTTTCCTGAACCAGTTGGCCCACAAACAAGTATTATCCCATGCGCACGAAGTGCTGCTGTTTCCAGAGATTTGAGCGCTGATCCACCCAGACCCAACTCTTGAAGAGTGGGTATTCCGCCACTTTTTCTCAAAAGCCTCATGGCAATACTCTCACCCTTGACAGTAGGTACAGTTGAAACACGCAAGTCAACTTCTTGATCCTTTACTTTGAAATTCAACCTGCCATCCTGAGGAATCCTGTGCTCATCAATTTTCATTTGGGCTAAGATTTTTATACGCGATGTAAGCGACTCCTGCACACTGATTGGCAGACTGAGCTTGTCATATAAAATTCCGTCAATTCTATAGCGCACTCTCACGCGATCCTCCTGTGGCTCAATGTGCACATCAGACGCTCTTGAATTTACAGCATATTCGAGAATCGTTGAAACAATCTTGGCAATCGGAGCTTCGTGAATTATTTGTCCTATTTCAGAACTATCAACTGTTCTTTCTTTTCTAAACTCCTCTGTTTCTTTTATTGCCTCGCCAACATCACCAGCCAACCCATGTTGATATTGCAGATCAATGGCTTTTTTGATATCAGATGGACTTGCAGCAAAAGATTTTATACTAAGTCCTGTTTTTTGACCTATAAAAGTCACCGCATCAAGATTAAGAGGATCTGCCATCGCAACGGACAACGTACCCTCTTTTTCGTCATAATGAAAAGGAATGAGGGAAAATCTTTCAACAACTGGACGTGTTAAAAATCCAATTGCCTGCGGAGAAAATGAAACATTGCTCAAATCAACATAGGGCACTCCCACAAGCTGTGCCAGCGCTTTGCCGATCTGATCTTCAGAAACCAAGCCCATTTCTTTCAAAACTTCAGTAGGGGATCTTCCATCGGATGCAGCCTTTACAGAAACAGCATCATATTGTTCTTTTGTCAGTAAATTCTCTGATAAGAGTATATCTATAATTGACTTTGGATCAGTCAACTGAACTGAAGGTGTAGATTGTATATCGGGCATTACTATTATAGTATGAAATAGAGGCGGTCAAGTCAATTGGTAAAGCTAAAAATTACATCATTAAACTTTCCTCGCAGATATTAGATAACTCGCCTTTGCAGGATCTGAATGCAAACCCCGATAACGTTTTCTTTCATCAGGCGTTAAGCCACCTCTAATAGTTAACTCATCTCTTGTTTGAATTGCATATTGCAAGCAGCTATCGACAACTGGACATTTTGCACAAATGCGTTTTGCCGATCTCCCATTATCAGGAAATTCAACAACTACTAATCCATCCTTTCCTCTAGTTTTTTCACGTTCAAATATTTTAGGATCTGTATCTTTACACCTTGCGTCTCCTATCCAGCTTGAATCTGGAGTCTTTCTTATTCTAGGTCCCTGGTATATCCATTACTTTCTCTTTGCTCTTGCTCTATAGAAACTATCCTGCTCCTTCTTATTGTTTCTTTACTATCCATATAGGGATATTATACTGCTATAATAGCCTTATGACAAGTTTTGTTGTTGTATCAGTTGATAAGAAAAAGAGGGAAGAATTCGCAAAGGATTTTTTTGAGAAAAAAAATATCGACAGATTTGATATAACTTTTATCCAAAAGGAAGAAGATTCCAAAAATCTACAAAGCATAGGTATTGATGATGTCAAAAAAATACAGAAGAAAATATTTCTCAAACCAGTAAACTCCAAAGAAAAAGCCGTAATCATAGAAGACGCAGACCTTCTCACAACTGAAGCGCAAAACTCACTTCTCAAAGTCCTTGAGGAACCACCAACCAATACCTACATCATGCTAGGCACGGGAACAACTGAAAAACTTCTACCAACCATACTCTCCCGTTGTCAGATAATTAAACTCGAAAAATCTACAACCCATTTATCGGGAGAGGGGAGAGAAACGCTTGAAGAATTTATAAAAGCTCTCCCATCAATGAAGATAGGGGATAGACTCAAGAAAGCAGAAATACTAGCCAAAGACAAAGATAAAGCAATCGTCTGGATTGAACAACTCATCCGCATTCTCCACGGACAAATGATAAATGAAGCAGGTGGTACTCGCAGTACGCGTGAAGCCCTTGGTGCAATGCAGTCTCTCCATACACTTCTCAAAACCACAAATGTAAATCCACGCTTTGCAATTGAAAACACCCTACTTTCCCTAACCTCTAACTCCTAACTGCTTATTGCTATTATGCTACAATACTTCTTACTATGAACCTCGCATACAGAATGAGGCCTCAAAATTTTGACGAATTCATCGGGCAGGATGATCTAGTAGGAAAAGACAAAATCCTTTGCCGTATGATTGAGACAGGCAACATCTCCTCCATGATTTTTTGGGGACCACCAGGGTCAGGCAAAACCACTCTGGCACACATCATCGCAAAGTCGGTAAATGCCGATTTTTTTCACCTCTCAGCAGTTGAAACAGGCAAAGCTGATTTGAAGGATATAGTGGGCAAAGCTCAAAAGTCCGAACACAAAACAATTCTTTTTATTGATGAGATTCATCGCTGGAATAAAACTCAACAAGACGCACTTCTCCCATACGTTGAGTCAGGACTTATCACCCTCATTGGCGCGACAACTGAGAATCCGTCTTTTGAAATAATAAGCGCTTTACTATCCCGTTCCCGCGTTTTTGTTTTAAAAAGCTTGGAATCCAAAGATCTTGAAAAAATAATTGATAGAGCACTCACAGATAAAAAGAGGGGATTGGGGTCTTCAAAAAAGACTTTACCAGATAAGGCGAGAAAATTATTAATCCGTCTTTCTGGCGGTGATGCACGCATACTGCTAAATGCACTTGAGCTAGCAATAAATGGATACAAAGATAAAAATATAACACCAGAAATAGTGCAGGAAATTTTCCAAACAAAATCCGCAGGCCTCTATGATAAGAAGGCAGATGAGCACTTTAATATTATCTCAGCATTTATCAAATCCATGCGCGGATCTGATGTGGATGCTTCTTTGTATTATCTACTAAGAATGCTTGAGAATGGTGAAGATCCCAAATTTATTGCAAGACGCATGATTATTTTTGCATCAGAAGACATAGGTCTTGCAGATCGGGGAGCCCTCATCCAAGCCAACGAATGCTTTGAGGCAGTCCAGAAAATCGGCATGCCAGAATCCCAGCTCATCCTCGCGCACATTGTGATTTATCTTGCAAGTGCCAAAAAAAGTAGGGCAGTACCAAATGCGCTGGGACAGGCCAAAAAAGCAGTCTATGAATATCCCAATGAACCCATCCCACTTCATCTCAGAAATGCCCCAACTAGCCTCATGAAAAATCTCGGCTACGGCAAAGATTACAGTTGGAAAGAAGGAGAAGTCGGAACGAAGGAAGGATTGTATCATCTGCCTGAGAAATTAAAAGGAAAAAAGTTTTATGAAGAAAAATAAAAAAAATACAATAAAGTATTCTAAAGAGAAAATTCTCCTCAGGGATTATTTAATTGGAATTAAAGGAAGACTGCAAGGTGAAACAGGTGTATTTATGGAAGTTATTAAAAAGCATGCTTTTTTAAAAAATTATATCGGTTTCTGGTCTGGCATCCGACTTCTCATGCCGATTATTGAAACTCTAGCAAAAGCATATTATCCCAATACAAAAAATCCATCTATAAAATTTTTAAAAGAAAAACTACATTATGAAGCGCCTAATCTTATTTGGAAGATGTTTAGACACACACTAATACATAGCGATGTACCCTCAACAGCAAGGTATGGTAACAAAACTGTCGACTGGCGAATATCAATAAATAGCCACAATCATTACATTGCGAACGGCGTTCTTAATATAGACATATTAAAGCTATATAATGACATTGAAGATTTCCTAATATCTGAGATAAATAAGAACCCAATTAAAGTGGTGAAAAGAGAATACGAAATAAAAGTTATAAATCCTACAAAAGAACTTATTGAAGAATTTGAGCTATCGACCAGAAGTAACTAACGCAGCCTATGCTTGTTTTTAAAAACTATTATAAATTTTTCCCAAATACTTTCTTTCCTCTTGCCTCTCTCCTCAACTAACCTTCTTATCTCGGGAATTGCTTTTTCTGCGGCTTTTTCCCCTGCCGCGATGACAGCACGCGCTTTCTCACGATCAAAAAAATAATCCCACCCGACGAGACTCCTGACGGGCGTATCGGGGGAAATAACTATGTCCGCAGTCTTGAGCGAATGAAACGTCAGATTATGCCTGAGAATATTTACAGAATGTGCAGGTATACCTGTGAGTGGCGGCAGGCTCTCAATAGGTTTATAAAAATAGCTGGGCTCTACATTTACAGCAATCACCAAATCAGCACCCATCTCACGCACTACTGATACAGGTACGGGATTGGACAACCCTCCGTCTGCCAAGATTTGTTTTCCTAGCTCAACAGGACGGAAAACTGCAGGAACAGAGATGCTTGCACGCACCGCCTTGGCCAGTACGCCATTATCCAGGACCACCTCCTCTGCGGTATTAAAATCAGTTGCCACTGCAGAGAATGGTATACGCAAACGTTCAAATTTTTTCTCATCCAGAAGGTCTTCAATCAATTTTTCAAATTTGTTGCCTTTTATAAGCCCTCCGCGGAGTGTAGGATCAAAAAGTGCAAAACCTTTTCTCTTGTTGAAAGAGAAAATGAATTCTTCCAATTTTGAAAGAGTGGGGGAGGCAGCATAGTATGCACCAATCAGCGCACCGATACTGGAACCTGCAACATAATCTATTTTTATGTCCGCTTTCTCAAGCGCTTTAAGAACGCCGATATGCGCCAAACCTCTGGCACCACCTGATCCCAGCGCAAGACCGATTTTGGGAGAATTCTCACTCATGAGGATATTATATATCTAAATTGTAGGGAAGCAAAAAAGAATTTTATGAAAATGGATTGATGCCCTGATTTCTCAGAAATTCAGGATCCTCAATTCTCTGCTGGGGAAATATAACGCCTGCTTCTATACCAAATGCTGCACCAACTCTCTGATCCTCCTCAAAATCTCCCAAATGATATTCCATCGCCTTTAATCTTGCTATTCTTCGTGCTTCACGGATATCCCCATCATGATCTGCTCCTGGATATGCTTTTTCTAGCCTTGCATAGATTTCTCTCCCTAGACTGACCCCCTGCATCACAACTGATGGATCACAACCAAAATGCTCAGATACATCTGCCGCAAAGCTTCTTTCTTTTATACTCCTATCAAAAAGAACTTCACCATACATATCTGCTGTTACTCGGATCCACTGACGTGTAATATTCATTAGATTCTGAGGCGTTTTTAAATCTTTGAATAAGTCTGGATTCTCTTTCACGATTAACACAAAAGGATTTATCTCCCTAGCTACTCCTTCGATTTGATCCTTTGCTGGCCCTACTTCTTTCATATTCATGCAATTATAACACCAAATCCCATGGAGTCAACGTTTTTTGTTTAAAAAGCATATAAATTGAATAGACGGAAAATATGGATTTATGCTTCTAGAAGAGATGCACGGTCAATTCTTTCATACTTTTGCCTCACAACTGGAGGATGACTTCTTTTCCGGAACAAATAACCAGCCTGCAAACTTATCTCCCTAACCTCATTTGTGGTTTCTTGTTTGAATTCATTGTCTCGCAATAAATCAAATACTTTATTTTTTCTTTCGCGATCATATCCCCTCACCATCTCAGCTTCACGTAGCTTTTTACCCAACTCAACGCCTTTTCTCACTTCTTCTAGGTCACAATTATATGCTTTAGATATCGTATCCACGAATGCGTCTAATTCTTGCTTCTCGTTAATAAATGGAGGCCAGTCATGAATGTTATAAACTTCGGCCGCTGCAATACTCCATTGACGTACAACATTTGCAGGTTCTTTAAATTTACTAGGATCTTCGGACATTGCCGATACAAACACTTCACTTACTTGCTTGGCAAATAGTGGACTTTTATCTACGGGGATTATTCTTTCTGCACTTGACATAATGAAGTGATTATATCACCAAATCCCATGGAGTCAAGCAAAACTTTTTCTTGAATCTTTTTTTGTCCCAGTACTATTCCAGCAGCAAAACCAACTGCAAAGCTATTCCTTTCTAGTCCATCCTCGATCTCTCTAAGATATGTTTCTGAATTTTCTCTATACGCTATTGTTCTTAACCCCTTTGTTTCTGGATTATTATCACTCAATGGATAAACCTGCTCCATCTCCTCAGCTATTTTTCTTCCTTTCTCAATTCCTTTGACTATAAAATCATGTCTTAAGCCTAAGTCAAATGCAACAGGCTCTACCCAAGAATCATTTATTTCATCCACAGAAAAACCCATCATGCTTTTACCCACTCTTCCTATCAAACCCTGATCTACCACAAAGATATTTCTACTTGTATCTGTTATTATTGCAGCACGAAGTTTCTCCGGTTCTAAATGAGAAGCGACACTCTCAGGGAATGCCATATTAACTGATTATAGTAATAGCAACATGCCACCTGTCAAGAACTATTCTTAGCCAATTTGTAGTAGCTTGTTTTGGTTTTACCAAACTTCTCAAGAAGCCCTTTACCAACAAGCGATGAAAGAAGCGCATGCGCCTGCTGGCGGGTGACACTAAATGCCTCCTCTATATCAGATGTTTTGATAGCTTTTTTCTCAATAATGATTTGCAAAACATCTTCCTCGCGTGCAGTTACCAAAACTCTTTTCTCTCCTTCAATATCATCCAAATTGATGCGTTTCAAATCAACTATCCGCCCCTCAGCTGCCTGCATTGAACTGGCTATTCCCTCCAGGAAATATTCAAGCCAGCTTGTCTTATCACCACTGTCTGCAGTATGCAGTGTGTCTGAATAAAGATGACGATCAATATCATAATAATCATCCAATATAAAGTATTTGCTGACTTCATAGTGCTTGAGAAGTAAAAAATAAGTAGTCAAAATCCTACCCACACGACCATTTCCGTCAAAAAAAGGATGGATATAGGCAAATTGATGATGAAAAATACCAGCTTTTAGAAGTGGATGAATATCACTCTCTTTCTTTAGCCAATCATAAAGCTCATTGAGCGCTTTTTTGATCTCCGCTTTTGTATGATATGGAGGATTGTGCTTGACGACCATCTGATCCTTTTCCTTGTGCCCGACAAAAACGCCTCCATCTCTGAGGCCCCATTTACTTTTCTCCTCAAGCCCGTCCATGAGCTGAGCATGAAATTTTTCTGTCAGCTCTACTGAAACAGGAACATTTTGACGCGCCAGATTAGTCAGGCTAGTTAAAATCGCAAAGTAATTCTTGACTTCACGCTCTGATTTGGTGCTGGGGATCTGATCCCCCAGGACTACATTGGTCACGTCCTGAGGCGAGAGGGGATTGCCCTCAATGCTGGTTGAGTAATGTGTTGCCAGGATCTGATTTTCCTGTGTCAAACGAAGCGAAAGGGAAGGAATTAACTTTTCTGAATGAAGCTGTCCATAAAGTCGTTCAATACTCCCCAGGGTTGAGAGCATTTTCATACTAAGTGTGAATTTAGGCTGAAACATGAATAAATTATAACACAATTATGACTATTTGTCAAGCTATTTGTAAACCTAATTGTCAATACTGTTTATTTGTAAGCTTAATTGCAAGGTTATATGTAAACCTAACTATCTAGGCACATATACCCACACGTCATGTAAAGAATCTTGACAGAAAATAGTCATCTGTTAGGATTGGGATATGGCTTTTAAAACGCTTACATTAAAAAGAATACAGAAAAGGCATAGCGAAAATCAAGGGGACAAAGAGTTGCATAAGGTTATTGAAAATGCAGAAGTGGATAGGAAAATGTTTGCTGGATTAGTGAAAGTGAGTACGAAGCATGAGGCATTTGATAAAAATGATACAAGTCTTGATACTTGACAAGATACAAATAAAGTCCGATACTAATTGTATGCCTGTATTGAATCTGCCCGATTTCAGACTCAAAAATCTTCTTTTGATGTCATTTGACTCGTATGGTATAATACACGTCCGCCCAAACATTAATAGTTTTTGCACTTTAAAAGATAACAATTAGGCAGATACCATACCTGAGATTTTTATTAACTTAACAATTTCAGGACTGTTAATAACCTAGCACATGACACCACCAGCTACACCCACAGGGGGAATGGCTTGGTTTTTGCTCTGATAATTTTTCCTGTTACTGGATGTTTGAATGCCCAGCGGAATATCAGAACCTTATTCTTATTATTCATAGTAATCACTCCTTTCTCCGTTATATACGGAACATTGTAATTGTATTTACAATGACTCAGGGAGTACTTATGATACCTGCCTAATTATTGTCTTTTATTGTTAATGTCCTCTAAAAAAATCCCGCATTAGATTTTATATTTTCTAGCGGGTTTTATCATTTTTACCATCTTGGTTTTCTCTCCAAAATAGGTTTACGATTTCCGCTCCTTCAATGTCTCGGCTCAGGTTCAATGTCAGTAACTGCGTCGAAACGGAAAACAAAAAATCCTTCGTTATGGCTAGAGAAGAAATCAGTACGACTTCTTCTCAAACCACAAAAAAGGATTTATCTTCTGAAAAAAAATCGCTGTGTTTGTTCTCTCTAGCCGAATTGAAGTCAATTTCTTCAACTCTAATATCCTTATTCAGATACTAAATAAATCATAGCATTTTTTTAGAAAATAGCAACTATGATCTAGTAGATATAACTATATCAATTTACTTTTAATTGCCGTCACTTCAGCTATTTCAGAAAGTAACAAATCAAACATACCACTTGGATTTTGGCGATGGTTGAATCTCCAACTATACTCATCAAGGTAAGTCTGTAGATATTCTCTGGAAACGTGCCTGTAAACTCCATAAACACCTCTTTTGATATTTGACCACATACTCTCAATATTTTGAGTGTGGATATCAGCAAGTACATATCTTTTACTGTGATTGATCTTACTGTGAACATACCCCATTTTACGAAGATGATTATATGTGGGTAATTCATCAGACATTATCCTTGCTCTTGGATCAATCTTTTTCTTGATAACACCAAGCAAAGTATAGCCATAAGTATTTGGAATATGTTTGATGTATGCCTTGCCCTCACGCTCAACCATTCCCATAACTGCCTCTTTTCCCTTGCCTGCAACTTTGAACTTTCTATTGCTTGGTTTACCACCGAAATATGATTCATCAATCTCAACGATACCCCTCATGGGTATATAGTCAATATTTGCCATTAAAAGCCTTATTTGCTTCATCATACGCCAAGCTGTCTTGTAAGTTACCCCTAATTCTCTTTGTAGTTGCTTAGCAGAGATACCAGAGCGTGTGGCGGTCATTATGAACATGGCATAAAACCAGTATTGTAGTGGTGTAGTAGTTTTCTCAAAGATTGTGTTTGCAAGAGGGCTTACCTGATAACCGCAAGAGCATTGATAGACGGGGCGACCTTTTACTTTAGTGAATTTAGTAATAGTACGACAATTCGCACACCCTATTCCTTGAGGAAATCTTATATTTTTGATATGCTCTAAACAGGCATCATCGTTTTTATATTTTAATAAAAATGTACCGAGGCTGAATGTTTTCATCTTAGCCTAGTATATCACATTATTTACATGATGTCAAGGGATAAGTGCCAACTATCTATTTTGGATGCCAAGATAAAGTCATTTTCTGACAAGCCACCGATTGCGTGGGTAGAGAGAGTTAATTTGACCTTATTCCAGCCAAACAGATTGATGTCAGGATGATGCCCCTCCTCTTCAGCAATAACACCAACCTTATTCACAAATTCCAATGCTTCTTTGAAGTTTTTAAATTTATAATCCTTTTCGATCCGTTTCTCCTCAAAATCAATCCATCCATCCAATTCAGAGCGCAAATAAGCACCATACTCATCAGGTGTCAGAGGCTTGACTCCACCCTCACACGGCACGCATTTTTTGCTTTTCAAATTAGTTGTTAATTTATCCATTCAATAAATCTTATCATAGATTGGTAATCGCGATAATTCCCAGTTTTACCTCATGGGGATTATTGTTTCACAACTCTCTCAAACTCCTCTTCCATAGTTTCTCCGTAGCCGAATATAAATGCTATTTGACATACCTGAGCATGTGATTTCAGGTTTGTCTGATAATCTGCATACCTCTTAGCCAATTTTGAGATATCATCTATTGATAAAAGTTCTCCATCACTATCTTTACGCACCCTTCTCCCTTCGCTAATTCCATCATGAATCAATAACTTATGCGCACCTGTTATTTCCCCAATAGCATTAATAAAGAACTCCTGCTCCTCCTCTAGAATTGAAAATGGATTCTTTCTAGTATCTCGCTCTGAACGCCAATATCTTACAACATCTGATGGAGTAGGTGGTTTCCTGCTTATCCGAGGAGAGTTAAAACTTCTAACCATTTTAATAAAGGTTTTAACTACCTCTTCTTTTGTTCGAGCATCTTTTTCAAACCCAATATCATTCTCCATGACTCTATCATTTTAACAAAAAAGCCTATCCTGTCAATATATTTAATAAAAAATACGAGAGTGAGAAATACTTGTAGTGGTTGAAATTACTAATAGATTAGTATATTATGGATTGACATATATACATGGCCAAAGATAAATCATCAGCTACCCCCAAAAAAGAAGATTACGGTGCCCAACAAATACAAGTCCTAGAAGGACTGGAGCCTGTGCGCAAAAGGCCAGGTATGTATATCGGATCAACTGATGCGATAGGGCTTCACGAATCACTCAGAGAACTGATAGATAACGCTGTTGATGAGGCGCTGGCAGGACACGCACACAATGTCTGGACAATTCTCAACAAAGACGGCTCAGCAACAGTTGTCGATGATGGCCGTGGTATTCCGATTGATCCACATCCAGTTTATAAAACATCAGCACTTGAACTGGTAATGACCAAACTTCATGCTGGTGGTAAATTCGGAGGAAGTGCTTACAAAATCTCTGGTGGTCTTCATGGAGTGGGAGCATCAGTCGTAAACGCATTATCAAACCATACTTGGGTTGAAGTCAGACGCGACGGAAAAATATACAGACAAGAATACGAAAGGGGAATTACCAAAACAAAAGTAGAGGTTGTGAAAGAATCCAAACTTCAGATGCCTGGTGAGGTACCCCCAACCAAAACAGGAACAACAGTTACTTTCACTCCTGATGACACGATATTTCAAGTTACAGAATTTAATTTTGATACTATTAAAAAAATGGTGCGCGAGAGAGCATACCTCGTTCCCAAGATATTTTTTCACATCATAGACCGTAGGGTAGAAGAAATCAAAGAAATAAATTATTATTTTGAGAGCGGTATCACAGCGCTGGTTGAAAAAATAAACGAAAACAAAGATCCTCTACATAAAACAATAAAAATTAATAAGCACCAGGGAGAAGTCGAGGTGGATGTAGCAATCCAATACAACAACTCTTACTCTGAAAATGTAGAATCATATGTAAACGTTATCAATACTGTAAATGGAGGAACGCATCTCACGGGATTCCGCATGGCTCTCACTCGCGCAATCAACAACTACGGCCGCAAAATCGGTGCTTTCAAGTCTGAAAATGATTCCATCATGGGTGAGGATACTAGCGAAGGACTGACAGCTGTTGTATTTATCAAAATGCCACAGGATAAAATCCAATTTGAAGGGCAAACCAAAGGAAAACTCGGCAATTCTGAAATCCAACCTATTGTTAACACAATAGTGAGAGAATCACTAGGCGTGCACTTTGAAGAAAACCCAGCTGATGCCAAAAGGATTCTTGAAAAAGTATATCTTGCTGCCAAAGCAAGACTTGCTGCCAAAGCTGCAAAGGAAGCAGTTATCAGAAAAGGCGCACTTGAGGGATCCACTCTTCCTGGAAAGTTGGCCGATTGCCAAGAAAAAAATCCTGCAGTTTCTGAGATTTATCTTGTGGAGGGTGATTCTGCAGGAGGTAGTGCCAAGATGGGACGCGACAGGAAATTTCAGGCAATTCTTCCTCTTAAGGGTAAGATCTTAAATACAGAAAGGGCAAGGCTTGACAAAATGATTGAACACGAGGAAGTAAAAAGCATTATTATTGCTCTTGGCACAGGAATAGGCGATACAGTTAACATGGAAAAACTCCGCTATCATAGGGTTATTATCATGACTGATGCAGATGTTGATGGCGAACACATCGAAACATTGATCTTGACATTTTTCTACAGACATTTACCTGAAATTATCAAAAATGGTTATCTCTATGTAGCAATGCCTCCACTTTTTAAGATTCAACGTGGGAAAGAAACAAAATATGCCTACACAGAAGAAGAACGTGACCAAGCATACAAAACAATCGGGGGCAAAGGAAATATAAATCTTCAACGCTACAAGGGTCTGGGTGAAATGAACGCTGATCAACTCTGGGATACAACCATGAACCCTGAAAATAGAATTCTAAAGCAAATTCACATCGAAGATGCTGAAGAAGCTGACGCAGTCTTTACAATGCTAATGGGAGATGAGGTACCACCAAGGAAACACTTTATCCAAAGCAATGCTATCACGGCGGATTTGGACATCTAAATAAATGTCCGAGGTTGATATTGTGTTATAATTTATAATAATTATATGCCAGATTTTAATAAAATACTTACTCCAGGACAAATTGACGAAGGTCTCATTAACGCAATTGTGGATATTCCTGAAGGATCAACTCTTAAAATAGAATACGACCGTGAACACGGCATCTTCATGCTCGATCGCAGGGAACCATCTATCTTTGCAAAACCTGTAAATTACGGTTTTATTCCTGCAACAAAAGACACTGATGGCGACGAACTAGATGCGTTAATTGTCTGCTCAGAGCCAATCCCAACTGGAGTACTGGTTCATGCAAAAATCATCGGTATCTTCAATTTTGAAGATGACGGGGAAATGGATTACAAAATTGTCTGTGTTCCAGAAGATGACCGCAACACAGGGGACAGCATTAAAACCATAGATGATCTTGGAAAAAGGTGGATGGAAAAAATAGAGTTTCATTTTGCTCATTACAAAGATCTCAAAAAACCTGGAACAACTAAAGTTCTTGGTTGGGGAGATATAAATGATGCGAAGAAAATCATTCATGAATGTATCGCTCGCTTCAAAGAAGAGGGTTTCTCCAAATAATAAAACTATATTATGGCACAAATAGGTAAATTACAACCAACAAATCTAACAGAGGAAATGAAGAAATCGTATTTGAATTATGCGATGTCTGTCATTGTAGCGCGTGCGTTACCTGATGTACGCGATGGCCTCAAACCAGTTCATCGCAGAATTCTTTATGCCATGCATGAAATGGGCCTTGGCCATACTTCGAAATATCTCAAATCTGCAAAAGTAGTAGGTGAAGTTATGGGAAACTATCATCCGCACGGTGATACGGCGATTTATGATGCTATGGTTCGCTTGGCACAAGATTTTTCTGTCAGATACCCACTCATCAACGGCCAGGGAAATTTTGGCTCAGTGGACGGAGACCCACCTGCTGCTATGCGTTATACAGAGGCCAAGATGCAGGCAATTACAGCCGAGATGCTTGTTGATATTGATAAAGAGACAGTCGACTATGCACCAACGTTTGATAACACACGCAATGAGCCTGTTTACCTACCTGCAAGACTACCAAATCTTCTTTTAATGGGAAGCGAGGGAATCGCTGTTGGTATGGCAACCAAGATACCGCCACATAACCTCGGTGAAGTAATCGATGCAGTTACTTTCATGCTCTCCAAAACACGATTGGACAAGGAAGCAAAACCAAAAAAAGACGATGATACACTTGCCTTTACTTCTGATGTCTCAATTGATGAGCTGATCGAATACATAAAAGGTCCTGACTTCCCAACAGCAGGTGCTATTTATGACCAGACAGAAATCAGAAATGCTTATGTCACAGGACGAGGCAAAATCATAATCCGCGGAAAAGCAGAAATTGAGGAGATCGGACAAGGAAAATCAGCAATTATCGTAACCGAGCTTCCTTATCAAGTAAACAAGGCGCAACTCATCGCGAGAATTGCTGATCTTGCCAAAGATAAAAAAATTGACGGCATCTCAGATCTCAGAGACGAATCAGACAGACGTGGAATGAGAATTTACATCGAACTCAAACGAGATGCATTCCCTAAAAAAGTTCTTAATAATCTTTTCAAGCATACATCCATGCAGACCAGTTTTCCTGTCAATATGGTCGCACTTGTAGATGGCACACCACAAACATTAAATCTCAAACTCATCATCGAGGAGTATATAAAACATCGATATGTAGTGATAAAAAAAAGATCAGAATTTGAATTAAGACAGGCAAAAGCAAGACTTCATATCCTTGAGGGGCTCAAAATAGCAGTTGATAATATCGATGCAGTTATACGAACCATCCGAGAATCCAAAGACCAAGAAGACGCCAAGGGCAACTTGATGAAAAAATTCAAACTCTCAGAACTCCAATCAGTTGCAATCCTTGACATGCAACTACGTCGCCTGGCTGCACTCGAAAGGCAAAAAATTGAAGATGAACTCCTAATGGTCAAGGAAACAATTGCATATCTCGAAGACCTGCTCGCTCACTATGAAAAAATTCTTGATGTGATAAAAGGTGAGGTTCTAAAACTCAAAGAAAAATATGCAGATCCGAGGCGCACCAAAGTCTACAAAGGTAAAGTAGGCGAGTTTTCAGAAGAAGATCTAATCGCCAATGAACCAACAGTCATAACCCTCACCAACACAGGCTACATTAAAAGACAATCCCTAACATCTTTTCATACCCAACACCGTGGAGGCAAGGGTGTTATCGGCATGAACATAAAAGACGAAGATGGAATCGCACACATTCGCTATGCGCAAACTCATGATAACATTATCTTTTTTACCAACAAAGGAAAAGCATACGCACTACGCGCATACGAAATTGCTGAATCCTCGCGTACCAGCAAGGGAAGTGCGATTGTAAATCTTCTCAACATCGAACAAGGTGAAAAGGTGGAATCATTTATAGTGATGGATAAAACAGTCAAATCAGGGTTTGTTTTCTTAACAACCCGCAATGGTACTGTCAAAAAAAGTAAACTCTCAGAATTTGAAAATATCCGCCGCAACGGCATGATCGCAATCCGCCTGGACAAAGGTGACGAGCTGGTCTGGAGCAATATAACCAATGGTAAAGACCAGGTTTTAATTGTTACCAAAAAAGGTAAAGCAATAAAGTTCTCAGAAGAACAGGTCCGTGCAATGGGACGTGCGACCACAGGTGTCCGCGGAATCAAGATTGACCACAAATCAGATCAGGTAATCGGTATGGATGTGATCACCAAAGGTGATAAGGCAGACCTCCTAACAATCATGGAAAATGGACTTGGCAAAAAAACGCTTAATACACAATTTCCACTTCAAGGCAGGGGAGGACAAGGCGTCAAAGTCGCTAAGGTTACTGAACGAACAGGTGATGTTGTCATCGCTCAGGTAATCCCAACAGGATGTGATGAAATTATTATCACATCGAAAAAAGGACAAATCGTTAAACTCTCGACCAATGATATTCCTCAGCTCTCACGCAATACCCAAGGAGTAATTCTGATGCGTTTTTCGGATAACTCTGATGGCGTAGGTTCAGCTACTTGTATTGAAAAAACTACAACTCCCACTCCAGCTACACAGGAATAAAAACAAATTGATGAAAATGTTTTTAGTCCATTTTATGAAAGAAGGTCCACGGAATAATTAGAGAGCACAAATCCTGAAAAATAATTAGTTTTATAAATTTGCTACAATACTATAAATGCGTATTTGGGATCTACCTCCATCAATTCTTTGCCGCCAACACCTCTTAGGCGAACACCGCGAGCTACACGCCATCTGGAATATAATTACTAAGAACAAAAAAGGATATTCCAAACATCCTGAAACTAAAAGATGGGTTGATAAACAAAAGTCACTTTTTAATAGACATGAAAAGCTTGTAGACGAAATGATGAGCAGGGGATACAACCACAAAAGCAACTTAAACAAGATTTACGCAACTGGTTCCCCAAGACAAAATAAACTCATAAATACTCGAGATGAACAAAGGCAGATCCTCAAATCAAAAAATTGCAAATGCAAGATATAGTTCTATAACCAATATGCATGTATACTAGGAATTATTAACTTTTGGTATTTTATTTAAAAACAAATCTCGTTATAATGTAAATCTATGCAAATAAATGGAAAAGAAATAGCTGAAAAAATTTACGTTGATCTTAAAAAAAGAGTAGGGGAGTTAAATAAAAAAAACATAATTCCTCATCTCGCAGTCATACTAGTTGGAGAAAATCCAGCATCAGTAGCATACGTAACACTTAAACAAAAAAAGGGTGAGGAAATAGGTGCCAGAGTTACAGTTTTAAATTACCTGCCCAGCGTGACAACTGGTGAACTGCTTGAGAAATTAAATAAACTAAATGATGACCCATCTGTTCACGGAATACTAATACAACGACCACTTCCTGATCAAATAAATGTTGAAAAACTTGAAATGCACACAAACCCCGAAAAGGATATTGACGGATTTCACCCAAACTCACCATATACACTGCCACTACCACTAGCTGTTGTCAGGATTTTGGAGGAAATTTATACACTCAAAAATTCGGAGTCGAAACTAGCAAATTTAGATTTTTTATCTTGGCTAAAAGCCCAAAACATTGTTATCCTCGGCAAAGGTCCAACTGGCGGAGGCCCTATCATGGACTACCTGAAAAAACTTGATGTGCCATTTACACTTATTGACAGTAAGACAGTCGATCCAGAAAAAAAGATGATGCATGCTGATGTCATAATTGGAGCAGTTGGACGGGAAAATATAGTCACTCCAGAAAAAATCAAAAATGGCGTGATACTAGTGGGAGTTGGCATACTAAGGGGGGAAGACGGAAAATTAAAAGGCGATTATGATGTAGAAAAAATAAAAGACATAGCCGGATACTATACACCAACACCAGGTGGAACAGGACCTGTAAATGTAGCCAAACTTATGGAAAACCTCATAACCGCAACTGAGAAACAAAGCAAATGAAAAAGATTCATTTTTTCAAAGCATACTCAAGAATAGGAATCAAAAACATACCGATTCATCAAGCTAAACTCAATCTCGGAGTAGAACTAGGACCAGATGCAATTTTGACAGATAATTTTCTACAAGAATTCAAAAATTTTAAAATATCAAAATTTAATTTTTCAAAACCAGAAACATTGAACAAAGAAAAATTCTATAAAATTCTTGCCGAAGAAATTAAAAAATTTTCTCATCAGATAGCTAACTCTATAAAACCTGATGAAATACAGGTTGTAATAGGGGGAGATCACTGCATATCACTTCCATCAAAACTTGCTGTAATCATGAAAAAAAACATTCAAATTGGACATATTCATTTCGACTCACACGGTGATATAAATCTCGCAAAAGACAGTCCAACTGATAATTTTCATGGGATGTATATGCGCCCACTTTTTGATCAATTTGACATACCAGAAATTGAGGAACTTTCTCCCCAAAAAACTCCATATAAAAATTTACTTTATATAGGAAATCTTGATCTTGATGAAAAAGAAAAAGAGCTTTTTGAGAAAAATAAAATAATGAATATAAATTCTACAAGTCTACGAACTGAAAAATCAAAAAATATTAGTATATTTAATAATTTTATAAAAAGATTTGAACACCTCCATGTAAGCTTTGACATAGATTGCCTAGACAGATCGATTGCAGCTGCAACGGGAATACCTGCAGAAAACGGTCTTCAAATAGAGGATGTTCATGAATTGCTCACGCTTATTTCAAGCCACAACTCCTTTTCACTTGACCTAGCAGAAGTAAACCCTCAAAAAGTTAAATCCGAAAAAACCGTAAATACAGCTCAAAAAATATTGTCAATTATACTCAAACGATAATTTTCCCTCATTGACTAAACATACTTATTCTGGTAAATTATTATTTCAGAACCATACCTGCCTGTAAGGCTAAAAGGGTTCTGATTTTTTATGGGCAATATTCAATCAAGCATAGAAAAAATAAATGGTGACTTTAAAAAAAAGGACATCATATCGCTTGATCAATTTACACCAACCGACCTCTCAATCCTTTTTAATGCAACTGACAAAATGAAAAAAATAGCCATAAATGCTATTCCATCCTCTCTGCTTGCAGGAAAAATTGTCACTCTTCTTTTCTATGAACCATCCAGTAGAACATTTGGCTCATTTGCTGCTGCAATAAAGCAATTAGGGGGACAGACTGTTGAAATTCAAGATCCACAACACTTCTCATCAGTTTCAAAAGGTGAAACATTTGAAGATACTATCAGAGTTTTTGAAGCATACTGCGATGCAATTGTTATGCGCCATCCACAAATCGGATCAGCTCAAGATGCAGCAGAAGCTGCATTTTTTGTACCCATAATAAACGCTGGTGATGGAATAGGGGAACATCCCACTCAGGCACTGCTTGATCTTTATACCATCTATGAAAAATTTAATCGCTTAGATAATCTTACTGGAGTAATTGGAGGAGATATGTTGAATGGAAGAACAGTAAAAGCATTAATAAAGGGTCTTTCTCTTTATAAAGATATCACTCTTTATCTATTATCCCCTGATGAACTCAAACTATCAAGACAAGACTTTTCCAACTTTCAGAAAAGAGGAATAAACCTAATTGAAATAAATAGCGAAAAAGATATACCTAAAAATGCTGATTTTTGGTATTGGACCAGGGTGCAAAAAGAGAGATTCCCATCTATCAACGACTATGAAAAAGTAAAAAATAAATTTATTGTTACAAAAGATTTGGTAAATAATTACGCTGGAAAAAACACAATAATTATGCATCCGCTTCCCAGAGTAGGCGAAATTGATGAATCAGTTGACAAAGATCCAAGAGCTGTATATCTCCGAACACAAATAAGAAACGGAATGTATATCAGAATGGCATTGCTGGCGCTGATCTTAGAAAAAGCATAAATTGAATTAGGAGCTAAGAATTATGAATTAAAAAATAATCCATAATTCATAATTCTTTATTCATAATTCATAAATATGGGCAAACTGATACTTGAAGACGGAACAGAAATAGATGGCAAGCCTTTTGGCGCAATAACGGAAACATCAGGCGAAACCGTCTTCGCAACTGGCATGACTGGCTACACAGAGACACTCACTGACCCCTCATTTGCAGGACAAATCCTCATTCTTACATATCCATTAATCGGAAACTACGGCGTACCAGACAAAAAATACTGGGAATCTGACCGCATACAGGTCTCAGGTCTTATTGTCTCTGACTACATAGACAGGCCTTCTCATCATCAATCAAAAAAAACATTATCGCAATGGCTCAAGCAAGAAAAGATACCAGCACTCATTATAAAAGATACGAGATTTTTAACAAAACATCTCAGAGAAAAAGGAGTTATGCTCGGCAAAATTAACTTCAAAAAAAACATAGACTTTTTTGATCCGAACAAAATAAACATAGTCGAGAGTGTTTCAACTAAAAAGATTCTCGAACATGGAAAGGGAGACAAAACTATTGTTATCATCGATTGCGGTGCCAAAAATAATATCAGGAGATGTTTTCTAAAAAGAGGAGTGAAAACAATTACTGTACCCTGGGATTATGATCCTTTTGAAAAAAATCTCAAATTTGATGCATTATTTATTTCAAACGGTCCTGGAGATCCCAAAAAAGCAAAAAAAACTATATCGATTATCAAAAAGGCACTGGATAGAAAATTACCTACGCTTGGAATTTGTCTCGGCAATCAATTACTTGCTCTTGCTGCAGGTGGAGATACATACAAACTAAAATACGGTCACCGTAGTCAAAATCAACCCTGTATTCTACAAGATTCAAAAAAATGCTATATCACAACTCAGAATCATGGCTTTGCAGTAGGCAAGGTGCCACCAGGATTTAATAGATGGTTCACAAACGGCAACGATGGCAGCATCGAAGGAATAATTCACAAAAAATATCCATTCATGTCAGTACAGTTCCATCCAGAAGCGACACCTGGACCAAAAGACACAGAGTGGATTTTTGACTACTTCCTAAAAAAAATTAAAAATTATGAAAAAAAATAAACGAATAAAACATGTGTTAATACTGGGATCAGGTGCCCTAAAAATTGGCGAGGCAGGAGAGTTTGATTACTCTGGATCCCAGGCAATAAAAGCACTCAAAGAAGAAGGCATCAGGACAATTTTGGTTAATCCAAATATCGCAACTATACAGACTTCAAAAGAACTTGCAGATGAAGTATATTTTCTTCCTGTCACCCCAGAATTTGTCGAAAAAATAATTGAAAAAGAAAAACCCGACGGTATACTCCTCTCATTCGGAGGACAAACTGCTTTAAACTGCGGGATTGCACTTCAAAAAACAGGTATACTTAAAAAATACAATGTCCAAATTCTTGGCACTCCTATTTCTGCAATAATGCTTACTGAAGATAGAAATAAATTTGCAAATCATCTACATAAAATAAATATTCCCACTCCCGAATCCCGTGCTGCAAGATCCATAGATAACGCCATAAAAATAGCAAAAAAAATCGGCTATCCAGTGATGGTTCGTGCTGGATTCGCACTCGGAGGACAAGGAAGTGGAGTAGTTTACGATGAAAAAAATCTAATAAAGACTGCTCAGCACGCACTTGCTTTTGCGCCTCAAATATTGATTGAGAAATATCTCCACCATTTCAAAGAAATAGAATACGAAGTAGTGAGAGACAAGTACGATAATTGCATTACTGTTTGTAATATGGAAAATATGGACCCACTTGGGATTCACACTGGTGAATCAATAGTTGTTGCTCCTTCGCAAACCCTCAACAACCAGGAGTATCATGAACTCAGACGCGCATCTATTGAGATCGTTAGAAGTCTCGGGATAGTAGGTGAGTGCAATGTGCAATTTGCCCTAAACCCCCGTCCGCAACGATCACGGTTTGAACGCTGGCAAAATGAGCAATTGCTAGACTATTTTGTGATCGAAGTCAACGCCAGACTCTCCCGAAGCTCTGCTCTTGCCAGTAAGGCAACAGGCTATCCGCTTGCATACATAGCAGCAAAATTAGGAATAGGGTACGGCTTAACTGAAATTAAAAATAAAGTGACTGGTGCAACATCAGCCTGCTTTGAACCAGCACTAGATTATGTTGTCACCAAAATTCCCAGATGGGATATGGAAAAATTCAAAGGTGCAGATAAGAAACTTGGAAGCAGCATGAAATCCGTAGGTGAAGTGATGGGTATTGGCAGAACATTTGAAGAGTCATATCAAAAAGCAATAAGAATGCTTGACATGAATTACGAAGGTGCCGTATCGGAAAATGAAAATAAAAAAACATCTGAAATATTAGAAGGAGTTAAGAATCCAACTCCCCAAAGAATGTTTGACATCGCATCGGCCCTAAAAAAAGGGTTCTCTGTTAAAGAAGTCCACAAACTTTCAGGGGTCGATCCTTGGTTCTTGCATAGAATTAAAAATATAACCAATCATGAAGACGAACTTTCAAAAAATAAAATACTTGACCGAAATAAATTACTGGAATTAAAACAACTTGGTTTTTCTGACAAAAGAATTGGAAACATAATCGGTAAAAAAGGACTTGAGATAAGAAAGATCAGAAAAGCATTTAAAATAATCCCATCTGTGCTTCAGATAGATACTCTTGCGTCAGAATTCCCCGCCATAACAAACTATCTCTACATGACATACAATGCTAACCACTCTGATATAAAACCATCGAGAAAAAACTCAGTTATCGTTCTCGGGTCTGGTCCTTATCACATCGGATCGTCTGTAGAATTTGACTGGTGTTCTGTAAATACCGTAATGAATTTAAAAAAACATAAAAAGCAATCAATAATAATCAATTGTAATCCCGAGACAGTATCAACTGATTATGATATATCAGACAAATTATATTTTGAGGAACTAACATTTGAAAAAATAGCAGATATTTATGAATATGAAAATCCAGACGGTGTAATTGTTTCAGTGGGTGGACAGACACCAAACAATAGAGCAAAAGCACTACACAAGTACGGAGCAAAAATTCTAGGAACAAATCCTGTTGACATAGATCGTGCAGAGGATAGAAATAAATTCTCCTCCCTACTTGACAAGTTGAAAATAAAACAACCTGCCTGGAATGCATTTTCTGATCTGGAAAATGCTGAAAAATTTGCTGAAAAAGTGGGATATCCTGTCCTGATCCGTCCTTCTTTTGTTCTCTCAGGTAGTGCAATGAATATTTGCTTTGACAAAAAAGATCTCAAGACCTATCTCAAGGAAGCAGCAAGCGTTTCAAAAAAATATCCAGTAACAGTATCAAAATTCTTTGAACAAGCAAAAGAAATAGAACTAGATGGTATAGCCCAAAATGGATCAATAAAAGCATCCGTCATCTCAGAGCACATCGAATATGCGGGAGTCCATTCTGGTGATGCGTCCATAGTTCTTCCAGCTGACAGAGTGAACACGAAAACAAAAAACGAAATGCATAAAATCTCAGAAAAGCTTGCAAAAGAACTGAACATAACAGGACCATTTAACATCCAATTTCTGGCAAAAGACAATGAAGTTTTTATAATTGAAATTAATCTCAGGGCGTCAAGAACATTTCCATTTATTGCAAAAGTTACTGGAATTAATTTAATCGAACTCTTTGTCAACTCTCTTTATAAAAAGAATATAAAATATATCAAAACACCAAAACTGAAATCAACAGCAATTAAGGTTGCACAATTTTCATTCACTCGTTTGGCCGGTGCTCAACCAATGCTGGGAGTAGAAATGGCATCCACAGGTGAGGTTGCATGTTTTGGAGCAGATAGAGAAGAAGCATTCCTCAAGGGTATAATCGCAACAGGAGGAAAGATCCCCAAAAAAGGAATATTTATAAGTCTTGGTGGAGACAAAAAGAAACAAGACCTTCTAAGAAGCGTTTTAAAATTAAAAAATTTTGGAGTAACACTTTTTGCAACTGAAAAAACCGCCAAATTTTTAAACCAAAACGGACTGAAAGTAAAAAGTCTTTACAAAATACATGAAAAAAAATCTCCAAATATCTTAGACAATTTTCGCAATAAAAAAGTTGATTTAGTGATAAACATTGTTGATAAAAATATCAAAAAAGAAATAAATGACGATCATGCGATCAGACGAATGGCATCTGATAATAATATTTTAATTTTGACAAAAATTAAAAAAGCTGAACTGTTTATCAATTCCATTACTGATAAAAAATTTGATGATCTTATGATAAAATCATGGAGTGAGTATATATGATTATATTACCAGGCCTAATTGATCCCCATGTTCACATGAGGACACCAGGACAATCATATAAAGAGAATTTTTCAACAGGAACAAAAGCTGCTCTAGCAGGTGGCTTTACTACTGTCATTGACATGCCAAACAATTCAACTCCGATTACCACAGAAAAACTTTTGGATGAAAAAATAAAAATTGCCAAAAAACAAACAGTTTGCGACATAGGATTTCATTTCGGATCACTAGGTGATAATTTAGATGAATTTAAAAAAGTAAGTTCAAAAGCAAAAGCTCTAAAAATTTATCTCAATATTACAACAGGTGGATTCATAGTTGATGAAAAAGTATTTGAAAGCATCTGTAAGAAATGGCCCAAAGGAAAAGTGATAATAGTTCACGCTGAAGAAAACATCCTCGATGTAATTTTGAAAATCGGAAATAAATATAAACAAAAAATTCACGTTGCCCATGTCAGCTCCCAAAAAGAGTTAAGTATTATCAAACGAGCAAAAAAGAAAAGATGGATGGTCACCTGTGGAGTAACTCCTCACCATTTATTTTTAGAAAAGTCTGATGAAAAAAAATTAGGAGCCTTTGCCAAAATGAAACCAGCGCTCAAGACAAGAAAAGATCAAGAGTTTATTTGGAAAAACCTAATGTATGTTGATATAGTTGAATCAGATCACGCACCTCACACTTTGAAAGAAAAAAAATCTCATCCTCAACCTTTTGGTATACCTGGACTTGAAACAACCCTCCATCTTCTTCTAACAGCCATGTCAAAAAAACGACTAGCGCTAAAAGACATCAAACGTCTTTGTCACGATGGCCCTGCTAAAATATTTAATATTAAAACCGATAAAAAAACTTATATTGAAATTGATGAGAGCGAGGAGTGGATACTTAAAAACAAAAATCTAAAAACAAAATGTAAATGGTCACCATTTGATGGTTGGAAAATGAAAGGACGAGTTAAACGCGTATTCATCCGAGGGACAAAAGTTTTTGAAAATGATAAAATACTCGTACGTCCTGGTTTTGGAAAAATAATATAACTATGTACGATAAATTTATACTTCCTATCATTGATAAATTAGATGCTGAAACAGAACACCTAGCAATCCGTGAACTCCTATTTCTTCTAGAGCAATCTCCCGAGTATGAAAAGATTATAAGGAAAATCGCTTACAGAAACAAAAGAGTAACTGATAAAAAATTACATATCAACATGGGCGGTCTGAGACTTGACAATCCGTTGATAGTCGGCGCCGGTTGGGATAAAGTTGGACACGGACTTAAGGCATGTTATGACCTGGGATTCGCAGCCGTGGAGGTAGGAACTATAACAAAATATTTCCAATACGGAAATTCTCAACCACGAGATTTTATTCTTAAAAAAGGTGTCAGACTTAATCGTTATGGATTTACAAATTCTGGAATGGAGGAATTTTCTAAAGTAATTGAGTCATATCAAAAAATAGCAGCTCCAATAGGAATTAACATTGGGAAAAATAAAGACGTACCGGACGAGAAAGCAGCTGATGCTCATGCTGACGTTTTGGAACACTTATATAATCTTGGTGATTATTTTACTATTAATGTTTCTTCACCGAACACAGTCGGACTCAGAAAACTTCAAGAAAAAGAACCTTTAACAAAAATTGTAAAATCAGTTACTAAGGTAATGAGTAACAAGGGGAAAGCGAAACCTTTATTTGTTAAAATTGCACCCGATCTCACTTTTGAGGCAGTAAATGATGTTATTGAGGTTGTTCTAGAAAATAAACTGACTGGAATTGTTGCAACAAACACAACACTTAATAGTGATATAAAAGCAAAATACGGAGAGCGTTGGAGAGATGAAATGGGAGGAGTAAGCGGAGATGACAATGATTATAGAAAAATGTCAACAGAAATAATCAAACATATCTACAAAAAAGCAGGAAGAGAATTAATTATTATTGGTTCGGGAGGAATAAAAGATACCAGCACAGCATTAGAAAAAATAAAGGCTGGAGCAACAGCTCTTCAAATCTACACTGCATTTGATGAAGAAGGCCCAACATTGCCAGGAAAAATAAATGAAGGACTTCTAAAATATATGGAAAAAGAAGGACTTAATAATATTAGTGAACTTGTAGGAATCAATGCAAAATGAAATATAAAATCGGAATTTTTGGATCAGATGTGATAGAACTTGCAAAACCAATTGTTAACAATAAACTTATTGAAATAACTGGTGCGATGTGGAATCCGTATCTGGCACAAGATATAAAAAAACACGAAAATGAACTTTAACCAAAAACTAGATCATGCGATTGAAAAAAACAACTCACTTCTTTGCGTGGGGCTGGATCCTGATTTTGAAAAACTTCCAGAAAGTATTAGGAATGTAAAAAATCCTCAATTTGAATTTAATAAAAAAATAATTGAAGCAACAGCTGACCTGGTATGTGCATTCAAGCCAAACTCTGCTTTTTATGAAGCACGAGGAGAACAAGGAATAAGAGATCTAAAAATGACTTGTAGCTATATCAACAAAAACTATCCTGATATCCCAATAATTTTGGATGCTAAAAGAGCAGACATCGGAAATACCAATAATGAATACATAAAGTTTGTTTTTGGATATCTGAGAATAGATGCTGTAACTCTCCATCCATATCTTGGTCATGAGACAATCCAACCCTTTTTAGAATTAAAAGATAAAGGGATAATTGTCCTTTGTAAGACATCTAATCCCGGTGCAGGTGAGATACAAAACTTAATCGTAAATGGAGAAAAACTTTATAAATTAATTGCTAGAAAGATAGTAAATGAATGGAACAAAAATAATAACTGTCTAATGGTTGTTGGGGCTACATATCCTGAAGAATTAGCTGAGGTTAGAGAAATTTCAGGAGATATGACATTTCTTGTTCCAGGAGTTGGTGCACAGGGAGGAGATGTCGAGGCAACAATCAAAGCAGGTCTCAATAAAGCCAAAAAGGGGATGATCATCAATTCATCTCGCGGAATTATTTTCGCATCAAGTGGAGATGATTTTGCTGATGTCGCAAAAAAAGAAGCAAGAAAACTTCGAGACGAAATCAATAAGTATCGTGTATAATAAAATTTATGGACAATGAGGTTATCGACATACTAAAAAAAACAAAAGCAATCCTTGCTGATGACCATTTCGTTGGCACTTCTGGTCGTCATTTTGCAACATACATAAATAAAGACGCACTATATCCTCACACAGGCGAAACATCAAGAATAGGAGAACTGTTTGCTACTAAATACAAGAACGAAGATATTGATGTAGTTATAGGCCCGGCACTTGGCGGCATTATTCTATCGACATGGGTAGCCTATCACCTATCTAAAATGAAGAGTATTGATATTCTTGGAATCTACACCGAAAAAAATGCTGAAAAAAATCAGATCTTTACCAGGGGATATGATCAGTTGATTAAAAATAAAAAGGTTTTGGTAGTTGAGGATCTCACTACAACAGGAGGATCAGTTGCGAAAGTAGTAAAAAGTGTTAAGCAAGTGGGAGGGGAAGTAGCTGGAGTTTGTGTAATGGTAAATCGTGACCCCAAGATAGTTACAAATGAAGCTGTAGGAGCTCCTTTTTCGTCTCTTGCCACGCTTGAGATCCCATCATACACAGCAGACGAATGCCCGCTTTGCAAAAAAAACAAACCAATCAATACTACAGTGGGCCACGGAAAAAAATTCTTGGAAGAAAAAGCCCGTCAGGACAAGTAATACCCCTTTCATGAAGGCTATTTTCATGCTACAATAGCAAACTAATGGCAGAACATAAAAAGACTTTAAAGACGAGCAAAAAAGCAACTCCTACAAAATCAAAAAAAAACGAAATCATAATTGTTAAAAAACTAGTCAAAAAATTTAGAGATTTTACTGCAGTAGACAGAATATCTTTTTCTGTAAGAAGAGGTGAGGTTTTTGGGATACTCGGACCAAATGGAGCAGGCAAAACTACAACTCTTGAAATAATAGAAACTCTTCAGGAATTAACGAGTGGCAAGATACTAGTCAATGGAATAGATGTTAAAAAAAATCCATGGGAAGTAAAATCCCAAATAGGAATACAACTTCAATCATCAAATTTTTATCCCGAGCTAAAACTGACAGAACTTCTCAAAATGTTTGCGTCCATGTATGATGTGTCTGTTGATCCTATTAAGATGCTCAAAAAAGTACATCTCGAGGATAAGGCAGGCAGTTTTGCAAACGAATTATCAGGTGGGCAAAAACAACGCTTCTCAATTGCAGCAACACTTGTTAACAAACCAAAAATAATTTTTCTTGATGAGCCAACAACAGGACTTGACCCCCACGCGCGAATAAATCTCTGGGAGATGATAAATGAAATTAAAAAAACAGGAGTAACCATTGTCCTGACAACACACAACATGGAAGAAGCAGAAAAGCTCTGTAACCGCATCGCAATAATGGATAATGGAGAAATAATAAAAATAGGGACTCCGAAAAAGCTAATCAGCGACCTCCTAAAGAAAGGCTTTAAAAGAGAAATATCCAAACAGAAAGCCAGTCTTGAAGACGTATTTCTCGATCTAACAGGCAGGAAACTACGCGAGGAATAGATAGTTTATAAAAATAAATATGCTTAAACTAAATACTAAATCAAAAAAACCAAGACAATGGAAAGCATACTTTGCCATGACATGGTATGCGTTCCTTGCACAAACCAGAAACCCTGCAAGCTTTGCGTTTGGATTTATTTTTCCTATTGTATTTATAAGTGTATTCGGACTGATCGGTGATCAAGAACGGACTCTTACAGTCGGCATCTCAGAAACCACAGAACCCAACCAAGTCCTAACGGTTCTCGAACAACAGAAATACATGGAACTACAAACAGGCAATGCAAAAACACTTAAGCAGCAGCTCAAAGAAGGAAAACTATCAGGAATAATAGAGATAGGGGACCATAAGGTAACAATTCTCTCATCTACTGCAAATCCAGTCGAGGCACAAGCCCTTGCATCAGTCATGGAGGGTGTTATTGCTAAAACAAACCTAAGAATTGCAGGAATCGAAAACCCATATCTTACACTTTACCAAAGAGAAATCACAGGAAGAGATTTCCGTTATATAGATTTTGCCTTGCCAGGGCAAATCGGATTTTCCCTTCTTTCAACCTCTATTTTCGGAACTGTATTTGGACTGATATATTTAAAACGCTCATTGATATTAAAAAGAATGTTTGCAACCCCCACAAAGGCACTTACTATCTTGATAGGCCAAGGAACATCAAGACTTATCATCGCGCTCATTCAAACCCTGCTTATCTTAACAATCGGTGTTTTTGTTTTTAATTTTCATCTACCGCACGGATTGACAACCTTTTTTGATCTAATGATCATATCCACGATAGGCCTTATTGCATTTCTTGGATTTGGTTATCTCATCGCTGGACTTTCAAAAGACGACAATACAGCCGCACCTCTTGTAAATATAATCACCCTCCCACAATTCCTTCTCTCTGGAACATTTTTTCCGATTGAGGATCTGCCAAGCTGGATACAACCAGTGGCCGGTAACCTGCCACTTTCATATTTTAATGCAGCAGTCAGAATAATAACCACTGAGGGAGGCAACCTAACGGAAACAATGCCATATCTACTAGGCCTTGCTGCATGGGGTATCATCATGTATCTAATTGCGACCAAAACTTTCAAATGGGAGTAATATCAGAAAGTTTTCAAAGCTCGGCAAAGCCCGCAAGAAATAATACTAAAATAGTTGACAAACTAATAAACAAAGCATTAATATATATATTATGTGGAAAGATCTTAAAGTCCCATTCCTCACAATAATTTTCGCATTACTTTCTCTATTTATATTTACAAAAATCTTTGGACCGATTCCTTTTTCTGTTCAGAGTGTTGTTACCAACAAAAATTCTCTTTTTACAACAAGTGGTACTAGCGAGGCAACTGCAGTCCCAGATACTGCTATGACAACAATTGGTGTAAGTACTACAGCACCGTCAGTAGAGGCTGCACAAAAAGAAACGAATACAAAAATCAATCGGATAACAACAGAGCTCAAATCCCTTGGAATTGAAGAAAAAAACATAAAAACAAGCGACTACTCCATACGCCCTGATTATGGTTTTGAAAATGGAAAAGAGACACCATTGGGATATATTGTTAGTATAAATATAAATGTTGAATCTGACTCTGTCGAGAAAATAAATCAAGCAATAGATACTGCTGTGCAAAACGGTGCTAATCAAATTAGTAATGTACAATTTGTTCTGAATGAAGAAAAACAAAAAGAGCTGGAGCAAAAAGCAACAAAAGATGCAATAGACATCGCCAAGCAGAAGGCAGAGGAGATTGCTAAAACAACAGGAATAAAAATCGGGCGAATAATTGATGTTCAACTATCCAGTAACGTTGGAGGGCCCATTCCTCTTGCTAGAAACATCGAACTAGATGCTGTTGAAAAAACAGAAACAGAACTCGAACCAGGAGAAAACAAAGTATCCATCACAGCAACCCTCTCATTTGAAACATACTAAATTTATACTTAATTTACTTTTCGCCTTTGTTACTTTATTTGTTCCCACTATGAAACGCTTTGTGGACATCTCTAAGCTGTTTGTTAGTAATATGTGTATATATCTGTGTTGTCGCGATATTTTTATGCCCCAGCATCTCCTGAACAGATCTGAGATCCGCCCCATTCATCAATAGATCTGTTGCGAATGAATGGCGAAGCGTATGAACTGTCGCATCAACTGGTAAACGAGCCAGACGAGTATATTTTTTAACAATTCGCTCAACTGATCGGGCCGTCAATCGCATCCTAGCACCATTGTCATCCTCCTGAACTCCTCTTGAATAACGGATAAAAAGAGGACGAAAATTATCCTTGCGCTTCTGAAGATATTTTCCTATCCACTCAGCAGCTCTATCTGAGACAAAAACAATTCTGGATTTTTGTCCCTTTCCGATCACACCAAACTCGCGTCGCTCTAAATTCACACGCGCATGATCGAGACTAACAAGCTCTGAAACACGAAGACCTGTCGAGAAGAGAAGTTCTAAAATTGCTCGATCCCTTATACCTTTTTCTATCGAAACATCAGGCATCTTAACCAACATCTCTACCTGATCCCGCTCCAAGAATTTAAGACTACGACTTTCTGTCTTGGGTAAGTCAATTTTTGAAGGCTCCAGAGTCGGGACATCATTCTTTATTAAAAAACGGAGAAAGGACCGAAGCGCAATGACATAATAATTCTGTGTAACTCTTTTCCTACTTCTTCCCTTATTATCAACATGATTTGCTAAAAAAACTCTATATTTACGAATAAGTGAAAGATCCAAATCTTTTATCGACTTTCCAGGCAGAGTAGAGGAGTGCCAATCTAAAAACACATCTAGATAATGACGATAATCACGGATAGTCAACTTGGAACAATTTTTTTCAATTTCTAAGTATTCTAAAAACTGTTGGATTTGATCTACCAAACTTAAATCTTTCATATAAATATTCTACGACATAAAAATTTCATTTGCAAATCACGCTTACAAAGCATATTTAAAATCAACACCATCTCTGATAACATATAAGCAGTATCATAATATGACTTACAAAGAAAAATACAAAGAAAGCCTAAATTACATAGATGGGTATTGGAAAAAAATTATATTTAAACCTTCAACAATGAAGCTAAAATATAAAAACATCACAATACCGATGCTTTTTCCAGATACCAGATCTACCTCAAGCTCATTTTATATACCGCACTCATTTATCGTGCCAAATACCGAACATTTCAAACGCATTTATTACTGGGATACCTATTTTATGTTCCGGGGCCTGATGGGAACCAAACGGCAAACCATTATGAAAGATATGGTCAATAACTTTATCTATCTTTTTCACAAGTTTCACATTATTCCAAATTTTAGCGCTCCTGCCTCAATCAATCACTCTCAACCGCCATTTTTTTCATCAATGATTATGGATGCATACCTGACACCGCTTAGAACGCACAAAAAACACAAATATCACATAGGGCTAAGGAATGGAATATATAAAATTGGTAATATTGTCTGGTTCAGAAAGGCTATCAACATTGCTAAAAAAGAATACCAACAGGTTTGGATAGACGTGGACAACCTATACAACCACCACGTCAAAGGATATATATTAGCTCGCTATGGCGACCGCGATATAGGGTATGGATATTCATCCGAACTTGAATCAGGATGGGACTTTACCTCACGCTTTTATAATAGGTGTGATCAATTTCTACCTATTGACCTCAACTCCTACCTCTATAAGTATGAACTTGACTTCGCCGATGCAGCACGGATTTTGAGAGACGAAAACGAAGAAAAAAAATGGACCGAAAAGGCACTTCACCGAAAAAAGGAAATTAACACTTATATGTGGGATGAAAATAACGGCTTTTTCTACGACTACGGGTATAAATACGAGAGATTGAGCAACTTTTTGTCTCTTGCGTCTTTCGTACCGATGTGGGCTGGAATTCCCACAATCGATCAGGCAAAACGAATGGTAAAGATGCTACCCAAATTCGAGACTCCATATGGACTAACAATTACAGCCAAGGAGTCGCTAGCAAAACCTATTGATATAACAAAAATTCAAAAACGCTATCACCCAGCCATAAAAGATATCGTTAACCCCAAACAATGGGACTACCCTAATATATGGTCTCCTCTTGAATATCTAACTATCATAGGTCTTCTCAGGTACGGTTTTATCGATGATGCAACAAGAATAATGAAAAACTCGCTAAAGGCCCATCATAAACTTTACATGAAATACGATACATTTTTTGAAAAAATCGATGGTGAAACTGGCGAATCAGGACGAGGCGCTCTTTATGGCGATCAAAAAGGATTTGGCTGGACCAATGCTGTTTTTTATAGATATGTACAAATCCTTGATGCTATAAACTCAGGGCATCCTATCTATCGCGAACCCAAATCTCCTGAACCACCCTTTGATCTCTCCATCCTACACTAAAGAGAATTTTCTCAAAATAAATTTTACACACTTCTCTAAAGCTAAAAGGGGACATTTTGAAGCTAAAAAATACGATCTAGGCACGATTTTAAGCCCCATAGTAAATAGGTGAGGGTCTAAATCTGCCTGGCATTGACAGGTATTTTTAAGGGGATAAATAAGGAAATTAATGATTTTAAAATAAATAATATGTAGTAAATAAAAACAAAAATGCACAAGTAGAAACAGCCCTTCCCCCTGGACTGAGGCTAATTCATGTCGTAAAAGTATTATTGTGCGACATGATGTCATTTCCTTCTCCATGCCTCTTCAGGACTTTTTTAACAGATTTCCTGATTTATCCAAATATAGTTCTAGATCCGATATCAATCGGATAATCTAGTAACTCCCTTTGCAGAATAGAGTAAGTAAAAAATAAAAATTCATATTTAAAACATCTAAGTTGCTTAACTAGCTTAAAAGCATAAATAATAGACAAGAGCTCACACAACCCCTTCTCTCCTATGTAGTCATAACTCGGTCGAGTTTAGACTGTTAAATTAGGCTAAATGCATTTTTCTAGCCTCAAAATTAGTAATTTTAAACATTCTATATATATGTATATTTAGGTTGATAAATCAAGCTAAATATACAAAAATGAGGCTAAGAAAATAATAATTCACTTTCGTATTTTTTTCGCCTTTGCCTATCTTATACTTGCTGGGTCTATAACTAACTTCTGTCTCTTTCCTAGAGGGAATAGAGTGATAAAAACATCAAAAGCAGATCTTCAGAAACGCTACGCACACACCCCCAAAAAAACTATACTTGTAAGTATCTATAGGTAAAGATTTCTACTGAAAAATCTTCACTAACAAACTATATCATTTAGCCTTGTGAAAACCCTCTTTGTGAAAAGTTATCCACATATATATCAAACTATATCATTTTATTATGGGTCTATTATATCTTATAATATCACTCCCCTTCTCTCCTTTCATCATAACTGGTAAAAATTTCAAATATTAAATTTAGAAAATTCAAATATAGCATTAGTTAATTTTTGAGTGTTTAAAGTCAGTATTTATTTAAATACTCAAGTCAACAAACTAACTTAATTCCCCCATGGAGTAAACAAAATGAGAACGAAAAAAACTATACAGCCCACCCATACATACTCCCACAGAACACCTTTGAAAAGCCTCCTCTCGAACCAAATATGTGAAAGACCAACAATTGAATAAAAAAACCCAGTCATAAAAAGTGATATTACAGTCGGACTCGAAGGCCAGAACCAAAGCATTACCGCTGCCTCTAAAAGACAAAGAGTCAACCCTGCAGACCAAAGCTTAAAGGATGATAGCTTCTGAAGATTGTACGTCCATAAGGAATGATAGATTAGAAAAAATGTATATATTCCAACTACAGGAATTAATACAAAAAGAATCTCATGCAGTGCAAAAGCAGAATTGGTAAGAAAAAAATATGAAACTAGTGTTGTTACAAATGAAACAATTCTAGCACCAGATAATAAATTTATAGTTTTCGCTGAGGAAATAACCAGTATATTTTGACTGAGAAAAACTGAATAAAGCCCAAATGCGTAAATAAGTGTCAAAAGTAATCTAGGAAATATCGCTGCAGGCGTAAGAAAGTAAAATAAACCAAAAGACAAACTGAAGAAAAATGGTAGAATAAAAACTTCATACGTCTTCCCGTCTTTTATGTCCTTGTGTGAAGCCCACCACAGAATTAAGACTGTTATAAACGAAAGTGGAAGTGAAATAAAAATTCCCGATTCACCAAACAGACTTTCCGTAAAAAAAAGAAAAAAAGTTAAAACTAAGGTACCTATTATAAATCTTTTCCTCTTATCAAGAGAGAATGTTACTCCCTTACCTTTCTTAAAATTAAAAATGCGCTTATGCCACTTTTTCTTTTCAACTCTCCTGCTTTGCCCCAAATCTACACGCAAAGATCCTATGTCAGAATTTTCAAACTTTCTCATTGTAATGACTCCATCAAACTATCTGGTATATCAAAATTTACAAAAACTCTATTAACATCATCCATCTCTTCAAGTTTTTCAACAAAAGAAAGAGCTTTTTTTGCATCGTCTACATTTTCTATCGGAGATAAAACAATTGGCTTAAAACTAAGCAATGCTTCTTTTATCTGAAGGCCTACAGATTCAACAATGTCACGAACTTCTGAGAAGGCTTGTGGTTTTGTATAAATAAGTGCTTCCCCCCCTCCAGCGTCCTCTACATCATCAGCGTTGGCATCAAGTGCTGTTTGAAAAACATCTTCAAATGATTTTGTTCCAATATCAACAACAATCATCCCTTTTTGCTCAAATTGATACATTACACTCCCCTGCCCGCCAAGCCTACCACCATTCTTGTCGAATACAATCTTTACTTCAGAATTTGTACGATTCCTATTGTCAGTCAAACCCTCTACTACTACACTAAAACCTCCTGGACCAAAACCTTCATACACGACCTCTTCTATGTCTCCTGCATCTCGCCCAGCAGCGCGTGAAATTGCTCTTTCTATGTTTTCTTTGGGCATGTTTGCAGCGCGAGCTGCATCAACTGCAAGTCTCAACTTAAAATTGCTCTCAGGATCCGTGATACTCCCACCCTGTTTAACAGCAATAGTGATTGCTTTTGACAATTTAGTAAAAAGCTGACCTCTTTTTTGATCGTTGGCTCCTTTCTGTCTTTTAATCGTTGCCCACTTGGAGTGACCTGACATATTTTGCTATTATACCTCGTGTCCCTTGACTTTTGCAATAAATCTTTGTAGAATTTTTGACACCTCGATCTTAATGAGTAATATCAAAAATCAAGCAATTCAAACCGCATTAACAGGAGACTGGACCAATGCAATCTCTCTAAACAAGCAGATTCTTGACGAAGATCCAGACGATATTGACACATTAAATAGAATCGCATTTGCCTACATGAGTCTTGGAAGCCTAAAAAACGCCAAGAAATTCTACGAAAGAGTATTGTCTCTTGATCTTGAAAATCCAATTGCCATCAGAAACCTAAAAAGACTAAAAGAAACAAACGGCAAACCTATACCTGCAATGCTGAGCAACATATTTATTGAAGAAACAGGCAAGACAAAAATAATCGATCTCATAAATGTTGCCGATAAGAAAATAATTTCAAATCTCAACTCGGGTGAAGAAATTCATGTAAGGATAAAAAGGAACAAGATTTTTGCACTAGACTCAGAAGAACAATACATAGGTATGCTCCCTGATGACATAGCACAAAGGTTGATCAAATTTATGACTGGAGGCAATGAATATGTTGCGTATATAAGAAATGTTGGCAACAAAAAAATTAGCATTTTTATCAAAGAAACAAAAAAAACAAAACGTTTTGAATCTCAACCCTCCTTTATATCAGCAGAAAAACCTAAATTTTCAATAACACAAAAGAGTTCGAAAAAATAACTATTCCTTTTGAGGATCTTTTTGAAATATTACTCTTGATTTTTTTAATTCATCCCTGAATTCAGTTAAATCTTCAGACCTTCCCTGTCTCCTAAAAGACCAGACTGCCCAAAGCACTGAAATAATTATTAAAATAAAAATAATAATAAATAACATTTACTTTTCGTCTCCTTCCTCTCCAACCTCTGCTGCTCCTGCATCCTTACCTATTATCATAACAATATCTGCTATATCTTTTTTGTCAGACTCCTCTACAATAAATCCTGTCAGACTTGATAACTTTCTAACCGTATAACCTTTTTCACTTATGTACGTTATCCTAGATTTACTTTCTATAGTATCTCCGCTTTCTATCATGACCACATTCCCTCCCCTATTCGAAACAATTCTCGAGAGGGTATTCGCAAGACCTGCGACGCCTGAACCATTAATCACCTTAATGCTCTTATTTTCAGAACGTATTTTTCCATCACTAAATAAACTTTGCGCAATTCTGTTTATTTCTCTTTCTTCAATCGGGAGACTAACCTGGTCTATTGAGATGTTAACTGTAGATGTTTTTTTGGCAAGAAAAAGTAGATAAATCTTATCAAAAATTGTTAAGTTAGTTCGATTTTCGCTTATCTCAAAAATTGAGCTTGATAAAATCTCATCCACGGACTTATTACCTATCTTTTCTGAGTCATTATGCAAAAATCCTTCATATCCAATCCCCAATTCACCTGAAAGCATATCCAGGTCGAGTGTGCTATTTTCAATATCAAGAATAGACATCGAGCCTTCATCGGGTTTAAAGCCAACCACTTTAACGACATTGCTATTTTCATCTGAGACAGCGAGAACAAAATCACTTCCATCAAATTTATTCTGATTAAAAATTGATACGGCCTTGATAGTAAGCGAAACAAAAATGATAGTTAATACGAGAAATGTATATATCAAAAAAGTTTTAACACTACGGCTGTCTTCATTAGTTTTTTTATTCATAACCGTTCTTAGTATAGCAGAGAAGCATTAGGTATAAAATTAAACAAACCCTACCTTTATTCAAGTTTAACGAAGCCATCAAGAGTCCTTGACAATTCAAGGGGTAGTGGATTTTCAAAAGAAACTTCTTTATCAGATTCTGGATGACGGAATTTAATTCCCGCAGCATGCAAAAAAACCCTAGGTAAGATTTTCCTATCTGATCTTGCTGTTTTTCTACCAGCATACAGATAATCAGCAAAAATCGGATGATTTATATGTTTGAGATGAACCCTTATCTGATGCGTGCGGCCTGATTTTGGATAAAGCTCCACAAAAGATAAAAGCTCTTTAGTTTTAGGATTTTTATAAATCACCAAAACTTTATATGAAGTAATTGACTCTCTACCTCCAGATAGAACCCCAAATCTCTCCCTGTTCCAGGGCAGCCTACCAACAGGTACATTTATTTCACCAGCATCTGGTGAGATCTTGCCGTGAGCAAGAGCCAGATATACTTTTTTAACGATCCTCTCCTTGAATTGCCTTTGCAAATCTTCAAAAGCAGGAACTGTTTTTGCGATTAATAAAATTCCCGACGTTTCTTTATCGAGACGATGAACTATCCCCCCCCTGCTAAGGAAAACGTCGTGAGCGCTTTTCTCATTTACATATGAACCCTGCTTCAATCGTAGAGGGCTTTGAATACCCATTTTTTTTTCTGCCCAGTCCTGCACTGTCATCTGCTCAGCGGTGGTCTGAGATCTATTCACAGTGATTCCTGCAGGCTTTAATACAACAAAAAATAGATCATCTTCATATAATATCTTAATTTCCATATATTATTAACGTTTATCTGTTTTTACTCTAAGAATCCAATGGACAACCAGAAGCACTATACTTAAGCTGATCAGCAAAATCCATAGCAAGCTATCTCTTTGAAAAAAGGATGACACACTTGCGCCTTTCTGGAAAAAATACGCTACAAAAGACTCCAGAGAAAAAATAACAATAAACACTATAGATATTGTCCCCTCTCTTATTTTCCTACTCATAAGTTTATTCTTCAAAAACTTTATAAATATAATTAATAGAATTAAATAAAATGCTGCCTGAACCAAATAGAAGATAATACTCCCACTATATAAAATAGCACTTAGAAAAAAACTAAACGGTAGAGAAAATAAAAAGGAGAAAATAAAAAAATCAAAAATTCTTCCAATTGGAAATTTTTTATACTTTGTCATCAAATACAACAAGCTAATAGTAATCAAGAAAAGAATGGGAAATGAAAATTCAATCACTGAACCTATTAAAAAATTGAAAATAAAAACTACAAAAGCGATATCAAAAACATTTTCTGGTGATATATTTTTTCTAATACACACATAATCGTCTTTCACTAAATTAAACAATGTGTACAAAAATATCAAAAATGAAATTAATATAAGTAAAATTTCCATAATTTAGATTTTTTTTACAAAAATAGTCAAAATCCCAAATGCAACAAGAGAAAATCCTATGCCTGTGATAACAACTGAGACACCAATTGCATCAGAGAGCCCTCCAGCAACAATTACTGGCAGCAGTGAAACTGCCCCAATTATACTATTGAGAAACCCATATATTTTACCTCTTACTTCATCTTTTGTTCTCTCTTGCAAAATTGTGTTTGCTGGTACAAAAACAAACGCATTTGAAATACCAAGCAGGAATGCAAGCATTCCCATTATGGATAGGATGTCTATAGAATATGCCTGCGGAAGATAGCTATTTATAGTAGTTACTATATCTCTAGATGCTATTTCCGATCCATAAGGAAGAAGTGACATTGCAATACCCGAAAGAATTATACCAGTTCTTATTATGCCCTTTTTGGGACGCGAATGATACTTGTCTCCAACAAATATGGCACCAAAGACCATTCCCAGTGCAGCTGGCGCTGCAAAAAGAGCAGGAAACTCTTCAACTCTGATATTGAGAACCTGACTCGCGTACCCTGGTGCAAGCGTCGCTACCACCAGCACCAATACCTGACTTAGTGCCAGAAGAAATAGTGACTTTGATACTGCGCCTGCTTTTGAAACAAGAAAAAGTGTATGTCTAAAATCATTTAAAAAATTAAACTTTTTATTATCTTTTTTTCTTATCAACTGGGTTGGATTTTTTATTTTTATAAGAAATACAAAAAAGGCACCAATCAAAAGCATAACAGCAAGAACAAAAAGTAATTTCTCATCTCCCAAAAGCAACAGTAAAGGACCTGATAAAATGTATGCAAGCAAGACAGAACCAAACAATGCAACCCCAAAAAGTGCATTTGCAGAAAGAAGATTCTTTCTAGTTACAGTTAAAGGAATAATTGGAACTTCTGCGGGTATAAAAAATTGTACGAGTATTGATATTAAAAGAGATATTAAGTAAATCATAACTATATTATTTAAATATACGATCATCAAAAGCACCAATATTGCCCTGATTACAGTCGCAAAAATCATAACTTTTTTCTTATTCCAATGATCTACATATACACCTGCTATTGAACCAAAAAGTATTGCAGGTATCGTAAACGACAGTACAGCACCTGAAACAGCTATATTTGATTCTGTGATTTTATAAACAAAAAGTATTAGAAAAAAATTAAAGAGATTTGTTGAGATCTGAATAAATATCTCCCCTATCCAAAGATATGCAAATGCCTTCTCTTTTAAAGCGGAAAGTGCGTTTCTCTTCATGAATTAATATTAATTATTTGTGGCCTTCTCAGAGTATGATCCTGTTCTTGTATCGATCTTTACACTCTCCCCTATTTTAATAAAAAGAGGCACTTTTATTTTTACGCCGTTTTCAAGAACAGCATCTTTGAAAACATTTGTCGCAGAATTACCCTTGGCACCTGGGGCAGTATCGGCAATTTTAAAAACCATTTTTGGCGGCAAAATGACTGTTAGTGGTTTACTGTCTAAAAAACTCACCATAAAACTTTCTCCATCTTTTAGAAACTGATGATCTGGAATAAGATCAAGTTGAATATTTAACTGCTCATAGGTAGCCTTATCCATAAAATATGCGTCTGTATCGTCTTTGTATAAAAACTGCATCTCTTTTTTTTGAACAGACACTGGATTTATTTTTGCTCCATTTATATAACTTTTTTCCGTTGTTGAACCTGTTTTGAGATTGCGAACTTTTACTTTTATATTTGCACTTCCCCTGCCCATTTTTATATGCTCATATGACAAGACCATGAAGAATTGTCCGTCCTCTTGATATGTTGTTCCTGCTCGGAGATCTGTTACTGAAATCATTTTTTCTGAACCTTTCTATTGACGCGTATGAGTCCAGAACAAGGTATAACCTCTATACCTCTTGACTCCAGCTCATCTAAAAACAAATTAGCACCAATTGAATCAGATGCCATATGTCCCGCAGTAATTACATTAATATGTCTTTTCTTTAATTCTTTCAATGCCTCCTCTGGAATATGCATATCTATTAAAGTTCCAACCCCAGCCTTTGCAAGTTCAATATAAATCTCTTTTGATGGGTTTGTTCCACCAGTAAACATAACAGATACCTTACCGACTCTCGTATTTGGAGTTCCCGAAACAATAGCAGGCTCATTTTTACCTCTTGCAGCTTCCTGAAATTCAGGAAGATCCATCATGTGATCCAATACATCGCCAACTGTATGATATGTTTTTTTAGCAATGTATTTTTTCATAAATTCATCTCCCAAATTATCCCATGCTGTATGAAGGTTCATAAGGGGTATTTCAAGGAGTCTTGCTGTGTCAACTATTTGATTATGGTTTGTAGGATGAATCTTTCTTTTAACATCATCCTGTCGTTGCATCATCAGCGTATGCATGACGTTTATTGGCACCCCCTCGTTAGCAAAAGAATCAACCTGAAGATCCATCACTTCATGAAGACCCACCAACCCAATACCAACTGGATGATGGCCAATCACCAAATCAATTCCTAGTCCTTTCTGGTTAAGCCTATCTGCAAGTATCACCTCTGCAGCATCTGCATCTATTCCTGCTAATACTTTTTTTACTTCAATTTTGGGATCACCTACAAATATTCTCGTATCTCCGTATGGATTTGTGAGTGATTCACTATCAAAATATTTCTTTTTTTCTTTTGATAAGTCTTCATATTCTTTCTTTATTCTTTTTAAAAACTTATCTACTCCTGTTTTTCCACGAGGATCTGAATCTATCCCCATTTCTAGTGCCAAATCATATATTTGTTGAATAGTCATACGATCAAGTATATAATAGTGAGGTCACAAATTCAAGCACCGGGGTGGCGGAATGGTATACGCGATAGTCTCAAAAACTATTGGTCGCAAGGCCTTGAGGGTTCGAGTCCCTCCCTCGGTACATTTGAAAACATAAATATCAATCTCGCACTATACTCAAAATGAATTTTGTATTAAAATGATGGTTATGAAAATCTTTATTTCTATAATTTTTAGCATAATCATACTTTCGACCACTTCGGTCATACACGCGCAATCACTTGACCCAGAGACATCAGCAAGCCAAGCTGCACAAGAAGCTACGCAATCTGCGAACAAAAAAAACACCACAGATGCTAAAGATGTAACACAACCAGAGGAAGACACAGAAAAAAAAGAAGTCTTGACTTCGCTTTTTGAAAAAAGAAAGGTCGAA
Organism: Candidatus Levyibacteriota bacterium; assembly: GCA_029260965.1. Taxonomy (GTDB): domain Bacteria; phylum Patescibacteriota; class Microgenomatia; order Levybacterales; family UBA12049; genus JAJDCH01. The sequence continues at coordinate 95,870 of JAJDCG010000002.1, read as the reverse complement.
AAATTAACTGCAACAAATTTTGCACCTTTTGCAGTTCAATACGCAGCACGAGCAGGAGTCCCCACAAATACAATTATACTCATATTGCTACTTCCTGTTCTTGCTACAATAGTTGTTGCCTTTCGATACATAGTCGGACTTTCAGGCATTGGTCTTTTAGTTCCAATAGCACTATCAATTACACTTTTAGCAACGGGCGTTACACCAGGGTTTATTATGTTGCTCACCATCCTCATTGCGTCATTCATGTCACGTGTCCTTCTCAAGAGAGTAAGAATAATGCAGATGCCCAAAACTTCACTATCCATGCTCATGGTAGCTATCCTACTTCTGACTGCATTAACCATCAGCTCTATCTATGGATTGATTGACATACGAAACCTATCTATATTTCCAGTTTTACTCCTGATACTTCTGAGCGATCGAATAGTAACTCTCTTCTTAGAACGTGAACTGGAAGAAACAATTCAGACAACAGTTATAACCTTGGTACTTGGTATACTTGGATTTCTCTTACTCTCATGGGAACAACTGAGAACCTTTATACTGCTGTACCCTGAATTTATATTACTTTTAGTTCCTATAAATGTGATGATCGGAAGATACTTTGGATTACGAATTACAGAGTATCTTAGATTCCAACCAATTTTCAAACATGGCAGTAAGTAAAACTGTTCTCGGGATGAATGCCCGGAACTTCCTATACATCCGTCCATACAACAAGTCTTCAGCCAAAAAAAACGCTGATGATAAATTGAAGACAAAAAAAATATTAGTTGAAAACGGCATCCCAGCTCCAACGCTTTTAGCTAGCTTCAGAAATAGAGATGAGGTTAGAAGTTTTAACTGGGATTCACTTCCTGAAAGCGGATTTGCTATAAAACCTGCAAGAGGTTACGGAGGATCTGGAATAATAATAATTAAACATTGGAAAAAAAACATCGGACATGACTTGAGTGGAGAAGTCTATGATAAAACAAAACTTGAATCACATATCTTTGATATTCTAGATGGTGCTTTTTCTCTACAATACCTACCTGATACTGCTTTTATAGAAGACAAACTCGTACAGCACCCATTTTTTAAAAAAATTACACCCATGGGACTTACAGACATAAGAATTATAGTATTCAAGCATGTTCCAATCATGGCAATGCTTCGAATACCTACTCAACAATCAGGAGGAAAAGCCAATATTCACCTTGGAGCACTTGCAACAGGAATAGATATCTCAACAGGAATTACTACCTCTGCCACCAATAACTCAAAATTGATATATAAATTTCCTTTTACAAAGAAGAAAACTGCTGGCATAAAGCTTCCTAACTGGAGCGACACATTATTACTTGCTTCTCGCACGCAGGAGGCGATAAAGCTTGGATTTGCAGGAGTTGATATTGTAATTGATGCCCACAAAGGACCGCTTGTTTTAGAGGTCAACTCCCGTCCAGGACTCGAGATCCAAAATGCCAATCTACAATCTCTTCGCACCAGACTTGAAAGAATAGAGGATATGAACATAGCATCACCCAAAAGAGGGGTTGAACTGGCAAAGACGCTTTTTGCTGAAAAATTTTCAGAAAAAGTTTCATCAAGTCCCAAGATATTGCCAGTTATATATCCTGTTACGCTAAAAAGTAATGACATTGTGAAAGAAATTAATGCCAAACTTGACACAGGAGCATATAGGTCATCAATTGACAAAAAACTTGCCAAGGAACTGGGACTTGAGACAGTAAAACAAAAAGTTTTTGTTCGCTCTGCAAGCGGCAAGGCCTACCGAAAAACTGCAAAACTTTCTTTTATAATTGCTGGTAAAAGGATTAACACCATTGTGTCTCTTGTGAGCAGGTCTCACCTAACCTACCCGATGATTGTGGGTAGGCTTGATTTGAAAGGATTTTTGATAAACCCAGAAACAGACGAGCAGGAAGATTTATCAGTCGATGTCTAAAATTCTACAACAGGTTAATTCCAAACTGTTTTAGTTCCTCAGAAAATACAAAAAGAGGTAGTCCTACAACATTATAAAAATCACCCTCAATTTTTTCTACCAGAACTGCAGCAAAAGACGCAACACTATATGCTCCAGCAAAATCATACGGCTCATCCCTACTGAGATAAGACTCTATTTCTCTTTCGTTGAGTTTTTTAAACCAAACTCGTGTGGTAACTGATCTTGTTAACTTTTTTCCTGATTTAGTATCAATAATAGTGAAGCCTGTTATTCCCAGATGCATTTTACCACTCAATTTTTTTAAGATTCTTACTGCATCTTTTTTATCTTTTGGCTTTCCGATGATTTCATCCCCTATTGCAATCATGGAGTCTGCACCGATTATAATTGCATCACTAAACTGCTTGGCAACTACTTCTGCTTTTTGAAAAGACAATTTCTCAACCTGCTTACTATGATCCAATTTAGAATCAATTACTTCCTTTACTCCACTTGGGATAATTTCAAACTGTAAACCAATTTGCTTCAGAAGTTTTTCCCTTCTTGGAGATTTAGATGCAAGAATTATTTTTCTCATCAGACTTTTCTAACGAATCTTCTCAACTTTTCAATTACATAATTTATAGAATACTTAAATGGATCTATTACTAAATCATGAGCTGGTAAATACTGAACGTCTATTCCACCGAAGCCTCTTTTGAAAAGAGATATTCCTGAAAATCTATGATTCTTTTCCTCATTAGGCGATATGCCCCAAAAATTATAGCGTATCATTCCCCTCTTTTTTGCCTCTTTTATCGCTTCCCATTGTATGAGGTATGCACCAGGATAGCGCCTTCCGTCTTTTGTGCTAGCACCGTAATGATAGACTGCCTCAGATCCATAAAAAATAACAAAGGCCTCAGAAAGAATCTTATTACCCAATTTTGCAGTGTATAAAATCGCACTATCTGCTGCAAAAAATATTTCAAATTGCTTTTTAAAAAAATGATAACTAAATGGAACAAAACGCTGTCTTTTGGCAGTTTCTATCTGTAAATTGTAAAAATCTTTTATTTTTTCCTTACTTTCTGATCTCAAAATCTCAATTCCCAATTTTTCTGCTTTCCTTATTTCATAACGGGTGTTTTTCCTCATCGCTGACAAAAGTTCCTCTTCTGATTTGGTGATATCTAATTGAGAAGTTAGCTCTGCATGAAGATACATTGGTGCAGGACGAAAATTATTATTTTTAAATAGCTTTATTGAAAAAGTATTTTTCAAAAGCTGCGGACGGACACGCACAAAATCACAACTGTTCTCTCGAGCGATCTTTCGCATTATCTCAAATGATACTTTTGCAAGCTCTTTATCAGCCCAATCAATAATCGGCCCTCCAGGTACAGTAAGATACCTTCCCCTTTTTGCATCTTCCACTATAGATAGCATTACGCCAATTAGCTCATTTTCCTGATAAAATCCGTATCTAAAAATTTTTTTACCGAGGCTTTCATGAAATTCACCCCAATACCAACTTTGCAAAAAATTTGCATCAGAATGTTTGATAATAAATTTTTCCCAATCGTTTTTTTTATCAACTATCTTTAGATTTATCATAAAATTATTCACTTTGATGACTGAAATCTTCAAAAAATTTATTTACTCTCTCTACTATTCGTATAGCATCTCTTTCGGTGATATTTCTATGCGTTGGTAGATTCAATATTTTATCAGAAACATATTCCGCATTTTTGCAAGTACCTTTTTTGTAATCAGTTTTAGATAAATATTTCCTTGGTGCAATAGGCGAATCGTACCAGATGTCTGACACGAAGATTTTTGATTTTTTTAAATAATTAATAACGTCCTCCCTATTATTAATGAATATAGGAAATCTCAAATTAGATGAATTATTAATTTTTGAAACTATTTCCCTATTGATAAGATTACTGTCTAGATTTTTTGCATAAATAGATGCAATATTTCGACGATGTTTAAGATTTTGTGTTAAATCCAAAAATTCATTATAAATATTTTGACAGTACCAGAGAGCAATTTTCCCTATTTTTTCTGAACTGATCATCGGGGTGGATAAAAAATTTATTTTTTTAAGCAAAAAATGGATTACTCTCCCGAAATACAAGTCATAGGTTTTTCTTATCATGTATGTATAAAGCGGATAAAATCTATCTTTTTTCTGAACTTCCACCTCTATATCTGTAAATTCAAAATTTTCAATTCTAAACTTGGGATTATGTCTTATTAATGCTCCCCCTGAAATACCATCTATCATTTTATCCTGACTAAAAGATAAAATTGTAAAATCCCCTACCGTACCAACCTCCCTACCATCATTGTATTTTGCTCCTATCGAGTGGGCCAAATCTTCTACAAGAATTATTCCCCTGGATTTACAAAACTTTGATATCTTCTCAATCTCACAAGTAAAACCTAATGTATTTTGTATAATAACTACTTTTAAATCTGAATTTTGATTAACTGCTTTTTCTAGGGTATTGTATGAAAAATTTAAACTATCTCTATCAATATCAAGATACTTTACCTTATATCCTTCTTTCTCTATTGCTTCATATACCGCAAAACACGTAAAACCACAAATCCCTATCACAGCCTTACCCCGTAACCCAATTGCTCTAAGAACAATTCTCAATGCATCTCTTCCCTTATGGGTGAGAATAACCTTATTCCCCCCATACTTTTCCTGAAGTAATTTCTTTAAACGCAAAAAATACTCCTCCCCATCTCCCGCAAACAATGTCTTTACTACATAACTAAAATTATAATTTGAACCCAACGAATTAAATATACTCATAAATTTTCTCTGATTATTTCAACAACTTGATTCGGGTGTGTAAACATTGGAGAATGTCTTGCCTTGGCAATTATCCTCAGTTGTGAGTTAACAATTTCCCTACTCATCAATTTAGCATCTACAACTGGAGTTACCCTATCTTCTTCACCCCAGATAATAAGAGTCTGTGTACTAACTTGCTTTAGAGTTCGAGAAAGATCTGTACGAATCAGATTAACCATTGTTTGCCTAACAATAGGATCAGCTTTTTCATAATCATGTTCTCTGGCAAACTTATATAAAAGTTTTCTAATTTTTTCAGAATTAAAAAAAATTTTTCCTAGCTTTGCTATCGAGCCAAAAAACAAACGCTTAATTCTAATCCGCAATCCATTGTGATAAATTCCCGCACTGTCAATAAGTATGAGCTGAGATGCCACAGATGGATATTTTGCTACAAATGCAATTGCAATTCTTCCACCGTTTGAGTGTCCCAAAAGTATTATGTTTTTTTGGGAACCTATCTTTGCCCTTAACCATTCAACGTAATTTTCAATTGTCCAAACTTCATTTAGGGGCGCAGTAAGACCTGGAATTTTTAACATTACTGGTTCAAACCCTTTTTCTTTCAAATCAATTAAAAAAGGTTTCCATTTTTCAGTCGAATAAGCCCATCCATGCAATATGTAAACTTTCTTCTTCATAGTCCCCACTTCTTTCTTCTTTTTTCCCATATTTTTTCCCTCCTTGATAATTTATTTGAATCATCCTTATTCTTCAAAAGATTCTCAATTATTCCTTCCATGAATCTCGCACCTTTGAAAAGGATTACTTCCTCACCTTTTAGATTTGACTGCAAATATTCTAGAACCTCAGGAGGATTGACAAATCCATCGATAATTATTTCCTTGCCTTGGTGAGTCTTGAGTTTTGGCATCGTGTATCTTAAAACTCTTGGACCGAGAAATACTAAACGCTCAATTTTCAAGTCAACGAGAATATCTGCCAACTTTTCATGCTCCTCACGCTCTAATTCCCCCAGCTCCAACATGTCACCTATTACTGCCCATTTTTTATCACTTTTTATCTTAGAATACATCTCCAAAATTGCCTTCATTGATGAAAGATTTGCATTGTAACAACTATCAACAATAGTTATATCTTTTATTCCAGTAAATACAGACCCCCTACCAGGAGGCATTAAAAATTTTGAAAAAGATCTATCAAATTTTAAATCCAGATATTCTGTAAGCATTTTTGTCATAGCTATTGACGTAAATGATTCTATAGGCAACAATGCCCCAAATAAATACTTTTTATCATCTATAGTAAAACTTGTACCAAATTTATCAACTGCGTAATTTTTAAGCGAAGTGCTTTTTACTGCCCTTATCTCAGCTTCTGATCTGACAACTTGTTTCTTCATCAAGGGAGAGTTGCCATCAATTACTGAAAGCACTTTACAATATTCTAGAAAATATCCAAATTCATAGGCAACGGCATCCTCAACAGTCTCAAATTTTCCAGCTCTTACCAAACTGTCAAAATTCATTGCATGTGTTTTTGAACTGCTAACCCAGAGAGTTACATCGGGATGTAAAAACTCAGCCAAAAACTTCCCCTCGCCTGGCCTATCACAATCTGCCTCAACAACATAAATTTTTTCATTTGGGATTTTATGAAACACATGCAAAGGAGCATACAAAAACAATTTTATCCATTCTGTTTTTATAAGTGTTGTACGATGTAAGTCCAAAATATCAAAAGGTATACCAAAGCTACTGTTTGCATGATGCGAATATCTAGCTTTTTCTCCAATTTGTGCCTCAACCATATGAAGAAGTGTAGTCTTACCATTAGAACCTGTTATGACAATAATTTTAGGATTCCACTTCTTGAGCCGAATCGCAGCAAAAAAACGGAAATAAGATGCAACAGGAAAATATAAAAAATTTTTTATCTTAGCAAACATTCTTTGTAATAATTCAAATTTTAACATTTATAGCAATATTTTCCTATCCTATTTGACATATTTATATTTTATAAACTAGTATGAAATAAGTAGTCAAAATGAGAGGAGGTGATTTATATGGACGATCAAAACAACAACCCAACAGGAGGAGGAGTACCAAATCAAAATCCTATCCCTACTGATCCAAGTTCTCAACCAGGACAACCAGTTAATGATGGATTTGGACAGGTCAACCCTCCTGTACAACAACCAGAAGCACCTGTTGAGCCAACACCTGTTGAGCCAACAACACCACCTGCTGCTCCAGTCGGAGACGTAGGAGACGGCATGCCTGCGCCGAGTGCACCAGAACAGCCATCATCTCCCAATGAACAATCGCCCCAAGTAGGTGAAACACCAGGAGTACCAACTACTCCTGAGGAGACACAAGATCCAAATCAAGGAAATCCTATACAATAGTTTTCTATTTGGGTGCTTTGATAATTTTATAAAAGAGGGGCCGGTAAATCCGGCTCCTCAAAAGAGGATTGAGTTAAAAATGGTTCTATTCTTCTCGTTTTCTTTCAACATTTTGAAATTTGATTCGGTTTCCTTGAAAAAGCAGATCAACCTCACCTGTAGGACCATTTCTATGCTTTGCTATGAGAAGTTTGGTTGGGATATTATTTCCTGTCGCCTCAACGTCAGGTCTATAGATAAACATAACAACATCAGCATCCTGCTCAATTGCTCCTGACTCACGAAGATCTGCAAGTTGCGGCTTCTTGTCGCCACCCCTATGCTCAACAGAACGATTTAGCTGCGATGCAGCAAGAACAGGAACATTAAGCTCCCTCGCCAAATTTTTCAAAGCCTGCGACACCATTGAAACCTCCTGTACACGACTATCATATCTCCTGCCTGGATCCACAAGCTGAAGATAATCAACTATCAAAAGTTGGATATCATGCTCCAGTTGAAGTCTTCTTGCCTTACTCCTCATCTCCGTAAGCGAAAGACCCGGTGTGTCATCAATAAATATCTTCGCTTCAGCCAATTCTCCCATTGCCTGTGATAATTTAGAAAAATCATCCTCAGTAAGCCGACCTGTTTTTAATTTCCAGGCATCTACATCAGACTGGGCTATGAGAAGACGATCAACTAGTTCTTCCTTGCTCATCTCGAGTGAAAATATACCAATTGAGTTCTTTTTGCTTATTGCTGCATTTTGAGCAATATTTAGCACCATTGCCGTTTTTCCCTGACCTGGACGAGCTGCTAGTATGAGAAGGTTACTTTTTTGCATTCCTGATAATTTATTGTCAAGATCAGTAAATCCAGTTGGGATACCTCTCATCCCCTCGCCTGTCTTCTGCAACTCATCAATCCTGTCAAAACTCTCCGTCAGCGTGTCTTTCAGAGGCACAAACCCACGCGTCATATGTCCCTGAGAGATTGAAAAAACTTCAGCTTCAGCTTTATCCAAAATATCCTTAACTTCATTTTTATCCTCATAACCCAGCTCTGAGATAACTGTACCTGCCAAGATAAGACGTCTCTTTGTCGCGCTTTCTTTAATTATTTGAGCATAATGCCTTGCATTTGCAGCCGTAGGAACCGACTCTACTAGCTCTGTCAGATATGAAGAATCTACTGTTTTTAACTTCTTATCTTTTTTCAACTGCTCAGTGAGGGTAAGAAGATCTATTGGTTTTCTCTCTTCGTAGAGAGCAAGCATTGCGCTGTATATGATCCCATTTATGTCATTGTAAAAATCCTGTGATTTCAAAATTTCCGAGGCAGAAACAATCGCATCTTTATCAATCAATACTGACCCTAGAACCGATTGCTCAGCTTCATCATTATGTGGAAGAGATTTTGTAGAAGCCATAAATAAATTTCAAATAAATAGCAATTCCAAATGTCCAATTTCTAGTCATTTATTTGAAATTTGAAATTTGAAATTATTCAAGTATTACTGTCTCAACGTCAACAGGTAGCTTTTCTGCCTTTATCTGATATTTGGTTGTTTTCTGAACTCCCTCTTTTCCAAATGCTGAAGCAATTTCTCCTGCTTTTTCTCCAAAACAAACAATCGCATTTGAAACTAAAGGAGTTATGGATGTTGCATCAACAATCTTTTCACAATTTACAACCACCAAATTATGTTCCTTTAGTTTGGAATGAACCGTTTCCACAGCCTCTACATTTCCCAGAAGCACATCAACACCATCAACGCTCATGCTATATATCAGGCTTTCAGCATCCGACCTGCATGTGATAATAACCCCTGATATTTCGTACTCCCCTGGTCCAGATATAATAATTGGCATAGATTCTGTATCTATATTCTTTATTTTTTCATTCAAGAGCAGCACCGCGCTGGCATCGGTTTTACCTTTTGGATCAACAGCAATGAGTGCGTTCTTTCCCTTGATGTTTATCCCTCCTTTTGGTAGTTTGACAATTTCCATGAACTAAATATTACCATAAGCAATTTTTCTTGACAAGGGATCATATTTATCGTATTATCAAGCTCATCTCTATTATGAAGGCTGAAAAAATCGTCTTATCCTTTGTTGCCGTATTGGTCGGACTTATAGCAGCAGGAGGAGCATTTTATCTCTATCAAGCAACAAAAATTGTGTCAGGTGAAAACAATGACCCACTAGAAGCAATCAACCCCTCTCCTGCAGAAAATAACAATGATTATCTGTTTATCATCGACTCTCCAAAAGATGAAGAAGTTTTTGATAAACGCTCAATAAACATCAAAGGAAAAACACTACCAGGAACAACAATCATCGCATCATCAGATGACATAGACGAAATTGTGACACCTGCAGAAAACGGCAATTTTACGTTAACTATGAGTATACCCGAGGGAACAAGTGTTCTCAACTTCGCAGCAATATTTCCTGATGGGAACGAAAAAATAATTAAAAAGACAGTGACGTTCACAACAGAGGATTTCTAATTTTATGAAAATACTTAAAAAAACATTATATTCAGTAATAGTTTTTGTTTTTTTTGTTGCTACATTAAATCAGTCTGTTGCCCTGGCACAAGAAAACACAACACCCACTCCTGAAAGCAACTCAACAAACGACGAAGGCCTCAATGAACGAATAAGCGATCTTAAAGAAAAAATTGCGTCTCGTGTTTCGGAACTAAAATTAGTTGAAAAAAGAGGAATAATAGGCATAATTACTGATAGTTCTTCAAACAGCATTACCCTCACGGACATTAACGACAAAACCAAACTGGTCGACGTAGATGAAATAACCAAATTTGCATCTCCTTCTGCTGGATCAAGTTTTGGACTTTCAGATCTCAAAGAGGGAACAAGAATAAGAGTCTTGGGTCTGTATAACAAACAGTCCGAAAGAATTCTTGCAAGATTTATAAACACCAGCTCCGACCCTACTCCGTTAATTGGCACAATAAAATCAATCGATGAAGATGAATTTCAGCTAATAGTAATTTCAAGCGATAAAAAAGAAACGAAAATTGACATAGAGACATCAACTGACACAAGTATTTTTGAAAAGGGAGCATCTGACCTTGAAGAAGGCGGATTTTCAGATTTCCAAATTGGAAACAGAGTGTTTATCACAGGATTTACAGACAAAACAGATAAAAATCTTATGATTGCAGATAGAGCAATAATCTTTACAGGAGTACCAAAAAATCCCAAAATTGACATAAGCCTCCCTACCCCAACAGCAGGCGTCAGCGCCACTCCTGCTGATAAAGATAACGAATAATGGATAAAAGACTAGAAAATTTACGTCATTTAATAGCTAAAAATAAACTCGATGCGGTTCTAGTTTCATCAATACCAAGCATCATTTATCTTACCAATTTTTCAGGATTCCATGCTGAAAACCGTGATGGATATGTGATTGTCACTAAAAATAATAATTATTTTATTACTAACGCGCTATACATAGAAGCTGCAAAGAAAAATGTAAAAAGTTTTGAACTTATCCAAGTAACAACTAAAAAAAGATATCCTCAAGTTTTTGAAGAACTTATAGAAAAAGATAATATTAAAAATCTTGGCCTTGATCTGATGGATCTAAAAGCTTTTGAGTATGAAACGATTTCAAAATTGGTTAAAAAAACAACACATTTTGATCTATCTGAGTTGCGGTCAATAAAGGAAGCATCTGAAATAAAGTTAATAAAAAAAGCCTGTCTCCTCGGCGACAAAACATATGCTCACATTCTCAAGTATGTTAGGATGAATATTACTGAAAAGGAGCTTGCACATCAAATAGATAATTTCATAAGGGCTCATGGCGCTGAGCCATCATTTCGGACCGTTGTTGCATTCGGTGAAAATGCAGCTCTACCCCACCATCTGCCCAGTATCAAAAAACTCAAAAAAAATATGTTTATACTTATGGATTTTGGAGTCAAGCTAAATAATTACTGCTCTGATATGACTAGAACTATTTTTTTTGGTAAAGCTCAGGATGAGCAAAAAAAAGCTTATCAAGCAGTTTTTGCAGCAGAGAAAAAAGCTATAGAATATATTATAAATTCCCTAACCGAGAATAAGAAACCTATCTCTACAAAAGTCGACGCAACAGCAAGAGACTATATGGAAAAAAATGGCTATCCTCCTTTTAATCATTCTAGCCACGGAATAGGTCTAGAGGTCCACGAAGATCCGCATATTTCAAGATCTCAAGATCCGCTAGAAAACGGCATGGTTTTTTCTATTGAACCAGGCGTTTATCTACCTGGAAAATTTGGCATCCGCATCGAAGACATCTTCGCAATTGAGAATAACAAACTCATACCCCTCACCCTATCACCTAAAGAATTGATTGAAATATAAAACATCCTTTGTTTGTGTTAAAATAAAAACATGAAAACACAGACGCTTAAAGGTTTTCGGGATTTTCTTCCTCTGGAGGCCAAAAAAAGAGAATATATACTCGATGTCTTGAAAAAGGTGTTTACATCCTATGGCTTTGAGCCACTTGAAACACCAACACTTGAATACGAAGATGTTTTGACTGGAAAGTATGGCGATGAAGGCGATAAGCTGATGTATCGATTTGAAGACAATGGCGGTCGTCAAGTCGCGCTCAGATATGATCAGACTGTTCCGCTCGCCCGTGTCGTTGCTCAATACCAAAATGACTTATCAATGCCTTTTAAACGTTATCAGATCCAACCTGTTTTCAGAGCTGATAAACCCCAAAAGGGCAGATACCGTGAATTTCTCCAATGCGACATTGACACTGTAGGATCAGACAAGAACTCAGCAGATGCAGAAATAATTGCAATTGCTGCCAAATCTTATGAATTGCTTGGTTTTAAAAATTTTAAAATACTTCTTAATGACCGAGCTGTTTTTGGCAAAACACCCACAAAAGCAATAATGATAATCGACAAACTCAAAAAAATAGGTGCAGAGAGGGTAAAACTTGAGCTAAAGCAAAACGGATTTGATCCCGCAATTCTTGAACAAATACAAAAGTCAAAAACTACAGAATCTCTGAGCCTTACAATGAAAGTTGCTGCACGCTTGGGTACGAAAGAACAAAATTTGGAATTCTCCCCCACCCTAGCCCGCGGTCTTGATTATTATACGGGAACAATAATTGAAGTCGAATCACCTGATTATCCATATGGATCACTTGGCGGTGGAGGACGATATGATAATTTGATCGGAATGTTTAGCAATCAAAACTATCCTGCAGTGGGCTTTTCTTTTGGATTTGATCGGATCATTGAGGCAATGACAGAGCTGAACCTTTTTCCTAAAGATCTAAATAAAACCAAAGTGTTAGTAACAATTTTCAATTTGGAACTGGCTGATAAATCAGCTGAAATCGCATCCAAACTTCGCGTGAACAATATCAATACAGAACTCTGGCTCGATCCGGATAGCAAGATGGAAAAACAGCTCAAATACGCAGATAAAAAAAACATACCATATGTCATAATGCTGGGGCCAAAAGAAATCGAAAAAAACTGTTTGACAATAAAAAATATGAAAACTGGTGAGCAGATTGAATCAACATTCGAAAAAATAATAACTAAAATTAAAAATTAATAGCTTAACTTGAGTCCTCTTTCCATCCTATACTCATAGAGTCCATATCTCTATAGTTTGTCATGATATTTTACGCAACATTTCCAAAAACTTTTCTAGCATGCATGCGCGCCCTATTTAATCTACTCATCACAGTCCCAGGCGGAATATTAAGCCTCACTGAGATGTCTTTATAACTCAATTCTTCAAAATAGAAGAGCCACAAAACATCCATAAACTCACTACTTATCTCACTCTTTAAATGGGAAATTGTCTCCAGCGCTTCTAGTTTATGAACGACTTGCGCCTCAACATTTACTGTCGGATCAGAAACACCCCATGCCTCCTCGATAGACACATCTGCAGTTTTTACACTCTTTGCAGCCTGCCTGAATCCGTCAACGATAACCCCCCTCACGGCTGTTATAAGATAAGGCGTGATATCTCCATTTATTCCAAAGTCGCCTTCGTTCTTGTTCTTCAATGGGCTAATAGATCTCAGAAAAGCCTCCTGCACCACATCCTTTTCTGATCCATTTGCTCCCATTCTTCTTGCAAGTCTTGCTAAGTAGTCTGTTGATGCCTTAATAGCACCAGGATCTCCAGACCGAAACTGATTAAGAGTCAAAACAGGTCTCTCTGTTTTCCCATATGGCCGTGCTGGTTGTGCTTCTACATTTCCCATATTATAGAACTATAAGCTACTATTTTAGCCTTTTGTGCGCTCCTTGTCAATTCTAACAAATTCGGTTATAATATATATCATGAAAGCACAGGTTCACCCACATTTTTTTGAGAATGCACAGACAGTATGTGTGTGTGGTAACAAATTTACTGTTAGTTCAACATCTGAAACTCTTCATGTGGAGCTTTGTCACAAATGTCACCCATTCTATACTGGTGAGCAAAGGTTTGTTGACAGTGCATCCCGTATTCAAAAATTTGAGGCAAAACAACAAATTGCGACTAAATACAAAGTAACTAAAAAACAAAAAATTGATGAAAAAAGCAAAAAAGATGAGTCTCCAAAAACACTCCGAGAAATGCTCATGGGACTCAAGTAGCCCTTCTTTAGGCTGTAATTTCCAAATGCCGCCGAAATTTCAAATCTTCAATTTCCAATGAACTAAATTAACTTGTATAATCTATTTGTTGGAAGTTTGAAATAAAATTTAATTATGAACGACTATAGATATAAGCAAATTAAAGAACTAGAACAAAAAATTGAAGAGTCGCGCACTCTCCTCTCTGATCCTACTCTGGCAAGCTTGGCACAAGAGGAGATAAATTCACTAGAAACACAAAAAAAGGCCATTGAAGATAGTATCAGCAAAACTGATGCCAAAAATGAAGATAATTTCGATGACAAAAATATTATTCTCGAGGTCAAGGGTGCTGCAGGGGGAGATGAAGCCAAACTTTGGGCTGAAGAATTAATAAGAATGTATACTAGATTTGCTCAAAAGAAAGGGTTTCACTTAGAACAAATAGACGAATACGTTATCAAAATTTCTGGAAAAGTAAATGGTGTTGGAGCATTTGGTATATTTAAGTACGAAGCAGGTGTTCATCGTGTACAGAGAATACCTGCAACCGAAAAAAAGGGTCGCATACATACATCAACTGCAACAATATCAATCCTACCTGAACTTGATGACATTGACATTCATATAGCACCTGACGATATAGAATTTGAGGCTTTTCGCTCTGGTGGTCATGGAGGGCAAAACGTCAACAAAGTATCAACTGCCGTACGCATTAAACACAAACCGACTGGAATCGTCGTTACAGCATCAGTTGAACGATCACAAAACCAAAATAGAGAATTTGCAATGAGCCTTCTCAGATCCCAGCTTTGGGAGCGTGAAATAGCAAAAAGAACTGAACAGATATCATCCCTCAGGTCTACTCAGGTAGGACGAGGAGATAGATCAGAGAAAATCAAAACCTACAACTTCCCCCAGGACAGACTAACTGATCATAGGATAAATAAATCATGGAAAAATCTGCCTACAATTCTCGCAGGAGATATACCAAGTTCTGAAGTTGAATTAAATTCAATAAGATAATTCTATAAATATGCGCGAACAACTACCAACTAATTTAAGAGAATATTTGCTGAAGAAAAAATCCCGAAAAGATGATCAACCGTTAATAGAGTTAGGCAACTATTCTGAAGAACATCTATCCATAATTACGAGACTTGTAGAAATATCAAGTTCTTGGAATCCGATTGAGATATATACACCTTCTCCAGAGAGCATAAAAAGGGAAAGGGAAACGCTGTTTAGGGCTTTTAGGAATGATACTCCTTACAATCCCCACTTCTCCTACACATACGCAGAAACACTAGACCTCTCATCAGAAAGAAAAAAATTATCAGATCTCTTTGAAAAAACTCTCTCCTCTGCTGCAGAGTCTGATCTAGATCGAGTGGCAAGAGTTGCAATTATGGCCAAAATTCGAGATGATCTGGCCACATGCGATCTAAGCGAAGGAATAAAAACCGGAAACGATCGACTAACTGCATCTGCTCTGAAAAAAAATACCCCGGTACTGATGAAAAACTGATGAGTGCTGCACAAGAATTCTTTTTAAAACAAATAACAGAGGCAGAACCTAATGCATTTGACCCAGATAAAGCGCTTCTGGGACAGGAAGAATATAATTGGCTAAAAGATAAAGTATTTACCGCAGAAGACCAAAAAGAAGCTTTCGAATATGTACTAAGGAAGTATAGTATTTTACGAAAAGGTGGTCGTGGGGATGGATACGAAGTTGTGATTGATGAAAATACCACAGCTCTTGATGTGCGCGATAAATCATACCGAGGCCCTACCCTCTTTGTCCCTGCTGAAAGATCAAGACCCTTAACAGGTGATAGATTTCTGCCACTTCTTGCGCACGAAATTGAAGGACATGCCAGGCAGTCCATGATTGGGAAGGTGCTATTCGGACTTGGAGGGGATATGCTTGCACTTGATGATGAACAGTTATATGAAGGATATGGACTAAGGTTAGAAAAAAATATAAAAAGGGAACTATTTGGAAATGATAATTTTATACCACGAGTTTATTATCCTTTTGCAGTAAAGATGGCTGAAAGAGGTCACTCTTTTTATGAAATATTTTCTGATCAAGTTATGAAAAGAATAAGCGTAGAAAAAAGAACCTTGCGTGAATTTGATCACGCTTTCATAAAAGCACTCGATGAAGATATTCTGGAAAACGCAATGAAGGATGCATGGACAATTACATACCGAGTTATGAGAGGCCATACAGACACATCAAATCCAGAAGCTTATGCTATGGCAAAAGATCTCGGATACATGCGCGGATGGATAATAGACAAGAACTTGTTGAAAATGGGCTGGGGTATATCAATGAATTGGGAAAAATTACACGCGGAGGATTACAACTTCTTGCTAGGTTTAATCTTTCTGAAGAACACATACCAGAAGGTTTAAGATTCAGAAATGTAACAAGGTCGTATTGGGAAGAAATATTAAAACCTCAGTATGAAAAAGAATTATCCCAATAATACTAATATTAGAATTACTATTAAAAATCCACCACCTGCTATGAGTAAAAACTCATGATCAATCCACGTTGTTTTTTTTGAGACGATCTTTCTTTTTGAAGCCTTATTTGTCTTTTTAGTAGTTTTTCGTGCTTTTGCCATACAACATTTATATTACACTAATTTGAAGAGGAGATGTCAAGGGAGAATCTTAATAGCTTACCCAGTAATCAATTTTTGCGTTTTGCTGAAGATCTCCCAACCACTTCTGAACTGCTTCATTTAGCTTTTGCTGTCTCAATCGCTCATTTACAATCTTTTTTAACTCCTCTTCTGTCTGATCCTCAGGCAATATTTCACGATTCGCCTCGATGTACTCATCTATTTCCTTATCTGTTATTTTTATATCTTCTCCCACCAATTTCCCAACTAGCTTATCAAGCCTGACAAGATTACCCAAATCCTCCCTCTTCATCCCCTGGACTGATAGAACTTCATCAAGCTGCTGTCCTTGTTCTGAAAGCGTTTCTTCAATTTTTTTAATTTCTTCATCAATCTCTTCTTGCGACACAGTTACATTTTTTTCTCTTGCCTCCCCTTCTATCAAAGTGTTTCGGATGAGATTATCCAGAGCCTGCCTACCTGACTGTTCTTCAGCATCCCGCACTACCGCCAGGCGTGAAACAGGTTGTCCATTCACAACAGCAGCTACAAACAAACTCCTACCCGCCCAGAGGAGTGTGGCTAAAACGATCAAAACTAAGGCTCCTACTACATATGCTTTCTTGAGCTTGATTTGTTTTACTGAATTGCCACTTACTGCTGCCGTAACAGGTGCAGTCTTTTTTGGAGATGCAGATTTTTTAACTGCTGCTTTCTTGGTAGGTTTTTTAGAAGTGGTTGATTTGATTGTCTTTTTTGCCATTATTCAGATATTATAATGATAATTATTCATCTTTGCAAGAGGTAGAGAGATTTTACTTTACTTTATCAATTCTTCAATAGCGAGTTCAAGTTGTGTATCACGCAGTATATCTGGATCTTCTGGCAAATCTACCTCAATATCAGGGACAAGACCGTCACCGTCTTTGCCGTTTCCAACCCATGTGCCATCAGGCGTAAGCCACTTGGCAATCGTCACATGAAGACCTGCGCCTCCACCCAGATCATCTGCCTGCTGGATAGTTCCCTTTCCAAAGGAAGCTGTACCAACTAATACTCCCCTGTCATTGTCTCTTATAGCCCCTGCCACAATCTCACTTGCTGATGCTGAGCCCTTGTTTATCAAAACCACAAGTGGGACATTTGTCAAAAGGCCTTTCCCAGAAACCTTAAATTCTCTTCGATCCCCTTCACGATCTTCCTGCATCACCGCTGTTCCAGACTTTACAAACTCCGATACTATATATACAGCATCATTCAGATAACCCCCGGGATTATTGCGCAGATCAAACACTACTCCCTCTATGGAACCATCTTCTTTTAACTTTCTATCCAATTCGTTTGCCAGGGTTAGCCACTCTCCATTTGTAGTATCACCAAACTGTGAAAGCCTGATATAAATGATTTTCTTGTCAGCTGCGTTTTTAAGAATATTTGTTTGCTCTATGCCCTCTATGTCTTTCACCGATTTTGTCCACGATGTAAGGCTTTTTAAAGTAATTGTATCTCGCACGATTTTTACATCTCTTGGCTGATTAGATCCTGCAGCTAAAAGAGTAAGCATAACCTCTGTTCCTTTTGGTCCACGGATCCTGTCAACTGCCTCCCTGAGTGTCCATCCTGCCGTTGATTTATTATCCACGCTCAAAATCGCATCTTCCACACCCACACCTGCTGCTTTCGCAGGAGATCCATCAAGTGGAGCAACAATGATAATCTGGTTGTCTCTCATCCCCAGCTCTGCACCTATTCCCTCAAATTTTCCTGCAAGCCCCTGTTTGAAATCAGTATTTTCCTGAGGTGGCAGATAGACAGTATATGGATCATCAAGACTTGCAACCATACCCTGTATTGCGCCATTTAGAATTTTCTGAGCATCAATCGCGTTTTTGTCATAATAATTTTGCTCAATCTGGGACAATACCTGCCACATCGGACTAAAGTCAACCTGCGTCACAGATGCTGGAGGCTCTTTGCTTGCAATCTCTACTTTGGGTTGGTAATTTTTAAAATCAATATCAATCTTGGTAACACCAACCGTATATCCAGCAAGCGCTGCTACAAGCACCGCCAAAATAAATCTAATTTTACTATTTCTTTTTAAATTCATATTTCAAGTGGTATAATTGCTTTTGTTTTACCATCTATAAAAACTTTTTTATCTCTATAAGAGATTAACTCATCCATATTCTTTGCATCCAACTCCAATAATGACATTTCTGGATATTTTTCAGAAAACTCATCCATTCCTTCAAGTACTTCTCCGACAAGACCAGCTGCTCCGATTCCTATTGCCTTAGATATCATTTCCCGAGTAAAACTTCTTCCAGCAACTATCTTGCCTATTATGTCTTTATTCAGGAAGAGTATATCCTCTCCATCAATCACAAACAGCTCCCCTGTTGCATTATTGCCCCTTGAATTTCTGGCTGTAATTGCGTGGGTGGATGTTGCGATGACAACCTGTTCATTATTGCATATTGTGACCATTCCAGCAACTGGAGATCTGATCTCATCTGGGCTCTTAGTATAAGAAAAATTTCTAATAATCAAATCACCTGTTTGCCTATTATATTTTGTCACAAACCCGTCAATTTTACTTCTTAATGCTTTCTTTTCAGCTCCGAAAAATCCTCTCACTACAGCTATTTTAGCTCCTATTTTTACTTCAGATCCTGGAATTTTTAAAAGAGCAGTTTTTGATTCACTTACAGAAATTTTTAATGCACTTGGAATATTTATAGTTATGTCTTTTTCTCTAGATGTATTCCTGGCAATAATTTGTCCTGGAAATATTTGCTCATCAGCTTTGATAATTGTGGTAAACCCTTTGGCGATGGAGATGGGCAAGGATACCATATCGATTTCAAATAACTACCAACTTCAAATATCAAATTCCAATAAATTATTAGTCATTTGAAATTAGAAATTCACTACTACTCTCCAGCTACAAATGGCATTAGAGCTAGATGTCTTGCATGCTTAATTGATGTTGTCAGCCTCCTCTGATGCTTAGCGCAAATTCCTGTTCTAACTTTAGTTATTATCTTGCCCCTATCACTTACGAACTTTTGAAGATCACTGGTATCAGAATACCAAGGATTTTTTTCCGCATCACAAAAATGACATGTTTTGGGAACAGTTATCTTCTTCTTTGGAAATTTTCTTTTCTTTTTCATATTCAATCTTAAATCTTATATCTAAAAAGGTATATCATCTGGTTTGACCTCATCTTCTCCTGAGTTTGTAGAAGAATCATTACTACCTTTCTCTACCTCTTTCTTTTTACTTTTTCCATTTTGCTTTTTACCTACTGCTTGCTCTTTAATCTCCTTTTTATCTTCTCCATCTGAATTTTCCTCTTCATGAGATTCACCTTCGTCATTATTACCAACTTGATTATCAGATGAACCCTGCAATCCTTTATTGTCAAGGAGAATCATATTGTCAATTATCACCTCGGTTGTCTGCTTTGATGAGCCATCTTGCCCTGTCCAACTACGAGTACTGAGCCTTCCCTCCACATATACCTTTCGGCCTTTGGTCAGAAATTGACTACAAAGCTCAGCCAATTTATTCCAGGCAACTATTTTATGGAAATCAGCCTCTTCTCTTTTTTCACCGTTATCAGTGGTCCAGACTCTATTAGTTGCCATTCCAAAACTCACGACTGCATTACCGTTTGGCGTGTAACGCAACTCAGGATCTCGTGTCAAATTCCCTATCAATTGTACTTTGTTCAAACTCCTTGCCATAACCTTGTAAAACTTATAACTATTTTGTGCGAAGTAACAAGTGTCTCAATATGTTCTCGTCCCTGATAAGTCTAGTTTCAAAATCCTTGGCGATTGATTCTCCCTCCAACTTGAGCTGAACATAGTGTCCTGATACCTCTTTTTTTATTTTGTAAGCAAGTGGCTTTTTCCCCCAATCATCCTCGCTTTTTATTTTTACTTTATCAAGAAATCCCTTGACTGTATCTAGAACTTTCTTGCGCTCTGTATCCTTGAGGCTTGGACGCAGAACAACTACTAATTCATAAAGTCTCATGAGCCTTATTCTAACACAGAAAAGAACCTGAACTCAAGTAGGAAATAAAATTCAATATACAGGATCGATAGCAGATGAAGCAGGAAAAACAGTCACAGGGATAGGTGAATCAATTTTTCTATACCTAATTTCCATATTATTACTTTGTATACCATCATTGTCGATTCGCAAACCCCCTGGATTTATAGCTGCTATTTTTTTTATTCCATAGTCTGTTACAGTCAGGTGTCCTTTTCCTTCTGCATCAAAGGTCCAGCCATGATTCACAACAAACCTTGAGCCTCTCCTACTTATCACTACATCAGCAGTTGTTGGACCTACTACTCTGAGACATGCAACGGTATTTTTATTATGATAAAAAGTAACTTTACTACCAACGCAAAGCCTCACAGCTGGTCCTTCGCGACCATCGTCTGTTTTTTCACTGACTACAAAACTAGAAGGCCTATTAAGATTGTCTGATTCTTTTCCATTTTGATCCCGAAAACGCCCAGATTCAAACATCAACCAAATAATAACAATGAAAAAACTAAAACGCAAGATTCAACTCCCGATTTTGAACTCCACTACGTCGCCGTCTTTCATGACATAGTCTTTCCCCTCAAGACGCGCTTTGCCTTTTTCTCTTGCTCCTTTCCAACCCCCGTTTTCTTCAAAATCATCAAATCCCACAACCTCTGCCTTTATAAATTTTTTGGTAAAATCAGTATGTATCTCCCCTGCTGCCTCAGGCGCTGTTGCGCCGAGCCGAGTAGTCCAAGCACGAACTTCCTTCTCCCCTGCTGTCAAAAATGAAATCAAACCAAGCTTTTTATAAGCTTTCTGAATCAATCTCTCCAGTCCTGATCGATCCAAACCTAAATCTTTCAGATATTCTTTCTGCTCCTCCTCTGATAGAGAGGCCAGCTCTGACTCTATCCTGGCAGAAATGGCGACTATGTTTTCAGCATCAATACCCAATCCCCTAGCATATTCATTCACCATTTCATCAATTCCCTGAGGGGTATACTGATCCTCAGACAGATTCAGAACCGTTATCTCAGGTTTGCTTGATAAAAGAAAAAGCTCTCTTACTGCATCTCTTTCCTCATCTGACAAATCAACATCTCTTGCAGATATGCCCTTGTTCAGGGCTTCTTTCAGTCTTTCTATCACTTCTTTATAATTTTTGATTTCTGATTCATGCTTTTTCAAATTTACATTTTCAAGTGTCTGTAAATCTGCAATGATCAATTCCGCATTTATCACTTCATAATCTGATTTTGGATCAACTGCTCCCTCTTTGATCACATCAGGATCCTCAAATGCTCGAACCACATGGGCAATCACTGACACCTCACGGATGTGAGATAAAAATTTATTCCCCAGTCCTGCTCCAGTACTGGCGCCCTTGACAAGACCTGCGATATCATAAAACTCAACTGTTGCAGGCTTTATTGGCGGCAGCTCACTCATTTTTTCCTCAGTCTTTGTGATTTCTGCTAGCGCCTCCAGTCGGGCATCTGGCACGGGAACTACTCCGACATTTGGCTCAATTGTTGCAAATGGATAATTGGCAGCAAGAGCTTGCTGTTTTTTGAGAAGCGCGTTAAACAATGTAGATTTTCCAATATTAGGAAGCCCAACAATCCCGACACTCAAGTTCATACTCGACATCCTTTCATAAAGGCTATTATAGCAAGAAAGGTTAGCTAAGTCCCTGTTAAATAAACTTGACATACTCACTTTACTATGGTAAAGTATTTAAATATGAAAAATGTTTGGACAGAAAAGAACACTAAACAACTCGCACAAGTTGTGTGTGAGATTTCTGATGTAAAAACAATGCAAAACTTTTTAAGAGACGTTATGACCGAGAAAGAAATCATTGAAATTGCAGCAAGACTTGAGGCTGCAAAAATGCTTTCCCGTGGAGAAAAATATGAAAAAATTACTACTGAAACAAAATTAAGTAGCAGAACAGTTGCTCGAATAAGTGAATGGTTGCAAAACGGATGTAATGGATACAAAGAAGCAATAAGTTTAATAAATCATCACAATTTAGCCAGCTAATAGCTAACTAATTTACATTAAGTGAATTAAGTTTAGCGAAAAAGCTGGTTTTTTTGTGGCAAAACAATTATGAAAGAGCTTGGAAATTTTTATAAACCAAATGAGATTAAAAGCCTTTATGACGAGGTCGTTCCTGTCTATCAGGCTGCATTCGCAGGAGAGCCTTGGCTTGAGGTAAGTAAGTGCGTGGACTACTCTTCAGTCCAACGTTGTGCAGGAGGATTTTCTTCTCTGCCAATTGGTGCAAATTGTGAGATGTGTGGAAATTGTCCAATAAAGACTGCTTATGAGCAAGGAGAACTTGTCAGTAAATTTGATATGATTGCAAAAACGCGTCCTACAGCTTGGTATATGGAAAAGGGAGAGGTCGGAGCTACTTTGTTTGCTCTTGCATGGCTTGAGACTCCTTATAGAATTGCAGAAGAACGATATCCTGATGTTCCAGCGATGTCCTCTTGGATGATGGAAAAATTGGGAACAGAACCTATAATGTGGCTTGATGAAGTGTTTGCAGACCGTGTAAAGAAACCGAGGGGCAATCTTCAAAACTTTAGCGGAATGTGTATTGGATTGGCAAGAGAGTTGCAGGCAAATAAATTAGTATATCGAACAATTGCTTCTCAAATGATAGTAGCGCCTACAAGAGACTTTGGAGATCAAGCAATAGTTTATGAAAGAAATATTGAAGTTCCTGACAGAAGAGATTTCGTAGTTATCAACTGGGGAGGGCAAAAATGAAGATATTAGTAATTGGTGGCATGCACGGAAACGAACCTCTAGGTATTGAGTTGGTGCGATTATTTCAAGAAAAGAGAATTGAAAATATCGATGTTGTATTAGCAAATGAAAACGCGGTTAAAGATAATTGCCGGTTTATAAAAGATGATTTAAATCGTTCTTTTCCCGGCAATTCTCAAGGTAAATCTTATGAACAGAAACGCGCATCATATTTATTAAATCTTTGCAAAAAATACGATCTTGTCTTTGATTTTCATAACACACATTGTCCAGATAATGATTGTGTTTTTGTCGGAGATCTTGCAGACAAAAAACTGTATGACACTGCTTCTTATTTTGGTTTAAACAAAGTAATTATTGCCGACTATGATTGCATAAATAAATACACCTCTAATTGTGTTTCAATTGAAATAAGCCTTGCAAGTAAACTTATGAATGCAAACTTATGGTATAAGCGTATTTTTAAACTTTCAAAGATGAATGAAATTCCGCTTGCCAGAAAAGTAAAAAAATTCCGTTTTGTATATAGAATGACTCTTGAAGATAAAAATAAACTCAATTTACCGAGTAAAAACTTAAAAGCATTCAATCCAATAAATAAAAGTCTCGCAGATAAAATGGGAGTAAAAAGTCCTGCTTATCCAATATTTATCGGAGACAAATACACTCCAAATAACTATGGAGGAATTCTTAATGAGCTCTAGCCGTGTTTGATCAGAAATTTTGGAATAAATTTGGAAAGAGGTAAATCAATAATTAACTCAAAAGGAATTAGATAACTTTTTTCTTTATTTGAGCCTAAATAATTAAGTTGATTCTGACTCGATCTGTTCCGATTGATAGATTCATATCCAAAGATTATAGCAGATATATTAAAGTTTTATGAAAACATTTATTGCTTCTTTTTTTATCCATATTATTATGACAAAGAAAATTAACTCAATACTGCTTGCTTACTAGAAAGCACAGTAAAATAATTATCTCCGCCATTCTCAAGCTGAAACCGATTACTTCTAGCAATAAGACTTACCACCTCATCAGGCGTAGGGGGCCTGTCTACAGACAGCTGTGTGATTTTTTCAATCGGACCAGAGAAAGGAACCAATACCGTAATAATTTTCCTATTTCTATCTTCCGCTTCTTTTTTTATCTTATCTGGATACGCTGGAAAATCAACAAATCTTACCTTAAAATGATCCCATGACCCAATTATTGGAAAGACACGTGCATAAATCTCTTGATAACTCTGCGTAGGTGTACAAACCAAATAATCATCTCCTCTTATTTGACGCGAGCCGTTGATTATTCCCTGTAGTGGAAAATATTGCATCGGGACATCTAGTAATTGCTCTGAGCTCGGCTCAGCGAACTTTTCCACCCTCTCTTGACCTGAAATCTTTTGTGGATTTGGCAAAAAAAATGAATCTGGAGAATTAACTACCGATAATGAAGCGACTACATCAAGCGGTTTTTTAAGACTTGCAGTAGCAGCGTATAATACACCAGCACCCAATCCTACAAGCACACGTCTTCTATCAGGATTATATTCTGCCGATCTCACAATGAAAATAATATCACAAAATATTTTTCACGTAAAGCCTGTCCTGTTAAGCTTTATGAGATTTTGGGGGCTTGATGAATTTTATATAACCGAGGATAAGTGATATCAAAAATCCGACAAGAACGACCACAAATCTAAATGTCTCATCTTGGCTTCCAAAACCTCTGATAATCCCATAAAGAACTGTCAAAACTCCACCCAGCAGTAACCCATCTGCTATCACAAGCAGTTTTTTGAAGAACGTAAGGCTGACAACCAGAGTGATAATTGCTGCAATTATCGCAATTATTGAAACATTGCGGTTGTATTCTTCATTTTTTTCCTGAAAATCTTTATTTACTTTATCGTATTTTTCCTGTTCTACTCTCAGCTCAGCTGATTCACTTGCATCAATTGGTTTTTCATAAAAATTAAGCCTCGTGGGATAATCAGGAGGCTTGGGAGATTTGTAAAAAGCAGAGATCCCAACCCCAATCAGTGTCGCTAGCAAAACCCCTATGAAAACAGAATAAATAAACTTAAGAATCATACTCTAATTAGAGTATCAAAAAATAAGACAATCAACAATAACCTAGTTGGTACAAAAGTAGAAATGTACTATCTGTATTTGAGTTGAAAAGGGTATTAAAAGAAGTTATCAGAAAAGCAAACGCGGATCAGAAGAGAATGTATCAGTCATCGTAATCCCGTCCACAAATTCATGCCCGAAGATTATAGCAGATAATTATTAAATCTTTTAAGAAACACATTGTTGGAGGTATTTAAATATATATGATATAGTAAGTATTGACACAATGAACATCAAATGGCTTTGTATCGCTTCAGGGATCGCTCTCTTACTTGCTATTCTAGATTGGCCATATGCCTATTATATTTTTCTCCGCTGGGCTATTTCAATTTCCTCTACCATTGTTGCTTATAATTTCTACAACTCAAAACTACAGGGTTGGGCGTTAGTATTTGCTGGCGTAGCATTCTTATTCAATCCTATTCTCCCAATTTATCAAGCAAAATCCACTTGGGTTTTTTTTGATTTTATTATAGCAATGCTTTTCTTTATGGCAGCATTTTCAACAAAGAGAAAATGAGTATTTTATCTAACATACTAATCGTATTAATAATTTATTTAGTTTATCTTCTCGTATGGTTTATCTTAAACTTGCTGGCATATTTTCTTTCATTAGTATTCAAAACGAAAAAAATTCTTGGCTTCTTTGTAGGCGCAGCCGCCGTCCTATACTATATTTTCACTTTCTTGTTGGGTCTTTATCTATTATGGATTATTATTAGCTTGTTGCTTAGTGGACTACTTCTATGGTTCTTTATAATGCTATTCTTTGGAATTTTCGTAATCTACGGCATAGTTGGTTTCCTACAAGCTCCTTTTGTGTTAATTCCGACATATTTTTTGGAAAAAATAGAAAAAGCGAATTTCGGCGAAAACATTGTTGTAGGTGAAATCTTAGATAAAGATAATAAAATTATTGATGTATCAGAAGGGGAAACATCTCTTAAGATTAGATTTGCCAAATACTTCCTTGCAATTTATGCTCTAAATTTAACATCACTAATCATTTTCCCAGTTGAAAGAGAAGGTTTAGCACCATTCGATTTTATTACAAAACCTTTTTTCCAAATAATTAGTTTAACTTTGATAGTTGGTATTCCTTATGGGATATCTCGAAAAATTAAGCGTAAAGCATTTTTCACTAAAGACAAGAGATATTTCCTAATAAAAACTTGGAAAATCGCTTTGTACATCTTTATACCTCTATCCGTCATCGTCTATCTTTTATATTTAGGAAACTCTTAAGATGAAAAATGTATTAGGTATTTTAGTAGGATTATTTATTTTGTATTTGATTGCTTCATTTTCTTGGAGCATTCTTAACATGCAAGAATGTTCATTATTATCAGAAAAAAATGCTACATGCGAACAAATAGCTGAAAACAACAGCAAGAACTGTAAATATGTAATTCTGAAGTGGAAAAAAGTAGATTATGATAAGGAATTACGACTGTGTAATGAAGGGGAAGTAAAGCAGTCGGAGAAACAATAAAAATTGAATTCATAGTTCAATAAAAATTAATTTAATTAAGGGAAGGAGGTGAATTAAATGAACAGAACTATAGGGACAATTATAACTTTAGTTATCGGAGGGTCTGTATTCACATTCAGTCAAGCTGATGTAGTTAAAAATTTTGCAGAAAATACGGGACTTACGCAACAAGAGGCAGAACAATATGTCAACGAGATTAAAGAGGAAGATTTAGCGCAGTTTGATGAGTTGGGTTCAGACTTTATTTCTGAAGGACAAGATATGGTTGCGACTGCAAACGATATAGACTGTGTTAATTACGAATACGAATGGGAGTCTTATGCTCTTAATTGCGAGGAAGGTAAATCTCAACTTAAGAGGATCGGGAATGATGCAATAGCTTTGGGAGAGTCATATAAGATTTTAGACACTAAAGAAGCCACGGAGACAGATATTTCTTTAGCGATTAGTAACATTGACAGATATAATGCCGATTTAGAGCTACGTGTTGTTGTTGCAATGCTGGATCCCACAACTATTGATGAAATTAAAAAAACAAACTCGTACAACAAAGCCTTGCTTCAAGCCGCACTAGATAGTGATTAGTTTATTTAAAATAACGTGAAGTCAAGTGGATTTTGGGAGTATTATTTTTATTTGAAAATGGCACAAAATGTCGGGTTGTGTTCTGGCCATCCTGATTGATAGATTCATACTTGAAGAGTATAACAGAAAATTAAGAAAACTAAATACTATCATCATTCCAAATCATTCATAGCTGTATCTAGATATTCAATATTCATAGCAAAGGCCACTCTTTCACCCAGTTCCAAAATTAATGTTTCTGTATCATGAAAATCTTCCATAATGTCTAAAGCTACTAGCAAATTCGCACCAAAAGCATTTGTATAAGAAACCATTTCTGAAGCCCGAAACTCGTATCTCCCTCCAGTTTTTAATTCAGAAACTCTATCCCAACCTTTCTTGACCTCCCACAGTTCAGGATCAGCGCCTGCCCAATTAATTCTATTCCTATCTGGCCTTAGCATCTTCCCAATCTGACCTTTATCTGAACGATGTTCAATACCCACATCGTTATGATATCAGATTCTATAAAGAAACTCTAACACCAGGGTTTAGACGGCTTCGAACCTATGGATAATAACGAATATAAAATGAACTGCAAGTAATCTTACGAAGTTTTCTGATTGACGACGTAATAATCAAGATGTCTGGAGGGATATTTTGGCTCTGGGGTCAAATGCTTTTATATTCTTTTTCGCATCCAATATCTCAATCCCCAAAACCTTTCCTTTCTTATCCTCATCCACGACAATAGAATCAGAGATTTTTCTGCTTTTTTCATACTTACCCTTTGCTAATTCAAAATAAACTGCATCCACTTTGGGATCATATTTCATTTTCATAGACTTTCCTCCAAATAATATGCGGTAATTACAGTTATTCTCGACCCATCTGTCTTTGTAACTACCTCCAATATTTTATCACCAACTCTCACCCGCCGCAACTTGCGTCCTCGAAAACTACTTGTAACATCATCAGGCTCCTGAACTGCTTTCAAAGTTAATTTATCTGAAATACCACGTCTTTTTAGCTGTATTCTTGCATGTTCTGAAAACTCAATTGACATAAATTAATTGTAGCACGTTGCTTTATTTTCCCGCAAAATGTTGCACTCTTACGAGATTTTAGAGAAAAAAGATTTTCTAACACCAGATGCTAGATAGATTCAAATCTGGGGAATTACTTACCTCAAATGCTCTTTGTAGAACTCGGCTGTCTCCTGCATAGCTGTTACAAATGCAGCGCCTTCTATATTGTGACCGCCACTTTGATGCTCAATCAGCGCGTGTTCTACACTTGTTTCATCCAAAAGCGCGTTCAGATCCCTGCTATATCCGATATTTACAACCGTATCATTGACAGCATGATGAATCTGAATCGCTCCCTTTAGATCGCTTAGATAATTAGTCGGTGCAACCATCTTCCAAAAATCATTTTGACTTGTCCCATCACCATACTTTTCAAAAAGCTCTTGTCTTCTACTCTGCCTCTCCGAATCACTTGGCGCTGGGGGTCTGTAACTATTGTCATTGATCCCATACTTTTCCCGGTCTGTGTATGAATAAACAGCCCCAGCCCAGATCACAACCGCAGGAATATCAGGCTTGGTTGCAAAACTTCGCATCAGGACATTTCCTGCCATAGAATGTCCCCAAAGACCAATTGCTTCAGGATTTACAAAATCAGTATTTTGCAACGCAGAATAAGCATTCAGCGTATCTACTATATAATCAGATCCGAAGTATCCACCTCCAGGCTCGCCTTCTGAGCTATCATGACCCCGCAGGTCGATTTTGAAGACAACAAAACCCTGTCTTGCCAGATAATCTATATAATCATCATATTGTGGCCCAAGCGTCTTGTATAAAGTCGGTGGAATATATCCATGCACAAAAACAATTCCAGGCCAACCACCGTCTGGCTCAGTACCAGTAGGGCGAAGAAGAAGACCGTTTATCTCAAATCCATCTGATTCATAGCTTGTCAGATAAGTAGTATAGTTGGCATTTGTTGAAACCTGCTCCAACTTTGAAAGTTCACTATCATAAACTTTTTCCCGTAGATATGGGATAGTCATTTCCTGAAAAGGAAACGATGTAGTAACCTCTCCACCAGGACCCCCGCCCTGCTCTCTCGCCTCAGTTGACACAGAAAAGTCTTTATCTCTTTGGACCAGATACCCCGCCCCAACACCAAAAATAATTAAAATCAAAACAGCAAAAATTAATAATATTTTTTTATTGGATTTTTTAGATTTTTGATATTGATCAATTACAAATAAATCTTTGTTTATTTCTTTTTCCACAATATTCATAATAGCAAAATATTACCAACTTTGTGTATTAAAATTGAAAGAAAGCGCTTGACTTATGTAAAACAAAACATTTATGATGGTTGTCATGGCAGCAGAGGAAAAAACTAATAAAGACGAAAAATGTCCCAAATGTGGTGCCTTGCTTTCTGATACGGTAACTACCAAAACAGGAAGAAAGCTTCAAAGATGCTCAACTGGCTCATGGGATCCTGAGACCAAACAAAATACAGGATGCGACTATGTAAAATGGCTTGAGATCGAACCAGAAACACTCTCTGAAAAGTGCCCCAAATGCGATTCTCCTCTTATCCTCGCAACTACCAGATTTGGTAAAAAAATGAAAAAATGTAGCACAGGTGTCTGGAATAAAGAAACCAAAAAAGTAGACGGTTGTGATTATGTTGAGTGGATTAACGGAACAACTGAGCCACTAGACGAGGATTGCCCAGATTGTGGGAAAAAACTCGTTCTCTTCACTACTAATGCTGGAAAAAAGATGAAAAAATGCTCAACTGCAGGATGGGATCGCGAGGCGAGAAAAGCAACTGGTTGCCCCTATATTTACTGGCTAAAACCAAATGAATATCCAAGAGAAAATGACAATGCTGGAGAGGAGTTCCTCCCACCCGAACCTGAAGGAGAATAATCAACCACCAAGCACACCAAGCCCCAGAAGCCCTGCCAATATTAGATAAAAAGCAATCAAATAATTAAGAAATTTCGGAAAAATCAATATCAAAATTCCAAAAAGGATTGAAACAAATGGATCAATGCTTGCAAAACTTATATTCATCATATCAACTCATCTGAGTATCTACCAATGCACTTATTATCGCACCGCCTACTGCGCCCAGAATCATGCCCACAAATGCCCAACCTGCCACTGTAGAACCTGATACCAAACTCGCACCACCTGGTGCAACAAATGCTGTAACCGCAATTAAAAGGCCTGTCATGCTACCAATCACTCCACCTATCAAGCCTCCTGCTGTAGGGCCTCCAAAATTATCTTCGGGGATCTGACTTGGTTTGAATACTCCTGCCATTTATACTCACCTCCTAAACTATTCAATGACAGTATATTATTAATAATTAAAAAACAGGTGAGGAAATTGTAAAAATTATGTATGAAAAATCAATGAAGAATTTCTTTTATTTTTTCAGAAACACCTTGCGGATTTGTATTTGCCTTCATCAAATAATATGATGGCTTATCAGCAATGACTTTTGCAATCACTTGATCATCAGCATCAAGATTTGTAAGTATGATAACAGGTACATTTTTGCCCCACTCAGAATTTGTCCTCAAATTATCCAACATGCTCAGTCCATCCATTTTGGGCAGGAGTATATCAAGAAGAATAAGATCTGGAATCTCACTAGCAGAAAGCGCCAGTCCTTCCTCGCCATTCCTAGCAAAAACAACATTAAATCCCTCTTGCTTCAACTTGTCACTGTACATTTGCAGCAGTGACTGATCATCCTCAACGATTAAAATTTTCCTTTTTTTAAGCTGATCCGACATACAATTTATTTATAACAGTATTAAATGCATTACACAACAAGCTTTTCAAGCCTGAACGCTACTTACTTGCGATGGGTAATGAAAATACAAATGTGTTTCCATTGTTTTCAAACCAAACATCCCCCCCCATCTTTCGTGTAAATTCCTTTGCAATATAAAGGCCCAGGCCCACACCTGGAGACTCACCCCTGGGTCGAGATTTCAAAAACTCAATTTTACTAAAAAATTCTTCACTATTTTCCTTTTTTATTTCCACTCCCGAGTCATTGATAAAAACTACAGCAAGCCTACCTTGTTTTTTAACGGAAACGTTTATTACCTTTTTATCAACAAAATTTATCGCACTGGCTATAACTTTTTTAATAACTTCTAGTGCTACTGTTTTATCTACTGATACATATATTTTTTCATGCTTATCAAGCACTATTTTTTTATGCGCTTCCTTTACAACAGGCTTTAGATCATTAATTACCTCATTCAATAATGAATCAAGAGAATACCTGCCTGATTTAAAATTCAATCTATCAGCCTCTATTTTGGAAATATTTAAGATATCATTTACCCTACCTACTAACCTATCTGTGGATTCTGCGATCAATTCAAACGGCCTTTTGAGCTTCGCGCTTACCACGCCATAATTACCACTATTTATCATCGAGGTAAATCCTTTTATAACGCTGAGTGGAGTCCTCAGCTCATGTGAAGCAAGATAAATAAATTCAGTTTTCATTTTTTCAGCCTCTTTTTCAGGCGTAATATCGATAGATAAAATAAGTAATCCTTCTACTACAGGCTCTATTCTGAGCTGAAACCATCTACTCGTGCCATCTGGATAATCAAACCTGTTCTCCATTCTATGTGCAGTCCTGTTTTTCATGCACTCTTTAAGACGCTTGAACATTTCTGTCTTTTCAATTCCAGGAAAAGCTTCCATCATCGTCTGCCCCAACAGTTTTTCTTTTGTACTTTTGGCCTGTTTTACAACTGGATCATTTAAATATACATAACGCCAGTCAAAATCTACAACCTGAAACCCTTCTATCATGGAATCAAGTGTGTATTTAAGTCTTTCCTCTGCTTTCCTTCTTTCTGCCACTGCAACAGCAAGCACCAAGGCAGTAATTGTTACTACACTCATAAATATCTGCAGCACAAGAAGAGATTCATCAGGTGTACCAATTGTAAAAGGGCCATAACCCTTTACCGTGCCTGAGATTGCCAACATTGATAAAACAGCTATGGCTGACATTGTCTCTCTTCTTCCAAAACGGAAGACAACCCACGGAATAATTGGAATTAACAAAAACTCAAATGGATACTGCTTGACAATACTGTCTACAAAGCCACCAAAAATAAAAAGACCCATAGACAAAAGTGCAAAAAGTATAAACAATGCTTCAACAGGCCTCTCTCTACTCCTAAGCGAATGATCTGCAAGCCAAAAAAGAATGAAAGGAGTTACCATAAGTGCTCCTGCTAAATCTCCTAGCCACCAAGTAATCCACAATTGTAAAAAATTTGACCAGGTAGCTAGCCCACCGATAATAAGTGTAAAAACGCCAATATTGGCACTGAGGGTGGTAATCAAGATAACAATAAAAATAAATTTTATAATATCTCTGAGGCTGAAAAATACTTTTTTTCCGTTTGCAAAAATGTTTATAAGATATGCTCCAATCAAACCCTCCAGGGTATTGCCTGTTGCAATAAGCAAAGAAGTGAGTATATTTCCTGCTGTAGTGTAATTAACAAGCAACGCACCCAAAAAAACAGCTGGCCACATTTTATTTCCATAAATCAAGAAGGCTGCAAGAGCAATTCCTGTAGGAAACCATATAGGAGTGGCACTGGGATTTAAAAAAGCAAATTGAAGAGAAATTTTTCCAGTTATAAAATACAGAAGAAGCAAAGAAGAAAAAAGCAAAATCTGTTTTACAAAAAACTTTAAATCGCTTTTTTCTTCTTTGCGGACAGTGCTTTTTTCCATGGCGAATCGCTTATTTAAGCATAAAACTAATACCTAAAAAATGCAACATTTTTTTACTCAATCTATGCCATCAATCCAAGCACGAACCCCATGCCCAACACAGACACCAACTGATATCCAGTATTTATATAAAATAAATTCCATTTTTTACCACCAAATATCACATCTGTCATCTGTACTGGTGCGATAAATCCAAGCCACATCCAAAAACCACTTGTAAGACCAGTCATTACAGGCTCGGTTCCCATGAATGCTCTCGAAAAGGTCATAACGTGCGTGAGAACATATGCCATGACTAACGCGCCGACAAATGACAAGGCATACATCGGTCCCATTCCTTTTGCTGCTTTTTCCATCGATTCTTTTGTATAGCCCATCAGCTTCATCCATGGCTTGCCTAAAAATGCTTCAGAATACCAAAAAAAGCCGATTGCCATAGCAACAACTGCTGATATTAAAACTGCTATGTAGTTTACTTCTACCATTTATAATCACCTCCTTTCATAGAGATCATAATACATTCTCAAAGATATAATCAATTAGGAAAATGATAAAAATTACTTATTCTGAGGCTGATGGACAACACGCTGTGGAAATGGTATCTCAATACCGTTCTTATCAAATGCTATCTTTAGTCTCTTGCGGAACTCCCCCATCACTTCCCACTGCGTCAAAGCAACAGTTTCTCCTAAAATTTTTATAATAACTGCAGAATCTGCAAACTCATCAACCCTGACAAAAGCAGGCGGTTTTAAAATCTTGTCCTTCCATGCTTTATCACGAGCCATCTCCTCCCCAAGCTTATTGACAACTTTTTCTACCTTTTCCAGATCCGCATCATAGGAAATACCAATGTCCAGGTTTACCCTCGCATACTCTTTGGTCAAATTGGATGCAACCTTTACCTCACCATTTGGCACAAAGTGCACGGTCCCATCCAGATCTCTGAGAATAGTCGTACGGAGTGATATGTCCTCAACCAAACCACATTTACCACCTATGCAAACCACATCCCCGACACGATATTGATTCTCAAGAATTATAAAAGTTCCTGCTATCAAATCACGGATCAAGTATTGCCCGCCAAATCCCACCGCCACACCAACAATCCCAGCACCAGCAAGAAGTGGCGTTATATCCAGTCCAAGCTCTGAGAGAATAATAAGTCCTCCAACAAGCAAGATTAATATATCAAAAGTTGTCGAGGCAATCCTGATGAGAGTATCTTCTCTTTTACGTTCAGCATCTTTGGTCTGAAATTTACTGGATTTGATCAATTTACGGATTGAACGTTCCAGAAATACATCAACAACTTTTTTCAGTATCAGTACTCCCACTACAACACCGAGTATCCTCAGTCCTGATTCCAACAGCCATTGGGTAAATCCTTGTACAAAAAGGGGATAATCAAGCATAACTACATACTAGAAGAAAACAGTCCCTAGATCAACCCCTCGCCCCTAGTGGACATGGTGGAGAAAATAACCAGTTTTATTATTCCATTTTTTGAACAAGTCAAAACTAACAGTGATAACAACAACCGCAGAAAGAGCAATCATCCAACTACTAATACCCAAAGGTGTTGTTTCAAATACACTTCTAAGTGGTGTGTAAAGAATGATGAGCGTTGCAAAAAGCGATGCTAATGATGCAAAAACCAGGTATTTATTAACCAGAAAACTGGAGCCGTAAACTCCATGGCGGAATGAACGAAAATTGTAGGCATTGGCGATTTGAACCAGAATCATGCTCAGAAGCACAGTCGTACGAGCGACATCGGGTGGAAATTTAATGACATTAAACGAAACATAGGCAACAACAAATGCAATAATACCCATTGTTGCGCCATTGAGGATAATCAGATTTATAAATTCATTGGTGAGAACTCTGGCATTTTTCCGCGGACGTTCACTCATGATATCTTTGGATGAAGGATTAAATCCAAGTGTAATTGCAGGTATATTATCTGTAACAATATTCATGAAAAGTATCTGAAGAGCGGTTATCACAGGCGTGTACCATCCCAAATACGGTGCAACTAACATGCCGATAAAAATAATATAAATATCCGAAAAATTACATGAAAGTTGATAAGCAACGAATTTGCGAATATTATTAAAGATAGTCCTCCCTTCTTTTATTGCTGTTATTATAGTCGCAAAATTATCGTCTTTGAGCGTGATGTCAGCAACAGAACGCGATACGTCAGTGCCGTTTATTCCCATTGCCACACCAATATGCGCCTCTTTTAAAGCTGGAGCATCATTGACACCATCTCCTGTCATGGTTACTATCTCGCCATTTTCCTTGAGCGCTCTGACAATTCTGAGCTTGTCTTCAGGCTTGACCCTGGCAAAAACTGCAATCTCAGATACTTTTTGGGCAAGCTCTTCATCTGAAAGCTCATCCATCTCATATCCCGTTAGCGTTTTCCCCACTATCCCAATCTGACGTGCAATCTCCTCGGCAGTTTCACGATTGTCCCCTGTTATCATTTTTACCTTAATACCACTTTTGTGACAGAGTTCAATCGCTTCTGCTACATCTTCACGGGGTAAATCAGCCATACCGGTTATTCCAATAAATGTCAGGTTGTCTTCTCTATAAGTTTTTTTATCATTATTGTCTTTATAGGCAAATGTGAGTGTACGAAGTGCTTTTTTGGATAATTTTTCATTTGCCTTTATAATTTCTTTCTCTCTGGCCCCAGTCATCTTTTGAACTTTTCCATCTATAAAAATATGTGTACATTTTGGCAACACAACCTCCAATGCACCTTTTACATAAACTCTGTTTTCTAATTTTTCAGGGTAAAGAACAGACATCATCTTTCTTTTTGAGTCAAACGGTATCTCCTCTATTCTTGATTTGGAAAAATTTTCCCTATAAATACCCACTTTTGCTGCCAATACCAAAAGCGCTCCCTCTGTGGGTAATCCAACCACTCGATAGTCCTGATCATCCCCCTCTCGCTCGATGTTGGAATCGTTGCAAATAACAGATGTCCTGATAAGCAAATCAAGCGCTTCCTCCCAGGCAAGTTGGATTTTTTTGCCATTTTGAGTAATGCTTCCCTTGGAGCTATAACCTACACCTGAAACATGATACATTTTCCCATCTGAGTAAATACTACCCACATTCATCTCCCCCCGCGTGATAGTCCCTGTCTTATCAGAACAAATCACAGATGTTTCACCAAGAGTTTCAATAATTGACATTCTATTTACGACTGCGTTCTTACCTGACATACGACTTACACCCGCAGCCAATGTGGTTGTCAGCACTACCGGAAAACCTTCTGGAAATGAAGAAACAGACAGAGCAATAATAATAAGAAAAATTCCCGCAACAATCTCTGTCGTGAGAACTTCTGCTCTGGTGAACAAAATAATTCCTGTAAGCACTGCAGCGGTCATACTTACAATAACCATATATTTGGAGATGTTATTTATCTTGTCCTGAAGAGGCAGGTGCTTCTCAGCAGTTGAAATCATGCCTGCGATCTGACCAAACTTCGTATTCATACCTGTATGAAGAACTTGTGCCACACATCTGCCGTTCACAACAAAAGAACCCATGAAAAGAAGATTTTCATCTTTGTATTTTTCAGAATTTGTTTTCGTCTTGGTCACATCTGAAGACTCACCCGTGAGAATTGATTCGTTAACTCGGAGGGATGAATCACGCAAAACTACACAATCAGCAGGTATTTTCTCACCAATCCTGAGAACCAAGATGTCACCCGGAACCACCTCACTTGATGGAATATCACGCTCCCGACCATCTCGCACCACACGCGAGACAGGCATGATCATTTTTCTCAAAGCACTTATCGCCTGCTCTGCTTTGTACTCCTGTATAAATCCCGTAACAACAACTATTGCAATAACTATCAAGATCACCCAACCCGTAAAACCCTTGTCTATGGCAAATGATGCAATCGAGGTAATCGCAAGGAGATAAACAATAAAATTTTTTTTGACTTGCCGAAGAAGTATCTGGAATGGAGAAACCTTATTGGTTTCCTTTATCTCATTTGTACCAAATTCCTTGAGCCTATCGGCGGCTTCCTTAACTGTCAATCCGTCAAGTAAAATCTTGGGCATTGTAATGATAGTAACAAATTTGAGGGTAATCCGTCCAGACTTATGAGTAAGCTTCTACTACAATTTAAGATGCATAGACCAAGGTAAATCTGGGCTCGAATTAAGAGCTGCTATTGTAAAAAAATTTCACATGCCACAATAATTCTAAATATTTTTTATATAGTACCGATAATTTTCATTCTCTGTATCAAGAATTTTGTAAAGAAGTGTTATATCCTCATCCCTGTGGCGCACACAGCCTGAACTACCTGGATCAGAAGCATCCAAACGTAAATTATCGCCATTCACGCCGTGAAGACCAAAACTCCCCGGCAAAATCCAATCACATTGACCGTTGCACTCCAGATACGATTCGGGGCCATACGGATATTCATCACTATACGGGATATCTAATTTGAGAAAATATGGCGCAGTATCAAGATCATCAGGTGTTTCAAATTTATCTGTAATAAGAAAATAATCACGCCCTACTAACTCAGGAAGAGGTGTTGGTCGCATACGGGGAATTCCTGTTTTGACCTGGAACTCTTTCAGGAGTGTACTTTTTTCCTCCTTCCCAGGAACACCATAGTACAAAAATTCACGCTCTGACTTGCGGTAAAGCACCATCCAATATGACTGTTCATCTGGTAATAAATCACTCTCTGATGTGTGCTTAAAAGCATTTGTCAAAAACACCGCAGCGCCAAGCAGCAAAAGCATGAGTGAAACCAGAAAAAAATTCTTTTTTGTGCTAGAATTAAGGCTGATGAAAAGACTCAACCACCCTATTTTTCTTTCTGTTTTTGCAGTTTTAATTTTGGTTTTTGTAGCTACTGTCGCTTTCTTTTTCATGCCTGATAAAGATCTGACTCTTTCCAACAATAATATCACAACGAAAGGCTTGTTTTCTGATATCTTGCAGAGCACACCAACTCCAGCAGTAAACCTCCTGACACCACCGATGCAAAAAATTCTTCCTACTGATTATCATGTCTTCCAGAGTTTTAATAACTGCGGACCTGCATCCCTCTCAATGGCGCTTAGGTTTTATGGAATCGAGAAATCTCAAACAGAGCTGGGTCAAGCGCTCAGACCATATCAGATAGCAGGCGGTGACAATGACGACAAATCAGTAACTCTTGAAGAGCTGGCAAAAGAAGCCGAAAAATATGGATTTATCCCCTATCACAGACCAAATGGAGATATCGAAAAGGTAAAACTTTTTATAACATATGACATGCCAGTTATTACAAGAACTTGGTTAAAGCCAGATGATGACATCGGACATTATCGCGTGATTAAGGGCTACGACGAGACAACTGGTGAATTCATCCAGGATGATTCACTACAAAACAAGAATCTGCGCTATACCTACGCTGAATTTAATCAAATCTGGGAAAAATTTAATTATGAATACTTGGTACTTGTTCCAAGCGATAAAAAAGAAATAGCTGATATGATACTTGGCGTTGAAAAAGACGCAAAAATTGCTTGGCAAAATGCAGTTGAAAATGCAAAAAAAGAATTGCAGTCAAATCCGAATAACACAACCACAAGATTTAATCTTTCAGTTGCCTACTCTAATACTGGTGAATATCAAAAATCAGTTCAAGAATATGAGTTGGTAGAAAACCAACTTTCATTCCGCACGCTCTGGTATCAGATTGAGCCGATTGAGGCATACTACGAACTAGGAAACTATGACAAAGTCTTTGAGATAACTGACAAGATTCTCAACAATCAGAACCGCGCCTTTTCAGAACTGTATGTAATAAGAGGAAATATTTACAAACAAAAAGGGCAGACAGATCTGGCAAGATCCGAATACCAAAAAGCTGTTTTCTACAACAGCAATCTGGAAAAAGCACAAAACGCCCTAAATTCTTTATAAATATTTTTAATATGCAAGGTTATAGTTTTATTTTAAGCATTAAGTGCCCTTGAATTGACCAGCCAAATATTTTTCCTTACACTCCTTTTTACAAAAAGCCAGCCCTGTCTCCTGATCCAGGCAATTCTTACAACTTATGTAATGATAATGACAGACGTTATATTCGCAGTTGACGTAGTTGTCGCTTGGCTTTTGACAATGATAACACTGACCGACAATTTCATGATCTTTTGAATTAGTGTTAAATCCCAGCGTCAAACGATTATCAAATACATATAGCTTTCCCAAAAAATGCTGATTGGGATAGCGCTCCATGTACGTCTGGATCCCATCTTTTAGTTGATAAACGTCACCAAACCCATTCTCCACCAAAAACCCTGACGCCTTCTCACATCTGATGCCACCTGTACAGACCGTCACTATTGTTTTGTCTTTCAGGTGCTCCAAACGCGGAAGAACGTCAGGAAGATCATAAAAATTATGAATTCCCGATGGAATGAAGTTTTCAAAATAGCCTGATTGATACTCATAATCATTTCGCATGTCAACTATATAAAATTCTTTCTTTTTTTCAAACCAGCTATGAAGTTTTTCTGCAGTTATGTATTTACCTGTTACA
This sequence comes from Candidatus Levyibacteriota bacterium, assembly GCA_029260965.1. Classification (GTDB taxonomy): domain Bacteria; phylum Patescibacteriota; class Microgenomatia; order Levybacterales; family UBA12049; genus JAJDCH01. The sequence goes on along the minus strand of JAJDCG010000002.1, from coordinate 55,985 downwards.
GTCAGGGGATCAATCTTTATTCTGGCTGTTACTACCTCAGGTCTTGCGCGGACGATAAGTTTGGAAAATGCTTTTCCTGTTCCATTGCTTTTTTTGTATGAAATACCTTTGAATTTCTTCTGCGACTCCATCCACTTGATATACTTTTGTGTATCTTCAATCAAGCCCTCAAGCGTCCCGTTAATTCCCTCTGGGGCGACAATGATCCTTCCTTTGATATTCAAAACCTCGCAAGCCAAACGCTGCTCATCCCGCGCTTTTTCAGTGTTTTTGAGCCGCACGTATTTATAGAAAAGTAAAACCTGATACTCCAACTTTTTCATAATTTAATTTTTAGAAACTTATCAATAATAATTTTAACATCATCAAGATTTTTATACTCTATCAATGTCAACTTGTCGCTTCCTGAAATCATAGCTGAGATACTTCTGTCTTCAATCTTTCTATACAAACACAAAATTTTCTTCCCCCATTCCTCTGCCTTGGCAATTTCATAACCCACACCCAGACTCGGAGTCGTCACCTCAGCAATCACTACCTCTGCATCCCTCAACCAATCCATATCTCGTTTGTGGATCCTGCGCGTCACATCTCCTTCACCCATAACTGAAATCTTCTTGTCTCCCACATGCTCTGTAAGAACATTTCCATATTTTGCAATAATTTTTAAAATCTCAGCATAAAGAGCCTGGTCGCCTCGTCCACCCCTTATGGATCCTGCAAAATAGATGTTCATTGAGCCAATTATAACAAATCAGTTGGTAGTTTTTCGATTGGGATTTTAAGTTCATAGCGCCAATTGCGATCCCCGATCTCTTTCTCAGTCCCTGGTACGTTTATCCTATCTGACGTAAGTAACCAATCCTGAATCGGCACTATTATCGTACTGGCATTTGATTCAATAATTTTTTTACGAAGACTTATTGCCATCTCATAATCATCGCTAGAATAATCAACACCAACAGCAGACGCAAATCTTTGCTTCTCAGATATTTTCAAAATCTTCAAATATCCAATCAATGTCTCTGCATCATGAACGGTTGTATATGCCACAGAATTCTTCGGATAGCTCTTGGTATTTGCGTACTTTGCAATAACTTTTTTCCTTTTTCTGTCATAAGCAAAACGTAACACCTTCACTCCTGCAATCTTTGTTTTTTTCAAAAACTTGTTAAGCTGCTCTGTCTTGCTCCCCAGATCTTCAGCAAAAATTTTTACATCATTTTTTTCACAAATTTTAATTATCTCTCTAAAGACATTCTCTCCAGGAGCTTTGATAAATTTATCTTTTTTTTCATTTTTGATATTTATCACACCATATATAAATAGTCCCTTTGCATAATCAATACGCAGTAAATCAAAAAGTTTTGAACAATAATTTACCCTTATCTCCCAGAGCTTTAAAACTTTTTTTTTGTTTTCCCAATCATAAACTGGATGTCCCCAAATCTGCCTTCCGAACAAAGATGTAGAGCTGTCAGGAATGCCAGAAACTACGTCCATTTTTTTATTTTTACCCAAAACAAAAGCATCCTGATTTGCCCATACAAGAGGGCTCTTAAGCGATATATAAAAAGGCAAATCACCGATGAGTGTTATACCCAATTTTCTGGCTTTTTTCCGAAGCACTTCATAATCCTTATGAAGCAAAAATTGCCTAAAAATATGCTCATCAATTTTGCTTGTTAACTTCCTCCTCCAATTCTCAAGTACCTTTTTGTCTCTAGTACTCAAACCATCATCCCATTCACGCCAATCATCAGTGCCAAAGTGGTCACGCAATGCGCAAAAAATTCCATAATCCTCGATCCAATCTCTATTTTCAAAAATGAATCCCTGCAGATCTCGAGCTTTAAAATTTTGGCTATTTTTATTTTGTCCTTGTTTCGAGCTGCGCACTTGGATATTTGAATTTTTACCTGAAAGATACCGTGGGTCTATCCCCACTCCATATCCCTTGTATGGTGATGGCACATGTACAGTTGCAGATCCATTTTCAAGCTGTGTTTCGCTCAAAGGCAGCATCTGCCAACCGTTTAATCCCGCTTTTTTGATCCAATCTATGAAATAACTACCTGATTGTATAGTTCCGTAGTCTTGAAGTTTTTGAAATCTGGAGTGAATTGAAAAAAGAGGCACACTTGTTGCTACTATCTTTTTCCCAATCATGTATAGAGTATAGCAGAAAAGTCGTCAAAAACTGCCTGTCATGAAGGCAAACATCATCACGCCTCCTGTAAAAAGAGCTATCACCATACCTGTTTTTATGGTTCCTATTATGTATTTTGGATGCTTCATTCCTACATGCCTTGACGAGACATGAGGTGCATAAAATACATACAAAAGACCATACGCTACTATCGAGAGCGCGACCAAAAACTGTATGGCAAAAATAGCCGTTTTGATAGCAGACATATTGAAAGCAATCGCGTCTGTAAAAATATTCATGTTGTACGCGGAGTCAATCCCACCCGAGACTTGACCCAAATCATTTCACCTCCCTTCTCTGGACTCCTAGTATCAAGAAGTTTTTCTATAAGAAATCTGCCAGTCTTATCGCAATTTTTAATATCTTTGAGGACAAACTCCTCCTGATGGGTCGGCCTATCAAAAGTAATCATCACATCACCCATATCAATAATTTCCTTTAGAAAACCACGAGATCCAAAATCAACCTCTGTGCAGTTAACCTTGTCCAGCAATATCTCATAAACTACATGCGAAAAAAGCGGTGTGTACCAGATCTCCAGAATTTTACGGTCAGTCAATACATAAAGATGAAAATACCAATGGATAAAAACCTGTCCTATGAAAAGAATTGTTAGGCTGAGTACTATAAGTGCTCCAGTCGCAAACAAAGCCAGAGAAGCGATAATCTGCGTGAAGAAAAAATACGATGCAGTCAAAAAAACTAGAGATACTATTACTATCAGAGCGATTGGCTGAAAAAGCACAAACGGATGTTTTCTCTTGATGAAAAGAGGTTTTTCTCCACGGAGTGTCAGGAAACCCTTGGCGCTTCCCTTTTTGAATATGTTTTTTTCCACGGATACCTCCTTTCCTGCCTGTTATCAGTCCGGCACCGACTATTTATGTAAGTTTACTAACCACCCTTCATAATAAATACTTTTCTTACCCTGCTATCGTAGCAGCTTAATATGTAATTCCTGAAAGAGGTAAGTAATAACTGGGTAAGAAATCTGTGCATCATCTAGTGCTTTTTATATCTGCAACATGTCCAGGTTGCTGAACATAATAATGGGCATTGATAGTGAACACAACCTCTGTTAAACTGATCCTTGCTGCCCATGGGATACATCAAAAACTACGATCAACTAGCCACCAACGACAATCGCCGCTTTGTACTCGATCTCATCGAGGAAGCGTATCGCTCGATCCAACCCAAACAAATCTTTGACAACCACTTTTCCCTCACAAACGACATGCTCAAAATAAAAAACCAAACTTTTGATCTTTCTAAATTTGATCAGATCAAACTCGTAGGCTTTGGCAAAGGCTCTGCTGAAATGTGCAGGATTATCGAAGAAACACTTGGTGACCGCCTACACACGGGATTTGATATCGATGTTATAGATGAACAAAAATTTTCCAAAATAAATTACACCAAAGGCACCCATCCTCTCCCATCTGAGGCCAATATAGAGTACACCCGAAAAGCGCTTGATTATCTAGAGGGAACAACTGAAAAAGATCTAGTACTGATAGTTGTTTGTGGTGGCGGATCTGTACTATTTGAGGCGCCATATAAAATAAATCTTGAAAAATTAACCAAAATAAACGACGCGCTACTTGATTCAGGTGCCAATATCACAGAAATGAATACCATCCGTCGTCATTTGTCACGAGTCAAGGGAGGCGGTCTTGCTAAAGCAGTCTATCCCTCCACTGTTGCTGCCCTCCTTTTCTCAGACGTCCCTGGCAACGACCTCTCTGTTATCGCTTCAGGTCCAACAGTCAAAGACCACACGTCCATGAAAGAGGTCAAAAAAATTCTTGAAAAATATAAAATAAGTGAAAAAGTAACAATCACACCTGATGAATTTCAAGAAACTCCAACTGACAACAAATATTTTGAAAAAGTGCATAACATCCTGATGCTCAGCAACCACACTGCACTAGATGCTATGGAGAAAAAAGCCCGCAAATCAGGCAAAGATGTTTTCGTCCTTACAGACAGACTGCAGGGCGATGCACGCACGCTTGGCAAAAAACTAATTGATGAGACACCTCAGGGTCAAGTTCTTCTGGCAGGTGGGGAAAGCACGATAAAAATAACAGGTCAGGGCAGGGGTGGCCGCAACCAGGCACTTGTTCTTTGCTCCCTACCCTATCTGAATGACCAAACAATAATCGCTTCTTTTGGATCAGATGGCTGGGATTTTTTTCACTTCGCAGGAGCTATTGCTGACCAAGAAACGATTAAAAAATCAAAAGAGCTAAAACTTGACGTCAATAAGTTTTTATCCGATGATAATAGTTACGGGTTTTGGGAGAAAACTGGAGATGGAATTGAGACAGGAAGAATGGAATCAAATGTATCGGATCTTTTTATAGTACTTAAAGGGTAAAGCTAAAATGCATATGAACGAAAATAAACTAAAAGAACTAAAACTCAAAGCCAACGAAATAAGACATCTCATAATTGAGGCACTCGATGGTGCAAATCACAACACAGGCTCAGGCCATACAGGCGGACCACTTGGCATGGCTGATGTATTTACAACTCTTTATTTTCATCACCTCCAACATAATCCTGAGAATCCAGATGACCCTGACCGCGACAGACTCATCCTCTCAAACGGCCATATTTGCGCAGTTCTCTACGCAAGCCTTGCTCTTTCTGGCTATTTTCCAACCAGTGAGTTGAAAACATTCCGTGGTTTTGAGACACGACTGCAGGGACATCCTCACCGTGGCATACTTCCGGGAATCGAGAATACATCTGGACCTCTGGGTGAAGGTCTCTCGCAAGCAATCGGGATCGCACTAGCGCGCGACCTGGATAAAAAAGACTATATAGTCTACTGCCTGACATCAGACGGTGAACACCAAGAAGGCAACATCTGGGAGGCAGCTATGTTTGCAGGAAATAAAAAACTTAATAACCTTATCCAAATAATAGATTTTAACAATATTCAAATCGATGGGCCAGTTGATGAAACCATGCCCCTTGAACCCTTCAAAGCCAAGTATGAATCATTCAACTGGCATGCTATTGAGATTGACGGCAATGATATAAATGCAATTTCAGATGCCATTACTCAAGCAAAAAATCTCAAAAACAAACCAGTAATTATCATCGCAAAAACCTTGCCAGGCAAGGGCGTCTCCTATATGGAGGGTAGCTACAAATGGCACGGCATGCCTCCAGGCCTCAAGGATGTAGAAGGCGCGCCACCAAAGGATGAACAAGTAAAAGTAGCGTTGAAGGAAATTGAGGAAGAAAAATCTAGAATTATGAATAAGGAATTATGAATTACGGGAAGAAATAGAAAAATAAATTTAAAAATAACATGTTAAATCCAAACCTAAATCTTAATACAAAATTATTTGACACTGACGTTGAGAAGAAACCAACAAGAGCTGGATTTGGCACTGGTCTCGTGGCGCTTGGTAAAGAAGATCCAAATGTTGTTGCGCTTTCTGCTGATCTAACAGAGTCAACCCAGGTACATCTTTTTGCCGAAAAATTCCCTGAACGGTTTTTTCAGGTCGGTGTTGCCGAACAAAATATGGCAGCAATTGCAGCAGGACTTGGAGTGACAGGCAAAACAGCTTTTATATCATCGTATGCCACCTTCTCTCCTGGCAAAAATTGGGAAACGATCAGAACAACTATTGTATATAATAAATCCAATGTAAAAATTGCAGGCCATCATTCAGGAATCATGACAGGCCCGGATGGAGCAACTCATCAAGCAACTGAAGATATTGCCACCACTCGCTGCTGGCCAGATATTGAAATCTATGTTCCATGTGATGCAATCGAGGCAGAAAAAGCAACTATCGCATCAGGTAAAACAAAAAACCCTGTATATCTTCGTTATTCCCGTGATAAGACTCCCCTGATTACAACCAGTAAAACTCCATTTACACCTGGGAGAATGCAAGAATTTTGGCAAGGCAACAATCCCCAGGTTACCATCTTTGCAATGGGCTATATGGTTTACTATGCGCTAGTTGCAGCATCCGAATTGGAGAAAGAAGGGGTAAATGTGCAAGTGATAAATGCCTCAACTATCAAGCCAATCGATATAGAAGGTATACTTAATTTTACCAGACAGACTGGTGCTGTTGTAACAGTTGAGGACCATCAAATTACAGGAGGACTAGGTAGCGCGATCGCAGAGACCCTCGCCCGCACTACACCACTGCCTATTTCTTTTATAGGTCTTCAGGACACCTTTGCAGAAACAGGAACACCCGCACAACTTCTCAAAAAATATAAGATGGACGTACCTGCAATCAAAAACGCCGTTAGAGAAGTTGTTAGAAGAAAAAATTAAAAATAGAAAATTATGAATTATGGAGAAATAAAAAATAAGCAATTATGAACGAGGAACTGCTCACAGAACTAAAATCAGTAATCTCAGGTGATGTGGAAACATCAGAAGCTACACTAAGCAAATACTCTCATGATGCGAGTATTTTCGAGATACGTCCTCAGGTGGTAGTGTTTCCCAAAACAGATATAGACGTCAAAAACCTAATCCAATTTGTAAGCAGACACAAAAAAGAACACCCTGACCTCTCACTTACCGCGCGCGCTGCCAGCACTTGCATGTCAGGTGGGGGCTTAACTAATTCAATTCTTGTTTCTTTTCAAAAATATTTCAATAAAAAACCTATCATAAATCGGGGCGTCGCCACCACACAGCCTGGGGTTTTCTACCGTGACTTTGAAAAAGAAACACTAAAGCACGATCTCATCTTCCCCTCTTTCCCCTCCTCACGCGAAATTTGTGCGATGGGTGGAATCATCAACAACAATGCAGGCGGTGAGAAATCCCTAGAGTACGGCAAAACCGAAGATTACATACAGAATCTCAAAATGATTCTTGCCGATGGCAAAGAATACGAAATCAAACCACTCACAGAAAAAAAGCTGAATCAAAAAATAGCACAAGATGATTTTGAAGGAGAAATCTATAAAAAAATCTACAATCTGATAACCCAAAACCATGATCTAATAAAAACTGCCAAACCCAAAGTAAGCAAAAACTCAGCAGGCTATTTCCTCTGGAACGTCTGGGACGCGGACAAAAAGATCTTTGATCTCTGCAAGCTTTTTACCGGCGCACAAGGGACGCTTGGCATTATGACTGAGGCTCAGATAAGGCTGGTGCCAACCAAAAAACACCGCGAAATGATGATCATACTTTTGGATAATTTTGACCACTTATCAGATATCATAAATGCTGTTCTCCCACTCAGACCCGAGAGCTTTGAGGCATACGATGACAAGACGCTTGAACTCGCGATCAAATACTTTCCTGAATTTGCTGAGCTACTTGGTGAAAATAAATCAGGAAAAGCTCTCTCATTTCTAACTGAGATGATGAGTGTCCAAAAAACTAAACTACCCAAACTGATCATGCAGGTTGAGTTTGCTGATGATAAACCTGAAAATCTGAGATCAAAAATTGAAGAGTTGAAAGCAAAACTCTCACCATTTAACCCTGTGACAAAAATTGCTGTAGATGATCAGGAAAAAGAATATTGGCTAATCAGACGTAAAAGCTTTGGACTTCTCCGTGGTCACATCAAAGAAAAATACTCAAGTCCTTTCATAGATGACATCGTTGTTAATCCCGAGCATCTAGCCGAATTCCTACCGAAATTCTACGCAATTTTGGATAAATATGACTTTCCTGAAACTTTCGCTGGACATATAGGAAACGGCAATTTTCATGTTTTTCCACTTATTGACTTAAAAAAACAAAGCGAGCAACTTCTTATTCCAAAACTTGCTGATGAAGTTTTTAGGCTAGTTACCAGATACGGTGGCTCAACTAGTGGCGAACACAACGATGGCCTGATCCGCACACCTTACCTGGGTTATCAATACAGCGAGGCTGTACTAAAACTTTTTGAGGAAACAAAGAAAATTTTTGATCCAGAAAATATATTTAATCCTGGGAAAAAAGTAAATGGAGATCTAAACTACGCATTTTCACACATCAGGACAAGTTGGTAACTTCTGATATTAATTTCTTCTTGAACCAACAGGTTCGAGAATTTTCATGGTTTCTTGACCTCCTGGATGTCTACATTTTTCAGCCTGATAATTTCCGCCAAACCACGCAACAACAACTTCTTGACACTCTGGTTCTCTGAATTTTAAATAATTTGGGATTTCAGGAAATTTTACAGCAGCAAATACAAAAAGCGGTGAAACAAAAAGGGCTGCACACCTTGTTCTAAGCTTCCGCCCTGCTGTCTCTCCAGGATTTAAAAGCATTCTACCCTCTCTTTCCATGATTTAAAAACATTTTAACAAAATTATTTCAAATTTTCAAAAACTACTTGCATTCTAAGAAGAATGAGCTGTATGATGAAATAAGTCTATGAATCAAGAAGAATTACAAATTATCTCCAAAGCACTTGTTTCCTCAGGAAAAGGTATTCTCGCTGCTGACGAAAGCTCCAATACATGTAAAAAACGCTTTGACAGTGTAGGAATTGAATGCACAGAAGAAACACGTCGCAAATACCGCGGACTTTTATTTACATCACCTGGCGCCTCTGAATTCATGAGTGGTGTTATTTTCTATGATGAAACGTTCTGGCAGTCAAGCGATGAAGATCAAACTTTTCCAAAATATCTTGAGATTAATAATATAATTCCTGGCATCAAAGTAGATAAAGGACTTATCAATCTACCTGGTTTCCCAGGCGAAAAACTAACCCAAGGATTAGACGGACTTCCTGAGCAGATGATAAAATATGCAGATGCTGGCGCAAAATTTGCCAAATGGAGATCAGTCATAGCAATTGGCGAGAACATCCCAACAGAGGAATGCATAAAATCCAATGCTTTTGTCCTCGCGCGCTACGCAAGAATTTGTCAGGATACAGGAATAGTCCCCATTGTTGAACCTGAAGTCTTATTTGATGGCACTCATACAATTGAACAAAGCGAACAAACCCTAGCAAAAACATATGAAATTTTATTCAAAACCATGCAGGAGATGAGAGTTTTCATGCCTGGCGCAATTCTCAAAACAAGCATGGTCTTGCCTGGTAAGGATAGCGGAGCAGAAATAAACCATGACGATACTGCAAAACGCACCGTAAGAGTACTTCATGAACATGTACCACAAGATCTCGGAGGCGTGGTGTTTCTAAGTGGTGGGCAAAAAAGTAACGACGCTTTTATAAACTTAAATAGAATTGCCAAGCTCGGACCTCATCCCTGGGGTGTTACATTCTCCTACTCACGGGCGCTTCAAGACCCAGTCCTGAAACTCTGGGCCAAAGATAGAGAAAACAAAAAAGCAGTCCAGGATCTTTTCTTAAATCAACTCAGACTTGCTGGAGCTGCAAGTCTTGGAGAATTGGACGAATCAGAACTTCATGACAATACCGAGGCAACAAAATCACAAGACCTCTAGCCCGATAAACAAATAATCTAATTTCAGATCAATTAATTATCCAAACCTATTGGTTGATTGCTTACTTAACTAATTCCTCTATCTCAGCTTTTGTCAAAAGACCCATTTGTGCACCTACTTTTCCAACTACTGAAGATGCGTTGTGAGCACCCCATTTCATCGCCTCCTGGAAATTTTTCCCATGAATTACTGCTGCCAAAAATCCTGTAGCATACGCATCCCCTGCCCCTGTTCTCTCTACTACTTCACCATCTACAAGTGCCTGCTCCCCAAAATTACCACTAGCATCCAGTGCGTGTGAGCCATATTTTCCATTGGTAATTACAACTATCTTTGGTCCCATATTTTTGAGTTCTCTGGCTAACTTTTCAATATAACCATCGCTATTATCGATCTTTTTTTTGTAGTGATTATAAATCAAAAGCTCTGCCTCCTCTTTGTTCACAAATAAAATCTCCGTCTGCTTCAAGACTGCTGCTGTTGTCCCGTGACCTTCACTGAGTTGATAGCTGCCTGGGTTAAATGCGATCCTGGCTCCTTTCTCCTTTGCAAAATCTAGCGCCATTTTGTATGGCTTCTCCCACTCACGACCGAGGCTGGTAATGTAAAGCCAATCCGCATCTGCACCATCCAAACTAAAATCATGTTCTTGTTCACGAGATTCGGCAAAAATAGTTCTGTCTCCTGCAAAACTGATAATTACCGAAAGATTTGATGAGCCTCCTTTGGTCTGAACTAAAAATAAACGTTCGATATTCTCGCGTGCTAGCATATTGCGAATCTTGATGGAAAACTCGTCATCTCCCACTTCTGCAACTATAGTTGACTTGAGCCCCATACGGGAGATTCCAACTGCTACGTTGGCCGCGTTACCCCCAACAAAAAAATCATACTTATCAACCACTATCTTTTCTCCAAGCCTGAAACAAACTCCACCCTGATGCTCTTGATCTTTGTGAAGTTCTTTTTTGGGGTCGTGAATTGTCATAAAAGCATCAAGGCGCGCACTCCCCAAAGTAATAACATCATATTCTCTAGCCATATATTAAGAGTAGCACAAAATTTTCACAAAGTGAATTTGCTCTTTACTGCCCAAAAATCTATAATTAACTCTCTATGAAAAAGCTGCTCGCTGGAATAGTCATTCTGATTCTGACACTATCTGCTTTCTGGTTCTTTGCAAGGTCAAAATACCCCCAAACTCACCCACTCATATCTGCAGGGCATTATGCAGAAAGATTAATCAGTCCAAGGCCAAATCTTTCTATCGAAACATTTGGCTTTTTGCCCTACTGGAGAATAAATGATACCGAAAATATACGACTAAACTATATCTCAAATGTTGATTACTTCGGCCTGAATATTGATGCAGATGGAGAATTTATAAAAATAGTAAATGGTGAAACAAATGAAGGCTGGCGCGAATGGCAAAATCAGAAAACCAAGGATTTCATGACAAAAGCTCAAATATTTGGCAGCAAAACATCACTTAGTATCATCTCACACGTCAATAGCACGACTGAAGCGCTACTTGATAACCCTCAAGCTCAAGAAAAGCTAATTGTAAATATTCTCAAAGAGATTCGGACAAGAAAACTAAATGGAATAAATATTGATTTTGAATACCTCGGAGATGCAGATCCTGAATATAGGCAAAAATTTACAGTCTTTAGTAAAAATCTCAAAGAAGAACTAGTTAAACAAAACCCTAATGCCCAACTATACCTTAGTGTCATGCCCTATTCTATGCGAAGTGAGGATATTTTGGATCTTGCAGAGCTTGAGCCTGTTTACGATCAATTTATCGGCATGTCTTATGATTTTTATGGAATCTCATCTGAGATAGCAGGACCAATATCACCACTTTCAGGATTTTCTGAGAACAAGTACTACTTTGATGTAACCACTATGTATGAAGACTTAACTCAATTCATCCCAAAAGAGAAAATTCTCATGGGTGTTCCTCACTATGGCTGGGACTGGGCAGTTGAGGATGGACCCACAATCCAAAGCCCAACTTTTCCATCAGACCATAAAAATAATTACGCTGCTGTTATGTCCTATGCCAGAGCGCAGACAGATAATAATATCAATCCCGATAACTGCTCATGGGATGAATATGCATTTGAGACATGGTGCTGGTATACAGACACAGAGGGAGTTGATCATCAGGTATGGCTAGCTGATGATAAATCAATAACTGCCAGGTATGATTTTGCAAATAATAAGAACTTTTCTGGCATCGCCATCTGGGTGCTGGGATATGAAGGAAAAAATTCTAGTATTTGGGATCTGATGAAGGAAAGATTTGGGAAATGATTACCTTGCCACAGCTCCCTCTGGCACACCACCCCTATTTTTTACTCGATTGGTTATATTATGAACAATCTTGCTTCCAACATCATGCACTTCGCCCTCTTCTATCGTTGTAAGAATAGCCATAAGCTCCTTGTGGTATCTCGTTTTCATTTTTGCTGCTTCTTCAGGCTGCACAAATCCTGATCCTTCATCACCCAGATCTCCATACATCAACCGATATTTTCTTCTCAATAAATCTTCTATCTCTTTTGAAGGCTCACGGTATCCAGCTAATTTGCCTCTTTTTCCGACTATTTTTTCTCTGGAATCTTGTATTGCCTGAGGATCATAATCCTCTCTAATTTTTACACTAATCTCTTCAACCAAATCACCAAAAGCCTCTTTGCCAACTCCACCGTCTATTGTTACTTTTTTAAGAACTTTGTCGATTCCTACCACGCTTAGTCCAAAATCAACAGAAAGCATTGCTGATTCCCTATATGCCTCAGGATCTTGTGGGGTGTTACCTCCAGACCTGTTCGCAGCTGCTGCTCTAGCTTTCTGCCACTTTTTTTCCTCCTGTGTGCGCGGATCAACTACTCCTAATGTTCTAGTAACTTGATTTTCATCTGGTCTCCCAGTCAGTAAGAGCGCACCATTGAAAGTTCTGAATTTACCTTCAGCTCCTGTATAGCCTTGCGTATCTTCTCTTGAGCTTAAACCAATCCCCCTCCTATCTGGAGCTTCAACACTCATATATCAATAACGTAACAACTAAATCAAACCTTGTCAATAGATATATCTAGTGATCATATCAATTAGATGCACTAAATAAGCTATAATTTTTCAGAACACAGCCTCATTGTCTGCTACTTTCAAAATTCACAAGAGACTTACTTGGATAAATCTGACTAAATTATTTTTTCTTGAATTCAAGAGCTGCGGAATTTATGCAATAGTGCTGATTGGTAGGAGAAGAGCTATCATCAAACAAATGCCCCAGGTGTCCCCCACAATTTTTACAAATTACTTCGGTTCGAGACATTCCCAAACTGTTGTCTGGGACCAACTCAACCGTGTCACTACTTGCCACATCAGCAAAACTCGGCCAACCAGCAAGTCCAGGTATGTTTGATTCATACTTGGCATCACTCTTAAAAAGCACGCTCCCACAGCCTGCACACATATAATCACCTGTTTGACTATTTTGCAAAAGCTCTCCTGTTCCAGGGCGCTCAGTCCCCCTCTCCCGCAAGACTTTATACTGCTCAGGGGTAAGTTTTTCCTTCCAGTATTTCTCATCCTTATCTCTCATACCATTCATAAAATTATTATATCAGATAGTTATTACTTGACTTTTGCTTTATTTACAAGCAATACTAAATTTAGCATGGATAATGAAACAAGTCCTAATGGAACAAGTCCCGAAGATACTACCTCCCCTAATCCCAATGTGGAGCATAATAACCCCCCCGACTCTTCTAAGAAGATACACCCCACCACCCGTGCAAAGATGGCTCCACCCGCAACTCTATCAAAAACACCACCACACATTGAGCGCGTCAGAGAACAGCTACAAAATGAAAAAAAAGTCTTACCTCCCGATAAAAAATTAACCCCTGAAGATCCTTCAAGATCCACAGAAATTAAAAAACCTAATAAATGGATGGCTCTTGGTACATCTGTTGCTATGCTCGCTCAGTGGATGGGGCTTGGCGTTCCTGGACCCAATAGAGAAAGAGAGGAATTGGCTAAGGGTGCGAAAACTTCCGAATCCACACAAAGAGAAACTCTCATCCGAGAATTTAAATCGTACGAAGAATGGGCAAGGCAATTCTCCAAAGATCCTGAAGCAGGCAAGCTCGTCAACCCAGGCGATCCTGAAAAAATAGCAAATCAAATAAAACAAATAGTTGATGAAGGCTTCATTATTGATCGAATGGTAACTGGCGCGCAAGCATCAGATGAAGATGATTCTCCTGGTGGCGGACTGGGCGAAAAAAGCGAAAAAAACTTGAAACTTGCCCAACTAAGAGCGGACACATTTGAGCCAATTATCGCATCTGCTCTACAAAATATCGGTATAAATACACCTATTGAAAAAGGGTTAGCTGAAGATGGTTTTGTTTCTGAAGATATATTAACTCCTCAAGAACAAGCAAAAATTAAAGAATTCGCCAAACATTACCCCTCAGTTGAGACATTTATAAAAACATACAACAGAAATCCGGACAAAATTCCTCAAACCTACCGCCAGGAGATTGATAAAATGCTGGCAAAGGAACGTTTTGGATCACTAACTCTTTTTGCACACCGCGATAGCGATGTCCCAGGCAACCCGCCTGAGAAGGTAATAATTCCTTTTCCATTCCTTATGCCTCCAAATGCGTATATTCCTGAAAGGTTCAGGCTTCAGCCGCCATTTGATAAAAGCATTACGCCCCTTCCCCGTCCCGAAAACGACATGCGAATCGGTCAAACTCATGGCCCCGATGCTGCCCATCATCAAAACCAACCACGTGAACAAAACTTTCATAAAAATAAACCTAACCGCGGCGGACGCATGGAGCGCTCTAAAGGTGGGAATCGCAGTGGAAGAAGAATCAACTCATAATTTTTTCTAGCTTTGTACCATACAACAACCTATCACAGATACTGTGTTTTTTTATTTGCAAGGTTGACAATTTTTGTTTAAACGCAATCTGTATGTACAAATATATAGAATAAAAATAATAGATTATTTTATGCTAAAATAAACCTCAATGCTATGAAAGATCGTGTAGGTATTAAGTGGAAAGAAATAAGTCTCAAATCCTCTTTCAAAAACTTTTATCATAAACATAAAAAACTTTTCTGGTACGCTGTCGCCGGTGTCCTAATAATTTTACTTCTCATTCCTCCTCTTACCTATCTCTATTTTGCAAAAGACCTCAAAGACAAAGAAACCATCATCAATCGTGGCAAAACAGGACTAACCCTACTTGACCGCGATGGACAACAATTCTTTACTTTTTTTCAACCCAAAGAAATCCGCTACATAAGACTGGACCAGATTCCAGAACACACCAAACAAGCAGTAATCGCAGCTGAGGATAAAAATTTCTATACCAATCCTGGATTTTCAATTCGTGGGATAGCTCGTGCATTTGTTACCAATCTTTTTGCTGGACGAATTGTCGAGGGTGGATCAACTATCACACAGGAATTGGCCAAAAATGTCTTCCTCAACTCCGGACGTAACTATCTGAGAAAATATCAAGAACTCGTACTTGCAGCGGAACTGAACAGAAGATTTAGCAAAGAAGATATACTGGAGATGTATCTCAATTCAGTTTATTTTGGCGAGGGAGCATTTGGAATTGAAAATGCAGCGCTTTCTTATTTTGG
Source organism: Candidatus Levyibacteriota bacterium (assembly GCA_029260965.1). GTDB lineage: Bacteria > Patescibacteriota > Microgenomatia > Levybacterales > UBA12049 > JAJDCH01. The sequence goes on along the minus strand of JAJDCG010000002.1, from coordinate 40,665 downwards.
CAAGACTGCATCAGATTTAACTCTTGAAGAATCAGCACTTCTGGTTGCCATACTTCCTGCGCCATCTGCTTTTTCCCCTCTTTCCAATGATGACACTGAGGCACTCAGACGTCAAAAAATAGTATTGGATGAAATGGTTGAGGATGGATACATCAGCCAGACTGAGGCAAATCAAACAGCAGGCAATGAATTAAGCTACAATCCTCAAGACATAACAAAAAACAATAATCTTGCTCCCCACTTTGCAGTCTATATCAAAAATGTGCTCATCGAAAAATATGGCGAAGAGCGTATCATCAGAGAAGGATTTAAAGTAACCACCACACTTGATAGCGCCAAACAAGAATTTGCAGAAACAACAGTAAAAAATAGGGTGCTAGCACTAAGATCCAGCAATGCCAGCAACTCTGCAGCAATTGCGATCAACCCCCAAAACGGAGAAATACTTGTAATGGTTGGCTCATATGACTGGTTTGATGAAGAATATGGCAAAACAAACATGGCCTTAATTCCCCGCCAGCCAGGATCATCTTTCAAACCCATCATCTATGCTGATGCCATAGAGCGCCGTCTGATCACCGCCTCCAGCATACTTGAGGATGAGGAAAAAACTTTTCCTGGGAATTACGAACCAAAAAACTATGATGAACGTTTCCGCGGTTCTGTAACAGTTAGGCGCGCCCTTGCAAACTCGCTCAATATCCCAGCAGTTGAAGTCATGGAAAAAGTCGGTGTCAAAAACGGCCTGAACCGAGCAGAAGATTTCGGTATTACAACACTCAAAAACGAATCCGACTACGGACTATCTCTAGTTCTTGGCACAGGTGAAGTACCACTACTGGAGATGACAGCTGGATATGCAGCACTTGCCAACAGTGGAATATACCACAAACCAAAGGCTATAATAGAAATAGAAAATAAATATGGTGAAGTTATAGACCAGCGCAAATGGTACGAAAAACTTTTTTCATTCTTCAGAGATTCAGAGTCAAAAAAGTCTATATCTGAAGAAACAGCATTTATAATATCTCATATTTTATCCGACAATAATGCACGCGCTGAAACATTTGGGGGATCACTTACTGTCAACCGCACTGCTGCTGTCAAAACAGGAACGACTGAAGACTACAGAGATGCGCTTACGATCGGATATACACCAAATCTGGCAATAGGAGTATGGGTGGGAAACAACGACAACTCACCCATGAATAATGTTGCTGGATCACTTGGTGCCGCACCTGTATGGCGCAATCTCATGAATAACTTTCTCACAGGTACCGAAGTAATAGAATTTAAAAAACCTACATTTGTAGTTGAACAACGAATATGCTCCAGTTTCTTCAGACCGTATCTGGAATACTATATATCAGGCACCCAACCAAAGGAATGCGGTGCACCAAGTGCGACAACAACACCTACAGGAAGCGGGACACCGACACCTACTGAAGAGCCTGGAGATGAAGAAAACAGCCAAGAGGAAGAAACTGAAGACCCAACACCAACGCCTACTACTCAACCTGCATCAACAGCAACACCGACACAGAACCCAACAAGTACTCCCCAACCTACTGTTGCAATAACTATTCCGTAAAATTCTAAGATCTACGGCATAAAACAAAACTGAAAGAATTACAAAAGAAAATACAACAAACTAAAACAACTTATTTTCCAAATCTTCTCTGTCGGCGGGAATATTCAAGAAGTGCTTTTTCAAATTCTTTTTCGTCAAAATCAGGCCAATATTTATCAGTGAAATATAGCTCTGAATAAGCTCCCTGCCAGGACAGAAAACCACTAAGCCTCATCTCACCACTCGTGCGGATGATAAGATCTGGGTCAGGCTGTCCAACACTATAAAGACGTTTTGAAAATTCATTTTCTGTTACTTTTTCTTTTCCAGCTTTTATCAAACTGTTTACTGCGCGTATTATTTCATCCCTACCACCGTAGTTAAGCGCGATATTTACAAACATTTTCTCATTCTTGTATGAAGACTTAATTACTTTTTTTATATTCTCTCTTATATCCTTAGGAAAAGGCTTTATCTCACCAAAAACACCAATTCTTACCCCATCTTTTGCAAGCCTCTCTATGTATTTTTCTTTAAATAATTTGCGAAAAAGTTCCATGAGATATGAGATTTCTTTTTCAGAGCGATTCCAATTCTCAGTAGAAAATGCCCAAAAAGTCAAATATTTTATACCCTTTTTTCGGGCATATTCGATCGTAGGCTCAACTCGACCATAACCTCTGGCATGTCCTGTCATCAGGGGTAGTGCTTTACTCCTCGCCCATCTCCGATTGCCATCCATGATAAAGGCAACATGCTTGGGCACTATTTCTTTTACTTTATCCATTCTGTTTTGATTAACCCACCTACAGCAGCGAAAATATCACTTCTTTCTCGCTTTGGCTCCCTTTTTTGTATCCTCCACTACATATCCCAATTTTTCAATTTTGCGCCTCATTTGATCTGCGAGATTATATCTTTTGTCTTTTCTCAACGATTCTCTCTCTTCAAGCATTTCCCTGATGTGGTCTGGCACTAGACCTGCCTGTTTTTTTAACTCCGCACTTTTCTTCTCTATATCCAGACCTAGCACCTCGTCCATCTTGAAAAGCAGACGGGATTTGGCACCTGTTGGATTATCTGATTTTACAAGCACCCACATCACTGCCAATGCTTTAGACATGTTAAGATCATCATTAACAGCTTCAAAAAAAGCCTTTTCATATTCATCAAAATCTTTCTGAACCTGCCCTGAGCTTGCCGACGGATCCTCCCAGCGCGATACATCATTCCATAACCTCCTAAGTGCATTTTGTGCTCCATCAAGTGCAGCATAGGTAAAATTCATCTCCTGTCTGTAGTGAGTTTGTAAGTACAAATAGCGAAGAGCGAGTGGCTCGTAACCCTCTTTCTCCAGATCATAAAGAGTATATGTATTTCCCAGACTTTTACTCATTTTGTCGCCAGCAACCTGCATAAATGCTGTATGAATCCAAAAATTGGCAAGGTTTTTGCCTGTTACAGCTTTTGACTGCGCGATCTCATTTGGATGGTGAATCTCCTTGTGGTCTACGCCTCCTGTATGAATATCGAAAGAAATTCCCAGATACTTCATGCTCATAGCCGAACACTCGATATGCCACCCTGGAAATCCTACTCCCCACGGACTTTTCCACTCCATTTGACGACGCTCACCTACTGGAGAAAACTTCCAAAGCGCGAAATCACGTGGATTTTTCTTCTCATCATTTTTTTCAACCCTAGCACCTTCTTTGATTTCATCAAGTGATGAAAGCTGACCATAGTTTTTAAGCTTTGAGGTATCAAAATAAATCCCATCATTTATCTGATATGTAAAACCTTTTTCTTCAATTTGCTTTATGAGGTCAATCTGCTCTCTGATATGATCTGTAGCTTTGCATAATTTATCGGCAGGGGTTAGATTAAGAAGTTCGTAATCTTTGAGAAATGTATCTGTGTAAAATTTCGCCACCTCCCACACTGATTTTCCCTCTCTGGCAGCTGCTTTTTCTATCTTGTCCTCACCCATGTCTCCGCCACCTACCTGATCATCAGTCATATGACCAACATCTGTGATGTTCATCACAAATCTTGTTTTCAGTCCATTCGCACGGAGTGCGCGGATCAAAAAATCTGCTGTTGCAAATGAACGAAAATTACCAATATGTTGGAAAAGGTAAACAGTTGGCCCACAGGTATAAATTCCGACCTTTTTTTCATCTATCGGTTTAAATTCTTCTACTTTTTTCGTGAGTGAGTTGTAGAGTCTAAGCATAAAAAAGCTATATTACTATATAGTTAAATAATTAAACATATCACAATTGAACTATCTAATCATTGACGCTTCTATTATACCCCATGAGGCTAAAGATTAAAAGGAAAAATACTTTATATTTATACTCAATACCAATCTTATCCACTGGCGCCGCGGAACATTTCTGCTTTTCTTTCCGCCCGCGTTACAACAATACTATTCGTCTTTTTACCCATACGATTACGCGAAGCACCCTCTTTAGCTTTGCCTTGAGGAGCAGTAAATTCCTGATCTGCTGCCTTATCTGCCTGCTGTCTTTCAATCTCCTGTTGCTTCTCTGCCTGCAGTTTCTCCTTCTCAATCTGTATTTTTTTCTGGGATTCACGGTCTATCTGATCCTCCAGAGTCCCTATGTCTTTACGAAAATAATTCTGATTATGCGTACTCTGCGCCTTGGCCTTTTGTGAGGGATCACCTGACCCACCCTGTTGTCCCTTGAGCTGATTCTGTATCTGGTGATATCTGGCAATATCTTGAGGACTGGTAAGACCTGGGAATTGAGTGAGATCAGAGGGAATGTCTGGTTTTGCCAGTTGTTGATTAACAACATTCTGACTGTTGTTACCAGAGCCGGATTCCTTTGCAGCATCATCTTTTACTCCGTAAAGTTGATCTATAAAAGTTTTTTTTGTGGCTTGTGCCTGTTGGGCAGTCTGTTTTACGACAGAACCAGCTGTCTTTTTAACCGTAGATATTCCTTGCTCAAAAGTCTTTTCTAAATCATCTGTTCCAAATGTATTTCCACTCATATAACTATATTATAAGAAAGAAGCTAAAATGCAAAATTTTGAGGCTAATAATCCATCCTACCCGAAAGAGCTTGGTCAAGAGTTGTACTATCTGCATATTCTATATCTGCACCTGTAGGCAGACCTCTACCTATTCGTGTAATTCTTAATTCCCGATTCACACTCTTGAGTTGTTTTGCGATAAACATCGCTGTTGCCTCCCCCTCCATTGTCGGATTTGTCGCCAAAATAACCTCCCTAATTCCTAAATCTTTATTCCTAATTCTATCCATAAGCTGCTGGATGCGTATCTCCTCGGGCCCGATATTATTCAACGGATCAATTCGTCCATGCAATACGTGATAGACTCCTTTATATTTTCCTGACTTTTCAAGAGCCAGCACATCAAGAGGTTCCTCCAAAACACAAATCATAGTCTTGTCCCGTCTGTCATCACTACAAATACTACAAGGATCGCTCTCGTCAACCGCCTGACAAATTGAACAAATAACTGTATCGACTTTCAGCTTTTGGATAGATAAAGCAAATTTATCAAGTTCACCCTGTGGAACGTGTAAAAGATAAAAAGTAAGCCTTTGTGCTGACTTGGGACCCACCCCAGGAAGACGCTCAAAACTTTCAACTAAATTGGTAATTGCTTTTGGTATACGCATAATTCCTAATTCCTAATTCCTAATTCCTAATTCCTTCGAGATTATCTCCGCAACGCTGAGTATTTCAAGTTTCTCAAATAGCTTTTCCTCTGGCACAAAAACGCTGTCTGTCACAAAAACTTTTTGAATATCAGATTTTTGTAAAAGTTCTGATGCATCAGCTGAAAAAATCGGATGTGTCACAAATACATATATCTCCTCCAGACCATTCTCCCTGAGTAAATTTGCTGCCTTTACGATAGTCTTGCCGCTTGAAATCATATCATCTACTATGAAAGCTGCTCTAGCACCCTCTGGCAGCACCCCGTCCAAACGGCCAATTTCTATCTCACCCGTATCCAGATCACGATCCTTGACCGTGGCGATCCAAGGCATATTTAGCAGAGTAGAGATAATTTTAATGCGCCGCAATCCTCCCATATCAGGAGAGACAAGAACAGAATTTTTAATTACGCTCAAATCCGAATTTTGCGCTTCGGATTTTGAATTTACAATATCCCTTATCTCCTTAGCAAACATCGACAGAGCTGAAAGCTCAGTCTGTGGGATCTTAAAAAACTCAGGAATTTTGATACTGTGAAGATCAAGCGTGATAATCCGATCAACTCCAAGTGATTCAAGAATATTTATCATCACCCTCAGAGAAACCGCCTCACCCTCTCGAAAAATATGATCTTGTCTTTGATAACCAACATATGGCATCACAACTGTCACAGATTTCGCGCCAGACCGCCTCAAGGCATCAATGATAAAGAATAATTCTGTGTAACTATTATCAACTGGTGTTGCAGTTGACTGAACAACGATCGTGTCCTCATTTACCACTTTCTCATTTAACTTGATCCTCCGCTCACCATCAGGAAAAACAAATATCTCTACAGGGCTCAAGCCAAGGCCTAAATTAGCCGCAATCTTCTCAGCAAGCGGCTTATTGGAACTCCCACTAAATATTTTCATCCTTATCAATTGTACTAAAAAGAACCTAATGGAGCAATCAAAGAATGAGGTCTTTGCTGAATGATTCTCCTGTCTGAATGTGATGAACTGCCTTTGCAAGAAGGGGAGCAACAGTCACGACCTTTATCTTTTTATTCTTTAGAACTTCAGGTCTCAATCTTACCGAATCAGTAACTATGACCTCCTCAATTTCAGAACTATTTATAATAGCAAGCGCATTTCCTGAAAATAACCCATGAGTAGCAGCAACCCTGACAGAAAGTGCTCCTTTATTCAAAAGATACTTTGCTGCTTTTACCAAGGTACCACCCGTATCGAGCATATCATCCACCAAAATAACCCTCTTGTCTCTCACCTTCCCTATCATGCCCATAGCCTCTGATTTATTATTTACCTCTATATCACGCTGTTTGTAAACAAGTGCGACTCCTGATGCATTGAGAAGCTTTGCGTATTTTGTTGCCTGAAGAAGACCACCCTTGTCTGGACTGGCTACGACTAAATCTGAAATTTTTTCTGATTTAATTGCAGGTAGAAGCGAATAACTGCCATATAGATTATCCCAGGGAATAGTTGTAAATCCCTGCTGCTGATCAGAGTGAATATCAAGTGTTATGATACGTGAAGCACCCGCATTGGTGATCATATTGGTTACAGCAGATGAACTGATTGGAACTCGGGAACGCTCTTTTCTATCCTGCCTACTATAGCCAAAATAAGGAATTATCACAGTAATCTCTGAGGCGCTTGCTCTTCTCGCTGCATCTATCATAAGGATGAGCTCCATGATGCTGTCGTTAACTGGTGTTGATGTAGGCTGAATTATGAAGACATGACGACGACGCATATTTTGCGGTATTCTTACCCGTATCTCTCCATCAGCAAAACTACTAATCGGCTCAAACATTTGCTGATGCAAAAGCTTTGCTATATCATGCGCAAGCTGCGGGTTTGATCGTCCTGTCAAAAGAACAGAATTTTCAACAAATTTTGATAAAGTTTTTCTAAGTGATGTTCTAGAAATAGCCATTTTATAATCAACAAATCATCTAAGTCCCAATCAACTAATTATCAAATTTTATTACTTTCCTCCCAATAATCCTCCAAGTCCTCCCATACCCCCAGCCATACTTTGCATTTTTTTAGCTGCTACCTTTTGAGATTCTTTTACTGCTTCATTCACCGCTTTTCTTATATCTTCATCTGATTTATCATTTGATACTATCTCCCTAATTTCCTGATCTCCCGAAATACGCACATATACACCATGCTTATTCACCTCAACCTCTTCCATTTTGAGTTGTTTTTGGATCTGCATTGCCTGATCCCGCATTTTTTTCAGTTCACCTAATTGTCCAAATGGATTCATAATAAAATCACCTCCCCAATCTTTACTTTTTCAATTCTACAACAATATCAACATTATTTCCAGTTAGCATTTTGCATATTCCTGCCAACTGTTCAGCTATTCTGACATCATTTAATTTATCTTTGTGGAATTTGAAAGAAGTCTCAATCACTAGCTCTTTATTATCATAACTCTTGAGAGTGCATCCCCTGAGGAGTCCTGCCACTGTATGATTGTGATTTTTCATTTCTTGAATAAGGGTGTTCCAAAGATTGTCTTTCCATTCTTTACTTTTCTCATCAGCAGCATGATTCGTAAGCTTCACTCCCTCAGAAATAATTGGTTTTTTGAGAACTTTTTTTTCTTTATTTCCCACAGTACCATTGAGCTGTCTTGCTCTTTCTATGTTTCCAATTTTCTTCCTTAAATCAGCTACGTCATCAAAAGCATCTTCGTCTGACTGCTCATCAGTATTAACACTTTCTTTATCAGCCTTATTCTGGGCATGTTCAATAATCGCGAGCTCCAGTGGTAATTCTTCTATAACAGCACTCTTTGTCTCCTGATACGCTTTTGACATAATCTCAATAATTGCCCCTATTTCATCCAGAGACAAATCGAGATCAGTATAAACACGGTTGTCTTTTTCCACACCTACCTTATGAAGCATCTGGCTATGGAGATGTGCCATCAACTCCTCAAGAAAATTTTTTATATTTATGCCTTTTTTCACCAACTCTTGTACAATTAAAAGTCCTTTTTGAGGATCTTTCTCAGAAATTGACTTCAGCACCTCTACCACAAAACCCTTAACCGAAGATGTTTGATATTTCTTTTCCAAAAAATCTGTTGTTATTTTTTTGCCATTTGATTTGCTTGAGACCTCCTCCATTATTTTGGCAGCGTCCCTGAACCCACCATCTGACATAACAGCAATTTGAGCAAAAACACCCTTTTCAACATCAAGCTTCTCACCCTTTGCAATTCTCTCCAAAGAATGAATTATCTCATTGTCTGTTGCGCGATTGAAACTGAGATGAAAACATCTTGAAATGATCGTAGGTGGAACCTTGTGAGGCTCAGTTGTCGCAAGCATAAACATCGCATGTTCTGGCGGTTCCTCAAGTGTTTTCAGAAGCGCATTAAATGCCTCAGTTGTAAGCATGTGAACCTCATCGATTATATAGACTTTGCACCTAGCAGAAAATGGTGATAATCTAATTTTTTCTTTTAACTCACGAATTTCATCAATACCTCGATTGCTTGCTGCGTCAATTTCAATCACGTCCATATTCGTACCATTTGTTATGGATTTACATTGTTCGCACTTATTACAAGGTTCAATCTGACTTGTACTGCGTGCTTCACAATTCACTGCTTTTGCGATTATGCGTGCTGTAGAAGTTTTACCAAGACCTTTTGGTCCTGTAAATAAAAAGGCGTGTGGAGTATTTTTTCTCAAAACAGATTCTAGTGTTTCTCGAATATAAATACTGTCTAGTTCAGCTATTTTCTGTGGCCTGTATTTTCTATAGAAAACCATAATAAACTAAAATTAAAAGTAAATAATCAAAATTTTGCCTTTTTACCTGCAATTTCAAATTTTGATTTTCGCATTTTAAATTTATTCATGGTGTAAACCCAGTAGGTGATTCATCCCATGTATGACTAACTGCTCAATTCTCTCATCAACCAGCATTTCTTCACGACTAGCATCTCTGATAACCTGTGGATAAGAAATCACAATATCCCCCAATTTTTCTTTACCTGATATTGACGGGGTTGCACCGCCCTCAGATAATGGAAAAGTCAGGATATTTGCAGTACCGTCTTTGTTGCGATATTTTTTATTGAGAGACTTCATCTTTCGGTCCCCGACCACAGCAACAGACACCTCCACGTGCGTTGTTATTTTATTCTGTTCGCATACGGAATAAATAGCAGACTTAACTTTCTTGCGGTTTAATTTATATCTACTCTCTACGTATATAAGTACATTTACGTTTTCCATTAAAAAAGTCTGACTCTCGCGGCCTCTTCTTGCTTCATCTTTTTCTTGAGTTTTTTAGCAAGCGAAGGTTTGAGGTAAAATTTTCGCCTTTTTGCCTCCTGTACTATACCTGCATCCATTACTTTTCTTGAAAAATTTCTTATTACCTGATCATCTGACTGACCTGGCATTTTTTTAACATGTACCATAAATTAAAAACACCTCCTATCTCTAAAATTTGTGTATATATTTTACCTCAAAATCGGCCTTGTGTAAACAGGAAAGTTGTGATATTATTTTCTTAATGAGCTCTACAGAAGCAAAAAGACCAGTAGATCCAGCAACAGCTTACGCAATAGCTTTGGGTGCATCATCTGAGCCAAGTCAACAAGGTCCAAACAACGAACCCACTGAACATACACTGTTTAACTTTTCCCCAGAAATACACTCTTTACCAGGCAATTAAAATTGCCATTTGGCCTGAATTGTGCTAATATCCCCTTCATGAAAGCCGAAATTCCACTCTGGAAAAAACCCAGCATCGAACAACCATACCGCCCAAGCGATGTCGACCTCGTAGCCCGAAATCTGATTCTGGATTTTTGGGAAGCTTACAGTAATTCCCCCGAGGGGGAACAATTTAGAGAAAAATATGATTTTATAGAAAAATCTGAAAGCCAAAAAAAACCTAAGGATCAACTTTGTATCGAAACTACAGTTACAATTAAAGGGGTTAATCACCATATCTCTTTCATGGCAAAAAGCGGTATGCAGCAAGGCAAATATCCCGACTATATGAAACTTGTTATTCATAAAACTTCATCCCTTCCCAACAGAATACAAATAATGGAGACGATCTATTTCCCTTCAGATACGTCAAATGAGACAAAATCAACAATTAAAATTGGCGAATTATCGGATAATGGTGATCAAGCATGGCAGAGCACCAACACACCCTCAACGGTTATGAGTATAAGGAATGAATTCGATATTCCTTTGCTTGGATACTCCAGAGCTCACCCCAAACCTAGCATCTCAGAAAGATAAGTTATGGATTAGAAGGCTTTTTAATCGGGCCCAGGAGGTGGATGTGGAGATGGTCTATGTCTTGTGCTCCTCCGCCATTAATTCCAATCCTGTGCGGTTTGTCCCCCAATCCTTCTTTTTTTATCATGCTTTGGACAACTTGAAGTAATTTTTGAAAAAGAAGAGAATCCTCAACAGCCTGAAATTCTGTAACATGTACTTTTGGAACAATCAATAAATGAATTGGAGCTGAGGGATGAATATCAGGAAATACCATTACCTCTTCGTCTTCATACAAAAATTTTGCAGGGATTTCTTTTTCTGCGATTTTACAAAAGACACAATTATTCATAAATAAATCAACAAATCATCTAATTCCTTTTTTATTAGCTGATTGGATGATTTGTTTATTAGTTGATTAAATTCTCTCCAACACTTTTATTATATCATCCAATTTCAACTTGGTTGGTTTCATTTTGGGATTTTTGGACGAACCATTTAGTAACATTTTTTTGGAAACGTGCAGATACCAAGTAGCATCAGGATCCATTTTGGAAAGCTGGTCGTGTGCAGATGTCAGATCTATTCCTTCATTATCAGGCGTTTCAGGAAGGGTTTTGATTGCTACATTACCTCGTCTAGGATCTTTTTTGACCACCAATTGATAACCTATTTTTTGACCAAGTTTGAGAACTTGCTCATTCATAGTCTCTACGCCAAGCGCGCGCCCCTTGGACGTTTCAAACTCAATTCCTTTTTCTTTTATTTCCCGCTCTGCCCAAATTCTGCTTTCAAATTCATGAAAAAGCGCATCCAGACATTCAATCCCAAACTTCACATAAAAATCATCCTGCATGGGCTTTGCGTACTTGAGCCCTTCCAAAACTCCGATCAATGAAAACTCATACTGATCCGCTGCTGGATCTGCCCAAAAAACTTCTCTAAAGTGATCGATCTCAGTTATGACTTTCATGATGCGATCAACTGATTCTCTATGTATGTCTGTCAAATGCTGTCCCTTTTCCTCAAGCTGAGAACTTACAAAATCCCAAGTACGAGACGCGCCACAAACCTGACGGTCTGATGTCTGATGATGGTCAAGTGGGCCCATTCCGGTATCAACCTGTATCACTTCATCCTCACCTATCATCTCTATAGGATCCTGGACATCCTTACCCTTGGTTTTGCCTATGCGATCCCCTGCAGGCACAAACCTAACCTCTGCGTCTTGCCACCCAGGGAGAAACTTCTTCGCAACCCAAACAGAACCTATTGCATCCCAATCAGGAGAAACATGTGTCACAATTATCTTCACAAGAAGTAGTATAGCATACTGATAATTTTGATTTATTTACGTGGAAAATATGAAATTCCCGATCTTGAATATCAAGTTCAAAAATGTCAGCATTATTTCACATCAATAAATCCAAAACCAGAACTTGACAAACTTTCCCAAATCCAAGAAGATATAATTAAGCCTACTATGGATCCACAAACACTAAGCAATCTTGACCCAAAATTAAAAGAGACCTACGAAAGAGTGATGGGCGCCAAACCTGCAAACCCCACTCCTCCAGCAGCAACCCCAGGAGAGAAAGACGAAGCTGAACAAAGCCACGCTCAAAGCACGCCTACAAGTACGCTTCAAGACATAAATATGGCAACAACAGACACCACCCAGCCACACACCGAAGCTCAAATACAAAATCCCGCAGGAGTTTCAGATAACAATACACAGCTAAGCTCAACTCCTGATGGGAACATGCCTCCCACTACGCAAACGTCTGAAGAAAGAGATCCCCAAACACAAACTGTGACTATTTCTGAACCACTTCCAGAAAACAATGTTGTTGTACAGCCCAAATCAGGTCATGACACACTACTTCGCATCTTTTATATCCTTGGATCTGCAGTATTCTTCTTGGTCTATGCATTTTTTTGGATGAGGATATTTGACCTCTCAATCCCCGGTCTTTCATTCTAAGAAAGAATTGGACAAATTGTACTCATAAAACCATTACATCTTGGGGTTCTTAGGATTTGCAATTAAATCAAGGCCAAATGCGCTGTCTTTATTTAGCTGTAAGTCAGTTAGTCGTCTTAACCTTGCTTCTTTATTCTTCCCAGCACTTCGTCAAAATTCAACAATTCTGATTCCTTCTCTGTTCTTTTTTTCCACTCTATTTTGTCCCCAGTTTTTTTACTGACAACCAAACGCACAGGGATTCCAATCAGATCAGCATCAGCAAATTTGTTGCCAATTGATGCATCTTCCCGATCGTCGTATAAAACTTCAATTCCCGCATCCTGCAATTTCTCATAAATTTCATCTGCTTCTTGCCTAATTTTTGATTCATTATTCGTAATTCCTATCAGATGCACCTGATACGGCGCAATTGAATCAGGCCATATTATTCCCCTATCATCATGATTTATCTCAACCACCGCAGCCAGCGTCCGCCCAATTCCTATTCCATAACAACCCATATAGTAGGGCTTTTCATTACCCTCTTCATCGATAAAAGTAGCACCCTTCATTTTTTTTGAATAGTGATAACCAAGCTGAAAAATATTTCCTACTTCAATTCCACGAAAAGTTTCATATGCTTCCTTTGTCTCAGGATAAAAATCTCCTGCTCGTGTTTCTTTGAAATCATAAAATCTTTCAGGCATTTCTAAATCCCGTCCAAAATTTACATTAATCACATGTATGTCTGTTTTATTTGACCCCATCTCAAAATTTACTCTTCCTTTCATCGAGTCATCCATGAATATTTTTACATGCTTTGGCAGATTAAGAATTCCTGCATATCCGACCTCTGCTCCAGTCAGCTCCTTAATCTTCTCAGGCGTAATTAACGTAATGCTCTGACAACCAATTACTCTTTTTAGCTTGGTTTCGTCAATATCATATTCCCCTCTTACTGCTGCTGCGACAATATCACCTTTTTCGGTTTCAAAAAGAAGTGTTTTGGTTGTTGCCTCAACTGGAATATTTAAGAATTTTGCTAATGCCTCAACACCGATAATTCCTTTTCCAACAACATCCTCCATTGGTCTTGGCTCCTCGCCTTTCTGGTCAAACGGAGCTGCCATAGTTGGTGCGATTTCCTTATTAAAATAAAGCTTTTTCGATGGAACATAAAAAATGGTATCTTCTCCTGCACCTGACTTTACCTGAAATTCATGGGCATATTCCCCACCTATATCGCCGTTGTCAGCAGCAACCATGAACGTCTCAAGTCCGACTCGCTCAAATATTTTTGTGTAAGTTTTTGACATTTTTTTATATTCTTTCTTGAAATCATTCTCTGAGGCATGAAATGAATATCCATCCTTCATGATAAATTCACGGACCCTCAAGAGTCCGCCCCGAGCACGAAGCTCGTCTCGGAATTTGGATGCAAATTGATAAAGTTGAAAAGGCAAGTCTTTGTAACTAGTTTGAAACTTACGCACCAAATCAACCAGCATTTCCTCAGCCGTCCCGCCAAGAACAAATTCCATCTCTCGTCTATCCTTTATTTTCAAAAGGCCAAAGTCGGCCTTATCACGGTTGGTTTCCTGCCACAAATGAAGCGGATGAAGAATTGGCGCCACAATTTCCTGCGCTCCAGCGCGATCCATTTCTTCTTTGACTACTTTTATGATTTTCTGCTGAACTCTTTGTCCCAGAGGCAAGAAATAATATCGCCCTGCTGTACTTTCCCTTATAAATCCTGCTTGATAAAGCAATTTATGTGAAGTTAAACTGGTATCTTTTGGCACATCTTTAATTGTTTTTCCAAAAAGGTGTGAATATTTCATAAAAAAACCTCATCTTCATCCCCAATCAAATAAATGATTTGGGACAAGGACGAGGATTTCTCGTGGTACCACCTTGTTTCTCCCGATTGTTCATCGGGACTCATTACATTTTACGGTTTTGTCCGTACTGCTCATCGCAGTCAGCTCGTTTAGCGGGAACCAAACTCAGGCGCTTTATAATTTATAATAGCACAAAAAGGTTTTATGTCAAATTCTTTTTACTACGTATGGGCGCATTCAAAAAATCTTTCAACATATTTTCAGCCAGACGAGGCCTATCTTCTTTTAGATATTTACGAACTACTCTTATTTTATCAGAGGGCAAAGGCAAATCCGGCATCTCAAGCAAACCCCTAAGCAATTCCGCTCTTTCTTCATCCGAATTAACCTGCCCCCAAGAATTAATCTCTTCCAAAAACCTTGTTCGCTTTTCCTTTACTTGGGAGCCTCTATCCGTTGCTTGCGGTGGGGTTATCTCTTTAATTTTACTTCCTGCCTCTTTGGCTCTTACTTCGGGCGAAAACTCTTTCTTTGATTTTTTAATACCCTGCATTGGTTCTTGCTGTTCCAAATCCCAAATTACACCTATATTACTGATTGCTCTTTTAAGAATATTTGAGACACTCCCCTCCGCTACCCCCATTTCCCTACCAATTTCTGCTTGAGTAAATCCTTCATAAAATTTTAGGAATATTGCCCTTCTTTGATCAT
Organism: Candidatus Levyibacteriota bacterium; assembly: GCA_029260965.1. GTDB lineage: Bacteria > Patescibacteriota > Microgenomatia > Levybacterales > UBA12049 > JAJDCH01. The sequence goes on along the minus strand of JAJDCG010000002.1, from coordinate 25,579 downwards.
CAGGCAATATCTTTATCGCATTACGCAATGCCAATCGGTCTACTACTGTAGTTTCAACATCAACCTTGGGATCAGCTATTGATGCTTCTTGTGCAACATACCGATCCAAAAATATTATTCCTTCAGTCGCTGGCTCTCCCTCACCTTCAACTATTTTTGCTATTTCTTTTTCCTTATATAACTTTTTTTGATATTCGCGAGCTTTAGCCTTCCTGTCTTCTGCGGACAATCTTGATCTAGATATTCTCTTTTTTCTAGTTTTGTTACCAAGCTCCCCTATCGCATTAACATTATTTGCATTCTTCAGATAATCTATTGCTCTCTTTACTATTATTGAAGTGCTGCCAGGATGCATGCTCAATGCTTTTCCAATATCCGCATAACTTTTACCCTCTAGCCACATAACTAATACCCTGTTCTCACGCGGGGACAGCTGCTGAATTGCCTGAACTACTGCTCTCCTGTCTGTGCTAAGTTTTTCTCTCAATTCTTCTTCAAACCTCTTCCCTCTCTTAAGAGCTTTTTTCTTTTTTACATTTTCTGCTTGCCTCGCTCCGCTTTTAATCCCATTCAGAGCTTCAGATGCTGTACTCTTCGGAAATAAGGGGGTTGTTGTCCTTTCTAAATTCTTCCTCATTTTACTAAGCGCTTGTTTTTTGAGTTGAGAAACGCGCGCCTCACTTTTACCTATCTCTAGAGCAATTTCAGATGTCTTTTTATGTTCGTAAAAAAATGCCATTAGTATATCTCTTTCTTCCTCAGCCAATGTTCGCAATGCCTCGCTCAACGCAATCCTATCTACCACTTCCGCTCCTGGGTCTTGTTTGGAATCTACGAGCTCAAAACTTCCATTACAGCTATCACCATCGTCTTCTATAAATCCGTCTAAATAGACAAGTTTTCGAGCATCATGAGCCTGTGGTACCTTCTTTACTCTTTTTTTGGAAATCTTCAGAAGTGCAGCAGCTTCACTTACTGTCAACTCTCTTCCTAATCTATGGACCTCTTCATCTAATTTTTGAACCCTTTCCTGATCTACTCTTGAAACTTTAACTCCTCCTGGCTTGTTCTCTCTAAAGTAGTCCAGGATTTCCCATCTTATGCGTCGTTCTGCATAGTTTTCAAATGGGACTCCTCGAGTTTTATCAAATCTATCGGCAGCCTTGATTAATCCAAGAAATCCAACTTGTTTGAGATCGGGATCTCTCCTTCCTGTAAGGGAGTATGCCACTCTGCCTGGCAATAAAGAGTTTTCTAAAACAGTTCTGTTCCTTGCATCAAACTCCTCAGGCGAAAGCTTACGAACCGAACTCTTCCTGCTGTCAAGAGGAGGTGTGGTAAATTCTACGGGAGCTACTGCCCGCGGTTTAAACACATCAGTTTTTTCTTCATCCTGAGGCAGTCGATTAAATTCTATAGCCATCGTGGTTATGGTCATGTATTATAGTACATTCTCATAACTACAACAATATTTAATATTCAAATTTATTTGAAGACTTTCAAAGTAATTTTGGGGCACTTTTAGTTAGAAGAACTTAGGCGGCGTCGACTTTTCTGTTCGACTTCGTGGTGGTCAACGGATTTTATTATCTGGAGAATCTGCATTATTCAATGCTAATTGTACTATGCTATACTATTTCAAGGATTAAAAACCCATGGCAGATCAAAACACATATAACAAAATCGAACAAGACATTGTAGAAATAGCAGCCAAATACAACCTCCCCCTTGATAAGGTAGAGACATTTCTTCAACCAGATCGTGTTATTGAAGTAACGCTACCTATAAAAATTGATGAAGAAATCGTAAATTTCAAAGGTTATAGGGCTCAACATGACAATACACTTGGACCATACAAAGGAGGGCTTCGATTTCACCCAGAAGTAACACGGGATGAGGTAATAACCCTTTCCCTTCTGATGTCTCTCAAAACAGCTCTAATCGGAGTCAAATTTGGCGGTGGCAAAGGTGGAGTCGTTGTAGATCCAAAATCTCTGACAGCAATCCAATTGGAAGAACTAGCACGTGAATATGTCCGCAAGATCCATCATGTACTTGGACACGACATAGACATACCCGCACCTGACGTAAACACCAATCCCCAGATCCTGGACTGGATGGCTGATGAATACGTCAGACTCTCAAAAAAACACAATCCCACACACGTTGATCACAAAGCATATGCAACATTTACCGGCAAGGGCAAACACGGACTTGACGGCCGTAATGTCGCAACGGGTTTTGGTGGCGCGGTAGTGCTGGGAAAAATCGCTGAAAAACTCAAAATGAAACCACGAGAAATAACTGTTGCAGTGATGGGATTTGGAAATGTCGGGTATAATTTTGCAAACTTTGCATCAGAAAAAGGATTTCAAATTGTTGCTGTTTCAGATTCCCAGGGAGGAGTTATCAAACAAACAAATGGCGAATTACTGCCGCTTGATATCCCACTTGTTTTTGAGTGCAAACAGGAAAAAGGAACTCTAGCAGGTTGTTATTGCGCAGGAGGAGTTTGTGACACCAGAGGCGGTAGGATGATCAGCAACAAATCACTACTAGAACTACCTGTTGACGTGCTGGTTCCTGCAGCACTAGGTGGAGTTATAAATGAAAGCAATATGCAACACATAAAAGCAAAAATAATAATTGAAATGGCAAACAATCCCATCACACCATACGCTTACAGATTTCTTGAGAAAAAAGGTGTTACCATTGTCCCTGACGTGCTTGCTAATTCAGGTGGGGTAGCTGCCAGCTATCTAGAGTGGGAGCAAAACATCAAAAATGATACATATAAAAAAGCAGATGTTCTCAAAAGACTTACCGACATCATGGAAAAAGCTTTTGAAAACACCTGGAAAGTTTCTACAAAAAATAAAACCGGTCTCAAAGAGGCATCCTATCTCACAGCTCTACAAAAACTGATAAAATAACTACTTTTTGTGGCCACCAAATTCAAACCTCATCGCTTGCACTACCTTTGCTGTAAAACTGTCTTTTATCTGTGGATCTGTTGCTGAATCATCACGGAACTTTAACGAATTTTCAATAACAGGTGCAGGAACACCCAGCTCTTTTGCAGTTTCTACTGTCCACTTCCCTTCACCATTTGCACCAATCACCCCAGACGTATCTGATAGATTACCATCCTTTTCAAAAGCACTCTCCACACAATCTATTAAAAAACTTGAGACAATGCTTCCCCTCTGATAATTCCTGGCAACTTCTTTCAGATCAACGTCATAATCTGACTTTTTTAAGACTCCAAAACCCTCCGCAATCGCCTGCATCATTCCATATTCAATTCCATTATGAACCATTTTTACAAAATGGCCTGCTCCACCTGGACCAAAATACGTATGTGTTCCATGCGGGCTTGCAAGAGTATCCAATACTGGCCTCAAATATTCATAAGTCTCTCTAGATCCACCCACCATAATGCAACATCCGTTTTTTTTGGCATGAACTCCACCTGATACACCAATACCCATGAATTTTATTCCCTTTGTCTCAAATTGCTTCGAACGTTTTTCTGTATCTTTAAAGTGTGAATTCCCACCATCGATTAGAATATCCCCCTTTTCCCAAAATCCTGAGACTGTATCAAGCACAGTCTCTGTCACTTCACCAGATGGAAGCATAGACCAAACAATTCTGGGTGAATCAAGTAATTTTTTTAAGTCTTCCAAATTTTGTGTTGTTTGAAGTACACCCTTTTCCACAAGATCTTTCTTCTCCAGACTTATCTTCTCCAGAGAATCTAAAGATCTATTCCAGGCAACCACAGAATGACCTCCATCAAGAAGCTTGTCAACGATAAGTCGGCCCATTCGCCCTAGTCCCAGTACAGCAATCTTCATATACTTATTGTATCCATTTTCTACTGTCTTTTTCAATCAAAACACTCGCTTCAACAGGTCCCCATGTTCCTTTTTCGTAAACATGCAGTCCATCTCCTTCTTTTTCCCAATTTTTTAGGATATTGGTAATAAGCCCCCATGAGCTTTCGAGCTCATCTGATCTGTTAAAAAGCATCTGATCTCCATCGTGTATGTCCATCAACAGCTTTTCATAGGCATCAGAACCGTGATTTCCATATGTCTGGTGATAAGAAAAATTCATATCAACCGCGCCAAGTGCTACTCTACTGCCTGGATTTTTGGCAATAAAACGCATCTTGATTCCCTCATCTGGTTGGATTCTGATAGTAAGTACATTTCCTATCTCAGGACAGCCGTATTCCTTGAAAAGCAAATGACAGGTTTGTTTAAAAACAATTGATATCTCCATCATCTCTTTTGGCATTTTTTTGCCAATCCTGACGTAAAAAGGCACATCCTCAAACCGTGGCGTATCAACAAAAAGCTTCATCGCCGTAAATGTTTCTGTGCGTGAATTTTCTACAATACCGTTTTCTAGTTGATATCCTTCATATTGACCTCTGACAACGTATTTTGAAACTTCACTGGGATTTATGGGACGAATTGCTTTTATTGCTTTGGCTCTGGCATCTCTCACTCCCTCTTTGGAAAAAGACATCGGCTGCTCCATGGCAACAGTTGCCAGTATCTGAAGTAAGTGGTTTTGCCCCACATCACGTAGAATGCCGACACCATCAAAAAATTTACCCCTTGTCCGCACTCCCTCTTCTTCTGCAAAAGTAATCTGAATGTGATCTATGTAATCTTTACTCCAAATAGGCTCAAATATATTATTTGCGAATCTAAAGGCTATCATATTCTGAACTGTCTCTTTTCCAAGATAGTGATCTACTCTATAAATCTGTTCCTCATCAAAAATCTCAGAAAGTTTTTTGTCAAGCTCTTTTGCTGTCTCAAGATCCCGCCCAAATGGTTTTTCGATCGCAAGTCTTGTCCATTTCTTTCCATCTTTTTTGGCGACTTTTGATGCACAGCCCTCAGATAGTTTTGTTTTTTTCAGATGGTCAAGTATTGAAATATAATAATTTGGTGGTGTTGCCAGATAATAAATACGAGTGATGCACGCCCCCATCTCCTCATCTATTTTGTTTAATCTTTTTGTCAGCTCGTCATATCCATCTTTTTCCTCAAAAAGCCCTTTCTGATAAGAAATCCTTTTTGAAAAATCTGCCCACCCTGGATCCCCATGCGTTTCCATCTCCTCCCCCAGTGTGTGAGCATACTCCTCATTTGTAAAATTTCGTCGAGCAAAACCAACTATATGAAAATCTTTGCTGAGTTGTTGTTTTTTATAGAGTGAAAAAAGTGCAGGGATTAATTTGCTTTTTGCCAAATCACCTGTAGCGCCGAAGATTACAATTACAAACGGAGACTTCTCATGCATAAAATCTATTTTATATTGTTTGGTCAGTTATTAAAAGCGTCTTTTTCGCAATATCAGCTCGTGTATAAAACCTTGCAGGGATTTCGATCTCAGAACCATCCTCAAACATTTGTAAAAGTGCCTGTCTTTTAGAGTTTCCAAAAACCAAAATTATTAATAAATCCAACTTTTCAAGCGCTGCAAAAGTCATGGTGACTCGTTCTCCATACCCGCCTGACTTATCATCATAATCTGTTACCAGCTTGTTTGTGTCATATTTAAAACTGGAGATTTTCCTGGAGGGTATTCCAGCAGTGTGTCCGTCCTCACCAATCCCGAATATACCTATATTTTTGGTGAAAATACCAAAAAGCTTTCTCACCAAGGTATCATAAACCTTTGCTGTTTCTACCCGACTTCTGTCATCAAGAATCCAGTATGCTGGTACACCAGACATGTTGGCATACTTCTCAAGTCCTGTATTTTTTATCATCAACTGATTGCTGTTTGTGTGATATGGCTGACCGAACCGTTCATCAATTTGCGCAATCGCACCAGGAATGATCCTCTTTTTTTGAGCTATTTTTTCATAAAGATCTTTGGGAGTTGATCCGCCTGAGAGAAAAAGTGCTGTTTTTTTATCCACCCTCTCACACAATATCTTAAAAGCCAATTCTATTCCTTGAGCTTGATCAGCAACATTGATGATACTAACTCCACGTTGGAAAACTTTGTTGAAGTCATCTGACATATTACCCAAAAAGCTGGAAGATATCCTTAAATGTTACCACAACAATCAGAGCAATCAACACCGCCATACCAATAGCATTGGCATAGGCTTCAAATTTGGGATTTAGCTTTTTTCTAGTTACTGCCTCAACTCCTAAAAAGAAAAGCCGTCCTCCATCAAGACCTGGAATTGGTAAAACGTTGAAAAAGGCAAGTGAGATGGATAGCAATCCTGCTAGATTGAGAACCTGCAACACTCTTTCCTTCATATCAGGAATGCTTAAAACCTCACCAACAACTGAGTAAATACCAATAGGACCTGATACACCCTGGCTGATTGGCTCTGCCGTACCTTCTTTGACCGAAATGTCAATCAATTGCCCTATGATCTTGAAATTGTAAACCATCAAGTTGGCTGGATGAGTAAAACCTGAAAAAACTTTATCTACAGGATCTGTATAGTCAAGCACAGCTGTGCTTATTGGGAAAAAGACAACTCCGAGTGCGCCCTCTCCCTCTGGTGGATCAATGCGTGGTGTCAGCTCCTGACTAAATTCTCTCCCTGTCTCAGTATTTTGCCATGCAATAGTGAGCTCGCTTCCTTTGTTTGAATCAATCAATTCTGTAAACTGATCAACACTTAAGATCTCTTGACCATTGACAGAAATTAGCTTTGAAAAAGGAGTAATCCCTGCATCTGCAGCTGGAGATCCAGCAACCACCTGACGAAAAATAATGTCTGCTTTGTTTTCCTGATTCACTGCAAAAAACTGATGATCCCCCAAAAGCGGGAGCTCTGTTCTAAACCCTGAGATACCAAGAAATACGTAATAAATCACAACAGCAAGAAATGTATTCATCAGAACCCCTGCAAAAATTACAGAAAATCTCTGCCAAAGTGGGCGACTAAAAAACGCCCGTTTCTCGTCTTTTTTGCTTATTGCTTGTTGCTTATTGCTTATTTTTATCCGTCCTGCTCCTGCCTCATCCTCACCGTAAACTTTTACAAACCCACCAATGAGCGCAGGATAGAAAGAATATGTTGTCTCACCCTTTTTAACAGAAAAGAGAGCCTTTGTCAGTGGTAGCCCAAAGCCAAACTCCTCAACCCTGATTCCTAATTTTTTGGCCACAAAAAAATGCCCCGCCTCATGAATAAGAACAAGTACTGATAATATTAGAAGAAAGATAAGTCCAGTCAACATAAGAGATTCATTATAACATCTTTAGACATGTCTTCAAAACCGAAATATCTCCATTAAGTATTTTATGTTAAACTACATGACCATGGGTGAACGAGAGAAACCAACTGAAGACTTGTTGGAAAGAATTTTAAGACTTCATAATCTCAAAGCCTCAAACGAAATTATTACCGGAAGAACAGGACGGAAACTGGAGTGCTCCATAGGAGAAAATTATATAACACTCAAAGACATTAAAGAACCTGCATTTTTTTTGAGTGCACGAATTAGACCCGCTGATAAAAGTATTAATTTTTCTCTTTATACTCGAATAGTAGCTAAGAAACCTAAGGGTTTTTCGCAATCAGGCACACACCCAGACTTACATCCTAGAGAATTTATAGCAACAGCTTTAAAATATTTTAAAATACAAAATTTCGAAATCAATACATTTGAGGCAACTTTTCTCCATGAGGAACAATTTTATAAACTAATAAGTGCTGAGATAGCAGCAGGAAAAAGCGAACTTGAGGCACTGAGTTCAATTAGCATTACTAGAATCGCTTCTGCATTTGGTTTTACAGAAATTAACCCTCGCGATATACGTATAGGCAGAAATGACATAAAAGTAAAATACAAACTCCCAAATTAAAAATTACTCTCTTGCGAAAAATCCCAAAACCCGATAGTCTCTAATTATGAGCGAGACAGGATTTGGAGAATTAGATTTGAGCGATATTGCCGATAAAAGTAAAGAAAAACCACTTTCTGAAGTAAAAGTAGATCAAATAATTAAAAATTTGTTTCCCATCAGACATCCTACTCAGAGCACTGATAGAGCACTTGATATTTTTCTGAAAATAGATGAATCTAAAACCTCGGAAGAAAAAGAAAAACAAATTGAAAAAAAGTTAAATAGTATTACTACTGAGGATTTTCTGCCAATTTTACAAGCCGGTATTGAAGATTTGAAAACTATACCATCAAAAACAGACAATGAATACCAAAAGTTTTATGTTGATCATGCAATTAAATCATTATTAAAAACACAGGGCAATCTTGAGCAATATACAATGGGCAATGTTGATTATATTCCTGCCTCAGACCGATCAATTATAAAAAGTTTGATAATGAATCATTTAACTACTCTTCTAAATAGGGTTAGTTATCAAAAAACAGTTGATGAATTAGGACCAGATGAAAATACAAAAAACTCTTTAGATTACAAAGTTATGAGTAGATTTTTAGCAGATTTTGATGTATTGTTTCCTGATAAAAACAGCTTGTCTGCTCTTGCAGCTGCAGAGGCAAGAAAAGCAGCCAGAGAAAGAGAACCTAAAAACATTAAATTGGAAAGTGCGTTAAGAGAGCTCCGCGACAAATTTTTTGAGCCAGATTCTCCCGATGATGACCTTGAACGCATCCTTTATCTATCAGATAGATTATTCAATGACGATGGCAAAATATTTGATTTTAATTATTTCAAACCTATCATTGAAGCAGGTCTAGAAAGCACACCGGATAAAGACCGTGACAAAAAAAAGGATTTGCAGACTGCAAAAAACGCGCTTGATGCAATACTCAATGGGGATGCAACTCAAGATACCAAAACAAATCTATATGGATACATCGGAAACTTAATTCGCCAGTTAGACAAAGGCGAAATTCATTTTGGAGACCATGACCAAACCGCAGCAGAATTGAACATAATTTTTGAATACTACAAAGATAGAATATCTTCCCTGACGGTCCCACAACCTAAATCTGCATAAGCTCTACCTCTTTTTGGCGACCCCACTCCTCTATCTTTTCCATAGTCTCATCTACTATTTTCTGAATTTCTTTTTCTGCTCTCGTTATATCATCCTCTCGCCCCTCATATTCTTTTTTAATATTTTCCATTGCCTCGTGCCTAGCTTGACGCACCATGATTTTTCCATTTTCAAGCTTTTGTTTCATGGCTTTTATCAATTCCTCACGTCTCTCCTGAGAAAGAGACGGTATGCTAATACGGATTACATTTCCATCAACAATAGGTGTAAAACCAACGTTTGCAGCTTCTATTCCCTTCACCACCTCTGATGCAACTGATGGATCAAAGGGTGTAAGTACTATTGTCTGGGAATCAGTTACAGCAACGGTCGCCAACTCCATTACCTTCAGCTGAGCACTGCCCTCATATGCGGAAATAACTATATTTTCAACAAGCGCTGGTGTGGCACGCCCCGTACGGATAGTATCAAGATCTGTCTTTACGACATTGAGGATTTTATCTATTCTTTTCTGTGAGTCCTGGGCAATCTGATCCATAAAACAATAAACCAATCAGCAAATTGTAAATCACCTAATTATCCAATTGATTTATTAGCTGATTTATCAACTCTATATCTCAAAACGCGCGAAACGTTTTACTGTTATATTTTCTCCCAATTTCCCTATCGCACTCTTAACCAAATCTTCTATGGTTTGTGATCCGTCTCGGATATAATCCTGCTTCAGGAGAGAATCAACACTTTTTGGATTCATAGCAGATATCTGCATAGCGACTTCGTGTGATAGATTCTTAAACTCATCAGTTTTTGCAACAAAATCTGTTTCGCAGGCAATTTCAACCAACACGCCAATTTTTCCACCCTGATGAATGTATGAATCAATAATTCCCTGGGATGTCTCTCGATCAGCTTTTTTACTAGCTTTTTCGATTCCTCTCTTTTTTATCCACTCAAGTGCTTTCTTGTAGTCACCACCTGTCTCTTCAAGTGCTTTTCTACAGTCAGCAATTGACGCCGATGTCTCATCTCTCAGTTTTTTAAGTTGTTTTATGTCTACTTTTACCATAAATGCCTATGACTCTTTTGCATCCTCTTTAGCTTTTGCTTTTTCCTCTGCTTTTTCTTTCTTTGCATCAGAAGTCTGCTTTGCAGACCGACCTTCACTCCATGATTCGATTATATAGCTGATCACGAGCTTCAGAGATCCTACTGCGTCATCGTTTGCTGGGATGGGATAGGTGATGATCATTGGATCTGCGTTAGTATCAGTAATACCAATTGTTGGGATATTCATTTTGAGCGCTTCATCAGCAGCTACTTTCTCAAGATTAGTATCAACTATAAAAAGCGCATCAGGTACTTTTTTCATGTCTTTGATACCACCATAAAACATCTCAAGTTTTACCCTGTCCTTATCCCAATCAGACAGTTCTTTTTTTGTGTAAATTGCACGAGCATTTTTGTCTGCAAGTCTATCAACTATGTCTTTGAGCTTCTTGAAATTCTTGGCAACTTCTTCAAAGTTTGTCAAAGTTCCACCTATCCACCGTCTGAAAACAAAATACAAATTACCCTGATCATCGAGCTTCTTGATTTCATCTTTGATTATTTCCTGAGCTTGTTTTTTGGTACCTAGAATGAGGAGTGTTTTTCCGTCTTTAGCAAGATTTTTCGCAAATTCACCTGCAGCTTCAAGACCCTCTTTTGTCTTTTCAAGATCAATGATGTGAATCCCATCACGTGCCTCAAATATAAATTCTTTTGCCTGTGGATTTGCACGCTGGACTTGGTGTCCGAAGTGGCAACCTGCCTCTAATAATTGTTCAAGTGTAATACTTTTCATAAATCCCCTTTAACTTCCATCTGAAAATGTGTTTAAACACAGGGAATAAACTCAGATGTGCAAAGATTGGTATATTATACAAAAAACAGACCCATGTTGCAATGGTTGCAAAATAATATCATTTTTAGCATGATATAAGTATGGCATCTATTGCTCCATGGAAAAATAACGTAGGGATGCACTATCTCTATATAATTTTCCTTCTCATTCTACTCGCCCTTTTAGCATTTAATATGACAGGGGGATTTCTACCCCATGACACATATCCCTCAGGACCCGATGCTGAGAGCTCAAAATATATTTTTGATCCTGTAACCGGCAAGAGGGTCGAGGATCCTGAAAGACTAAAGGTCATAAATTCTACAGGTGGCCTAAATACAAAATCCAAGCAAGAGTTTGTCTTCCCCAAAAAAGACGGCAAAAACAACTTACAACTTTACACTTTTGATTTGATCGAAACCTGTGAGGCAACAATTGCAATCCAATTCCTGATAGATGTTTCAGGATCTATGAGGGAAAATGATAGTAAAGGTTTTTCAAAAATCGCAAAAGAAAAATCTGCTCTTACTTCATTCTTGAACAAAATGTCAGACACCTCCCTTGTTGGGATAAGGACATTTAATAACAATCAAAGAAATGATGTGACAATGGATCTCTTCAAAACCGTTGGAGATAAAGCAAAATCAGTAGTCAGCAACATCAGACCAAATGGATTCACACACACACGATCTGCTTTTCAGGCTGTAAAGGGTGATCTTGAAAAAGCGAAAGCTGATCCTAGATTTTCTAACTATAAATTCAATTTAGTTTTCCTCTCTGATGGCGTACCAGAGACGTCAAACCCTGGTGAATGCATAACTCGCTCAGGTAGTAGATGTTTTGCAAAAATACAGGATCCGCGCGTACCAACCAATATTCCTCAGGAAATAAAAGATCTAGGAATTGATATTTACTCTATAGCCATTACAAGCTCAAAAGATAAAGCATTTGAAACTGACCTGTTGCTACTTTTAAAAGATACCTCTTCAGACCCTGATGATAAATACTTTGCAAATAGTGTGGATGGAAATAATCTAACACCAATTCTAAACGGAATTTTCGAAAACATCTGCGGCACCCCTACTGCTCCCTAGGGCACGGGGAATTTAGAACAAAACATCTTCACTTCTTTTGCGATTAATTTCAATTTCTTGTTGGCTATTATTTCTTTCTTCATCTTTTTCCAAATCTCGCGTCTTTTTTCCTTGTCACTTGGCAGATCCTCACCTGCCACCTCATCAATTGCACGCGCCATCCAGTCTGCCACTTTTTTCATATCTTTTTCTTTCATCCCTCGAGTTGTAATAGCAGGTGTTCCAAGTCGTATTCCAGAGGGATAAAAAGGCGGATTTGTATCAAAAGGCACACCGTTTTTATTGAGAACTATCCCTGCCATTTCAAGAGCGAGTGCTGCTGGCGCGCCATTAACTTTTTTGCTTCGTAAATCAATCAAAATCAAGTGGTTATCAGATCCCCCACTAACAAGATCAAAACCAAGACGCGTCAACTCTGAGGCTAAAGCTTTAGTGTTTTTGACAATCTGGGCTCCATATTTTTTGAATGAGGGCATGCTTGCTTCAAGTAAACAAACAGCAATCGCTGCTGTCTGATTATCATGCGGTCCTCCCTGAAGACCAGGAATTATTGCCCGTTCAATATCTAGAGGCATGTCAGGATTACGCTTCAAACCCTTGTCAGTTACCATTATCATCGCACCTCTTGGACCCCTTAGTGTTTTATGAGTTGTTGTCATCACTACATCAGCGTATTTCACAGGAGACTCATGCTCTCCAGCAACTACCAAGCCTGTGATGTGTGATATATCAGCCAACAGATAGGCACCCACCTTTTCTGCAATTTGCGCAAATCTTTTAAAATCGATTTTTCTGGGATATGCCGTAAACCCTGCCACTATGATCTGAGGCTTTTCTTTCACTGCCTGCTTCTCAATCGCGTCATAATCAAGCAAACCATCCTTCCCCAGCGTATATGGAATTGCTTTATAAAAAGTGCTGGACATATTGAGTTTTGCTCCATGTGTCAGATGCCCGCCAAAAGAAAGCGACATGCCCATTATCTTGTCTCCAGGCTTCAAAAGCGCGAAGTAAATAGCAGCATTGGCAGGACTTCCTGAATAAGGTTGCACGTTTGCATACGGCACACCAAAAAGCTTCTGAGCTCTCTCTTGAGCAAGCATCTCAACACTATCTGCAACTGCATTTCCCTGATAATATCTTTTTTTGGGAAACCCCTCTGAGTATTTATTGGTCAAAACAGTACCAAGTGCTTCCATCACAGCTTGTGAAGTGTAGTTTTCCGATGGGATCATCTCAAGTACGTCTTTTTGTCTTTGCTCTTCCTGTTTGATGAGGTTATAAATCTCTGAATCTGTTTTTTTGAGGTTTTGCACGTTCTTAATATACAAACTTTTTCCCGCATTTGCAACCTTTATTTTTCAAGTGTCAGGAATTTGTACTTGTATCCATCTGCTTCACGATCAACTTCTTCAATCACCTTATTAAACTGCGAATAATCAGGAAAAAATACATCAGCACCATAATCCCCTTCAACTATTGTGAGGTACAAACGATCAATCAGATCTTTATCAAGCGCTTCTTTGAAAATCTGCCCTCCACCAAAGACAATTATTTCATCCGCTCCCTCACTTCTCTCGGCTATTTCCAGACCCTCCTCAAGCGAGGCCACCACAACTGCACCAGATATTTTATATTTGGGATCACGAGTGATGATGACATTCGTGCGATCTGGCAACACTCGTCCAATTGACTCAAAAGTTTTTCTCCCCATCACAACAGGATGATCAGTAGTCAGCTCCTTCATTCGTTTAAAATCCTCAGGAATTTTAAAAAGAAGATCATTATTTTTCCCAATCCCCCTTTTCTCATCAATCGCCACGACTATTGAAATCCTTTTTTTATTACTCATATATTCAAATCTATTTTTATTATCTACTATTCTTAGTAATTTACCTAATATTTTTAATATCCTGCATCTCTTTGATCTTCTTGATCTTCTCGGCATCTAGTACTTAATTCATAGTTTAAATCCTTAATTCTGAATCCCCAATCCCAAGTTCCTAATCCCAAGTTCCTAATTCCTGATTATCCAAAACCCCTCATACAATCCCTCCTTATGTTTCCATGTATCAATACATGGAAACATAGTTATTTAAACCAGTTTTTTACAAAAAGTGAACCTCCTCTTGGGGTTTTTGATTTTACATATTCTTTATGTTCTTTTTTTATTCTCTCATCTACCCTGTTTATCGCCAATCTCAAACCTCCATATCCTTCCTCTATAATCTTTTTTATTTTTGCAACTGTCTGGGTACTTGCTTTTGCCTTCCTAGCAACACTTCTCATATCATGTCCCTCATCTAGCAAATTTGCTATATGCCAACGCCTTTTGAGCATACGAAGCTCAGATGTTGTGAGCATATCTTTGATAAAAAGCTTTACCTCATCAACATCTTTGAGTGTGCCCAAAATTTCATAAAGAAAATGTATATCTTTATAATACTCTCTATTTTTGACCTCTTCTCTCGGCTTTCCCATAATAAAATTAAACTATAAAACCATCCTACCACACATGTTTCCATGTATCAATACATGGAAACATAGCGAGGTAATTAGGATGTTTTGTTTTTATGTTTTTTCCGTTTTTTAAAAATTGAAAATGAGGAGAATGGGATTTTATTTTTTACTTTTTGATTTTTTCTTTCCTTCAAAATATCCCCCCGCGACCGTCAACTCCGCCTTGATGGTCGGGTGTGGTTCGTAGCCGACTAGCTCAACTTTCTCTGGTCTGAAATCGGAAAGATTTTTAAAATTACCAAGTTTTAGCCTCGGAAAAGGACGAGGCTTTCTCTTTAACTGCTCCCTGACTTGTGCCACGTGATTTTCATAAATATGTGCATCTCCATATGTATGGATGAATTCACCTGGCTTGTACCCCAAGATTTTTGCCAAAATCACAGCCAAAAGCGAATAACTGCCGATATTAAACGGCACGCCAAGAAACATATCACAACTCCTCTGATACAAGTGCAATGATAACTTACCATCTTTGACACTTACCTGATACATATTGTGGCAAATTGGGAAATAAGATGTATCTTTCTTATCAGCCATTGTATAGAGATATTCAGGATTCCAGCTGTTAACTATCGCATTTCTGGCATCTGGATCATCACGCAACTCCTTGATCAACCATCCTAGCTGATCAACTGTTTTGCCTTTTTTCCGAGTCGGCCATCTCCTCCACATCTCGCCATAAATTCTGGGCAACTCGCCCCACTTTTTGGCAAATTTTTTATCGTTTGCGATTTTTTGTATAAACTCTTCTTTTGTCAGCTTTTTGCTTTTTGCTTTTTGCTTTTTGCTATATATTTTGTAGGGATAATCATCCCAGATATGAACATTGTTATCAACTAGATATTTGATATTGGAATCCCCTGACATGAACCAATAAAGCTCTTTGAGGACCCCATTCCAATAAACTCTTTTGGTGGTAAGAAGAGGAAAGCTCTCAGACAAATCATACCTAGACTGCCTGCCAAAAACGCTGTATGATTTGACCCCAGTCCCCCGATCCACATTTACAACGCCATTTTTGAGAATGTCTTTCAAAAGCTCTAGATATTGATATTCTGGATGTTTTTGACCTGCCATAATATTTACCCAATACTACCAATAACCAACCAAACAAATCAATAGATAAACTTTTCTTTACACAATTTTTAAAGACGATCGTCTCAAAAAATTGTGTAACCTAAGGCACCTTTATTATCAATGATGGAGGAGTTTCTATAAGGCAAGGGATACGAAAACATTTAATTCTTTCAACAATTTACACTTGCTTTTCTTTTTTCGTAGTAGTTACTCGTCCGCCCTGCCATTGGCCACGATACAGATTGCCACCGCCTGCGACCTCATGAAATTGAATGTGGACTACTCGCGCGCCCAGCTCAATTGTGACAGGAACTGGTCCTTCATTTTTTAATCCAAAATTAAGTCCACCGCAATATCCCGGCGGCACGTTACCTGTACGGATATAAAGACCTGACCGATAAGTAGTGGAACGAGGCGTGATGCTCGCTGTCAAATTATCAGGCATGTTAACTGATTCAAGTGTTTTAATCAGGTAAAATTCACCAGGTTTAATGACTACTTTTTGTACTCTTTTTTCATCATAAGCTTTGACAAGACTGACCTCAGCCGTATGCCTTTCTGTCACACCAAGAAAGGCTTTTCCTGATATTTTATAAACCTCACCAAGACGCAGATCAAATCCCGCTCCTTCTGGATTGGTCAACTCTCGCTCAGACAAATTCTCAACAAGTTTTATCTTTTTAACTAATTGTAATAATTTTTTTGGACCTATTACCATAAATTTTAATAAATCAACAAATCAACTAATTCCAAATCATCTAATTATCCAATTTTTTGATGAATCTGCTTGATGATTGATTAATTACCGAGAGGATTTCGGTCGCCACCTCCTCAACGCTTTTTGTCGCATCAATTATTTTAAACTCCTCTGGAAATTGTTTCAAGAGCCATTCATAACCCTCTTTTGCTTTCTTTATTTTTTGTTTTTCTTCATAAATTTCTTTCTCATGAGTCATTTTTGAAAGCCTTTCAATAGCGCGCTCAACTGGAATATCAAGATAAATAGTATTGTCTGGGGTTATAAATTGATGATACATAGAAAGTATGCTTTGTGCGACCATGATATATCTCGCGCTATTTGGATCAAATTCCTGATCCAAATCCAAAATTCCATATGGAACAGCTGACCAAAAACATCTATCGGAGATTACAATCTTTCCTGCTTTCAATGCAGGTTCTATAAGCTCTGAATGATGCATGCCCCGATCAGCACTAAATAAATACTGAATTGCAATTGAGGGCACTTTGGTCTTTCCATTAAGAATTTTTTGAATCAGCTCACCTATCAAACCATCATCTTTTCTTGGCTCACGAGTTTTGACAACTTCCCTGCCTTGTTTTTTAAAATACTCAAAGAGTTTATCAATTTGTGTGGTTTTTCCAGACCCATCTATGCCCTCAAGCGCAATATAAAGCCCCTTGTGGGGGTTTCGTTTAAATTCAATGTCAAAATCAATGTGATACTTCATAACTTAAATCCGAAATCCGAAACACGATATTCGAGTTTTATTTCTCCTCATGTATCCTACTCTCTTCAGGTCCTTTTTGAAATCTGTACTTTGCATACCTTTTCTTGGAATAAGGATTAATCGACTTACTACTTAGTTCTTCAAAAGTCATTGCGCAAATCCGCATCCCAACAGTCAATTTAAGCGCCATACGACCTAAATTTCCAAGCTCAAGCACAGGATTTCCATCCCAACCGGGATCAAAAATAGAGGCAGTTGAGTGAACAACCAAGCCCAAACGACCTAAAGATGAACGCCCCTCAAGCCGACCCATCAAATCAGACGGAATTTTCACCGATTCAAGTGTAACAGCAAGCACAAATTCTCCAGGCTGCATAATAAAACTGCCATCTTTGGGTACTTTTATAACCTTTGTAATTTCATTGCTGTAATCTTTTTGCGCAGGATCTATGTAGGCGTGTCTGGAGTGATCAAAAACGCGAAATGTGTCCCCAAGCCTGAGATCAATCGAACAACTACCAAGCTGTTTGTCCAAGTCTGGCTTTGGTTTTATGAGAATTCTTTTTGAATCCAAAGCTTTTTTAATGTCCTGATCCGATAAAACCATAATAGTGATAATAGCAGAACAAAAGATAAGTGACAAGAGAAAAATAACACACAATCTCCGACTATCACTTCCCATTTCCCATAATTTACTTCTCTGGTGCTTGACACAAGTCTAATTTTTCTACTACTATGGTATAAATGAGCAATCGCAATAAATTGTTGGCGGGTTTAATTTTGGTTCTTGCAGTAGCAATACCAGTAACCATATCTAAAGTCACCTCTCCTGAAGTACAAGATACAAGATCACGCGCAAGCGAAACAAGTCCAGCAGCCACAGGGAGTGGTACTGCAACTATTGGATTTGATCCATCCTCAGCTACGCCAATTCAAGCCGAAATCGGCGATCAGATATCAATAGAGATGATTGTAGGTCCAGACGCTCATTTGGTTAGCTTTGTAAAATTTCAGGTAAATTACGATCCTACAAAATTAAAAATTTCTGAAACTAGTCCATTCACCGTTAATGAAACATCTTTTCCCATCAAGGTTGAGGGACCAGTTGTAAATAATGGAACAGTCGCTTTATCCCTTTCTGTAGGATCGGATCCAACTAAAATCATCAGTAAACCAACAAAAGTGGGTACTATTAATTTTGAAGCTATCGGATCAACAGAAGGCACGCCAACCCTAGTAAGTTTTACTGATGCTACTCAGCTTCTTTCGGTTGGCAGCTCAGACAGTGCGACAACAAACGTACTTGCAAGCACAACACCTGCAGCTGTTGTAATAGGGGGATCAAACAACACCACCCCCCCACAAGACGGCACCAGGCTTTCATTTGATCTGTTGCTTCACGGAATAGGATCAGCTGGAGACAACCCAAACCCTACAGGAAACCAGCTAAGCAACAAGAATCCACTTTCTCCACAAAGGACACTAAATGTACAAATTCTTGATAGCACAAACACCCTTGTTTCTAGCACATCAGGAAAAATCAACTACGACCAACAGACAGGCACATTTAAGGGTGTTATAGGCGTTTCTAACGCTATTACAGATGGAAGCTATATAATAAAAATAAAATCAGATAGATACTTAACCAGAAGAATACCTGGCATCCAACAACTCGAAAATCTAGAGGAAAATCAAATTGACAGAATCGACTTAATATCAGGAGACGTCCATGGCGACAACCTCCTGAGTGCTCTTGACTATAACGCACTTCTTAATTGTGGCTATGGCGAACTAGCACCACTTCCTATGGCAGATCCTAACTCAACCTACAACTCAGATGATTGCAAAGTACATCTTCCCCGTGGCAACGTAGATCTTGATGACAATGGAATAGTCAATAGCGCTGACTACAACCTCTTTATTAGAGAACTTTCTGTCCAGAAGGGTGACTAACAAAACCCTGATTAAAACCCCTAATACTTGTGATGTCCGTGGTATTTTTGATACTCTTAATACATTGTGTCACGCAGAACATTCATTTTTCTCATACTTCTTTTATTTTTGCTAATAGCATTTTTCTTATTGAATAATTTTTATTTGAATAAAAAATCAAATAATCAAAATCAATCCAAGCATACCGAAAGCTCCAATAAATCAGATATAAAACTTTTGTTTGATCCCAGATCTAAAACTATTGACGCCAGCAACTCAGCACTTCTTGATGTGGTCATTGATTCGCCAACTGGAAAAAATCAAAATACTCTAGTACAGCTTGAGATTGCATTTGATCCACTAGCTGTTACCAGCATCAAGGCACTTGTGGGAAGGGATTTACTAGACTACAAAGCCGCACTAATGAACATAGACTACGAAACCGGCAGGCTCTCATACGCACTCCGCGGAACTCTTTCCAAAAACGGACCAAACATTGTAGCCCAAATACCTATTCAGACAAATACATATCATTCTGAACAATATTTGGAGATTAAATTCATGCCTAAAACCGCAGTAACTATCAATGGTGAGATGCAAAATATTTACAAACTAGATCAAACAACAATACTATTTCCTACTCCAACTCCATACTACTATTCTCCACCCTCAAACTGAGGCTAGCTCTAGTCCTTCAGCTGCATTATCAATTGAAGATCGTCCAAATCCAAAAACCAATGCCGAGCCTACAAAGCCGTATGGATTTTTAAGAGTGTCAGGCAAGGCTCTTGGCTCTGTATGAATCCTCAGCTCTCCTTGATCATCAATCACACCTACTGGCCTCTCCTGAAGGAAATTGGGACCGTTTCCAAGAAGCGACAGGCTCCCTCCAAAAACAGCAGAGTAAATTGCAGTAAGCGAAATTGCCCTATCAAGTGATTTATTGTTCTGTAAAACATCTTCTCCGTAATTTTCCTTATACAACTCTTCCAAAGAGGCTAATGCAAAAAGATATGCTGCAACATTATCAGCAAATGCAGAAATCAAATCGGTCATCAATAGAATGGCGTCACGTTCTCGTTTTATTTTCTTTTCAGGATCGTCAGTTGTTGCGGAAATAAGAGGCAAAATATCATGCTTTACGAAATGAACAAGACTAGGAACTGCAGGGATTTGTGTATCAAGTGCTACAAGTACTTCTTTAGCCTGATGACTCAGAATTCTATTTTGCGAATGCCCGTGACCATCCCCAGGCTCTTCATGTTGAGACGGCTCACCTGTTGAAATCATTAGTGCCTGTCTGACATCTTCTTTTTCAATTTCAGAAAGTCCACTCCAAAGCTTCTCGACATCATCATTCATGAAAGCCCTCTCTAGCTCTGCTTTATCAGGGCCACTCTTAGAAAGTCCGTTAGCAGCCATTTCTTTAATTGCTTGAAGAAAAGTGTTCTTAATTTCTGAATCATCCTTGCCTACTAATTCATTTTCATTTTCCTGCTGCATAATCTTACTAAAAAGAGCACCTAAGTCTGATTGCGTTGTTGCTTTTCGAGAATCTAACATCCTATTTATATATTTTGCAATTTTTTTTCTATCTTGTGACGCTAGTGCACCAAGCAGCTCTTTCCTTAAAATACTGTCATGCTCTCGTTCTGACTGATTATCGTCTTTGCTTCCTTTCCCATGAAGACTTCCTTTGCGAAGAAGAAGATCAGAGAATAACTCATAATCAAATCTCTCACCAGTTAACTCATCATCTTTTGTTTTTTGCTTTTTTCTCACAAACGCATCCCATTGATGAGACAAGATTGTTTTTACATCAAGGCGAAACGCCCCAGAAGGAATAGATGCTATCTGATTTATTAAATCTGACTCTAAACTCTCTAAGCCTTCATCATTCAATACATTTTGCAAGTCGTTAAACAGTTTTCCCGCTTCGGCCCTTGCTCCAAATAATGATACATCTCGCAATCTACTATCTTTAATTGTTTGACTTATTGATTTAATTATTTTGACTTGACCTTCATTGAATCTTTTAACAAACTTTTTCGTCTCTCCTCGAACTCCTGCTTTTTTTAGAAATGCCAATGCTGCACAAGTTGTCAAAATCTCACTTGTTGTAAAACCAATCGCTGAATAAGCAGGGAAATGCTGAGGCTTTTTGAATAAAGAATAAATATTGGGCGGGTCACCGAGGACTGCGTCTCCATTTGTATTTCCCGCGACAGTAAGCATCAGATCAAGCTCTCCACCAACTCCATCCATTACCTTTTGTGCCTCTTCCAGTGCTTTGGATTTCAAATAATTTGCATGTGGCACATCACCCTCTTTAAGACTATCCCCCGCTAGCTCCTCCTGAACTCGCAAAACATTTTCAGAATATTTAAGCCTGTAGAGCTTTTCAAGAATAGCAGGATGCATACTGCTTGTCACAGACGAAGAAACATAAGTAGTTGTAATTGGTGCGAGCATAGAAAGAGCTGAACTTTGAGCCATCAAATCAACAAGCTCTTCGGTAGTCTTTTGATAAAACTCTTCCCAAGACTTTTTCTCAGCATCTTCTGATGGCATTATTGACCCACTTTCAGTCTCTGCAAGATTACTCTCATCAAAAATTTTATTTGCATCTACCCGTATATTGCTTGCAATATGTGCGATTTCAACAAGCACAGGCACAAGAGGATATGCGCCTTTTAATTCTTTCATATCATGGCCAAAAGCCTCCTGATCACTTTTATTCTTTGAGCTCTTAAGAGCAATAAGTCTTGCTGATTCAAGAGTTGTCATGGTCCCTACTGTTCCGGGACCCAACTCAACCTTTTTAATCATCATACCCGCCACAATTCCAAAAAAACCACCCACTACTACCCTAGCACTCCAATCATTGAGGTCAGTTGTTTCATGATGCTCTTTTTCTGGTAGATGACCAGCTGGTGTTTTTTCTGAAGCGCTTGCCACAAGCGGATCTCTTAAAATAGGTGGTATCAGCACGTTTGCAGCTGCTCCTGTTAAAATTATTCTAGTTTTTCCTAAAAAATCTCTCCTAGTCAATTTTCCTAGATCTTTACCATCGCGGGGTTCTTCTGATGGCGTGTCGTTTCCGATTCTCTCATTAATCATAATTTTATAAAAAAATTATATCAGATTATAGGATTTTTTTCAAGTATTTTTTTTAATTATTCTCTAGCAGAGATTATACTTGCTACAATAATGGCACTACAGGATATTTATTTTACTTTGTAGTCTTTAAGAAGATTTTTGAGAAGTGGGGGTGCTACAAAAGTTGTTGCTATAACCACTATAATTATTACTGAAAAAAGCTCATCATTTATCGCACCAATTGATTTCCCCACAGCTGCAAATATAAGACCCACCTCACCACGTGGGACCATGGAAACACCAACTAGGATTTTTTCTTTCACAGAACCTGATGCAGCAACTCCTGCAAATGCCTTTGTTAAAAAAGCAACAACCGTCAAAATAGCTGCTGATACATAGAGCCCTGGATTAAGAAGTGATGCAAATTCTATCTGAAGTCCAGTAAAAACGAAAAAGATCGGTACAAAAAGAAGTCCAAGTGTTGAGATTAACTCCTCAATATGAGTATCTTTATGTTTTTCAACCAGAGCTTCTATCTTTGCTTTCTCTTTTTTATCAAATCCACGGAATGAAAGAAGATCATGCACAACCTCTGGAAATGCAAATCCTTTGAAATGAACCGCATCCAAAACAAGTCCTGCTGCAAAAGCACCCACTATTGGAGCCAGACCCACCAATGTTGCCCCATATGCATACACAAGCGCAAACGTAAGAGCAAGTGTAATCTTCATTCCGGTTCCTGTATGGATCATTGAAAATCCTTTGGAAAGCGTCTTTGCAAATACATTCCCCAGAATCACAGCTGCTGCCAGAAAACCAAATGCTTTTGCTGAAAGAATTGCTACAAACTCAGGACTGACCGCCTCACCTGATGCTAAAGCTGTAATAACTGCAAGAACAAGAAGACCCAGCACATCGTCAATAACTGCGGCACCTAGCACAACCTGTGCAAATTTCTCCTTGATTACTTTCATCTCCCTGAAAACATAAGCAGTAATCCCCACGCTTGTTGCAACCAGAGATGCTCCGATAAAAAGACGCGCCGGAAAACTGGATTCAGGAAAAAGGAGTGGCGCGAAAACAAATGATCCCAAAACAAAAGGAAGAACTACACCTATAATCGCAACCAGAAGCGCGCTTACTCCAACCTTGGTCATTTTTTTGATATTTGTCTCAAGCCCGATTTGGAAAAGAAGAATAACAGCACCAAACTCTGCAATAAAAGCCATAGTCTCACTATGACGAATATCATCCATTATTCCCAAGCCAGAGAATGCGAGAAATGAGAGAAAAATACCCGCTGCGATCTCACCAATAACTGCTGGTTGACCTGCTTTCTCAACAATACCACCTATTTTTGATGCAATTAGAAGAATCGCGAGGAAAAGAAAAACAACTGCAGTAGCACCATGTCCACCACCTGATTCTGACTCAGTTTTTGTAACCTCTGCAAATACAGGAGCAACGCTACTTAAAAAAAGAAGGGAGCTGACTCCCAATGATTTGATAAAGCCCTTTACCACGATTTTCAAATTCTACCACAAGACTTTTTTTCGTGCAATAGTTTTTTTCAGATGCTATTGAGGTATTTTGATAAATGTGGGTGCTAATAGAATCGAACTATTGACCTCTTTCTTATCAGGAAAGCGTTCTAGCCACTGAACTAAGCACCCAAAAGGCAATTATATCATTTTTTTATCTGTTTTTGTGCTTGAAAAACAGTTGTAGTTTTTTTCTTTTTTAGAATAATAGATTTTGGTTTTGTTCCTTTTTCCGTATTGACATCAACCTGTCTCTCGCTAAAACCTATATCTAAATCTACTACGCTTTTGCCACTTTCGTTCTCCATAAATAAATTGGTTAATTATAATGAGGCACGAGTCGGATTCGAACCGGCGCATGGCTGTTTTGCAAACAGCTGTGTTAACCACTTCACCATCGTGCCTTGATCTCAATTTTATCACAGGCAAGGCAACATGGGCAAACATCTCTCTTTACTCTACGCACCCAATACCTCTTATCAAACTACCGAAACTAACATTGCAACCAAAAAACTCTGACAATTTTTTGAGACGATCGTCTTCAAAAATTGTCATCATGCTCTATGCTTGACTTGACAACTCTCAAACAGGAAAACCATCACAATTTTTTGCTGCCGCGTAAATTTATGATGAAATCAGGCACGAAATATAAATTTTGGGCGCAAAAAATCCCGCCTCTGGTGCGGGATTGTTTGTTAATTGAATATACTTTTATTAACCAAGATGTGGTAGGAAGAGCGAGAATAGTTTTGTCAATTTCTAAGTGTCCAACCAAATTCATCAAAAGACAAATCTAGCGGAAATCCGATAAAATTATCGGGATTGCGAAATTAACCAGGCACCATTCACTCAGCCTGTGGTTACAATTCCCTCGTTTCTCTAGTCCAAAGGACTATCTAAACAAGTTTCCTGTCTTCCCCTTTCCCTCTTCTATTTGTTAAAAAACATTTTAAAAAAAGAAAGGAGGTGATCCATCCCCAGCTTCGGCTAGGGATACCTTGTTACGACTTAAGCTTCATCGCCAAGCTTGGACTCGTCCACCAAATGGTAGCCTTCGTCCACTCCCGACTTTGCTGCCTTGACGGGCGGTGTGTACAAGACCCGAGAACGTATTCACCGCAGCCTTCTGATCTGCGATTACTACTGATTCCGGCTTCATGGAGTCGAGTTGCAGACTCCAATCTGAACTGAGGCGAAATTTCTGAGATTAGCTTGCACTCGCGCGCTTGCAGCTCATTGTTCTTCGCCATTGTAGGGTGTGTGTAACCCAGGGCATAAGGGCCGTGCTGACTTGACGTCTTCCGCTCCTTCCTTCCCGATATGATCGGGACCGTCTCCAATGAATATTTAACATTAGACGCGGGTTGCGCTCGTTTCCCCACTTAAGGGAACACCTCACGGCACGAGCTGACGACAGCCATGCAGCACCTGTATTACCTTCTCTTGCGAGATCTTCAACTGTTTCCAGCCGAATAAAACGGTAGTATGTCAAGCCCTGGTAAGGTTTTTCGCTTTGTCTCGAATTAAACCACACGCTCCACCAGTTGTGCGGGTCCCCGTCAATTCCTTTGAGTTTTAGCCTTGCGGCCGTACTCCCCAGGCGGTCCGCTTAACGCGTTAGCTAAAACCACTAGCCCAAAAGGACTAATAGTTAGCGGACATCGTTTACGGCTAGGACTACACAGGTATCTAATCTGTTTCGCTACCCTAGCTTTCGTGCCTCAGCGTCAGGAAAAGTTCAGATGCTTGCCTTCGCCCTTGGTGTTCCAGTTAATATCAACGCATTTCACTGCTACATTAACCGTTCCAGCATCCCGACCAATCCTCGATTCCATGAGTATCTACGCCATTTCCAGGGTTAAGCCCTGGTATTTAAGCGGAGACTTTATGGAACGCCTACGCACACTTTACGCCCAATAAATCCGGATAACGCTTGCCCCCTACGTATTACCGAGACTTCTGGCACGTAGTTAGTAGGG
>JAJDCG010000001.1 GCA_029260965.1 Candidatus Levyibacteriota bacterium | reverse complement strand
TCAAGTAGTTCCCGCAACTATTATCACAGCGCTAGTTGCCAGAGAGCTACTCAAAGAAAATCCAGGAGCAACTATACTTTGCGATATACGATACACCTTAGCGACCCAAAAAATAATCGAAGAATATGGAGGCAAATATGTCATGACTAGAGTCGGGCATGCATTTATTACTGAGGCAATGGCAAAAAATGACGGGCTTTTTGCAGGAGAATCATCAGGTCATTTTTACTTCAAAGAAAATGGAAATGCAGAATCACAACTAGCAACTCTCATCTGTGTTCTAAAAGTTCTCTCTGATGAGGGAAAAACACTATCTGAAGTAGCAAATGATCTAAGAAGAAGTCATGAATCAGGAGAGGTAAATTTTAGAGTATCAAACGCTCTTCAAATACTAGATTTATTAAAAGAAAAATATAGTGACGGAGAGCTTGTAACACTTGATGGAGTAACCGTTAACTATCCTGATTGGAGATTTAATGTAAGAACCTCAAATACCGAACCGCTTCTGCGTCTAAATGTTGAAAGCTATGATGAGGCCAAAATGATAGAAAAACAAGAAGAAATAATCAAGCTAATAAAGTCAAATGCAAAGGAATAAATATGTCAGATGAGCTAAAAACTGCGATAGATGCTGCGAAGATAGGCGCCGAAAAGGCGCTTCAATATTTTCATGGAGAAGATGACCTGGGAGTCACATACAAAAAAGACGGTACACCAGTTGCCCTTGCTGACCCTGCTACAGAAAAAGTAATTAATGATTATATAGTCTCAAAATATCCTGATGCAAACGTTGTGGGGGAAGAGTCGGGTGGATCACGAAAAAACAAATCATTTTGGATAATTGACCCAATAGATGGGACACGGATCTACACAAGAGGCATAAAACAATGGGCAATACTAATTAGTTATTACACTGACAATAACTTTGAGATAGGAGTATGTTATTTTCCATCGCTTGATGAGATGTATTATGCACAGCGAGGAAAAGGAGCCTTCCACAATGGAAATAAAATAAACGTATCAAACATTCAACCTTTATCAAAATCGTTTATAAATTTTGGAAATCCAAAATATTTTCCAAACATGAGTACCGTGCTAGATCTGGTTAAAACCAGTATAGGTACCAGAGGATACGAAACAACATATGCCGACTGTCTGGTTGCTAGCGCGCATATGGAGGCGTCAATTGACCCCTACGCTCAACTATGGGATTATGCAGCCTTTGTGCCAATAATTAATGAGGCAGGAGGGAAAATAACCAATTTAAAAGGTAAAAATTTGTCATTAAACGATGCGGGATGTATTATGACAAACGGCCTGGTGCATGATGAGATTGTAAAGATTGTAAACAGAAAAAATAACTGATAATATATCATAATGAATAAAAATCCACTGGATCCATATAATTTCAGACAAATGATTCTGGAAACTCCAAATCAATTTGCAAAAGGATTTGAGATTGCCAAAAACATTCAAATAAAAGGCGATTTTGACAGCTTTACTGTATCAGGCATGGGCGGATCCGCACTTTATGTAAACATCCTCAGAATCTATCTCTCAGACTTACTAAAGACAAAAAAAACAGACAAACACATAAATCTTTACCAAAATCGCTTTTACACCCTGCCACCTGAGGCATATAAAAACTCACTTAATATTATCTCCTCCTACTCAGGAAATACAGAAGAAACTATCTCCTCATTTGAAGAAGCGCTCAAAAACAATCTTCCATGCATTGGTTTATCAAGCGGGGGGAGAATCGAAGAAATGTGCAAAACAAACAACATTCCTCATATTAAACTACCTATTCCATTTGAAAATTTTCAACCCCGTATTGCAACAGGCTACTTCTTTGCAGCACTTTTGCAGCTACTTATAAATCAGAAACTTGCACCTGACACAGCTGAAGAAATATTAACAGAAGTAGAAAAAATTAAATTAGCACTACCTGAGCTTGAAAAAAGAGGAAAAGAGCTTGCAACCCTTATACAGGGTAAGACTCCAGTCATACACTCTTCCCTCAGATACAAGGCACTTGCCATGGTCTGGAAAATCAAATTCAATGAAAACAGCAAAACTCCTGCATTCTGGAATTTTTTTCCTGAACTGAACCATAATGAGATGATAGGATACACACATATGCAAGGTAAATTCTTCATAATCTCCCTCAAGGATCCAGAAGATCATCCACGCAGCATCAAAAGAATAGATATCACAGCAGACCTCCTACGTAAAAACGGTGCAGATGTGGAGATTATCACCCTAGAGGGTAATAACGCTTTCTACAAACTCTCATGGGCTCTGACACTAGGTGAATTTACTTCATATTACCTAGCGCTTGGCTACAACCAAGACCCTACACCCGTTGATCTGGTAGAAAAATTCAAAAAACTAATGGAGGAATAAAAAATTATAAAAGTTATCTCGTAACCGAAATCAGTACTGTCTCCACTTGTGTTAGAGGCGCAGAAACTGTAATACGATTACTTATTGGATCACGAACAACCTCATATCCCGTACTGTAACTACTACAACTCGCCTCCGCTATTTCTTCACCTCCGTTTATGTTTGGATCTACTGGAAGAGCAGCAAGGTACTCAGTAATAAGAGCATTACATATATCAGCATCTGTACTTGAGATTTCAAGCGCAGTCCCTGATGGTATCCCTACTGGGAAGTCTCCTTCTTCGATGAAATACTGATGGATTGCATTTAGAATGGCGAGAACATCACTTCCTCTTTTGGTGTCGTTGGCCTGCCCGAACTGTCTGGCGGGATTAATAGCAACAATTGTGATAGCCAATAAAACTGCAAAAATCCCAATCACCACGATCATCTCAATCAACGTAAACCCAGCAGCTTTTTTCATACTAGTAGCTATAATTAATCGTACCTTCTTGGGTATAAAGTTTCAAGAGGACCAAGCCTGATTGTTGTATTATTTTTTGTCTTGATCCCCGCTCTCTGATATAGAAATTCGTCCTATTTAACTGAAGAAAGTAGTGTGAAAATATACGCATGTTTCCTTTATCGATATAATGTTGACTCAGGAGTCTGACATCATTACTCTTAATATCTCTAAGCAGAAATGTAAAAAAGAGATTTCTGACTATTTTTATTTCAGGATCATCGTTATATTTAAGACTTTTAAGCTCAAATTTGACATATTTACCTATCTTTTTCTTATGATATTCCAGTTTTAATGTATTGCCTGCCTGATCGGTTACAATATTTTCTGAAAAGCTTGATTCACCTAAATTATCTTTTCCGCTTATTAAAACATCTTCAGCATTTAAATCATATGAAATT
Source organism: Candidatus Levyibacteriota bacterium (assembly GCA_029260965.1). Taxonomy (GTDB): domain Bacteria; phylum Patescibacteriota; class Microgenomatia; order Levybacterales; family UBA12049; genus JAJDCH01. The sequence continues at coordinate 546,282 of JAJDCG010000001.1, read as the reverse complement.
TCAGCTTCAGGTGGGGTTTTATCTATATAAAATTCAAATACCTTTTTATCTTCCATAATACCAGCATTGTCAACAGAAAAATAATAAATTTCGTGCTTTCCTTCTTGGTCAAACCTCAAATCGTCAATAAATTCCTGAAAATTCCCTTCATTATCCAAGGAATAGAACGTTTTGTCATATCCGGAATATGAGTCCAATCCATTAAGTCCAATTTTAACTTCTGATCTATACCAGCCGTCATCACCCTCAGTACCGGTCGTATAAATAATAGTTGATGGGGAAGTCTTATCAATCTTGAATTCAACCTCTTTTACTCCTTCTAAATTACCAGCCAACCAAAATACAATGTAGCTCCTTTTTTAGTCTCACCTGTTCTATTGCAATATTCACCATCAGTTTTTTGACATTTATCTAAATTCGTGTACGAAGGATCCCCGACACTATCTACCCATCCCGCTGTTCTATAGGGAGTTGTTTCTGCCAAAGACATGCTGGGAAATAGAAAAAATGAAGCAATAAAGACAAAAAAAACTAAACTTTTATAGACTGTTTGAAATACGGTCCTCATCCGATTTACTAAAAAAGCTACCACTTGGTAGCCTTATTAAATAATATTAATAATTATTTAATTATCTTGTAACTGATATCTCTGCTTCAATTTCTGCATCAGGAGCTGAAACGGTTATCCTACTATCTGTAGCGCTACTTACCACCATATATCCTGTATTGTAATCTGCTCCAACATCCGTACATGTTGAACCACTAGGAGTTTCCGTTCCTGTTTGTGGGTCAATTGGTAGATCAGCAATATAAGTAGGCACCAACAAATCCGTAGCGCACAAATCTACAGTATTTGCTGCACCTGAATCCGTAATTGTTCTCACAGTGGTATCTATACCGAGAGTTGCAGGATCACCATTGTTATCAGCCATGTACTGATGAATTGCATTCAATATAGCATTTACATCACTGTTTCTTTGAGTGTCTCTTGCTTGGGAGAATTGTCTTGCTGGGTTGATGGCGATAAGAGTGATAGCGAGAAGGACTGCGAGGATACCGATAACTACGAGAAGCTCAATAAGTGTAAAACCTTTTTTAAGATTTTTTGTTGTTTTTGTTTGGGCAGTCATTTTTGTTTTTCCAAAAATCTTTTAATTTATTTTTGGTATGTATTCATGATGCCACAAGGAAATTGCCCCTGTCAAGGGGGCAAAAATAGAAAATAATTCGAATACTTAAGGCTATAAATTTTATATTTTCTGATGAACCAATTTTCTTACACTCATAAAGACACTTTTCAAAATACAAATTAAACAGTTTTTTAATATATTATTTAATACAAAAAGGTAGGATTCCACAATTTATAACATTGAATAGTGCATGTAAGATTATTTTGTTTTTCGTCTTTTTTTCCACTTGACAATATATACTGAATGTCTCTTAATATATATAGAGCATGAAAACACACGATTCACTATCCAGCGCAAAAGCAGTATTGAATTTCTTGGTACTTCTTATAGCAGTAGTAGTATTTTATAAATTTTGGGTTAATCAGGAATACTTTTTTGATGACTTAGAGGCACTGAGAAACTATGTAATGTTCGCAATCGTCGGAGGAGGATTTCTCATCGGACTAGTCTATCTGGCAGGACAAACCTCTCACAATGCAAAATCTACTAAACAAAAATCCTCAAAAAGAAAGAAAAAATAAACTACTAAATTTTAAAAAGCTAATTTATCTTGTGATTTGTTTTGTGGGGGGTATTTCTGTTGCTGGAGCTGCTACAGTTATTCTCCCAGCATCATTCTTTACTACAGTATAGCCAGTATTGTACTCAACTGAACAATCGGAAACATTGGGTATCTCATCTGTAGCAAGCTCGGGGTCTATAGGTATTGCTGCAATATACTTAGGTCTCAAATCAGCGCATATATTGGATTCATTAGTTGATATTAGCTGTGGAGTGGTGGTAATCATATCTCCACCTAATGGTCCAAGCCCGTCTCCAGGCAAAGCACCGTCATTGTCAATTGAATACTGATTTATAACATTAAGGATCGCAAGCACATCGCTGCCTCTCTGAGCATCTCTGGCTTGCTGGAATTGTCTAGCCGGATTTATTGCAATTAAAGTAATAGATAGAAGTATTGCTAAAATTCCCAATACTACAAGCAGTTCTATAAGAGTAAAACCTTTGGAGGGGTAAGACTTTCTGGACATTGCATATATTATTCTCTGATTAAGGCTGATTGTCAAGATTGATTCAGTATTGTAATGATGAGAATTATTATTAACACTAAAAATACACCAATCATCAAAAAAAGCCTCTTGTTGCTCTTTTTTCTTACAGGTTCTTCTTTTTCAATTACATAATCATCCACCTGCTCTGGCGCATTTGACACTCCTTCACCTACTGTGTGATCTTCTTGCTCATTCTCCGCTCGTTCTTCTGGAAGTAACAAATTATACTTGCCTTGAGATCTCGCAGTTGAAAGAACAAGTTCAGAATTACTAGAACTAAGCACAAAGTCTTTCCCAATTAAATTTCCAAATGCAAGACCTGGGTAAACTCCATCGATCTTGAATCCCATTTTTTCAAATGCTGAAACAATCCCCAAATAAAAATCTTCATTTACCGCAAAAGCTCTAATCCCGCGTTGTAGCGGAAAATTTCTACTTGCAATTTTTTCATACGGTACACTATCTACAAATTCTTTAGCAATATCTTCAACTGCAACCTCAGAGTCTGGAGACTGCAATTGTATATCTCTTGTGAAACATGCATTTTCTGCAATAATAATTACTAAATTACATGCTGGAATCTTGTTGTTAGTTACAAAAAGTTTAACGAGATTATCCAATAGATCTCGATCTATAATATCCAACTCTTTTATAACCTCGGGTACAAAAAGAAACTCACTAACTCTACCTGGCGGCATTGTATAAATATCAAATTTATTTTTTTGCAAAAAAATTACTCCTGTCATGTTTAATAAATTTCCCTTTCTGAAACCACTTTAAGTATATCATTTACATATGTAGCTTTAGTCTCTATTTTCTTTTTATAACCATCGAGACTAGCATCAGATATTATAATATATGGATCAACAAGCGTACCTGCACCAGATACCACAATATCTGTACTCCCATCTCCAATTAATAAATCATTTTCACCGCTATAGTTTGGATCTCTGAGTATTCTTATTAAAGCATTTTCAATCCCACTTTTTGCGATTTGCCCAGCCATCACTCCCTGGTTTAGCCTATCTCCACTTTTGGAATTTTCAATCACTATTGCAACAGATGCAGTAGTAATCGTAACTGCAATAATGCTAAAAACCAAAAGCATTATAAGAGCTTGTCCGCTAAAGTGATTTGAAATTTGAAAATTGAATTTTGAAATTCTCATGGCAGTGCTAACGTTGTCTGTACCTCTCTTGATTCAATGCCTGATTTTGTCTGAGTTTTGGAGCTTATGACGAAACTTACACGAACTGTGTCAACACCTATCTTTTGAAACTCTAAGTCTGAAACCCACGTATTGTAGCCATTGAGTTGCTCCCCACCAAGCCCCTTGTCAAGCAGAAAATTACCATTTGGATCAAGACTGTATATATAGTTTAGGGAATCAACGGTAATTATCAAAGATGCTGAAGAATCTCCCGGATTGGAGGGAGTCACTATACCATTTGCTGATGTTATATCATGAGTAAGACGAGCAAAAATAAATCTACTATCCTGATCTACACTTGATGTTGCTTTTGACTCCAACTGACCAGCAACGATTGATGCAAAAGTACCCCCTATTATCCCAAGCACCATAACTAGAAGCCCCATTGAAACAGTAAGTTCAATAAGTGTAAAACCTTTTAATTTTTTATATTTATTCATGTTATTTTGTATTAAAATCAATTGAATTAATCATGTAATAATAAATATATGCAAATGTTTCATCGCTTTTGCTTGCAGTCAAGCCAAATGAACCATCCAAATAGTTTATAAACGAAGTAATATAGCTGAAACCTATTTCACCATCTGTATAAAGATTTCCTTTCTGGCCATCAACAACTATGCTGGTTGCAAATCCATCCTCAAGATGCGTGCCGACAATGTCAAATAGTGAAGAAAAAGCAAAAGCTATAAATGGACTATTTGGGTTATTAGTATCAACTCCAGGTGGGTAAAGTGTAAGCAATTCATGACCCTCATTATCAATCGCAAACTCCTGCTGCCAATTAATTGGATAATTAAGTGCGTAATTATAAACTTCATTTTTGTATCTTCCCCATTTTATCTCAGCATTTGGTGTTCCAGGAGGTATATAAGTAAAGCTTCCTCCATTAGGAACTTCAAATTTTATCGCAATATTATCGTCACTACTACTATCAACACCTTGCTGAATGCTGCTGTTTGGGTTTATCGATCCCTGTAACGTACTTGTGACACCACTACTTGAAAGAGGTTGTGTTGTGACTGAACCACCTGAATTAACCAAAGTTATGTAGGATGGAACGGAGGCGGATGGGTTACCATTGGAAATATTTGTAAGTGCCTGTTTATTTGCCTGCGTTTCATTTTTTTTATCATCTTCACTCGCCGAATTATTCAACAAACCAAACAAATTAAAAGGAGATTTTGTGGGAGACACATCTGAACTGTCACCAACTCTATTTGAACTGGGAGTTCTCCTATCTATTACATTTTCATCTCCCTCTCCTGAGAGGAGTATAATTGAAGCGGTTAAACTAATAACTCCCAAAATAACAAGCAGGAGAATTAACCTGTCGCTCAATATTTTTTTATATAAATTAATAAAAAATAACTTATTTATTTTCATTATTGTGAATAATTGACAACAATATCCTCAAATACAGGCGTAGATGTAGACGTGCTTGTTTCAAAATAAACTTTATAACCAAAGCATCTTTCCGGATTCTCATAATATCCAGCCAATACGCCCATCGGGATAGAACCTGCAATCACAGAACCATTTGGAGTAAAGTACGTGCTTGAGGTACCATCTGGACCCACGTATGATAAAACTGCAGGATCACAACCTGCTGCTCCATCAGGCCCAACCGCAACATGCATTTTGATTTCAGTATTAACAGGCTCACTAATAGTTGCCTCAAATCTATTGAAAGCTGATTTTTCTCCTGCATCAAATGTATCTCCAGTGAAAGTTCCGGATGGAGAGTAGCCTCCACCACCGCCTCCTCCTGCACCTCCCTGAATAATCCTCAACTCTTTATTCCCCGAACCTGTCAGAAGATATGAATACACATTTGTGTATTGATCAAGTGCACCAGCAACTCCTGTAACGCCTTGTGGGATATTTAGTCCCCCACAAAAAACAGGCTTTGATTCATTGGAAATATCAACAACATGATACTGATATGTTCCCCCTATTCCTCCGATAAGCGCTCTATTTGCATTTCCTGGTGCAAGTGTCATACCTCGAGGAATTGTAGCCTTGGTATTGTAACTCCCAACTATATGATGATAATAAAACGCAAATCCAGGAATCCATACAGATTCCTTTCTGGTCGGAATTGTGTTGAGAATAAAAAATCCCTTTTGAAAAAGTCCGCTCCCACCACTGAAAGCAATATATGCTCTTGATCCATCCTCATTAACATACAACCCTTCTGGCAACTGCTTTACCGTAGGTTTGGAAACACCGAATAGACTTAAATCATTTGTTTTGAAAATTTGTAGACCGAAGAGAGTTCCTTCCACTGCTACAAAAACACGGTCCTCTCTGACTACCACTTGCCTGGCTATAACATCCTCAAACCAAAATTGGGCTTTCATTGCTACAGAGTTACTTGGCGTATGTGATCCATTCTTATTTGTAACATTAACTTTATATAAAACGTCATTACTTGTAACATAGGCTGTGTTGCCATCTACATAAATTCCGTTTGCGTTTGTATTGCTGGGAAGAGTGATTGTCCCTACTTCTGTATAAGGTTTTGAAGAAACATTTAGAATTCTCACCTGCTTACTACTACCATTTATGGCTAAATAAGCATAATTTCCATCACTAAAAATAGCATTGGTCTGATAATTTCCTATGTAGGTGCCATCAATTGTTGCATTCGGAGGAGCAGGTGGGGGAGAAAATGCGATATCTACATCCACAAGAGATTCCCCAGAGCCACCATCTCCTGTTGCTATCTGTGCCGAACCGATTGACGGAATATATATTGCGTTACCAGGCTTGGGAAGTGTCAATTTGGCAATTTGAGAATCCTGAGGCTTACACCAATCAGCTGTTCCAAAAGATTGATTTAGCTCAACCTCCCCATTTGAATTATTAGTCACAACAGTTTCGATAAAATCTCCAGGGTTAAAATCACTATCAAGGGTCTGAACAAATGTATCATTTTTTGTTCTAGTTAAAAATATAGTAGATTCCAATTCAGATGGGCGAGGATTTGACCATTCAATACGAATATCAACTTTTTTTGTTGAAGGATCAAGAACTCCACCTGTTTGCACTATTGAACCTGAGGCATCTCTATATACATCACTAACTACTACCTCTCTATCATAAACTCCTCCGAGAGTATCACCACCAGCCACAAGACTCCATGATGTACCTGCAATCTGAGGATGATAGGGATCACCAGCCACAACTGCATCAAAGTTGAGCCAGCTTTCATTCTTGATGCTTCTCACAGCTGACTCGGTCTCCTTAAGAATAGATGCTGCTTGAAGTCTATTTTCCTGTTGCGGGGTACCCTCCCTTGAACTAATAAGACCTGAGGTTATCGCAGGAATTATCAGGACTGCAAGCCCCATAATTATTATCAACTCAATAAACGTCTGACCTGTAGAGCCTTTCTTGTCTTTAAATTTACTAATTTTCAAAAAATCTATCATGCTATCAATTAACTTCCGTGATTGATCCCAGGCTATTTATCAAAACAGTTTTTTCATTCCCGACAGGATCAGACAAAGTAATACTATTCTCAGTTGCTGAATAATCGACAACTTCTCCGCTTCCCTTCTCAAAAATAACTTGAGAATCTTGAATGTTTAAGTCTGAAAAGACAATTCCTTGTGACAACTCCACCACAAAATGCGAAGCCGGGTCACTACTTACGAAATCAGCCCCTCTAAATAAAGTATATTCACGGGTGGCAAAATAAACTCCATAATCATCAATTACCAAACCTGATTCAGTATCACCACTCATTGTCCTTGACTGCTGAGATTTCAAATCTGCAATAAGAACATTTACGCTTGCGGATACGTCTGCTGACCTTTTGGCTCCTATCAAGTTGATTGTCCCCAACCCTGTGAGGGCTGCAATTATACCCATTACAACTATTGTTTCCACAAGAGTAAATCCTTTAAAATTTTTAATCATGAATTTTGAATTATTGATAACACTCATCTCCCTACCTGTCCGATAACTCCGTAGATTGGTGATATAATAGCCATCATCATCCCACCTATTAGACCCCCAATGACAACAAGAAGCAAAGGTTCTATAAATGCAGTTAGTGTCTTTAGACTATTTGAAACCTCGTAATCTAAATAATCAGATATGTCCTGCATCGACTTATCAAGTGTTCCCGTACGTTCACCGGCTTCAATAATTTTTATCATTATTGCAGGGATAACTTCTTTGTGATCCTTTAGACCCTCGGACAATCTTTTCCCTCCAAAAACTAAATTTTTTGTATGAATAATAACTCTCCTTACTTTTTCTTTCACTACAACTTCTTGGGTAAGCTCAAGCGCGTTTGTAATAGGAAGACCTGCTGATAACAGGAGATAAAGACTTCTCGTAAAACGAGTTAGATCTGCTTGAATTGCCAATTGCGAAATTAAAGGAAATGATGTCAAAACTTCTATAAAAACTTTTTTACTTTTTTTATACGCGAAAACAATAATTGATATTATGATAAAGACAGAAAGAGCGATAGGAATGGGTTTGGTCACTAGTGCATCAGACATTGCAATCATAATTTTCGTAGGAAGCGGGAGCGTGACCTGAAGACTTTTAAAAACTCCAGAAATCTTTGGTATAACCACTACAAGAATCAATGTAAAAACAATTGTAAAAACAACCATTATAAACATGGGATAAATAAGGGCAGATTTTATCTTGTCATTAAACTCAGATTGTTTCTTAATATTATCTTTTATGTCTGAAAGTGCGGTATCGAGATTTCCAGCTTCTTCAGAAGCTTTTATGATATTAACAGTAACTTTATCAAATACTTTTGGAAATTTCGCTAATGTTGACGCAACTTTTTGCCCCTGAATCAAGTCATTTTTCAAGACAACAAGAAATTTTTTTACATTTCCTTTTGCGTCTTCATGAAGAGAATCAACTGTTTCTAGAATTGGTATACCAGCTGACAACATGGTTTGCATGTTGCTAAGAAGTGTCATTTTTTCTTTAATCGAAAAACCAATATTTTTTGTATTCATATTTTTATATACTAAAGCGTTTCAATCTTTGTAACCCTGAGTACTTCCTCAATTGTTGTAAGACCTTTTATAATCTTTTTCATGCCATCATCAAGCATTGTATCCATTCCTTCCTGCATTGCCTGATTAAGTATTGCATTAGCATCATTTTTTTCGCTAATCAATTTCTTAATTTCTGGTGAAACTTCAAGAACTTCAAATATACCGATCCTACCTGCATACCCAGCACCATGACATACAGCGCAGCCACTTCCTTTATAAATCCGAGGAGTTTCCTTATCGCCAAAATATTTTCCGATGACTGACTCAGGAAAGTTTTTCAAAAGCTGTTCTTTTGTTATGTCAATTGATGCTTTGCACATTTCACAGATCTTTCTGATCAACCGCTGAGCGATTATGACATTCACCGTTGATGCTACCAAAAATGGCTCAACCTTCATGTCTATCAGACGAGGAAGAGCTCCCGATGCATCATTTGTGTGTAGAGTTGATAAAACCAAATGTCCAGTAAGGGCTGCATTGACAGCAATGCCCGCAGTCTCGCTATCTCTTATCTCACCAACAAAAATAATATTTGGATCCTGTCTAAGAATTGAACGTAGTCCTGATGCGAAGGTAAGCTCTGCCTTTTTGTTTGTTTGAATTTGATTAACGCCTTTGATACGATATTCTACTGGATCTTCAATTGTAGTTATATTTTTTTCCCTAGTATTGACAATCTTGAGAATGGAATAAATAGATGTAGTTTTACCTGAGCCTGTTGGTCCAGTTGAGAGAACCATACCAAATGATTTCGAAAAGCCATTATTAACTTTCTGAAGATCCTCTGGAGTCATACCCAAATCTACCAAAGAAAATTGCCTAAAGTGAGATGCTAGAAGCCTCATAACGACTTTTTCTCCATAAACAATAGGAAGTATAGAAATCCTAATATCAAGACGTTCCTCTTCAAGATCCATGCTCATTTTTCCATCCTGAGGCGCCAAGTGCTCATCAGTACGCAGAGATGATAATACCTTTATTCTTGTTACCACTTGTTCGTGATATTTTTTAGGAAGATAAAGCACATCATGAAGAACTCCATCTATTCGGAACCTCACCAGGGTATCCTTATCCTCTGGTTCGATATGAATATCTGAAGTCAAGTCTTGATATGCATATTTAATAATCAAGTCAACAATCTTTGCAATTGGCGCATCACCTGCTCCTTTCTTTCCTACATTTTTAAGTTGCTCATTAACCAGTACATCAAATGTTTTTTGAAGATCTTTTCTGTAAATAAACAACTTGCCGTAAATATCTCTTTCCGTTGCCATGTAGGGAATTACCTTTTCACCGGTCTTGTGCTCTATTGTCTCCTGTATGAGCTTATTACTAGGGTCAACCATTGCCAACTTCACACCCTCATGACCACGTTCAAAAGGAATCACTTTATATTTTCTGGCAATACGTTCTGGTATGATCTTGAACGCATTTTCTGGAATAGAGATTTTTCCGAGAACGATGAAGGGGATTTTAAGATAGTCTGAAACTATAATTCCAAGATTCTCATCAGTTGCAATATCCTTTTCAATTAAAGCATCATAAAGAGGTAGATCTGAATTCTTAGCGTACTTTTCGACTTCAGCAAGCTTTGCTTCATCGAGAAGTCCTACATCAACAATAAGCTTTTTAAGCTGTTCATCTGTGATAACCATGGGCAGGCTTATGCATGTTTTGCATTATAAAGTTCGGTAATTCGAACAAATAATTTGTCAAAATCAAAAAAGCTCTTATCTACATATTCTGCAGCGCCAAGTTGTTTTATTTTATCAACATCTGACTGCTGTGCGAGAGTTGAAAAAATTAATACAGGAATCTGGTCGACTAGGTTCTGTGCTGCCATCTCTTTCAATACCTCAAAACCATCCTTGTTTGGCATAATAAGATCAAGGAGGATAATATCAGGCGAAAAAGACTGAATCTTTGCTAGACCCTCAACCCCATCAGTAGCAGAATCAACATCAACCCCTTTTCCTTTTAATTTGTGAACATAGAACTCGCGGAAAAATTTATCGTCTTCTATTATTAAAATTTTCATATTATTGAATACCTACTATATCCCTAAGTCTTGAAATTTCATCAGTAATTTTGATTTCGTCATCTCCATCTTTTATTCTCACTAATGATTGATTTACTTTTTCGAGAGCACTTTTTATGAGATTTATCTCTTCATCTGTTACCTCTCTATTCTGGTTTTTTTTCGCTCTAAAAATATTTTCCACCACACTTGCAAAACTAGCAATCCCCACATATCCCATCATTGAGCTTTGCCCTGCTAAAGAATGAGATGCAACAAAAATATTTTCAACTACAGTCATATTACTTTTATCCTCTAAATACTCTAAAAAATTGCTTTTTATTTCTTCAATATACGCACTCGCTGTCTGCAGGAAAAGCTCTCTAAATTTAGCCATATCATTATTGTTCATAGACATAAAGGTACCTAATTACTATACGAATTATCAGCCTGCTTGTCAATTAAAATAACCACCTATGAGTTGAATTTAAAAATTTATTTACTCATAATGGATAATGATGACAGAAGAAGTATTGATTGTAAAACTAAAAAATGCAGTAAGAGAAGACAAAAGACTTATCGGAGATTACGCTTACGCCTTATCAAGGATAGCTGATTTGGAAGTAAAAATTCCTGATGGGTTCGTCGTGACCACTAGTGCATATGAACTTTTTTTTCAATCAAACAATCTAAACCCAAAAATTAAACTTCTTCTCTCAACGATCCATTTTAAAAAACACGAATCAGTATCCCAAGTTTCAAACCACATTCAAAAATTAATACAAGATGAATTTTTTCCTCTGAAATTAAAAACATTACTGCTGAGCTCTTTTCAAAATTTAAAGAGAACCGACAATTCTATAAATCTTATTGATCAATTATCTGACGAAGCAATCACCAATATTGAAAATGAGGAAAAGCTTTTTCAAGCAATAAGAAAACTTTGGAGTCATGCTTTTTCACCCCAAAACTTACTTTCAAATATAAACAAACTCCCAAATCCAAAAGCTTTAATACTAATGGAAGACTTAAATACAAAAATAACAGGTTCTATATCCACAATTGATTTAAATCCGATTTCAGAACAAATAATTTTAGATAAACAAACCAAGACTCTGGTTCAAATTGCGAAAAAAGTAAAAGAACATTTTCACTTTCCACAGCTTATTAAATTTGCAATTAAGGATACTGATATTTTTGTCACAGATATAAAACCTATAACTAATTTGAATGACACAAAACTTGTTTTAGTCAGACATGGACAATCTGTTTGGAATGCTCGCGGCCTCTGGACAGGATGGACAGATGTTGATCTGAGCGATAAAGGCCGAGATGATGCAAGGGACGCAGGTTCTCATCTGAGAGATATCAAGCTGGACCTTGCATGTACATCAGTACTCAAAAGGGCCAAACAAACCCTAAGTGAACTTCTCAAATCCAAAGGGCAAATCCATGTACCAGTTCTAGAAAACCAGGCTCTTAACGAGCGTGATTATGGAGACTATACTGGAAAAAACAAATGGGATATAAAAAGTGAAGTAGGAGATGAAATGTTTCAAAAAATAAGAAGAAGCTGGGATTATCAGCTACCAAATGGTGAATCACTGAAAGATGTTTATCACAGGGTCATTCCATATTATGAAACAATAATCTTGCCCAAACTGAAAAGCGGTAAAAATGTGATAATCTCAGCACATGGAAACAGCCTCCGGGCACTTGTTAAATATTTGGAGGACATACCTGATGACGAAATTTCTTCTCTTGAAATAGCAGTCGGCGAAGTATATGTTTACACACTAAATGAGGATGGAAAAATAGTTAAAAAAGAAATAAGAAACAAAAAAGAAAACAGAGATTAGCTCAAATTAAAAAGCAATACGTATTCCCCTTTGGGTTTGCGTTTTTTGTAAAATTCAAGAGCTATTGAAATCTTCTGACAAAGAAGCTCTTCATGTATTTTAGTCATTTCCCGCGCAAGTACTATTTCAATATCACCCAAGGCTTCCTTCATTTCACTCAATGTTTTGATTAGCTTGTGAGGAGCCTCAAAAAGGATTACGGTTGTTTTGAGAAATTCCTGGGATTTTTTGATATTTTCAAAAAATGTTTTCCTGTGTCCTGATTTGTGTGGTGGATAACCTGCAAAGAAAAATTTATCTGTTGGCAATCCTGAGGATGTCAAAGCTGTCAAGACAGATGATGCGCCAGGAAGTGACTCAACTTTTATTCCCTTTTTAAGGCATTCGCGAACGAGTTTAAAGCCTGGATCTGATATTAAAGGAGTGCCTGCATCACTGACAAGCGCCATACTAAAATCATTCTTAAGAAATGAAATAATTTCTGGAATTCTTTGAGCTTCATTTTGCTCGTAATACGAAACAAGCTTGGGTTTTGATTTACTCTCAACATGATGCAGCAAATTTTCAAGCAACAAGCCTGTTCGTCTTGTATCTTCGCATGCAATTGCATCTACCGCAAACAATGTTTCAACTGCACGAAAAGTTATGTCCTTGAGATTGCCTATTGGAGTAGACACTACAAAAAGAGTTCCCATGAGCAGTATGATAGCACAAAAATCTAAAATTCAAAGTAACAAACACTAAAGTCGTCCATTCAAATAGAGGCAAAACGTCTAACAAGTCCTACAACTCTTCCCTGAATTTTAAGAGATTTCGGGAAAATCGGTTCCATTGTTGCGTTAGCAGGATGCAAACTCACAACATCGCCAGTTTTCTGAAATCTTTTTAACGTAGCGAGACTATCATCTACCAGCGCCACTACTATTTCACCATTTTTTGCATCATCCACCTTCTCAATAACCACAAAATCTCCGTCTAGTATCCCATCTTCTATCATTGATTCGCCTTTTACTTGGAGAACATATGAAGTTTTGGCACCAGACAGCATGGATGCGGAAACCTGAAAAGTAGCATTGGGATCAGTATGCGGTTCAAGTGGCTTGCCAGCTGCTATATATCCCATCAAAGGCAGTTCGACAGATGGCTCAACGCCCATAAATTTAGACACTATATTTTCATCCTTAACTCTAAGAACTCGCGAATTGCCATCAACTTTTTGCACATAGCCCTTGTCTACAAGACTTCTTATGAGAACATGAATCGTAGAAACGCTTTTATGACCCGTGGCTCTAGCAATTTCAGTAAGGGTTGGAGAATAGCCGTTTTTATTCTGGAACTGAACCAGAAATTCGAGAACTTGCCTTTCTTTCGCGTATAAAACACCTGCCATATGTATATAGAAAAATATACGATACTTCGTATATTTTTGTCAACATGACAAAGGGGAACAAAAGGGGTCAATATTAAATTTTACTGAAAAACATTTAGTCTCCTAACAGAGTAAGCATCATACCGCGTAGTATCAAAATCCGTCCAGTGCTGAAGATTTAGTGACAAACTCGGATTTACTATTTCTACCTCGTGTCTTCTAACTCCCCCATATCCATCATCTTCACGATAAGAGTCCCAAACTTCCCATTCCATACCATTTACATCAGTCACAATTCCCATATGTTTATATCTTCCCTTTTTTTCCATAATTACAATGTCTCCAACAGTAACTTCTGAATAGTCTGTAACTATCGCAGAAGTCTCATCGCTTGAAAAACTTTTGACATTTGTAAGAAATTGAGGTTCTTTACTAAAAGTGTTGCATACCCATTCCATAGGGACCATTTCGGGAAGCCTTCTTTTATCTTTATCGCTTAATTCACGAACTCTTTTCCAGCTGTCTTTTTCAGATGCGGCAATAACTGTATCACGAGGAACGAACAAGGTATCCACCAGGCGTCCTGTACCTCCTATGCTTTTGCTGAGAAGGTGAAAAACAAATCCCGAACAATCAATACCAATCTGATTTCTATATAAAAAATTTCTAGCACTCCCTGCATTAACTACATTTATCTCTTCGTCTGCATTACTGCTTGCTTTAATAATCCGCGCTACTTCTTTCTGCATCTGCTCTGGCGATCCTTTTGCGCCCAGAAATCCCCTCCCAAAATCTGGAGTATTAATCCAATAAACGGGAAAAACTTTCCAGTCAAGTACTTCTAACTTAAAATCTTCTACTTTTTTTCGTAAAACCTCTGAAGTTATCATATTAGGCAGGTAGTATGCCAGATTTCATAAAAAAAGTAAATCTGCTAAAATGGATTGTCATGAAATTCAAACTCAAATCAGATTTCAAGCCTACTGGTGATCAACCTGCTGCTATTGAAAAACTAACAAAAAATCTTCAAAACAATGTCAAAAATCAGGTACTCCTGGGTGTAACAGGTAGTGGCAAGACCTTTACCATGGCAAATGTGATTGAAAAAATACAAAAACCGACTCTGATAATCTCCCACAACAAGACTCTGGCAGGACAGCTTTATCAGGAATTTCGAGACTTTTTCCCAGAAAATGCTGTTTCTTATTTTGTTTCTTATTATGATTATTACCAACCAGAGGCATATGTCCCGCAATCAGACACTTATATCGAAAAAGAAGCTGACATCAATGAAGAAATAGACAAACTTCGCCTCTCAGCAACTGCAAATCTACTAACTCGCAAGGATGTGATAGTCGTTGCATCCGTATCCTGCATTTACAACCTAGGCTCTCCCGTAGAATACGGTAAATTTATCCTCGAGCTAAAAACAGGTATGAAAATAAGACGGGAGGATGTACTATTGAGATTAACAGACCTACAGTATGTTCGAAATGACTACGAATTTAAAAGAGGATCTTTTAGGGTTAGAGGTGGAACAATTGATGTTTTTCCCGCATATGTTGACCATGGGATTCGCATGCAAATTGATGATACGCTCATAAAAATGTACGAATTTGATTCCTTGACTGGTGAGATCATAAACCCTCTTCATGCAACTATAATCTATCCTGCCAAACACTATATGACTGACCCTAGTACATATACAGATGCTTTTACTAAAATAAGACATGACCTTGATCTCCAGATCAAAAAACTACGTGCAGAAGGAAAAATGCTTGAAGCACAGCGAATAAATCAGCGGACAAACTTTGACATGGAAATGATAAAAGAGGTCGGATATGTAAATGGAATCGAAAATTATTCAATTTATTTTGATGAGCGAAAACCAGGACAAGCACCATACACGCTTATTGATTACTTTGAACACGCTAGTGATGATTGGCTGTTGATGGTTGATGAGTCGCATATCACTATTCCTCAGATACGAGGAATGTACAACGGGGACAGATCCCGCAAACAAACACTAATTGATTATGGATTTCGTCTCCCATCAGCACTAGACAACAGACCGCTTAAATTTGAGGAATTCATGAGAAAAACTCACAAAATTACATACGTATCAGCAACCCCCAACGAGTATGAACTCTCCCTGGCACAAGAGGAAAAGGATGGTGTTACTGAACAGCTTATTAGACCAACAGGCCTTGTAGATCCGACGATTTCTGTGCGTCCCAGCGCAGGACAAGTTGATGATCTTATAAATGAGATATCAAAAAGAGTCAAGGAGAAACAACGCGTGCTTGTAACCACACTTACCAAACGAATGGCGGAAGAACTTTCTTCATATCTTGAAGAAAAAGAAATCAAAGTATCCTATCTCCATTCAGACATTATCACACTTGAGAGACAGGATATCTTAGACAGTCTGAGACGTGGAGAATTTGATGTCCTGGTTGGTATCAATCTCCTCAGGGAAGGACTTGACCTACCTGAGGTATCTCTGGTTGCGATACTTGATGCAGATAAAGAAGGATTCCTCAGGAGCAAGACTTCACTCATACAGACCATGGGCCGTGCTGCACGCAATGTCGATGCAACAGTCATTATGTATGCAGATAAAGAAACTAAATCCATGAAGGGAGCAATTGATGAGGTAGAAAGGAGACGCGAGATACAGCTTGAGTACAACAAGAAACATGGCATCACGCCTGAAACTATCAAAAAATCTATACGTGAACGGATGGTAAAAAAGGAAGAAGAAGCTCCTGATCCGTCAATGGAGGCTGTGATAAATTTTGCCAATAAAGAAGTCTTACTGCCGGATGAAAGAGATGAAGCACTCAAGCTCCTGAGACGGGAAATGAAGCAAGCAGCAGAAAGACTTGATTTTGAAGCTGCCATTCGTCTACGGGATCAAATCAAAAAAATCAAGATGTAATGTTCTCCACATGCTCTATCAGAGGTTTGCCACTATAGTCATATTCTACAGTAACTGCATCTACACGCATCCCCTCAGGCAGGTTTTTATGTTTGATTTTGTAAAATTGCGCGGTTCGAATGAGAGCTTTCAGCTTCCAGGGAGTAATTGACTCCAGTGGTGTTCCAAATTTATTTGATGATCTTGTCTTGACTTCTATAAAAACCAATGTATTATCATGAATTGCGATGATATCTATTTCTCCACCTCTTATTCTAAAATTTCGCTCAATTATTTTATATCCTTTTTTACTTAAAAACTCTGCAGCCAACCTCTCTCCCTCATCTCCTTCGTCTTTCAAAAACCTTGACATAGGTTAATATTACCCCAAAAATTGACTTAATAAAATAACTCAATATAATTAACTTATAATGGAATATGGAGATTCAGATGGACCGCAAGAACCTTTGGAATAATGACCAAGAAGCTTTTCCAGGAATATCTATTAATCAAAGTGAAGATATTCGCAATAAAACTCTGCTATTGATGCTTAATTGGAGAAAAAATCATCCAGAAGAAAAATTTTTTCCAGACGATTTCAAAGGCGGTTTTTAAAAAAATAGCTTAGCTACTTATTAGCAAGCTTAGTTCTTGTGAGTTATTTTGAGGTGGGAAAGCTTGGCACGACGAACTCTCCTTTTTGGTTTTTCAGCAATCTCTATTTTCTCAATCAGAGGTGATCCAACAGCCCAGATACGGTCAACCGCGATTTGTCCTACTTTTTTTTGAACAGTAAACATCTTATTACTTCCTCGTCCGCGAATCCCCAGAACTGTTCCCTTGAATACCTGAATACGAGATTTATCTCCCTCCTGGATTCTTTGATGAACTTTTATGATGTCTCCTGGTTTGAAATCAATTGCTTGCAACATAGAATAGTATTATAGCTTAAACCTATTTGAGAATCAAGAATTATACAGATCAAAAATTATAAAAAATAAATAATCTTTCGTGTTTGGTCCTAAATAATATCTTATTTCTTGGCCATTGCCTCAATAAACCCTATGAAGATAGGATGAGGCTTGAGCGGTCTACTTTTATATTCAGGATGTCCCTGTGTTCCCATATAAAACGGATGATCTGGAACCTCTATCATCTCAACCAGCCCCTCAGCTACTGACCTAGCCGTAATATTGAGTCCTGCTTTTTCCATGTCTTTTGCAAATTTATTATTGAACTCATACCTATGTCTGTGGCGCTCACTTGTAAGACCCTTTTCCTTATCTATAAATCCTCCGTACCTCTCATAAAGAGAGTATGCTCTACTTCCTTTCTCAACAACTGCGTCCCATCCGCCCAATCTCATAGTTCCACCATATGCACGGCGTTTCATCAATTCTTTTTGTGATGGAATAATATATATCACTGGGTGTTTGCTTTTTGGATGGTTCTCGGTACTTGAAGCATCATCCCAACCAACAACTGAACGGGCAAATGCAACAGCCGCCAACTGCATACCATAACAGAGTCCCAAATATGGGATTTTCATTTCCCTGGCATATGTAGCAGCAGCGATCATGCCTTCAGAACCCCTACTACCCCAACCGATAGGTACGATTATTCCATCAGGATTACCTATCTCTTTTACTCCGTTTTTTTCTACTTTTTCAGCATCCACCCATTTGGTGGTTGTTTCAACTCCAGCCTCCCAGCTAGCATGATCTATTGCATCAAAAAGTGCTGCGTATGAATCCCTGAGCTGATAATCCCCAGTACCAAAATATTTACCAATTATTGCAATCTCGATCTTTTTACTTTTTTTAGCTTTTATTTTTTTTACCAAGTTTTTCCACTCTGAAAGATTAGCTTTTTTTGTTTCAAGACCCAGCTTTTCAAATATTCTTTTATCCATTTCCTGCTCCTGGAGCACCAACGGTATCTCATAAACAGATTCTAAATCAGGATTTGAGATAATATCTTCAGGGTGCATGTTGCAAAAGAGAGCAAAACGATCACGACGTCTTTTATCTAGATATTTCCTGGATCGAGCGACAATAAAATCAGGTTGAATTCCCAGGGAATTGAGAGTGCGGACAGACAACTGAGTTGGCTTGGTCTTGGGTTCACCCAGATGTTGAGGAGTTGGAACGTAGCTGACATGAACATGGATCACGTCTCCTGGATTTCTGAGAGTCATGATGCGGGATGCTTCATAATAAAACACATTCTGATACTCGCCTGCTGTACCACCAAGCTCGATGAGGATGATGTCTGCACCTGATTTTTTAGCAACTTTTTCAATCCTTGCCTGTACTTCATCTGTGATGTGAGGTATTGCCTCAACATCCTCACCGTTGTATTCAAATCTACGCTCACGGTCAATCACAGTCTTGTAGATTCTTCCCATTGTCACGAAATTTTCCTCACCCATATTCTTATCAAGAAATTTCTCGTACGTTCCGATGTCCATATCTCCCTCTGTACCATCTTCACAAAGAAATGGATCACCGTGCTCAATAGGATTTATAGTACCTGCGTCGATATTTAGATAATTTTCAAATTTTAATGGTTCTACTTTGTAGCCTGCTTGTTTGAGTAGATATGCAATTGATGCTGCGGTGGTTCCTTTACCGATTCCGGAGATGACTCCTCCTGAGACAAATATGTACTTTATTCTTTTCTTTTTTAATTTTGTATGGGGCACGATTTATGTTAACAAAACAATAATAATTAGTCAACTGGGAAAAAATGAATTAATGAAATTGTATACTTAAAATGGTATTATTAGAATATAAATTGCGGGGTTAGTACACCGGTAGTATGCCACCTTCCCAAGGTGGAGAAGCGAGTTCGATTCTCGTACCCCGCTCACTCATTTGCTCTTAAAACTTTGAGGTGATTATAGATTGTTGCTCTTGAAAGCTTTAGCTTGCTCGCAATATAGCTCGATGCGTTTTTATAAAAAAATACTCCATGTCTTGATAATTCATCAATCAGTTCCTTTTTCTCTTCTCTTGTTAAATCAGATAATATTAACTTTTTATTTGCTACATATTCTGAAATGAAACGGTCAATTCTTTGTCTCCATTCTTCTTTAAATAACTCGACCGGGTTATCAGTACCCTTTTTTACATCTAAAAATGTTTTTAAATTTATCTGCATGTCTTGAAATACTGAAGTATCGAAATTAAAACAAATAATAAATGCTGGCTTTTTGTACTCATCGCGGATTGTAATACTTGTACATTTTATTTTATGCCCATTCCAGTTAGTTTCATAATACGGATCAAATACATCAGGAAATTTATCAACAGGGGTATTCAGCTCTGCCAAGGGGCTTGGGTCGCCAATTTTTCTTTTGGAAATATTATTATAAATAGCAGTAATCTTTCCTTTTTCTATATCATGAATAGCACACTCGACAAATGGCGCGAACAGCTCTACAACGCCATTGATAACAGGTTCATATGTTTTAATTAATTCTTTTGAATTCATATTTGTTGAGGTAGTAAATAATGAATTATCGTACTATCTTCTTCAGTATCTATGTCACCAACCATGATTTTTCCAGCTTCTGAAGTTGAATGAAGTTGTGTCCCACCATCCGCAACAGCACCGACTGTTTCAAGACGTAATGTCCTGAGCGGCTTGTTTGTGGGCAAATTTGGCTGTAAATAAATAGCTTCTTTCTTCAAATCCTCAAAAGACTGAAAATCCCAGGAAAACTGAAGATCTTTTTCTATTAACTCATCTACTTTGTTCTGTAATTCCTGTGTAATGTCGTGATCCACAAGTCCCTTATAAACAATGTATGGCTTTTTCCCATGATCTGCTTTTATAGGAGTGAGTCTATCAGGGGAATAACCAAGCAAATAAAGTGCAAAATCAACAATATGACCACCCGTGTGGTATCTCATATTTTTATATCTTCTTTCCCAATCTATAACTCCATGAACAACATCGCCATTTATTGGTGCGTTGTCACTTTTCAGATAGTGCCACAACTCACCGTCTATTGTGATTACTTGATAAACCTCTCCTAGCCAATTACTGGAAGTTAACTTACCTTGATCCGTCGGCTGTCCGCCACCCATTGCGTAAAAGACAGTCTGATCAAGCAGCAATCTATACTTTCCCTCACCTTCAGGAATGACTTCTAGAATTAAGGCATTCATCTCCCGCAGGTATGAATCGTCCAAATATAAAAGCTTCGTTTTCATTATCTAACTAGACATTTTAGTCTAAATTAGACATACTGTCAATAATGAAATTAAGCTGGGCAGGTTTTTTACCTAGGAAGTGAGAGTTCGTTTCCAGCGTGGATTACATCAGGATTGGCAAGCTTACTTGCTCTTGCGATCTCAACCCATTTGTATCCATCACCGTAGGCACGAACTGCTATATCCCACAGGTATTCACCCTGTTTTACAGTATATTTATCGCCTGTGATTTTGTCTGAAGAATCTTTTTCTTCCTCAGCCTCCATAGCATCATCTACCTCCTCCTTATTCATGGCATCTTCTTCCATGACCTCAGGCTCTCCTCCAATTGCTTCTCCAACAACCGTCAGAGTCTTTGGTTCTACATCAGGAAGCTTTAGCTCGTCTCCAGCTTCGATAGAATCAGGATTTTCGATATTGTTTGCTTGTGCGATATCAACCCAGTTGTATCCACTACCGTATGCAGCCTCAGATATACTCCATAGAGTCTCACCCTCTGCTACTTTATGTACTCCTTCTTGCTCATCAGTCATAGCTTCTTCATCAGTTGCATTTTTATTATTCTGTTTTACAAAAGAGATAACAAGTATAGTTACGATGATAACTGCGATAATGCCGAGGATCAAACTAGTGTAGGATTCACCCATTTTTAGAAATCCCGAAAGATTTTTATTTTTTTTAATTGATTTGTTTAAATGCATTTTCCTCCTTTCTAGGCAGAGATAGTGTGGGCAGGTAGCGTGAATTATCAAAAGAATACAATGTTTTTTGATAAAATGCAAGGGGTCAGTTAACCTATGAGCGAGGAGACGCTTGGCAGTATTTGCGGGATTGACGGGGCTCGAACCCGCGACCTTCTCCGTGACAGGGAGACGCTCTAACCAGACTGAGCTACAACCCCAAGTCTCCCTATTTTACTTTACTCTTGCCTCGTAGTCAATCCTTTGCTAAACTCAACTCGTGACCAATTCAGAAATAGCAAAGCTCCTCTCTCATGTATCTGCTGCGTATTCTATTCTGGATAATAAAAAACATTATTTCCAGATAATTGCATACCAAAAAGCAGCAGAGACAATAGAGCATGAACCCACAGAGCTGAAGGAGCTGTACAATGAAGGTAAATTGAAAGATCTTCCTGGAGTAGGAGAATCAATAAAATCTCATCTAGAAGAGCTCTTCAAAAAAGGCAAAGTCACATACTTTGATGACATACTATTCCAGGTTCCTAAAGCAGTATTCCCACTTCTTGATGTACCAGGATTTGGACCCAAAAAAGCATACCGACTGGTGACAGAATTTAACCTCAAGAAACCCGACACCGTAATGGATGATCTAGTAAAAATAGCAGAAAGCGGAAAAATAGCTGGTCTACCTGGCTTTGGTGAAAAATCAGAAAAAGACATACTACAGTCATTCAAAGAATACGGAATGGGCAAAACCAAATCTGCACGCATGGTATTACCCTACGCGACTGAACTCGCGCGAAAAATGATTGACTATCTAGAGCGCTCAAAAGATGTCAAGGAGGTCTACCCCTTGGGAAGTCTGAGACGCAAAAAATCAACAGTTGGCGATATAGACATCGCCGCATCCAGCAAGAACCCACAGGCAGTTCTGAACTATTTTGCATCCTATCCCCACACAGAACGTGTTATCGAAAAAGGGACGCGAACATCTTCTATACTCACTTCAGGCAACAGGCAGATAGATCTTATGGTTGAGCACCCAGATGGGTTTGGCGCGCTCTTGCAGCATTTTACTGGAAGCAAAGATCACAATGTCCACCTAAGAGAAATCGCGCTGAAAAAAGGATATTCTTTATCTGACTATGGAGTTAAGAAAAAAGAAGATACAAAATCCAAAATAAAGCTTTTCAAAACAGAGCAAGAACTTTATAAATTTCTCGGATTACAATGGGTACCACCTGAGATACGCGAAGACAAAGGAGAAATAGAACTAGCACAAAAAAACAAACTACCCAGGTTGATTGAACTATCAGATATAAAGGGTGATTTTCATCTCCACTCCAGCTTCCCAGTTGAGGAAAGCCATGATCCAGGACAAAATAGTATGGAAGATATGATAAAAAATGCAATTTTCCTCAAATACAAGTATCTCGGCTTTTCAGAACATAACCCCAGCCAATCAGGACACAGCAACAAACAAATATACGATCTGATAGCAAAAAGACATGAACATATCGAAAAGTTACGAAGCAAGTATAATAAATCGATTCAGATATTTTCATTGCTTGAGACTGACATCAAACCAGACGGAACACTCGCTGTGGACGATAAATCATTATCGCTTCTGGATGGGACAATCGTTTCTATACACAGCGCTTTTTCCATGAACAGACAGGACATGACAAAACGAGTAATTCAGGGACTTTCCCACCCCAAAGCACGCATCCTTGCTCATCCGACCGGCAGACTTATAAACCAAAGAGAAGGATACGATCTTGAATGGGAAAAACTGTTTGATTTTTGCCAAGAAAAACAAAAGGCAATTGAGATAAACTCATGGCCCCAAAGGCTGGATTTACCTGACAATCTGGTGCAAATTGCACGCAGTAAAGGTGTTAAATTTTTTATAAATACAGACAGTCACGCACTACCACAGATGGTACTTATGGAATACGGCGTTTCAGTAGCACGACGAGGATTTTGCCAAAGAAGTGACATTCTCAATACTTTTGACTATAATAAATTGAGAAAATGGTTTAATAATTAAAGGAGGTGATTATTTATGGATCCAATTACAATTTTTGTTGCTATATTACTCTTTGTAGGTCTCTATGCACTATTTACCTATAACAGTCTTGTCACACTCAAGGTGCGCATCAATGAATCACTGTCTCAGATAGACGTACAGTTAAAAAGAAGAACGGATCTGATACCAAATCTTGTTGAAGCAGTAAAGGGATACACCAAGCACGAAAAAGGAGTTCTTGAAAGTGTCACTAACGCGAGAGCCAGTCTGATGTCTGCTGATTCTGCACACAAAAAAGCAGAGGCAAATAACATGCTTACTGAATCGCTCAAATCGCTTTTTGCAGTTGCAGAAAATTATCCTGACTTGAAAGCAAGCCAGAATTTTTCCGAACTACAGGCGGAGCTATCAGATACTGAAAACAAAATTGCCTATTCAAGGCAGTTTTATAACAGCAACGTCATGGCCTACAATACGAAAATTCAGGTATTCCCAAACTCGCTAGTTGCTAGTATGTTCAGATTTACGAAAGCTGAATTCTTTGAAGCAAACGATGGAGACAAGAAAGAAGTAAAAGTCAGTTTTTGATAGAAAGTGGTGAGCATATCGCCGCGAACTAAATTATGAATATATATAAATCAATCAGGGTCAATAAATGGAAAAGTTGGCTTATAATCGTATTATTTATAATATTTGCGCTAACCGTTGGCTATGTGATAGGTGAAGCAACTGGATATGGATACCCTTTTACAACTGGTGTCTTTATCTTTTCTGTTTTTTACGCTTTTGGCAGCTTTTTTTTCTCAGACAAAATTGTACTGGGCACTAATCGTGCAAAAAAAATAAAAAAAGAAAATAACCCTGAACTTTACCGAATAGTCGAGAATCTTAGCATCGCCAGCGGAAACCCTATGCCAAATGTCTATGTTATAAACGATCCTGCACCAAATGCTTTTGCAACAGGAAGAGATCCGAAGCATGCCTCAATTGCTGTGACTACTGGACTTCAGGAAAAATTATCCAAAATTGAACTAGAGGGAGTTATTGCGCACGAGCTGTCTCATGTCAAAAACTACGACACCAGATTACTCATGATCACAGCTGTTTTAGTCGGATTTGTAGCACTACTCGCAGACATATTTACCCGAAGTCTTTTTTGGGGCGGGATCAGAAAAGACGAAAACAATAAAACAGGTGCAATATTTCTCCTTGCTGGCATCATACTAGCGATATTGGCACCCATATTTGCAAGTCTTATACAACTTTCTGTGTCTAGAAAAAGAGAATATCTCGCCGATGCATCAGGAGCACTCCTCACTCGCTATCCAGAAGGACTTGCATCTGCACTTGAAAAAATATCATCTGACAAGAATGAAATGAGAAGCTCCAGCAGTGCAACTGCACATCTTTTTATTGCAAGCCCTTTTAAGGAAAAAAATTTAAAGAGTAAAATATCAGGGTTATTCTCTACCCATCCACCTATTGAAGAGAGAGTAAGAATTCTCCGTTCAATGTAATAAATTATGCTCAACTATCCATTAATTATTTCTGGAAAGGCTATTTCAAAGTTTGCAAAAGTCTTGAACCTTGGCAACGGCTCGACATGGCCAGGACACATTGCTCTTAACCTAAATAAAAAATTTATAAAGCAATTTCTTAAAAAATCTAAAACAAAAATTGTTATTATCGCAGGAACCAATGGAAAAACGACTACCGCCTCGCTCATTACAAATGCACTAAGACATAATAACGGAAAAGTAATTCAAAATGAGTCTGGAGCAAATCTCCTAAACGGCATCGCATCTACGCTTATCATGCACTCCTCAGCAACAGGTGGGCTAGATGCTGACTACGCAATATTTGAGATTGACGAAAACAATCTACCCCTAGTATTGAAAGAGGTCACTCCCGATGCATTACTGCTTCTCAATCTATTCCGCGATCAACTGGATAGGTATGGAGAGATCAACACTATCGGAGAAAAATGGAAAAAATCGATTAGTTTTCTGAGTAAAAAAACAACACTTATTCTAAATAGTGATGATCCCCTGATCGCATATATGGGCAAGGATACAAAAAATAAAAAGCTATATTTCGGACTTCATGATTCTAATCATAAAAATAATCACCCCCAGGATGATGCCACAGACTCTTCTTACTGCCCAAATTGCAATGGCAAACTAATTTACAAAAATAAAATCTTTTCTCATCTCGGCGACTGGAAATGTCGTAAATGCAAATTTAAAAGACCAAATCCTGATGTTGATTTTTTTGAAAATTACCCGCTTCCTGGAACCTACAATAAATACAACACGCATGCTGCTATTGCACTTTTAAAACATCTAAAGATGAAAACTGCCATAATCAAGCAATCTATAAAGGATTTTAAACCAGCATTTGGTAGGCAGGAGAATATAAAATATAAAAATAAAAACATACAGATCTATCTATCTAAAAATCCGACAAGCTTCAATCAATCCTTAAACACGATTCTTGATTTAGATGCAAAAAATTTATTGATCATACTGAATGATCGCATTCCTGATGGAAGAGATATTTCATGGATATGGGATACAGAAATGAACCGAATTAGCAAATTTAAAAATATATTTGTTGCAGGAGATCGGGCATACGACATGGCCCTCAGACTCAAATACGAAATGGGCATTACCGATTATCAAACCAGAGTTAAAGTAATAGATAATCTTAAAAATGGAATTGAAAAAGCAATTTCATATCTTGAAGACGATCAAATACTTTTCATGCTACCTACCTATTCAGGTATGCTTGATGCCAGGAAGATCTTAACAGGGAGGAGAATTCTATGACCCAAAAGCTAAAAGCCAAAAGCTATCAGCTAAATATCGGTTGGCTTTACCCTGAGCTGATGAGCACATATGGGGACAAGGGTAACATAATGACGCTTCAGAAACGTTGCGAATGGCGAGGAATCGAAGTAAAAATTATTAACATTGATCAAAGGTCCAAGATCCCTGATCTAAAAACTATCGATCTTCTCTTTGCAGGTGGTGCACAAGACCGCGAACAATCAATTGTAATTCAAAATTTAAAAAAACATGAAACTGAAATCAGAAAGCTTATCGAGAAAGAAGTACCCGCACTTTTTGTCTGTGGTGCACCTCAGCTTTTTGGAAAATACTACGAACCATCAATTGGAAAACGCTTAGATGGATTAGGCATATTTGATATAGAAACAATACACGCAGGACCTCAAAAAAAACGCTTAACCGGAAACGTCATTGCCAAAATTATAAACAAAAATATACTCAACACAAAATATCCAATACTACACTCTGGGATCATAGTTGGCTTTGAAAATCACGGTGGACGTACCTATCTGGGTAAGTATGCTAAACCCTTCGCAATGGTTATCAAAGGATATGGAAATAACGGTGAAGATGGTACAGAAGGTGTAGTCTATAAAAACGCAATAGGTTCATATTTGCACGGACCATTACTTCCAAAGAATCCAGGAATTGCTGATTGGCTAATTACAAAAGCAATCACGACTAAATATAAACAAAAAGTAACACTTGCTCCCCTTGATAATGCTGTCTCAAATCAAGCAAAATCTGTAATTGCAAGAAGACTTGGTATTAAGCTATAATAGCCACATGTCAAAGAATAAAATTGACGTAACACATATTTCCCGACTCGCCAATTTACCGCTTTCAGAAGATGAAAAAAAAGAGCTGGGGTCCCAGCTTGAGGACACGCTTTCATATATTCAAGAACTGAATGAAATTGACACAAAAAACACTGATCCAACTTCACAGGTAACCGGACTAGAGAACGTCACACGTGATGATAAACCCACAGACAGCCTTACTCAAGATGAGGCACTTGCCAATGCCAAAGAGGTGCACAATGGCTTATTCAAAGTAAAAGCAATATTAAGTAATGAATAAAAAAGACCTAACAACTATTTACATCGTCAGACATGGAGAGGCTGAACATAATGTTCTTATTAAGGCAAAAAAAGAATTTGACCCTCAGCTAGAACTTTTAGCGAATCTTACATCTCTTGGTATATCTCAAGCTAAAATTCTTTCTAAAAAATTTAAAAATGTAAAGTTTGATGCAGTTTTTTCATCAGATATGGCACGCGCAAAACAAACCGCCGAAATTATTGCTTTAGAGAAGAAAATTGCAATTCAAACAACAAATGCTATAAGGGAAATGAATTCAGGCAAAAATGCAGGCAAGAGACACCTGCTTATGGAAAAAATTAGGGAGGGACTGCTCAATCTCTCAGAAGAAGCAAAAATGCAATATAGATATGCTGACGAAGAGACTGCGGAGGAGGCGGCAATTAGACTAATCACATTTATACGCGAGGTTGCAGTTGCTTATAAGCATAAAACCGTCTTAATAGTCTGTCATGGTGGGATAATGAGAAAGTTTTTGGTAAAAATCGGTTTTGCTACGTATGACCAGCTCCCAGGACATAGCATAGAAAACACAGGCTATTTTATTCTTGAATCAGACGGAGTTGACTTTTATATCAAGGAAACTCATGGTATCAATAAAACAATAGCTAATGATTAATTTCACAATTACCAACGCTCTAAAAAAATTAAAAAATAAAGAAATCTCATCCGTCGAACTAACAAAGGCATATCTTGCAAGGATCAAAAAGCTTGAACCAAAGATCAATGCTTTTGTGACAGTTACGGAAAATGAAGCGATTGAGGAGGCAAGAAAAGCAGATAAAAAACGTGCTGCAGGATCAGACTCACCACTTCTTGGTATTCCCCTATCAATAAAGGATAATTTCTCAACCAAAGGAATAAGAACAACTGCATCCAGTAGGGTGCTTGATGACTACATCCCACCTTTTGATGCAACTGTTGTGAAGAAACTCAAAAATGCAGGAGCTGTGATACTTGGCAAAACCAATATGGATGCTTGGGCACATGGATCAAGCACCGAAACATCTGATTATGGCAGCACCAAAAACCCCTGGGATACGGACTATCTTCCTGGTGGCTCATCTGGAGGAGGAGCAGCCAGCGTTGCATCAGACGAAACTATAGCAGCAATTGGATCTGAAACCGCAGGATCAATCAGACAACCTGCCAGCTGGTGCGGAGTAGTAGGTCTAAAACCTACTTATGGACGTGTTAGTCGCTATGGTGTAGTTGCCATGGGATCAAGCCTTGATTCCCCGGGTCCCATTACTAAATCTGTGACTGATGCCGCTATTTTACTTCAAGTTCTCGCAGGATCTGATCCATATGATGCAACCACTTCACCTCTTCCTATCCCTGACTATCTGAAAAATATTAATAAAAATATACGAGGCCTTAAGATTGGAATATCAGATGATTATTTTGATGGCGTAGACAACGAGGTAAAAGAAAAAGTAGAAGATGCCATACAAGTTCTTGAGAAACTTGGCGCAAAAACAAAAAACATAAAACTTATACATCCAAAATATTCAATTGCTGTATATACGATTATTCAACGCGCTGAAGTTTCATCGAATCTAGCACGTTTTGACGGCATAAGATATGGAAATGATCGATCTTACTTTGGTGATGAAGCCAAAAGAAGAATAATGCTCGGGACATACACACTTTCAGCAGGATATTATGATGCTTACTACAATAAAGCCATGAAAGTAAGGACAGCTATAATAAATGACTTTAATAAAGCATTTAATAACGTGGATGTGATCATCGGTCCCACATCCCCTACCACAGCCCTAAAAGTTGGGGCAAGCAAAGATCAATCAATGTTTGGTGAACTGCAAGATATGTTGGTAGAGCCATCATCTTTGGCTGGATTAAGCGGAGTAAACGTTCCTGTTGGTTTTTCAAAAGCAGGACTTCCAATCGGCATGGACATAATCGGCCCGCAGTTAGGAGAAGAAATAATCCTAAACACAGCATACAAATATGAACAGGAAACAAATTGGAACAAAATTAAACCAAAACTATGAATAAATACACACCAGTAATTGGACTTGAAACACATGTAGAGCTAAAGACAAGTTCAAAGATGTTTTGTGGTTGTGCTGCAAATTATTTTGGCAAACAACCAAACAGCCAAACCTGCCCTGTTTGTCTTGGGCTTCCTGGAGCGCTCCCTGTTCCGAATAAAAAAGCAATCGACTGGTGTATAAAAATTTCCCTCAGTTTAAATTGTAAAATAAATATGTTCTCAAAATTTGATCGAAAAAACTATTTTTACCCAGATTTATCAAAAGGATATCAAATCAGCCAATATGATCTGCCATTTGGTCATAACGGGCACATTACCCTATCAAACGGCAATAGAATCAGAATCAGACGCGTACACATGGAAGAAGATACAGGAAAGCTGATCCATGATGGGGAAATAAGTTTGATTGATTTTAACCGATCTGGCGTTCCTCTTGTTGAAATAGTAACTGAACCTGATTTTCATGATGCAAAAGACGTAAAAGAATACCTCCAAAAATTAAGACAAGCTGTCAGATATCTTGATGTTGCTGACGCTGACATGGAAAAGGGCGACATGAGACTTGAGCCAAATATTTCACTAAGAGATAAGCAGCAAGAAACAAGCAACATATTACCAAACTACAAGGTGGAAGTTAAAAACATTAATTCATTCAAGTTTGTAGAAAAAGCTGTAAATTATGAAATAAAAAGGCAAACAGAAATTCTTGACAAAAATGAGGTTCCACCTCAAGAAACCCGAGGTTGGGATGAGATACAACAAAAAACCTTCTCTCAAAGATCAAAAGAAGATGCTATGGACTACAGGTACTTTCCCGAACCGGACATACCACCAATTACTTTTACAGATACTCAAATTGCAGAACTCAAATCTCAAATTCCTGAATTACCAGATGCAAAAAGAAAAAGATTTGAAGCCGAATATAAACTTACTGAATATGATGCAGAAATATTAACAAGAGAGAAAAATCTTGCGGATTATTTTGAGAACACAGTTAAAGTCGGTCAGGATTATAAAATAAATCCTAAACAAATTGCAAACACAATAATAAATAAAAAACCTAATATTGAAAATATCCTACCTGCTACTCTTGTAAAAATTATCGTAAAAGCAGGACAGACTGATGCGATGGATGAAAAGAAGCTTCAAAAAGTAGTAAAAGAAGTACTTACTCAAAATACTAAAGCAGTTGAGGAATATTTAGGAGGAAAGGAAAATGCTCTGATGTTTCTTTTGGGACAAGCTATGAAAAAACTTGGCAAGGTAGATGCTAGCCAGGTAAAACAATTATTAGTTAAAATGATAAAATAACTTTATAATAAACGCATGGCAGATTTTGTTCACCTCCACAATCACACAGAATATTCTCTTCTTGACGGTCTTCAAAAAATCCAAAACATGGTCGAACACGTAAAGGAACTCGGCATGAGTTCTATAGCCATCACAGATCATGGCAATATGTATGGAGCAATTAAATTTTACAAAACTTGTCGTGAGGCAGGAATCAAGCCGATTATTGGAGCTGAAATATATGTCGCGAAAAGATCCCTCAAGGATAAAGATCCCAACGAAGACAAGGAGTACAATCATCTTATTTTGCTTGCAGAAAATAATACTGGGTATAAAAACTTAATGAAAATAATCACAATCTCTCACCTCGAGGGATACTACTATAAACCTCGGGTTGACCTACAGCTTCTTGAAAAATATCATGAAGGACTAATTTGCTTGAGTGCATGTGTTAACGGATATGTGTCAGATCCATTAAATCACAATGAAGACGCACTAGCAGAAGAGAGAGCTAAAAAACTCTCTCAAATTTTTGGACCAGATCATTTTTATCTAGAGCTTCAGAAACACATTAACGTACCACCCCAGGAGAATGTCAATCAAAAATTACTTAAAATTTCTAAAAAGCTCGGACTTCCTGTGGTTGCCACAAATGATAATCACTACACGAAAAAAGAAGATGCAGAGGGTCAGGAAATACTTCTCTGTATTCAAACTCAAAATACCATAAACGACAAGAACCGCAAGTTATCGATGATCGGATCTCCAGATTTCTATATCAAACCAGCAAATGAGATGAAAAAACTTTTTGAAGAAACACCAGAAGCAATTGAAAACGCAATAAAAATTGGTAAAAGATGTAATGTGGAAATAAAACTAGGAAAATGGATAATGCCTATTTTCAATGTACCCAAAAACACTACCCCAGCAACATATTTAAGAAAACTTGTTATGGAAGGACTAAAATCCCGCTATCCCGAAATAACCCCAGAAATCAACGAACGGGTTGATTATGAACTCTCAATAATAACTGGTAAAAAATATGAAACCTACTTTTTAGTTGTGTCTGATTTTGTAAATTGGGCAAAAAACAGAAATATAATGGTTGGCCCTGGACGCGGATCAGCAGCTGGGTCTGTTGTTTCATACGCACTAAGAATAACTGATGTTGACCCTTTCTTTTTCAAACTACCATTCGAGCGCTTTCTCAACCCCGATCGCCCATCTGCACCAGATATTGATCTTGATTTTGCTGATACCAGACGAGATGAGGTTATAGAATATGTAACAGAAAAATACGGCAAGGAAAAAGTTGCGCAGATAATCACTTTTGGAACAATGGAGGCCAGAGGGTCTGTACGCGATGTCGGCCGCGCGCTTGGCATGCCATACTCTGCACCTGACAGAATATCAAAAATGATCCCTCCGGGTTGGCAGGGTCATTCCATGACAATAGATAATGCACTCAACCAAAGTCAGGATTTAAAAAAAGCATATGACTCAGAACCAGAAACAAAAAAATTACTTGATCTAGCAAAAAAACTAGAGGGTGTGGCACGCCATGCATCTGTCCATGCTGCAGGAGTTGTCATAGCAGACCAAGAGCTAACTGAATATGTACCTCTTCAAAAAGAAACAAATGGCGACAAAATCGTGACACAGTATGATATGTACAACGTCGGCGAGGATGGAGTGGGATTACTAAAAATGGATTTTCTTGGTCTCCGAAACTTAACGATTATTGAGGAAACAATAAAGTTTATTAAAAAAAACAGAGACAAAGAAATCAATTTTGAAAAAGTAGATCTTTCTGATAAAAAAACCTATGAACTACTTTCCCTCGGAGAGACAACAGGCATTTTTCAACTTGAATCACCAGGGATGAGAAGGTATATAAAAGAGCTAAAACCAACCAGTATTTTTGATTTACAAGCTATGGTTGCACTCTACCGTCCAGGCCCCATGGGAATAATTCCAGAATATATAAAAAGAAAACACAATCCCAAGCTAATTACCTATCCTGATCCACGGCTCAAAGACATACTCAAACAAACCTATGGAATGCTCGTCTATCAAGACGACGTATTCCTAACGGCAATTGCAATTGCTGGTTACACATGGCTTGAGGCTGACAAATTTAGAAAGGCTGTTGGTAAAAAAATCCCAAGTGAAATGAAGAAGCAGAAAGCATTGTTTGTGAAAGGATGCATCGCAAATGGTCTTACACAAAAAAAGGCTGAAGAATTTTTTGATCTTATAGCACCTTTTGCAGGATACGGATTTAACAAAGCTCACGCTGCCTGCTACGCTACAATTGCTTTCAGAACAGCATATCTAAAAGCAAATTATCCCGTAGAATTTATGACCGCACTGCTTACCGCTGAGTCTAGAGGTACGACTGGCCCTGCAAAAAACGAAAAAATAGCACAGGCAATACTTGAATGTAAAAGATTAAAACTTGAAGTCCTCCCCCCTGATATCAATAGATCAGAAGAAGACTTTTCAATTGAGAACGGTTCCAGAGTCAGATTTGGCCTATCTGCTATCAAGAATGTTGGGAGTGCTGCAATTGAGGCAATATATTCAGAAAGATCCCAAAAACCATTTGTCAGTCTTGGAGATTTTGCAATGCGAGTAAATCTCTCGACAGTCAATAAAAAAACTATGGAATCGCTTATAAAGGCAGGTGCCATGGATAAGTTTGGAAACAGAGCAAGTCTATTGGTTGGACTTTCCGAGGTAGTAGTCAAAGCAAATCAAATAAAAAAGCACTCATCCGAAGGGCAAAAATCATTATTTGAAACAGACGATGCAGCAGACGCTTCTGGCATAGACATAACATCATCAGACATAAAAGACTTCACTTTGCAAGAAAAACTAGGATTTGAAAAAGAATACTTAGGTTTTTATCTTACATCACATCCCCATTTAGGAACACTTGAAAAAATTAAAAAAATTATGACACATGACATAGAATCACTTGAAGAAGATCAGGAAGGAAAAAAAGTTAAAATAGCTGGAATTATAGAAAGCGCAAAAAAAATCATCACAAAAAATGGAGGACGCGAGATGGCATTTGTGCGGATAACGGATGAGACTGGCAAGGGAATTGAGGTAGTTGTTTTTCCAACTGTATTTGACCTATACAAGCATGAATTATACAACGATAATGTTATTGTTGTTGAAGGTAAGCTTGATTTTAAAGATGACACCCCAGTCATACTTACAGAAACAATAAGACAAGCATCTAATTATCTACCCAATTAACTTCTTGACTTATTTTGAGCTTACAATTACAATAAAGGCATAAAGATATGGCGGCGTTTTCCCCTGATATTATAACCAATATAGGTCCTCTACCTATAACAAACACACTTTTGCACACCATTGTTGTAGATGGGGTGCTAATTTTGGCAGCTCTATATACATCAAAAAACATAAAAAAAATTCCAAGCGGATTTCAGACTATTTCTGAACCCCTTATTGAATCGATGTATAACCTTACCGAATCGATATCATCAACTAAAAAAGCAGCGCTTAGAATATTCCCATATGTAATGACTTTATTTTTGTTTATACTTGTGGCCAACCTCATGGGGCTTTTACCTGGCGTGGGTTCAATAGGTTTTTATAAAGAAGGAGCAGCACATGCACGTTTAATTGAAAAAACACATGCTGCTTCCTCTACAAATTCGGGAAACAAAAAAGATGTTGAAAAATCAAATACACAGCATAGTGTGAACGATGAAAACACAGATCATACGACGGGAGCTACTCAAGAATCAACAAAAGCGAATAAGGAACTTGTCCCTCTTTTAAGAGGTGCTACAAGCGACATAAATGTAACGCTCGCATTGGCTGTGGTATCTATTGTTGCAACACATATGTTGAGTATCCAACTAACAGGAATCAAAGATTATTTAAGTCGATACTTTTCTCTTAATCCTGTAAATCTTTATGTGGGACTTTTAGAACTTGTTGCTGAGGGAACAAAAGTGATCTCGCTTTCTTTCCGACTTTTTGGTAATATATTTGCGGGAGAAGTGGCTCTTCATACAATTTCTAATTTGATTGCATTCTTGGCACCACTCCCATTTCTATTGCTTGAATCGATAGTTAGTGTTGTTCAAGCTCTTGTTTTTTCTATACTAACTCTCGTGTTTATGGCGGTCCTGACAACACCACATCATGCACACGCAGAAGAACATTGAGACAAGGAAACAATAATCTATATATGAATAAAAATATTATAAAAAAAAGAATTTTCAACAACCATCCTGTATCAAGGTTTTTGTTGAGTCGAAGGGGGGTGATTTGTAAATGAGTTTTACACTTACAGGTGGAGCAATTATAGTTTTCGGTGGTATCTTCCCAGCAATTGCGATTCTCTGGATCGGTGGAAAAGCCATGGAAGCAATTGGACGTAATCCTGAAGCGGCTGGAAAAATTCTTCCTCCCATGCTTTTGTCTCTAGCGTTTGCTGAAGCTATTGCTATTTATTCACTTATTCTGGCGTTTACAAAGTGACACGGACTGAGTCCGCTGTCATCCTGAGCGTTAAGCGAAGGATCTCGGTTGTTGCAGAGCGCTTAGGTAATAATTGAGATTCTTCGGCTTTGCCTCAGAATGACAACGAGTATTCATTAATAAACTATGGAAATATTATTTAATTTCGGTTTTGAACCAATATTATTTTTTGGCCAGATAGTTAATTTCGTGGTTATATACATAATTCTAAAAAAATATATGTATAAACCACTACTAAAAACTATTGAATCAAGAAGAAACAAAATATCAAAAGGACTAAAAGATGCTGAGGAAGCAGAGCAGAGACTTGCAGATGCTACGCAAAAAGAAGAAAGGGTCTTGAAGTCTGCTCATGAAAGAGCAAAAAAAATAGTAGATGAGGCAAAAATAGAAAATGATAAAATTCTGACAGAAGCTGAGGAAAATGCTAGGAAAAAAGCTGAATCTATACTTGAGGAGGCAAAAGCTCAAATAGCACATGAAACTTCCCAAGCAGAAAAAAGACTTGAATTAAAAGTAAGTAATCTTGCTGTTTCATTTCTTGAAAACTCACTCAAAGGACTATTCGGAACAAAAGAACAAGAAGCAATCATGAAAAATGCCCTAATAAAAATGAAAGGAAAACAAATCAGTGAATAAAACTTTTTTAAAACAACTAATTATAACCAGTTATAAAAAAAATGAACTTAACCAGGACAGAATACTTAAAATCGCTGACAGGCTTAACAGGAAGGATTTGAAGAAATACATCAAAGGGTTAAGAATGGCAGAAAAAATAAGGACAGTAATTGTTGAAACACCAATAGATGAAAATATAGAAACGAAAAGACATATACAAAAAATTTACGCAGATAAAAAAGTAGTATTTAAAAAAAATCCAACTCTAATGGTAGGTTCAAAAATCACAGATAATGACGACATAGTTGAAATGAACCTACGAAATAGCTTAGAATCAATTGTTGAAAGTATTGGAGAAAACTATGATTAATTCAGAAGACATATTATCAAAGCTTGAAAAAAGACTTGGCGCTGTTGGAACAGGTGTCAAAAAAGAACATGTCGGCACAGTAATCAGCAACAACGACGGAGTTATAACAGCAGACGGTCTCGCCAGAGTTCAGATGGGAGAAATGGTAGAATTTACCATGGGAGAACGTGGTGTTGTGTTAAACCTTTCTGAAGATAGTGTTTCTATCTCACTTCTAGAGGGGGGAACAAATATCAGGGAAGGTGATAAAGTAAAAAGTACTGGAAAACTTTTGAGCATTGATGCGGGAGAAGATCTTCTAGGGCGAGTTATAGATACCATAGGAAATCCACTAGATGGGAGACCGAAAATCAAAAAAGGTAAACCAATGCCCCTTGAGAAAATCGCTGCAGGTGTGATAGAACGCCAACCTGTTGATACACCTCTCAAAACTGGAATTAAGGCAATAGATGCGATGATACCAATTGGACGCGGACAAAGACAGCTAATTATAGGAGATCGCGGATTGGGAAAAACAGCAATTGCAGTAGATACAATCATTAACCAAAAAAGGAAAGTCAAAGGTAAGAAAAGAGTTATTTGTATTTATGCAGCAATTGGCCAAAAACAAAGTACTGTTTCACAAGTCGTTGATAAACTCAAGGCAGAAAAGGCACTTGATTACACCATAGTTGTAGTTGCAGGCGCATCTGATCCTGCATCCATGCAATATTTAGCTCCATACGCAGCAGTTTCGATCGGAGAATATTTTATGGAAAAGGGAGAGGATGTATTAATAGTCTATGACGATCTTACAAAACACGCTTGGGCTTACCGTCAGCTTTCTCTTGTTCTTAAACGGCCGGCAGGACGCGAAGCATACCCTGGAGACATTTTTTATCTTCACTCTCGCCTTCTTGAGCGAGCAGTAAGGCTGAATGATAAAAATGGTGGAGGATCCATAACTGCACTTCCAATTATCGAAACACAGGCAAGCGATATTTCAGCCTATATCCCAACAAATGTTATCTCTATCACTGATGGACAGATTTATCTCCAACCTGACCTTTTCAACCTAGGAATTCGTCCTGCTATAAATCCAGGAAATTCTGTATCACGTGTAGGTGGTGCAGCCCAAACAAAAGCAATCAAATCTGTATCAGGCAAGCTTAGGCTTGAACTTGCTCAATACAACTCCCTTGCTGCTTTTGCACAATTTGGTTCAGAACTAGATGAGTCAACAACCAAGCAGCTTGAACGCGGTAAAAGATCAGTAGAGATTCTTAAACAACCACAATACTCTCCCCTTCCAGAAAGTCTTGAGATTGTCAGCATCTGGTCTGTTACAAATGGTTTTCTTGATGAAATACCAGTTGAAGAAGTGGGTCGTTTTGAAGCGGAGCTTCATGAATATGTCAAAACACATGCTGGTAAGCTAATAGAAAAATTGGACACAGGCGACAAACCTGACGAAAAAACTCTTGGTGAGCTGGAAAAAATAGTAAGCGAGTTTAAAAAAGGGTTTAAATAATTGCTCGTGCCCAGCAATCACAAGCAAATAAGTACTAACAATTAAAAACTAAAAATAAGATTATGGCTAACATACACATACTAAAAAGAAGAATAAACGCAGCTAAAAACGTCTCGAAGACAACACGTGCTATGCAAATGATTGCTGCATCCAAATTGAAAAAAGCACAAAACGCAGTACTTTCGAGCAGACCCTACGTAAATAAAATATCAGAAGTAATTGACAACTTGATTGAGAAAACTGATAAAAAATATACAAACCCATACCTTGATAACAAATCAGGAGCTGACAAAACCTTACTGCTAATTCTTTCTCCTGACAAGGGTCTTTGTGGAGGGCTTATTACAAATCTTGTTCGCGAATTTACAAAATATCAAAAAGAAACGCCCGAAACCTCATATGTTATTCTTGGAAAAAAACTCGAAGGACAAGTCCTACATTTCGAAAATGAAATAATAGCTTCATTTCCTTTTGGAACAACTCTTCCTTCATTTTCAGCTATATATCCTCTTATTAAAATAATTGAAGAAAACTACAATTCAGGCAAAGTAAAAAACGTTAAAATTCTAACAACTGAATTTGAGAGTCTATTTAGGCAAGTACCAAAAGTAACAAACCTCCTACCATTATCCAAATCAACATTGGACACTGAAGATAACACAGATGATTTTTACCTATTTGAGCCAAACAAGAAAGAACTTCTGGATTCACTACTCAAACATTATTTTGAAATGTCACTATATCAAAAGCTGATTGAGGCATATCTTTCAGAGCAGGCATCACGCATGATTTCCATGCAAAACGCAACAACAAATGCAAATGATATAATAGATGATCTACAGCTAGAATATAACAAGACAAGACAAGCAAAGATCACATCTGAACTCCTGGATATGACAGGTGTTCCTGGAGAATAAATCTATGAAAAAAGAAATAAAAACAAAAAACAAAGGAATAGTAATATCAGTCTCAGGACCTGTTGTAAATGTTTACTTCGAAAATGGCGTACCTAAAATTTATGAGGCACTCAAAACAAAACTTCCAACCGGGGAGGAGCTGACACTTGAAGTGCAGTTCCTAATCGGCAACAATGAGGTAAAAGCACTTGCTTTCGGCACAACAGATGGACTCTCGCGAGGTACAGAGGTTATCGCAACAGGCAAACCAATTTCTGTACCTGTTGGCCCCTCAACCTTGGGCAGAATCTTTAACGTACTTGGCGAAACAATTGACGGAAAAAAATATGAATCAAACGAAAAACTACAACCAATTCACAAAGCGCCTCCTGCGCTAGTTGATCAAAAAACACAACCCGAAGTGCTTGAAACAGGTATAAAAGTCATAGATCTTATTGCTCCTTTTTCCAAAGGAGGCAAAACAGCTGCTTTCGGAGGTGCAGGAGTCGGAAAAACAGTTATCGTAAAGGAATTGATCCGAAACATTGCCATGGAGCATAAAGGTCACTCAGTTTTTGCAGGCGTTGGAGAACGTACTCGTGAAGGAACTGATCTTTGGCTTGAAATGCTCGAGGCAAAAGTTATGGACAAGACGGTGATGGTCTACGGACAAATGAACGAACCACCTGGCAACAGACTCAGGGTTGCACTTACGGCACTAACAATGGCTGAATACTTTAGAGATGAAAAAAAGGAAGACGTACTTCTCTTTATTGACAATGTCTTCCGTTTTGCCCAAGCTGGGTCAGAAGTATCTGCGCTACTTGGCCGTATGCCAAGTGCTGTGGGTTATCAACCAACCCTAGCATCTGAAATCGGATCGCTGCAGGAAAGAATCACTTCGACCCTCAAAGGTTCTATTACATCTGTTCAGGCTGTTTATGTGCCAGCTGACGACTACACAGACCCAGCACCTGCAACCATCTTCTCCCATCTTGATTCAACTGTCACGCTTGAACGATCGCTTGCAGAACAAGGACTATATCCAGCTGTAGACCCGCTGACATCAAGCTCTAGGATGCTTGATCCAAATATAGTAGGTAAAGATCACTATGAAGTCGCACAGGGCGTAAAAAGAGTGCTACAGCGCTACAAAGACCTGCAAGATATAATTGCGATCCTGGGAGTTGATGAACTTTCTGATGACGACAAACTCGCTGTTGCACGTGCTAGGAAAATTCAAAGATTTCTGACTCAGCCCATGTTTGTGGCAGAAGTCTTCACTGGTAGTCCAGGTCGCTATGTAAAAATTGAAGACACAGTTCAAGGCTTCAAAGAGATACTTGAAGGAAAACATGACTCACTTCCTGAACAGGCATTCTATATGGTCGGCACAATCGACGAAGTAGTCAAGAATGGAAAATGATATAAAGAACAAAATATATCAAGCATTCGCTACAATACTTAACACGCACGTATGTATTTACAAATAATCACTCCTGAAAAATCAGTATTTAACGGTGAGGTTGAGGAAGTACTTGCACCTACCCTAAATGGACAAATTGGTATACTTCCCCATCATATTAATCTAGTAACATCACTTACAGATGGTGAACTTATAATAAAAATAAAAGATAGAGAAAAACTTTTTGGCTTAACGGGTGGATTTCTTGAAGTAAAAGACAGCCAAATAACAATTCTGGCAGATTACGCAGCTCAGGCTGATGAAGTCAACACTCAAGTCGCTGAGGCTGCCAAGAAAAGAGCTGAGGAGATAATCAAAAACAAAGCAGACCAACTCCCCCAGGAAGATCTCAGACAAGCTCAAGCTGAGCTTAGACGTGCGCTTCTTGATCTCCATATCGCAGGATCACACAAAAAACGTCACAATAGATAAGCTCTTCGTATTTCTAGTATCATTCCCAATAAAATTATTGGGATCCACTAATTCAATTTGCCAATCTATTAAAATTTAAATAGAATACAACTACTTGCCAGCATAGCTCAGTCGGTAGAGCAATGCTTTCGTAAAGCAGAGGTCGTGGGTTCGATTCCCACTGCTGGCTCCCAACAAGCCCTTGTCAAAAATAACAACTAAAAGATTATTTTGCATATCTAATTAACATTACGTTTTGCTCTTCAACTCAAACATAAATAGATGACAGGAATATTGATAGTTCTTCCTACTTTTAATAATGTTTTTTAAAAATATCCCAAGTGCTGTTTAATCAATATGTCAAATTTGATCAAAATTTGCTACAATAATGCTGATGAGATCGCGTGCAAAAACGAGTATAAAAAAACAGAATAAAAAAGCTATAATTGGAATTATCCTGATAATTGCCTTACTTGGATTTTTTGGAACAAAACTCCTAATCGGACTCAGTTCAGTAATCGTTTTTTTCCAAGGATCAAATGACACAAGTATAGAAACAACCACAGTTGACTATATTGCCCCGCCAGTCATAGATCCACTTCCGGCTGCTACCAAAGAAGAAACAATTGACATAACTGGTTACTCGCCTGGAGAAGCATCAGCAGTAGCATTGTATGTAAATGGAAAAAAAGTTGAAAAAACTTCTTTAAAAGAAGGTAACATTTTTACTTTCTTATCAGTATCTCTATCAAAAGGTGAAAATGATATCGAAGCACGTAGTATTATGAAAAATGGTGATGAAAGCAATTTTTCAAAAATTGTCAAAATCAAATATCTCAACGATCCACCAAAACTAGAAATACAAGAACCATCAGACGGACAAAAATTCAAAAAAGACCAAAGCCCCATTACAGTAAGTGGCCAAAGCGATCAAGGAGTAAAAGTAACTGTGAATGGTTTTTGGGCAATATCAGACAATGATGGCAAATTCACCTATGCTTACAATCTCAAGGACGACAACAATACGCTTAGAATTGTCGCAACTGATGAAGCTGGCAATGAGACTCTAAAAGAAATAAGAGTTGAGATCGAATAACTTAATTTCGGAATTCTTTGTCCATTAATCCAACAACTACCCACAACCAGAGCAGAACTGGCGGATAAAAAAGGCTATTGATAAACAAAGA
This sequence comes from Candidatus Levyibacteriota bacterium, assembly GCA_029260965.1. Taxonomy (GTDB): domain Bacteria; phylum Patescibacteriota; class Microgenomatia; order Levybacterales; family UBA12049; genus JAJDCH01. The sequence goes on along the minus strand of JAJDCG010000001.1, from coordinate 504,450 downwards.
ATTAACCAATAACCCAATACAAGAACAAATTACAATCAATGATAATCTACTGGTATATCTGTAATAGATAGAAAATGCATTTTTAATTATCTTATACCAGAGGTAAACATACGCAACGAACCCAACAATCCCAGTGGTTGCTGCAACAAATAAAAGACTACTATCTACACCTGAGCCTGCATGGTCTTGATATTTTGACTTCGTAACGCTAGAAACGCCACCTACCTGTAGATACCTATATGCATTGAATCCTACTCCAAAAACAGGATATTCAATAACAGTATCGATTGCTTTTTTGTATGAATCAATACGCGCAAAACTTGATGTTGTTCTAAAAAGATTAGTATTTTCAGTCGTAAAAGTCGAAGAAATAAGCACCATGCCAATTGTAGCAAATATAATAAAACTAAATATCCATCTTTTTTTATTAACCAACAACAGGTAGGTGACAATAATTGTAACGAGCATCAAAAGAGCGCTTCTTGAATAGGTTAGAAAAATTGATACAAAGGTCAATACTGCAACAGCTATAAGTAAATATTTGTATTTGCTTGATGTTTTTATCATCACGCTTAGAAATACAAAAAACAAAGTCAAAGAAACTCCTGCAAAATTTGGATCTAAAAAAGAAGAAAACAATCTATAGTTATGCTCATCCCAACCCAAATAATATAGATTTCTAAGATTCGGATAAAAAATATATTGCACTACTCCTCCCAAAAACAAAATAAAACCGCTTAGATATAAAATAATAGGTATTTTTTTAGAACTTTTCATATCTAAATCAAGTATTATAAAATAAACAGTTAACAATGATGTAAAACGGAGCCAATAAAGAAATGCCACCAGGAATTGATCTGCAGTTAAATACGAAGAATTAATCAAAAGTGAAACAATTGCTACTCCGATAAAAATAAGTATAGATTTAGTCAGTTCAGATTTTGGAAATCGTTCACGTTTAATAATTTTATAACCTAAATATGAGAAGGCTGTCAATGACACAAATAAGTCGAGTGGTTTAAGAAAAATATCATTTCCAAAATCGATTCTTATTAGTTCCCCAAAAACTATTAATAAAATACTTGTTACAAGAAGAATCCAAATAAATTTCATATTATTTATTCTGAAGTAAAAAAAGCTTACTACGTACCAAAAAAGAATGCATAGACATAAGCACCGCATGCACAAAACCAGGTAGACCATCCATAAATCCCCCAAGCACAACATAATCTTTTATAAATTTTGCATTGGGATACAATACTATTGAAAAAAAATTAACTTTTGTATTTTTATTATGCAATTCTTTTGCCCGTAGAGAGGAATAAAAATTTATTTCATTTATGAATCCAGCAACACTTTGGTGAGGAAAGTGATTTAAAACATTGTTTAGAGTTGCTGTTGCTCCTTCTATTCTCCACTCTTCATGAACTGTACCAAACCATTCTCCAGCACTTTTTTTTGCAAGCCTTAAAAACTTTGCTCCCTTGGTATCTCCATGAGTTAAATTCCTACCCCACATGTTATCTAATCTTTTTATATAAAATCCCTTTATATTGTCGAGTTGATTTGTTGTCCTTCCCATAATCTCATACCAAAGCGCCGAAGAAACCCTTTCATCTGCATCAACAAAAAAAACCCAATCGCCCTTTGCCTTGCTAAGCCCCATATTGCGTTGTGCAGAAAAATTACTATCTAGATCTTTTTTATAAACTTTGGCTCCCATTTTTTCTGCAATACTCACAGTTTTGTCTGTTGAGATATCATCGATAACTATTATTTCGTCGCACCATTCAACAGACTTGATACAGTCCTTTATATTTTTTTCTTCATCTTTAGTAAGAATTACCACACTTATCATTTCAAAATTTTAAACAAGTAGTAGATCGTCAAAGGAATCGCAACAACAACACCCACCAAGGCAGAATAAGCAGCACCAATTATACCCCACCTAGAAACAAAAGGAACAATTGTTACAACCAAACCAACAAATGAAACAAATGTAATTCTAGTGACGAGATCTTGTCTTTTTAACGCATAAAAGGGAGCAACAGAAGAAAGAGATATCGCACGCAGTACCCCAAATACAGCAAGAACTTTCAAAACTTCTGATGCACCGATCCATTGCTCACCCAGGATAATACGTATTGTTTCTGTTGGAAAAATAAAAAATAAGAGTCCGATTGGAACAACCAGAAAAATTACAGAGACTATTGATTTAATAAATGCGCTTCTAAGCCTATTTACGTCTGATGATATTTTTACGAAAACAGCATATGTAACCTTCATAATCACGTCTGAAACCTCTGTAATGGGGAGAATTGATATGCTGTATACTCTTTGATATATACCCAGCGATGACGCACCGAGCATTCTTCCAACTGCTACATTATCCCCATTGTGATAGAGGTAACTGAAAATTCCTGTAGCCGTAAACCATTTACCCTTCTTTACTATTTCATTAAAAATACTGAGCTTGAAAGAAAAACTGGGTCGTGGTTTTATGATAAAAAAAGAAACAATGCTCTCAACTACTGCTCCTGCCAAAACTCCAGCAATTATTGCAATTGCTGATTTCATCTTAAAAGCGAGATACACACTCACAAGGACCTCTACAAAAAATATTAAAGATCTATAAAAAAACTCTTTTTTAAAATTTAAATCCTTAACCAACTTAACCACTGATGGGTTTATTGTCCCTCGAACAATTGGAATTACTGCTGTTAGTACTAGAAACTGCACAACAGAAGGATTATTAAAAAAATCTGCAACCACCTTTACGCTCAATAAAATAAGAATTGATATAATAAATCCTCTGACAAGGGAAATTATCCAGGCAGTATTTATATATTTATCTATTTTTTCTTTTTGCTGAATAAGAAAAAGATTTATGCCTGTCTCAGTAAATATCTCAGTTATTCCTAATACTAAAAGTGCGATATCAGAAATGCCGAACTGAAGAGGAGTCAAAAGACGCGCTAATATAGCAATCCTAACATATGAAACTCCACGTATCGCAACACGAAGAAAACCAAGCCAGGAAACGCCCTTTACTGTGTCTTTTGTGTAGCCCATAATTTAATTACTCCTGAAATTGTACCTGTTATAACAGCAACCTCAGATATTATCTGAAGCACTGGCAAAATCAATATAGCTCTTAAATCTTTTATGTATCTGTAATTTTTTGTTACTGCCCAAACAAAATATATTATTAGTATAAAGTATAAAGCACTAAGTATAAAGTATGAATTTAACTGAAAAAATAAAAACAATAAAATTATTCCAGTTACATATCTAGCAAAGATAAAAAGAACTTTTGGTCTATAAATTTGAGCTTGTGCATCTCCACGTGCAAACCTATAAAACATAATAAATGCCTCTTTCATATTCTCCCTTGGTATCCATTCTGCAATTGCGTCTTTCGCGAAAAAAATCATCATTTTTTTTTCTTTTAATTTTTTTGCAAATACGTAGTCTTCGTTATCGTAGAACTGCTCTGGAAATCCACCAATCCTTTTCCATACAGATTTTTTAAAAGCCATTGAGCGTGCTGCAGGTAAAAAGTTGTTTGAATTAACCTTATCAGGCATTACAAGAACATAAGGAATTAAACATTTCTGAAAAATATTTCTAGACAGTCCCCTATAATAGCCTGCCACTACATCAACCTTTTCATTATCGAAAGGTTTTGTAATATTTTCTAACCATTTTTTATCCAAAATACACCCTGCGTCCGAGCACACAATAATATCTCCTGATGCATTAGCAATAGCCTCATTTCGCCCTACCGATCTATTCCCTTTTTTTACCAAAAATTTAATTCGATTATTTGAAACTTGAAGTTTAAAATTAGATAATATCGAAGCAGTAGCATCCGTACTGTCCCCATCAACGATTATAATCTCATCTGGCAATATAGATTGCTTTAACAATGAATCCAGTAGGGATTCAATATTCCTTTCCTCATTATAAACGGTTGCAATAAATGAAATTTTCATGCATTAATTATTTTGATTCCCTGATTCCAAAGATTCAGATATACATTTAATATTTTTTCCCACGTTTGCATTTTGGCCCATTTATATCCCTGCTCGATCATAGAATCTGATTTCCATGGATCACGTTTTATTGACTTTACGACTTCAACAATCTCTGTTTCATTTTTACAAAGGTAAATATATTTACCCATTGGAGACATTTTTAGATAATCTTCTTTGAGAGGATTGTCAAAAATGGCAATTATCTTTTTCTTCATAATAAGCGCCTGGAGTATTATCAGATATGATGATGCAAAAACAATATCAGACTTCCCAATTTCTTTTTTTACATTTAATACAAAACCGCTAGTCATTCCATACTTTCTAGCATCTGCTTTAAATATTCCATCTCCATAACTTCTAAATTCATAGCCAATTTTTTTCTTCTTCAACAAGCTCAATGCCCTTAGATATGTCTCAACACCAGTATCAAAATCCAATCTTCCTATTAAAACGATTTTAATTTTATTACTTATGCTGTTAACTTTTTTTGTATTAGATTTTTTATAAGCTTCATCTACTCCTCCATAAATAACAAAACCTGGTTTTGTACCATAATATTTTGAAATATAGTCTCCAACGCAAATGTTCCCATGTGACAAAAACTCACTTATTTTTCTGACGACAACAGCCTTTTTACTGACAGGAAACCTAGTCTCATATCCATGGAATGTCGTATATACTTTTTTGTTAGGAAAAATAAAACGAAACGGTAAATACCAGAAAAAAACATCATGACAGTGAACTATATCCGATTTTTTTATTAAAGAATTAAATTTGAGAATTTCATTCCAGACTTTAAATTTTTTTAAAAATCCTTCCTCTCCTACATTGATCCTCACTATGTCTATTCCTTGATATTTATCTTTTTTTTTGTTTCTAAGGTTCTTGGGCATTTCTGTAATGACTGTCACTGAGTGTCCCCTTGAAATAAGCTCTCTTGATAATTGGAGTACATGAGTTTCAACTCCTCCTATTTGTGGGTAAAATCTTCGTGTAATAAAAATAATATTCATGCATTTAGTTTTTCATTTGCTCTCGAATTTTAGCTAGCAGTGTTCTAAAATATGAATTTTTAATTTTGTCTTTTGACCTTTTTGCATGATCTCTAATCATTTTTAGATAAATCTTCTCCAGTCTCTCTGCGATGATATCAGCTGAGAATTCTTCAGCAGTTTTTTTCGCTTCATCAGACATTGATTTGTAAGTCTTAGGATTATTAATAAGGTGCAGAGTTTTTTCTGCAAAATCATTATAATTATTCTTAACTGCATATCCATTAATTCCGTTTTTTAACACACCTCTGAACGCATGATCACTAACTGCAACCACTGGAACTCCTGATGCAAATGATTCCAAAAGCACCATCCCTTGTGTCTCAGTTTTTGAAGCAAAAATGAAAACATCTGCATCTGCATAAACTTTTGGTATGTCATCATTATTCACAGCACCCAAAAAAAATATTTTATCTGATAAACCTAAATCCTTTGCTGCTTGCTTTAAAGTTTTTGATTCATTTCCATTTCCAACTAATACCAAGCAAGTGTTTTTATCTTTTTTATAAATTAAACTAAAAGCATTAATCAAGAAATCAACTGATTTTTCTTTTCCTAATCTTCCTACATATAAAAGAATTTTTTTCTTGTTTTTAATTTTTATCTTTTTTTGGACAAATTCTTTTTCTATTGAACGAAAACTATTTATATTTATTCCTGTTGGTAATACTTTAATCGGACTTTTCACTCCATATGAAACTAATTTCCTTTTTATAATTTCAGATGGGGCAATTATAGAATCACAGACATTTCCAAACATACGACTTCCTATGTCCGCCATTTTGGTAGGAATAACCTTTCCTTTTAAAAAATAATGTGTATATCTGTTCCACAGTGTGTGATAAGTTGCTATGTATGGAATGCCTTTCAACCTAGCAGTCTGAAGTCCCAAAAAAGTAATCGGACCACCTCCATGACCATGTATAACATCAAAATTATGTCTAAAAACTCTTATCATTGACCTTTCTGGCAATTGTAAGGCAAGTCTCACCTCGGGTGTGGTTAAAAACTTAATTGAGGTTAATCTATAAACATTTTTACCTTTATCTTTATACTTTGGATGTTTGGGAGCAATAATATAAACTTTGTGTCCTCTTTTTTCGAGTGCCTCAGCTGTTATCCTAACTGAGGTAACAATCCCCCCTAACGCAGGCAAATAACCGTCTGTAAAAAATCCTATCCTCATCTTATAAATTCTTGCAAAAAAAGTCTATTGCTTATTATATAATAGCTATAAATGAATAACAACAATCTAGAGGATCAAAATAAAAGAATCAAAATAAATAATTACCCGAAAATATCGGTGGTGATTCCAGCATACAATGAGGAGGATTTAATTGGCAAAACTCTTGAATCTATCCGAAACCAAAGCTATAAAAATTTTATTATCACGGTTGTCGACAATAATTCAACTGATAAAACTGTAGAGATAGCAAAAAAATACGGTGCAAAAATAATATATGAAAAAAGACAAGGGGCGGTATTTGCATACGATACAGGAATAAGAATGAGTACCACCAGGATCGTAGCAATCACAGATGCAGATTCTCAACCAAGAAAAAATTGGCTAGAAAAAATCGCATCCACTCTCTCCAGAGATGACGTTATTGCAGTTACAGGATCTGCAATTGTAATTACAAACTCAAAAATACTAAGCGAGTTACTTGGACATCTCTATTCTCTTTTTGTTAGTTTTAATTTCTTGATTGGCAAGCCACATATATCTGGCTTTAATTTTGCTATTAAAAAAGATTATTTTAGTTTAATAAATGGTATGGATCTAAAATTTAAGATGAGCTTTGAAGTCGACCTAGGCTTGAGATTAAAACAGTACGGAAAAGTTGTATTTAAAAGAAACCTCATAATTGAAAATTCTCCTAGAAGATGGAAAAAGGGCATTGTTAAAACATTATATGAGTACGCTCTAGGGTATGTTTATACTGTTTGGTTCCGAATTCCACCTCCGTTCAAGCAGAATACAATTAGATAATTGTAATCAAATTGACAAATAACATAAGACATCAGATAATAATCGAATGGAAATACTTAAAAAAATATATAACTTGACACTAGACACCCTTCAAACACTGCTTTTGGCAGCCTCAATTTTCCTGGCTATATACATTTTTTTATTCAGACCGTTTCAGGTAAGTGGACAATCTATGGACCCTACATTTAAGAATAAGGAATATATCTTAACTAGTCTTATCAGCCTGAAATTCGAAGACTTAGAAAGAGGGGATGTAATAGTATTTAAGTCTCCAACAGAGCCTGACAAAGATTTTATAAAACGAATTATCGGAATTCATGGTGATTCCGTTTACATACAAGACGGCGCAGTCTTCGTAAATGGTAAAAAAATTGATGAAAGTGCGTATCTCTCAAATGGTGTTAAAACTTTCGGAGGTGGATTTATGCATGAAGGAATTCCAGTTACCGTACCACCAGATAATTATCTAGTTTTTGGTGACAATCGTCCTTTCTCTTCAGACTCTAGAGAATGGGGATTTCTAGAAACTAAAAAAATTATTGGAAAATCAATGCTTGTTTACTGGCCACTCAACAACATCAGGGGGATCTCAAATCCTTACGGGGAATAAAGAATTTAACGAATAAGGATGTCGTGTACCTCTTTCAACTTTTTACTTGTTGTCTCTGGATCACCTTTTACTACCAATGTTATACGAGCAAGCTTGCTGGATTGGAATATCTTTACATTATCAAAACCGTGTTTTTTTTCAATTCTACTGGCCATTTCGTCTTGTTCTGGTACCCATATTTGATCTTTTTCAGAAGTCGGTTCCTTTTTTTGGAGTTCACCTTTCATTTTCCTTGCTAACTCTTCAGTTTGTCTGACAGTGTAGTTTTCTCGTAATATTGTCTTAAAGACCTCAAGCATCAACTTGTGCTCGCCAAGCGAGAGTAGAGGACGAACATGACCTTCTGTTATTACACCTGCAACCAGTGCGTCCTTAACTGCATCTGGGAGAGAGAGAAGTCTAATAGTATTGGATACTGCTGGCAAACTCTTTCCTACTCTTTTAGCCACTTCTGTTGTACCCAATCCAAATTCATCAATAAGTCTTTTATAAGCTAAAGCTTTTTCAATAGGATTAAGATCTTCTCTTTGGACATTCTCGACAATAGACATCTCAAGCATGCCCTGAGGAGTTGTTTTCTTAACAACAACTGGAACTTCCTTTAAACCGAGTATTTTAGCTGCCCTCCAACGCCTCTCTCCTGCAATTATCTGATAACCTGCTGGTGTCTCAGCAACAACAATGGGTTCTAGTATTCCCTGCTCACGAATTGATTCAACGAGATCTGTAAGAGAATCTGGAGTTATAACACCACGAGGTTGCAAGGGATTCGACTGAAGATTAACAGTCTCTAGCCGATAAATATGTTCTGTTGGATTATCCATTTACAACTTCTACAAACTTTTTTCCCTTGAGAGTTTTGAACCTAACATTACCCTCAGCTAATGCAAATAGAGTGAAATCTTTTCCGGTTGAAACGTTTTTTCCAGCCTTAAACTTACCTCCTTTTTGTCTAACAATTATGCTTCCCGCTTTCGCTTTTTCCCCACCAAAGAGCTTCACTCCCCTCATTTTTGGACGCGAATCGCGGTTACCTTTTACTGATCCTTGTGCTTTTGTATGTGCCATATTTTACTATTGTGAAATCTGCTCAATATTACGACAACTTTTCACGATTGTCAAGATAAATCAAGCTATTTTGCTTGTTCCTTCTCTGCTTTAACCTTGCCTGATGCAATCTTGGTGACCTGGAGCTTTGTGAGACTTTGCCTATGCCCTTTTATGGTTCTAACACGAGCCTTTGCCTTGAACCTTGCTACCCTTATCTTTTCGCCTCTTTTTTCCTCAACAACCTTTGCTGAAACAACTACGCCACTCAAATAAGGTGTACCTATTTTAACTTCATCGTTTTCTACAAAAAGAAGAACCTTTTCAAAATCAAAACTACTACCCACTTTTGAGTCAAGTCTTTCAACTTCTAAAAATTGATTTTCCTCTACCTTATATTGTTTTCCACCTGTTTGCACTACAGCGTATTTCATATCAATTTCACAATTATAGCAAAATACTCGAGGTTGATCAATCAGCAACTACCCTATTTGAAGTACAGCGTCTTTTTTGTTACTGCGTGCTATTGACGAAATGATTCCCAAAAATATGAAACTTGACAAAAGTGATGACCCCCCCAGAGAAACAAAAGGCAAAGTTATGCCAACAATAGGAAAAATTCCCATGTTCATTCCCATATTCACAATCCCCTGCATCATGAAGATTCCAATAGTTGACGCAATGAAAACTTTCTCGAAAACTCCTTCGCATTCTTTGAAGATTTCATACAATCTAAAGATAAAAAACATAAAAGAGGCGACAACTATACTTGCACCCAAGAACCCCAGGGCCTCAGCAATTGTAGCAAAAATAAAATCGGTCTGTCTCTCTGGGAGAAATTTCAAAACAGATTGTGTTCCCTCTGACAATCCCCTCCCGAAAATCCCCCCAGACCCAACAGCAATTATTGACTGAACTGCATTGTATGATGTGCCCAGGGGATCATTGCCTGGATTTAAAAAAGTTAGTATCCGCTGTCTCTGAAAATCGTGAAGCCTGAACCAGACAATTGGAGAGATTGCCAAAAACGGAAGTGCAGAAAACAAAAGCCACTTGATAGGAAACCCCACAAAAAAAAGAACAAAAATCAAAGTTAGTAAATATATAACAGCACTACCCAAATCAGGCTGCAAAAATATCAAGACAAATACTGGCACTAAAAAAACAAAAGGCATTAAGAACGCGCGGATTCCTTTTTGGGAATTGTCTGCAATAAATGAAGCAAGAGAAAGTGCAAGAATCGGCTTTACTACTTCTGATATTTGAATCTGTACACCAAACAGATCAAACCATCTTGTCGCACCCCTTATGTCCTGTCCAAAAACCAATAGTGATAAAAGAAGAATAACTGAACCAATATAATAGTATAGTTGAAAACTTTTCAAAAATTCAATGTTAATTTTTGAAAATATAAAAAAAACACAAAATGATATAAAAAGTGCTACTATCTGACTATAGAAAAATTGAGAATCGATAGCAAAAAGTGTAATTAGACTTATGACAATAAGTATTAAAACCGGTCCGAAGAGACGCCAATCAATGGTTGAAGGTTTAATCATGACAATCTTTTGACTTTAAAGTCTCCATTTAACAATTCATTTATAAGCGCTTTTCTTTTTATTTCTTCTTCACACATAACGGGCCATTCAGGCAAAAATACATCCACCTTTTCATCAAGTGCAGTACTAAGCATTTTCCTCTCTTCCTGAATCATTCTGATAATATCACGCGCTTTTCCTTCTGCTTCAAGAATTGGTGTTATTTTTGTATCTAGATCAACTTTTAACTCTTTTGCTTTTTCAAATTTTACATCTTTTACATTAACCTCATCTTTTATAAGAAAATGCAAAGCTTCATCTAGTATAGATTCATCTGTACCCAAAACAGTAAGGCTTGAGAGTGGTTGTTTTACTCTTATACCTGCATCTTTTCTAACGGACAATCCCATCTCAACAATTTTTCTAACCATTTTCATATCATTAATCAGTTTTGAGTTTTGTGTTGTAAGTTTTGAGTTTGACAAAGGCCAATCAGCTAAATGCACTGATTCTTCCTCTGTCAAATTTTTATAAATTGAATCAGATATAAAAGGCGCAATTGGCGCAAGCAATTTACAAAGAGTAGTTAATGCCTCAAAAGAGGTAGAATAAAATGCATCTTTATCATCTTGATCAGTTGCGCTTGGCCCAACCCTGTTCCTACTTCTTCTAACATACCAAGTTGAAAAATCATCAACGAATTTTTTTATCGATTCAATTGCCGTTACTGTATCATAATTATCTAAGCTTTTTGTCACATCAGAAATTAAATTATTTAGCAACGCTAAAACCCAAATATCCAAAATGTTTTTACTTATTTCTTTTTGCTTGATGTTTTTTGCCTGATGCCAAGCGTCCAAATTGGCATAAGTTACAAAAAAATTATATGTATTCCAAAGAATAAGCATGGTTCCTCTTATTTGGGATTTGTACGCATCCTCTGAAATCAAGATATCCTCACCCTTCATCACGGGTGAACCAAGCAGATAGAACCTCAACGCATCTCCGCCGTACTTATCAAGCATTTCTCGAGGATCTGGATAATTTTTAAAATTCTTACTCATTTTTCTGCCATCTGTTCCAAGTATCACACCCTCGACCAAAACATTTTTAAATGAAGGAGATTTATAAATCGCAGCGCCAATCACATGAAGTACATAAAACCAAGCTCTGATCTGACCCGTATATTCAGCAATAAAATCAGGAGGAAAAAAATCATCTAGTTTTTCATCCTTTTTAAACGGAAAATGTCGCTCTGCAAAAGAAGCAGATCCTGCCTCAATCCAACTATCCAAAACCTCACTTACTCGCTTTGCATCCTTACCACACTTCTTACACTTAACCATTACCTCATCAATATCAGGCTTGTGAAGCTCGGTCACTTTTCTGCCTGATGCATCCTCGAGTTCTTTTATGGATCCAGGAACAAATCTCTCCCCGCACTCACATTCCCAAACAGGAACAGGAGAACCCCAGTATCTATTGCGAGAAATATTCCAATCAGGCGCATTTTCCAAACTTTTTAAAAATCTTCCATTTTTAAAATGCTTTGGGTACCAACCAATATCAGAGTTTGTTTTTTTCATCAGAGGCTTGAGATCCTGAACATTTACAAACCATGCATCAATTGGCGCATAGTAAAGCCTAGTGTGACATCTCCAACAAAGAGGAACCCGGTGAGTATAATCAACTTTTTTATAAATAAGACCACGCTTTTCAAGATCTTCATCAACTGCCTTGTTGGCTTTGAGATAATACATTCCGCCAAAAATAGGCACGTCTTCTTTAACATGTCCTTCCTCATCAAGATGAAGCTCAGTGTGAACCCCTTCTTCTTTCATCAGCTTCATATCTTCTTCACCATAAGCAGCAATTGTCACAACACCTGTTCCCTCCTCAGCAGTCACAAAATCTCCTCCCAATATTTCAAATACTTTTCCTTTTGCACGATTTTTGTAATAATCATAATGCGGAACAAATTTTTTACCAACTAGATCTTTACCTGTTAATCTCCCAACGATTTCAGATTCCCCATCAAGCGCTTTTTGTGTCGTCTCAGCCAAAACATAAAATTCCTTTCCCTGCTTAACTTTCACGTACTTCATTTTGGGATTAACAGCAAGAGCTGGTGTTGCTATTTTATTCCAGGGAGTTGTTGACCATGCAAGGATGTAAGTATCTTTTTCGCCTTCCAGCTCATATTTGTAAATTGTAGATGGATCAAGTGCATCTTTGTAATTATCTGAATCCATCGCAACTTCAAAATTAGAAATTGGCGTTACGCAATGAGGACAATAAAGTGAAACCCGAAGCCCCTTGTACACAAATCCCTTGTCATACATTTGTTTAAAAACCCACATCACAGACTCCATATAATCTCTGTCCCAAGTTTTATATGCATTTTTGAAATCTACCCATCTGCCAATCCTATCCACATACCATTCCCAGTCACTTGAAACCATATTTACATAATGCTTGCACTCATCAATAAACTTCTTAACACTTACCACTTCTTCGATATCTTTTTTACTTTGAATTTCAAGTTCCTGCTCAACTTTGTTTTCAATTGGAAGTCCGTGTCCATCCCATCCCCAAACACGCCTGACACTATATCCCTTCATGGTAAAATACCTACCAAATAAATCTTTTGGAAGACTGGATAAAAGCGATCCATAATGAGGCATACCTGTTACAAAAGGCGGTCCGTCCAGAAAAGTCCACGAACCATTTGGCGCATCTTTTTCAACTGATTTTTCAAAAATCTTATTTTTTTTCCAAAATTTTATCAGTTTTTCCTCCTGCTCTGGAAAGTTAACAGCGCTTTTTACCGGCTTGAACATATGCTTAATTCTAGTTCAAATTCCCAATTTATTCAAGCTCACTACTGGACTTTTAGGGTATTTGTGCTATATTGTGGATATCAATAAACGTATGATAAGTAAAGAAAACGTACGTAATTTTTTCAATACTTATGGAGTTGCAACATTCATAGGTATTGCTTCAATTGGTCTTACATGGGCTTTTTTACCAATTACTGGAGATAATTTTTTTGCTTTCAACTTCCTGGCAATAGTGATTGCTGCTTATCTAAGGGGAATACGCGCTGGAATCTTTAGCATAATACTCATCACGCTTGGCTCATACTACTTTTTCTTTTTCCCAAATAACTCTTCTTCCAGCTTCGCGGTATTTTTGGTACGGACTGTAATTTTTATAATTGCTGGTTACATTACCTGCCTCTTAATCGACAAACTAGCAAATACGAATGAATCCGCTGCATTCAAAAAAAGAGAGAAGGAAAATCTAGCACTAATCGAGAAGCTTCAGGCTGAAAAAATAAAAGACAAAAAAGAAATCCAGGCCAGAGATGAATTCCTATCTATCGCTTCCCATGAACTCAAAACACCGCTCTCAGCTATGCTCCTCCAGCTCCAGACTGCGCTACATAATATAAAAAGTGTCTCACTTGCCAATTTCTCCGTTGCCAAGCTGATGAAAATGCTTGAAAGCACTGAGCAACAATCGCTTCGTCTCTCACGTATGATAAGCGATCTTCTCAACGTCTCTCTCATCACAACAGGCAAGCTGAGCCTGGAAAAGGAAGAAATTGACATTGCGAAACTAACCAAAGATGTAGCAGATAGATTTAGTGAAAAAATCAAACATGATGGATATAAAATAAAATTGGATATCAAGGGACCAATCAATGGCTACTGGGACAAACTAAGAATTGAACAAGCTATAAGCAACCTGCTCGCAAACGCAATCAAATATGGCGAGGGGAAACCCATTGAAATAAGAACTGAAAAACGTAGATCAAATGCGTATATTACAGTTATTGATCAGGGAATAGGTATACCTACAGATGAAAAGGAACGGATTTTTGAAAGATTTGAACGTGGAAATGCCAACGGACACAAAGGCCTGGGTGTCGGGCTCTATATCACGTCACAAATAATAAAGGCACATCGTGGAAATATAAAAATCCAAAGCCGTGAAGGAGCAGGATCGACATTCACAATAGAACTCCCTATCACCAAAAAACCCCGGGGGAAGTAAAGCTCAATTTCTCTGTCTTAGAAATGCGGGGATTTTATAGACAAACCCCATGTCTCGCTTCAGGTTTTCCAAAAAGCACCTTTGAATAAATAGCCTTTCTATGTCATCAAAGTACAAGTAGAATTTAACAGAGAAAAACATCTAAGTCAATACTAAACTATCCGAACACTAATTACATAGGATTTGCGGGAGGAGAAGAAACAGATTTCTCATTAGATACTATTTTTGTCAAATAATCAGGCATGCCTGCCGGCGATATATTCTCCTTTTTTAATTCATCAATTATCACTTCTGTTTTTATATCTAGTTTGCTAAGGATAAATCCAGCTTTTAACTTAAATGACTGGAATAAATCATCCCAATTCAATGCATATATAGCAAAATTCTTTATTCTTAGATAAAGAAATTGCTCTTCTCCTTTATTTTTATTCTCATCAACACGAGCTTGTACCTCACCTGTTAAATTTTTACCAACAATATAAAATTTCCAGTTGCGAATTGTGCCACTAAAATTTGAACTCTTAACTATAAAATCCATATAATCCTCTAATTGCCTCATTTGAGTAATGCCTATATCTACACTTGGTCTTTTTAATTCTATAATTATATTGTCTTCAGAAAGGCGTGTAGGCGTCTGGGTGAGGGGATATTGCCTGCAAAGGAATAGGTCTGGTCTTTTTTTACTATCCTTATGATCTAGAGATAATTTTAATTCATGAGATAAATCTTCATTCAATATGTCTATGTAATATTTCTGCAAAGCCGAGGTAAAACTCTTGTCTGATGAAACAACAGTATATTGTTCTCCAAATAACCAGAAACATTTCTCCATTATTTTTTGAATATTATCTCTTTCGTTAGTATACTTTTCAAAATCATTAACTAGGCTTTTAAGTATTTCTACATTTTTTATTCTACCTACAATATCTTTCATAACATAAACTATATTGCTTAAAGTTGTAACTTGCAATATTTTTGCAAGCTCTGCCCTTTCTTCTGCTGTCATATCAACAATAGATTCAATAATTTTTACTACATTTTCTCTTTCATTTGAGTCAATCGAAAGTTTTAGAAAAGAAAGAAACGATCTTTTTTGTAAGGGGCTCACCTTTATAAATAACTTTGGCTCTAAACGATAAAGTGATTTTGTTAAGTTAACAAATTCTCTTTTTCTGTCTTCTCCTAATTCATTATTTTCAAATTCAGGGAAAACTTTTTCCTGTTCAAGCTCCTGTATTAAAATTTCCGCATTTCTATTTATAAATTTCTTTTGTTTTTCTTGTAAGAAAAGGTGCAGCTCCTTATTAAGCTCCTTAAAAATAAAATCGTCTTCAAACAAACTACTTTTATTTTCCTGCTTGTTTGATGATGGACTGTAATTTTCAAAAAAACTACTAACTATATAAACGCTATGATGAAAATTAATCCCATTTTTATTGAACGAGGTTGTTTTTTTGCCTTTTTCTATATAGTTTGTGTCTAGAAAATAATTATAATAATAATCATCTCCTGTATTCTTCTTCCATTCAATATAATTTAAGCCAAAGATATAGGATTCTTTACCATGAGATATTTTTACCTTCTTTTCGTCACTATCTATAATGCTTGATTCATAGTCCAAAACCTTATCATTTATAAACAGCTTAAACCCTCGTTCTTTATTCAGATGAAGATACCAACCGAATTCTCTCCTCAATGATTCAATGAATGAAGGGGTGACTAACTCATTAACGGAAGAATCGTTAAGAACTGAAAAGTTCACCCTGCATCCGGTAGAAATGTCAACATCTTTAACATCTTCCAGATCATCTGATATAGAATACTTTTCTTTATTGTCTGCTGAGATTTTAATAGAAAAACGATATTTTTTATTATCCTTTTTGAAAACACTAATCCATTCTGCAATGTGAGCAAAATACTTAAAAGAAAAACGCCCAATTCCTCTTTTGCCGTGAACGTATGATGATGATCCCGCAAGAGAACTCTTACTTGAGTCTAATAAAATTCCAAACGTTTTCTCTATTGTAGAGTAATCAATTCCCTCTCCGTTATCTTCAATAGATAAAGATTCTACCCCTTTAATTTCATTTATTATATAAGCAATTCTTACCTCACTTGCTCCTGCATCGAATCCATTCCAAATGAATTCCGCTATGTCTGCTGAAAAATCTCTTGATAAGCCAGCTTGCTCTACGCTAGCATTATTTATTTTTACTTGTTTCTGTATGGACATTTAGCAAATTATATCATCATTGCTGTCTCTTTTCAGAAGTAATATTGTAAACAAAGTATTTATTCGCATTCCTAATTTATGTCGCATAATGGAGCTAGTACGACATATATTTGAGGCTAAATTATATAGATTAAAATTCTCTCAAGGCTAGCTAATTTATTATGAGATATTTTTATTCTCTTTCCGATCGGTTTCTATAATCAGTAATCCTTTTGGGAAGGTCAAAAAGATATTCAGTTAAATAATCTAAAAATTGTATTACGTCCCTTGCCTCCTCCATTGATACGCCTTCATCACTCGGGTCTGGGTGAGTAGCATCATTTCCCAGTAGACGACCTCCCTGTTAGGATATATAAAATGTTATTCTTCATCGGATTAATTATAACAAATGTCTTCCCGTTAGATAATTTAAGTATATCTTGATATAATTACACTATGACAGGAAAAATTAATAAAAGAACGCCTATAAATAGACTTAATTATTCAGGAGACCTCAAACCAGTTATCAACAGACTTAGTAAAGCGTATACGATAGGAATACCTGATGATTTTTCTGTTATTGAAGTTGGATATGAAGACTGCAATGTCATAATATATGTAGGGAAAGATAAATACCTAGCAAAAATCTTTCAGAAAGACAGAACTCCAGAGGATATAGATCGATACACCACCATCATGGAACGGGCAATCGCCTCTGGAGTTAATCACCCATCTCTCCTCCAAAAACACGATGGTGGTATTGTTTATTCGGACAAACAAGCAAACGGATTAAATCTTATATTAATGGATTATATAGATGGGAATACTTTTTTTGAGCTAAATCGTCCCCCAAATAATGAAGAAAGAAAATCAATTATTGAACAAGCTGCAAAAGTGAATAAAATTGACTACAAACCAACATATATTTTCGATAGTTGGGCAATCCCAAATATTCAAATACTGTTTGATAAAACAAAACAATACTTAAAACCAGAAGACATACCTCTCGTAGAACAAACAATAAAAAGATATAAGTCAATCCCCGCTGACGATTTACCACATGCATTTGTCCATGGAGATTTTACAAAAGCGAATGTCTTGAAGAGCAAAAAAGGAGATATTTATATTTTAGATTTTTCTGTAGCTAACTGGTATCCACGAATTCAAGAAATTGCAGTAATAGCAGCAAATCTCATGCATGATGACAATAGCGTAATGACACTGAGAAGCCGCATAGAGCTAATAGCAAATGAGTATGATAAATTTAATAAATTAACTCCACAGGAACGAAAATGGCTATACGATTACACAGTAGCTGGTGTTGCAATGGAGCTCCTCGGAGGTTACCAAGAAAAGTATATAAACAGGAACGATACTAAAGAAACAGAATATTGGATAAGCTTGGGGCACAAAAGCCTGATTGAAGAACTAAGCTAATTCCTTTGCCTCAGGAATGCGGGGATGTCCCAATCGTCTTCTGTGCTTTCTTCTTTTTTAGTAACTACTGGATCTCCATTATTACCAGAATCCTGATCCTCAGATGACCCATTTTCACCTACTGCCTGTTGGGATGGGTTCTGGTTTTGATTTGCTCCCTGTTGATTTCTGACTACCTGTGGATCAGGCTGTTCTACCATGAACTGTTGCAGTCGCTGTTTGTTCTGGTCAAATCCAGTTGCCACCACCGTGATGCGGATCTGGTCATGCATGGTCTCGTCAATAGTTGCACCAAATATAATATTTGCATCTGGATCTGCTGCATTGGAAATAATCTTTGCTGCCTCATCAACCTCTGTCATGGTTAGATCCTCACCACCGACTATGTTGAAAAGAACCCCACGAGCTCCATCCATAGAAAGCTCAAGTAGCGGACTTGAAATAGCTGCACGCGCTGCTGATTCTGCTCTGTTCTCACCAATTCCAGACCCAATCCCCATCAATGATGATCCAGCATCAGACATAATCGTGCGTACGTCAGCAAAATCAACATTTATAAGTCCTGGTTGTGTAATTATTTCTGATATTCCCTGAACTCCCTGTGTAAGTACGCTATCAGCCACTTTGAATGCATCCAGAAGCGAGAGCTTACGGTCCACCACATCTAATATTCTCTGGTTAGGAATAACTATGAGTGTGTCTGCTTTGTCCTTAAGACTCTCCAGACCTTCTTCTGCTGTAACCATGCGACGAGTCCCTTCAAAAAGAAACGGCTTGGTTACAACAACTACTGTCAGTGCTCCTATTTCCTTTGCAATGCTGGCGACAACAGATGTTGCTCCTGTCCCTGTTCCTCCACCCATACCTGCTGTGAGAAAAACCATGTCTGATCCCTCAAGCATATTCTTTATTTTTTCTGCTGATTCTTCAGCTGCTTGTCTTCCCATCTCTGGATCTCCTCCTGATCCGAGACCCTTGGTAATATTCTCACCTATTTGGATTTTGGAATCGGCTTTGTTCAAAAGAAGTGCTTGGGAGTCTGTGTTGATAGCGACGAAATCAACACCACTTATGGAACTATTGGCAATCATAGAATTAATCGCATTGGTACCCCCACCGCCAATACCGACAACTCTTATTTTGGCAGAATTTGTTGATTGAGGACGAATTAACATATAGTGTTTAGTTTGACCAAATCCTACCAGATGTGGATACCAAATGCAATAGAGAAAAATATAGGAAAATCTAAGGTATAAATGATTTTATGAGGTTGAGAACTTTTTTGAAAAATTTCTGTCCGCCGAGTTTGGATACACCAGGAATTGGCAAGTGGAAAGAAGATTTGGAAGCCCTAACGTTACTGGCACCGTAACGGATAAGACCGATGCTTGTCGAAAATGCAGGATGCTGCACCTCGTCAATAATACCTTTTACCTCAGTCGGAACACCTATCCTCACTGGCATAGCTAGAGTACGACGCGCTGCCTCCTTGATACCAACCGTGAGTGCACCCCCACCCGTTATCACAACCCCAGCAGGCGTCTGTCCTCCAAAACCTGATTTTCTGATCTCCATACCTATCATCGTACAAATCTCATTTAGCCTAGGCCTGATAATGCCTTCTACTAAAGTTTTTTTTGAGACTTTACGTATCTCTTCTGAAAGATTTAAAGATGTAAGATCTATCTCATCAGGATTTGATTGATGACCCTCTTCATCTTCTTTTTCATCCCCAACGCGAATTACTTTTCTACCTGAGGTAGCCTCTGACAGGAAAAGCTTTATTCTCTCAGCTGACTCAATCGAGATCCTCAGCCCTATAGCCAAATCATTTGTAACGTGACGCGCGCCTATTGCGAGTACTGATGAATAGGCAACAGACCCATCAACATATATAGAAATATCTGTAGTTCCAGCTCCCATATCAACCAATACTACCCCAAGCTCACGCTCAGTATCGGAAAGTGTTGCAAGAGAACTGGCATAACCTGAGTGAGAAAAACTATCAACATCAACACCCACCTCTGAAAAAGCCTTTTCCAGATTGCGGATTGAGACACTATTTGCAGTAATGATATGGGTATCAACCTCAAGTCTAGTTCCTGACATCCCAACAGGATCTTTGATGCCTTCCTGGCCATCAACTATGAAACTCCTGGGAAGAACATGAATTATCTCACGAGTAGATGGGACAGATACGGCTTTTGCAGCATCTATTACCCGCGCTAGATCTGCACTTGTTATTTCACCCTCTGGCGTCGAGACAGCCACAACCCCACGAGAATTTTGACATTCAATTTGTGAACCACTCAAGGATACAATTACATGCGAAGCACTATATCCAGCCATTCGCTCCGCACCTTCCAGTGAATTATTTATAGCAACTACCGCTTCTTCAATGTCAACTACCTGGCCTCTTTTAATTCCCTGTGATTTGACTTCAGATGCACCAAGCACATTGATAGAATCCTCTGTTACTCGTGCTATTACAGTTACTATCTTGTACGTCCCAACGTCAATTCCGACTATTATTTTTCCATCATTCATAACAAAAAAACTAACGTATGACTGGCTTGTCAAAACGCATATCAAGTCGTGTAAACGACCTACCTTCCATTGTAAGCCTAGTAAGTATGAATTGTAAAGAGGATATTTGTTTTTTCATCTCTTTTTTAGTTGACAAAATCGCGACAGAATCATCCTCAAACTGCACAATTATCGCGCTACTTGATGCAGACACACTATCAAACTTTATTTTTTGTTTCAAAAGCAATTCTTCTACCTGACTTTTTTTAACTTCTCTTGATTCATCTGTCATCGAAGAACTGTTTGCAAGGGGACTGAGGTATTTATAACTACTGTTAATTTGTTGAAATAAAAAAAAGCTACCTATTCCCAAAACGATTGATACGACAACAACAATAATAATAAATACTTTTTCGAATTTTTGATTTTTTCTTAAATTTTTTTTTCTTTTTATTTTTTCACGCATTTTTTAACAACACTTATAATCCTATCAGATGCATCCTCTTTGATTAAACTTTTCGTCTTTTTTGCAGCTTTCTTATACTTATCAAGATTTCCTGAAACCGTCTGGATAATGGCTGTTAATTTTTCTGGATTTAAGCTACCCTGATCTGCCACCAATCCAAGACCTTGATCCTGAACAAATCTAGCATTTATCTCTTGCTCTTGAGCCTGACTATGAGGAAGTGGTATCAAAATGCATGGTTTTCCAAAATAAAGGATTTCAGTTACCGTATTTATCCCCGAACGACTTATCACAAGATCCGCTTTTTCCAAAATTCCTGAAATATCCTGTGGGTCTACAAATTTTGTTAAAAAATACCTTTCTTGCAAATCTTTCGGCAATGTGTTTTTCAGGTTTTTAAGTCGATCAAAATCTTTAAACTCTTGTGCATCACCTGTCTGGTGAATAATATTGTAATTTTTAAGGAGCACTTCTAGACACCCCTCGATAAGAACATTAACTCCATGCGCCCCGGCACTCCCCCCTGTTACATAAAGAAGTGGCAGGTCTACTGAAATTTGAAATTTGAAATTTGAAATTTTCGAACAGGATTTCCTGTTACCACAACTTTCCCGTTAGGAAAATATTTACGAGACTCCTCCCAAGATATACAAACTTTGTCAGCGAAACGGCTGGAAATTTTATTGGCAAGTCCTGCACCAAATGTCTGCTCATGAATAATGATAGGAATTCTCAAAAAATGCGCAGCAAGAACCAATGGTACTGCAACATATCCTCCAAATGACAAAACGACGTCGGGTTTGAAATCTCTCAATATGCTCAAGGCCTGAACCATACCAATGGGAGTCTTGAGAAGAGAAAGTAAACTATGACGTGTAAGCTTCCGTTGTATCCTACCAGTTGTAAGCATGCGAAAAGGTATATGCATCCGCTCAGCAGTCTGGTACTCTAGGGACAGTGCTGCATCCCCCTCCAACGAGTACTTGCGCCCAACAAGAAGCAAATCCCAATCTTTGGGGAGCTTTTCTATAACGGAGAGTGCTGGGGCAAAATGCCCCCCACCCCCTGCAACAATCAACAACTTCATACTTGGATTATATCAACTGAGAAGGAGTTTATCTAATCTAATAATGAGATTGGCGAGAGATGTTAAAGACTATTCCCATTGCCGAGAGGTTAACGATGAGAGCTGATCCGCCATAGGAAATGAATGGAAGAGGCACGCCTGTCAGAGGAAGCAAGATCGTCATAGCTGCCAGGTTTATGAGAATTTGTGCACCAATAAATGACATAATTCCACCAGCCAGAAGTTTACCAAATTTATCTCGCGCTGTTGCAGCGATATAAAACCCACGCCAGACAATAAACATTAGTGCCAAGATCAAAATCAAAGAACCTACAAATCCAAATTCTTCTGCGATAATAGGAAAAATTGAATCAGTCACACTTTCTGGGAGATACGAATATTTTTGAATCGAATTCCCAACCCCCAAACCAAATAAACCACCAGACCCAAGAGCAATAAGTATTTGGCGTACGTGGTATGAAGCATCCTCAATTGATCTATCAACTTGCAAAAAACTTGCAAGACGCGCAGCTCTGTATGGAGCTGATTTGATAAGCAAATAACCTCCTCCTAAGATCACGGGAATCGCAGCAGCAAAATAAAGAAGGCTTCCTCCTGAGAGAAAATAAACAGTTATCGCCTCAACGAGTATAATCGATGCGGTTCCCATATCCGGTTGCAACATCACGAGAAGAAGTATGGCTCCAAGGAGAAGAGAAAAAGCCAGAAATCTACCCTTTTCTTTTTGAGAAAACCATGCTGCAAAATATAAAGCGAGTGATAGTTTTACGAATTCTGCAGGCTGCAACCTAAATGATGCGATATTTATCCAACGACTTGCACCCTTAGCTTCCGATCCGATTCCAGGGATAAAAACCAAAAACAGCAGAACTAACGCACCAAGAAGTGCGGGTAATGCGAAGTTAAAAAGTTTGCGATAGTCAAAAAAGTAAAAAAATATGAACCCAGTATAACCAATCATTGCCCATACTAACTGATCTTTTATGTAATTATATTTATCACCAAATTGTTCAAATGCAATAACCGATGAGGAATCATACACCATAAGCAGCCCAAAAAGGGTTACAAGCACCAAAACAACAAGGTGGGCAAGCTCAATTTTTCTCATCTAATAAACGCAACAAAAATACCTAAAATTGCCAGGAAAAATCCTGCGAGCCAAGCGCGCATAACAATCTTGGGCTCCTCCCAACCCCTTTTTTGCAAGTACAGATGTAACGGTGCGGCAGGAAAAATCTTGCGACCAAGATATTTCTTACCAAGAAGCTGGATAAGAGATGACCCTGCTTCAATTACAAACACACCGCCTATTACTACCAATGCCAAAACCTTTCCAGTCAGAAGACCAATCACAGCGAGTGCTGCACCAAGCGAAAGCGATCCTACATCTCCTAGCCAAATCCTAGCCTTATAAATATTAAAATATAAAAACGCCATAACTGATCCCATCATCACAGATATAAACATGCCCAGTGACTCGTCAATTTGCGCAGAATTTATAACCAGAAATGCAGCAAGGCAGATGAAAAAAAGACCCGATGCCAAACCATCTAAACCATCTGTAATATTGAATGCATTAACAAAAGAAACTATGACAAGTGCGCCAAATGGAACGAAAAGAAAACCTAGAGGTAATTGCCCAAAACCATGAATAAATATAAAATCATAACCAAGTTGAAAATAAAAAACAGTTGAGATAATAAGCGCAAGTATTATCTGAATAATAAATTTATATCTGAATCTAAGACCGAAAAATCCCTCACTGCCTCCTACCAATTTTTTGAAGTCGTCATAAAATCCCAACAGACCAAAACTTATAAATGAGAAGAAGATAACAAAAAGTTCCCATGGAACAACCCTGGTATTAAAGACACCATAAGCCCAAAATGTCCAGATGGTTACAATAAGAACAATCAATATGCCACCGCCAAATGGAGTTCCCACCTTCCATGCATTATATTTATCAAAAATAGGTGTTCTTTTATTAAAAATATCTTTGGTGGTTTGATTTGCACGCCTCAGCTTAATGCGGTAGAGAAAATCAATAAATGGCACAAGCAGGATAGCTGTAATTACTGCTGATGATATAATAAGCCCGAGAAATCGCTCCATACCTATCTATTATACCTCATTTGCTAGCGATCTTTCAAATAAGATCGATACAGCCTTTCTGCTTCTTCAAGTTCTTCCCGCGTATTTACACCACGCCAAACCATCTTTCCTCCTCTTAGGGTCTCTACTTTCTCCATGTTATTTATTGCAACATCTATTAAACTGGTTAAATAATACTCACCTGTTGCATTGCTTTTTTCTAATTTTGGCAAATATTTGTTCAGGAAAGAAACTTTAAAAATAAAACAACCAGGGTTAATTTCTTTTATTTTCTTTTGCTCAAGATCTGCATCTTTTTCCTCAACAATTTCCTGCAGCTTGCCCTTTTTGTCTCTTACTATTCTCCCAAGTCCTGTTGGATCATCCTTTTCAATCGTTAAAAAACTAAACTCCGAATTTGTTTGAAAATGTTTTTCAAAAAGACTATTGATTATCGGAAGGTGCTTATCTATATATATTACTCCGTCATCTCCATAAACAACAATCACATCTGTGATATTTTTGGGTAATTTCTTAAGCGCCACTCTTGTTGCATGACCTGTACCAAGAAGATCTTTTTGTATTGCAAAAATCACATTTTCACCTTCCAGAACTTTCATAACTGATTCCTTCGCAAAACCAACCACCACTACAATACTTGATGCTGCAAGCTTTTTCATAAATTTTACAATATGCAGAATTATTGGTTTATCGACAAGAGAAAGTGTAACTTTATTCTTGTCAGTCGAGTTCATTCTTTTTCCTTTTCCTGCAGCTAATATAATTGCACCTAGGTTTCTATTTTGTGCTAATTTCATAAATTATTCCTCCTCAACTCTCTTTATTTCTGCACCAAGCATCTCAAGTCTTTTATCCAATACTTCATATCCACGATCTAATTTCTCAACCCCAAAAATTGTCGAGGTGCCACTTGCTATCAATGCCGCAAGAACTACTGCAGCCCCAGCTCGGATATCGTGCATTGTCATCACGGCATTATGAAGTTTTTTAGGTCCTTTTATTTTAACTGCGTGAAAGTACTCAGGACTATCATCCTCCAAATTAAAATTATATATGTTTTCAGAGTCTTTTACTTCAGGATTAAAAAGCTTTGCGTTGGCGCCCATCTTTTTAAGATCAGCTATGTAGCCAAGTTTATTTTCAAAAACTGTTTCATGAATTATGGATTCCCCATCTGCCTGCGTCATAAGAACAGCCCATGGTGCCTGCCAATCAGTCAAAAAACCAGGGTGGATTCCTGTTGTAATATCAGTTGCCTTGAGTGTGCCATTGCCGTAAAATCTTATCCCATCATTTTTAATCTCAAAACCTGCGCCTGTCTTTTTCAATTTTGCTAAAAAATCACCAATCTCAGCCCCCTGTGCGTCTTTTACAAAGATATCACCCTTAGTCAAAATAGCAGCGATCGCAAAAGTAACTACCTCAATCCTGTCCGGGCCAATCTCATATTCTGTTCCATTGAGCTTCTCAACCCCATCTATCGTTATCTCCCTTGGTGCAGTTCTTTTTATCTTGGCTCCCATTTTATTGAGCAGCTTTATAAGATCATCAATCTCTGGTTCTTCAGCAGCGTTTCGAAGAATGGTCTTACCCTTTGCTAGTACTGCAGAAAGTATCATTGTCTCTGTTCCTGTATGTGTATTTTTAGGGAAAGTATAAAGTGCACCCCTCAAACCATCTGTTTTGCAACGAAAATAACCATCTTCACTATAATAGCCTATGTCAACATTTAGTTTTTTTACCCCATCAATAGTTCTATTTATCGGTCTGGCACCAAGCCTGCATCCTCCTGGATTTGGTATACTCGCCTGACCAACCCGAGATAGAAGTGGTGCTAAAAACATAGATGATGTACGGGCAAGAACTGCTTTATCAAGAGGTATTGTAGAGGATGAAAACTTTTTCATTTCTATTTCAACAGCATGCCCTTTCATGGATACTACTGCGCCAAGATCCCTCATTATCTCAATCATTACAAAAACATCTGCAATCAGAGGTACATTTCTAATGATCACCCTCTCTTCTGTCATGCAGGCAGCAACAAGCGCCTTAAGCGCTGCGTTCTTTGCACCCAACACCCTCACCTCTCCTGTTAATCTATTACCTCCTTTTATAATCAACTTTTCCATACTTATTCAAAACTTAATTCAGAATGAATTTTATATATGTCTCCTGCACCCATTGTGACAATAATATTATCTGAGCGAGGCTTTGTTTTATCGAGATATTTTATCACATCAGAAAGTGATGGGAGGTAGATAGCCTCCTTGTTAAACTTATTTATTTCTTCACATAAGATTTTTGAAGAAACAGACGAATCAGGCTCCTCTCTTAGAGATGTATATATATCTGTTACCAATACGGTTTCAACACCTGAAAATGATCTAATAAACTCATCAAACAATTTTTTTGTACGAGAATATGTATGTGGTTGAAAGATACAGATTATCTTTTTTCTGGGATACCTAAGCTTTAAGGATGATAACGTCTTTTTTATCTCAGTCGGGTGATGAGCATAGTCATCATAAACCAAAGCTCCGCTTCCAAGCATACCCATAAATTCAAGTCTTCTTCTTGAACCAACAAACTTTTTTATTCCCTTTTTTATTTCATCAATTGAAAGACCTGACTCAAGCGAAACAATAATTGACGCCAAAGCATTTTGCACATTGTGCTCACCAGCAACACCGATCATAAATTCTCCTAAATCAGCACCCCCTACACTAACCCAAAAAAAAGTGCTATCTCCTGAAGGGCTAACGCGTTTTATTACATAATCATTTTCTAGATTAAATCCATATGTAATTACTTTATTTTTATTTTCTATTGACAAACTTTTTATTTCGTGATCATCACCACACACGACAAGCACACCTTTTTCGGTTACCTGATTTGCGAATACAGAAAAGGCGCTTTTCAACTCATCTATAGATAAGTAGATGTCTGGATGATCAAACTCTACATTTGTGATTACAGCAATGTTTGGTTTTTGCAAAAGGAATTTAGCTGTCTTATTATTTTTGGGATCAACAGCATACTCGTCTGCCTCCGCTATAAAATACTTACCTTTTCCAAAATGCCCTGGTAGTCCTAGCGAACCCACATCTCCAGTGCCTATCACATAAGAAGGGTCATATTCTGCTGATTTAAAAATAGTTGCTATCATACCAGTTGTAGTTGTCTTGCCATGTGTACCAGCAACTGAAATTCCCCTAAACTCTTTTCCAAATATTTCGCCTTTCATAAATAAACCAACAGCTTCACCCTGTGTAACAACTTTTATATTTTTGGATATTGCAAAAACTACCTCAGGATTATTTAATCCACCATGTGCTGTTGTTGTAATTAGGAGGTCAGATTCTCCTACATTTTCTTCTGCAAACCCTTTGTTTACATGAATACCGACTGTTTCCAAAGCCTTATCGGTTATAAATTCCTCACCGATATCAGAGCCTGTTACTGAGAAACCTGCTTCTTTTGCAATAATTGCTAGAGGCGTCATGCCAACTCCTTTTATTCCTGTAAAATGTATTTTTAATTTTTTCATATTAGCGAAATAATTCCTATAAACCGCTTGAAAACGTCCCCTGCACGGTATGAATAAAAAAGCTCGGGGTTATCTTTTGTGCACATATCCATACTTTCGATATTCCCTTTTTCAACTCCTGCAAGCAAAAGCTTATCAATTACTATTTTCCGCAAATCCATAAAAACACCATCAACCTCATAACATTCTTGTTCAATCCCAGGTCCTATACCAATTACTATATCCGCAGGGCTTGACCCAAACTCTGATCTGATTTTGCTTATCATGTTTTCAACAAGTCCAAGTTCTATTCCCCTTCTGCCACCATGTCCTATTCCTATTACTTCTTTTTTTCTATCATAAAAAAATAAAGGCAAACAATCAGCCACAACTACACAGAGTGGAATATTTTTTTTATTTGTTATCAATCCGTCAACATCCTGGATCTGCCATACTTGACTATTTTCTACAACTCCTACTCGTGATCCATGCACCTGATGCATACAAACTGCGTTCTTTGGCATATTTAATTTTTCAAGAAAACTTTCAATATTTTTTCTACTCAAGGAATTGTCAGATTTCTTCATACTTCCAAAGGCCTTAGTCGAAATACCATGCTTTATGTCAGATTCTTTTTCAAGTAATTTAAATTTAAAAATATCCATATTCAATTAACCTTTTGTTCTTATTTGCTTTATTGCCTCAAGGGCAACCATGCTTTCATTCCACGGTTCCTCACCTCTACCATAATTAATTGACTTCTCGTGTCCTTTTCCTGTTAGTAGAACTACATCACCTTTTTGAGCAATAGCTATAGCAAATTTTATCGCTTCTTTTCTGTTTGGAATGCTAAAAACATATTTTTTATTTTTTTGTATTTGAGTATTTTTAAATTGTTTCAAGTTGATAGTTTCGAATTCCAAATTTTTAATACCACTAATTATCTCTTTATTAATCTCCTCAACACTTTCACCCCTTGAATCTTCTGCTGTCAAAATTATTATGTCTGCACTTTCCGAAGATATTTTTCCCATTTCTGAGCGTTTATAGGTATCTCTTTTTGCAGCAGCTCCAAAAACATGTATGAGCTTACCTTTAGAAAGTTTTTTTATCTCAGGAATAACACTCAAAAAAGAATTTGGAGTATGTGCAAAATCATTTATCACTAAAAACTCTTTGTCGTATATTATTTCTTGTCGACCTGCAGGGAGCCTAAAGCTCTCAATCCCCTTTCTAATCTGAGCATCAGACATTTTTATAGATCTTAATGCTGATACTGCTGCAAGACTATTATACATATTGAACTTCCCTATAAGTTTTACTTTGAATAAAAAATTACTCGGATTTACATCTGAACTCTTACCTAGACCATAGGTTATTACTTTTTTGTTTTTTACATATTTTTTTACCATTTCATATGATTTATCATCCTTGTTTAAAACAACAATTTTTGAAATCTTGAAAAGTCTTGCTTTTGCCTTCACATACTTTTCATAAGTCTTATGATAATCCAAATGCTCATTTGATATATTAGTGAGAACTCCCACTTCAACTGGTATGCCATATGCCCTATACTGATCAAGCGCGTGAGAAGTCAGTTCAATAACTACATACTCTACGCCTTGTTTTTTGGATTTTTTCAAATATGACTGAAGAGCAAACCTACCGGGAGTTGTAACATGAAAACCAATGTCTGATGCATTATTATTTATAACAGCACCTACTGATGAGATTAGCGCAGCCTTATAACCTGCATTATCAAGAATATGATAAATCATACTTGAGGTAGTGGTCTTACCGTCTGTACCAGTGACTCCTATTACTTTCAACTTCCTTGATGGAAACCAGTACAAAAGGTTTGCTAAGATTGCCTGCCCGAGATGATAATGATTTTTTACCCTTTGCCACATAATCAGCCTGTATAGTATATCAAAATATGAGGTGTTATTCCTAAATAGTGTGCTACAATAAACTCATGAAGGGGGTTATTACAATTGATGATTTTACCAAACTTGATATGAGAGTCGGCACGATTATAGAATGCGTCGAAAAAGAAGGCTCTGATAAACTACTCAGGTTAACTGTTGATTTCGGCGATGAGGGAAAACGTAATATCCTCTCTGGCATAAAACAATGGCACAAGCCTCAGAATCTAAAGAACAGACAATTCGTTTTTGTGATCAACCTAGAACCACGCAAGATGATGGGAGAACTCTCAGAAGGGATGCTATTGGCAGCCGATGGCAAAAATGGTATACCATCGCCACTCAAACCAAAATCTAAGACCCCAAACGGCGCAAAAATTTTATAAAGCAATTACCCCTTAATTTCTAATTTATAATTCTATTCTGTAGGTGATATGCCATAGTACGTAAGTATCTTTTGTGCTGCCTCAAAAAATATCGGTGCCGCAGTTTCAGATCCATATATTGACGTGCTAGGTCTATCAACCACAACCAACATCAAAAATGCTGGATCATCTGCTGGCGCAAACCCCACAAATGACGCAATAGTTTTATTTGGATCATAATGACCCTCAACAGGAATCTGTGCGGTTCCCGTCTTTCCAGCTACTCTATAGCCTTCTGGCTTTAAGTATTTGGACTCACCATTATTTACCGCATTAACCATCATTTCTGTTGTTATCTTTGCAGCACGTTCTGATATAGGCCGACTCAAAATTTTCGGCTCAATATCTATAATTTCGCCATCTGGTGTTTCTATTCTTGCAACCATATGCGGTTCCATTCTCTTACCGCCATTAGCAATTGCTGAAAATGCAGTCAAAAGCTCAATTGGAGTAACAGATATTCCTTGACCAAAACTTGCTGTTGCCAGATCAATTGGATACCAACTATCTCTAGGTCTTATTTGTGGTGTTACCTCACCCTGAAGATCTATGTCAGTCATTTGACCAAAACCGAATTTTTCAAGATAGCTTATCATCAGATCAAGTCCAAGTTTTTGTCCCACAAATACCATGCCTGTATTATCAGAATTTTTTATGACATCTGCCATTGTTGAGTTTGCAGCATATTTATCATTCCAAGTCTCTATAGTGTATCCTCCTATTTCCACAGGTTTTGCACAAATATTACATTTCGTATCTGCTTTCACAAGACCTGCATCAAGCGCTGCTGCCATAATTAAAGGCTTAAATGTAGATCCAGGTTCATAAGTATCAGTAATAAACGGATTTTTGTAGAAATCATCTGAGTACTTTTCATACTCTCTGGGGTCAAATGTGGGATGTGATGACATAGCGATAATTCCACCTGTTTTGGGATCCATTACTGCAGCCATTGCTCCTTTTGCGCCGTATTTCAAAACACTTTCTTTTAGAATACCGTCCAATAAAAACTGAATACTCCTATCCATATGAAGAATTAGGCTGCGCCCATCGGATTTTCCAGAGACATCCTCAAGCTTAGACAAAATAGGACGCCCTGTAGCATCTTGGATCACAACTGCTAGCTCAGATTTCCCGCGAAGCTGACGATCATAAAAGCCCTCCAAGCCGAAATAACCTTTATCTGAACCATACTCATCCTTTCCCACAAATCCAAGCACTTTTGCAGCCAGTGATGCTTCTGGATAAAACCTCACAGATTGCTCCTCAAATCCAATACCTGGAAGACTCAAGCTGTCAATTTTTTCTTTTATTTTACTGTCTAGTTTGCTTTTGACAGGAACCCAATATCTATCTTCATACTTAAGTGCTGCACTGATTGTCGCCTCATCCTCATTAATATATAAAGACAGCCTTTTTGACAAATCCTCTTTGTCTTTAATTAGTTTAGGATTAGCAAAAAGAAGATATAAAATTTTATTTGCAGCTATAGAATAGCTATCAGAAGTCTTGATTTCCCCACGTTTTGCAGACAACAAAACTTGCCTACCATACTGCGCGCGCCCCATGTTGCTCAACTCCTCAGCCCTCACCACTTGCCAGTAAAAAAGCCTGACTGCAACGAGAAAAAAAGCAAACAGAAAAAAGTAAAGGATTATTCTATAGCGCCAATTCATATATTTCAAGAGTACCACGAGCATCAAGTGGTACACAAGTCTACTATTCAATAGATGCAACTCTCAACTCAGTATCAATTACAACACTATCTATTTACAGCAAGCGGAAGGGGTCCAGCTAGATTAATTTCGCTGCTTGAGGATGCAAAACCTGTGGTTGCTGCTTTTGAAGCAATCTCTGTCAGGGAAGCACTAGTTAAATAGCGCTCTTTCAAAAGACTATTTTCTTTTTTGTATTTATCTACCTCATCCTGCAAGTGCGATAATTCAGCTCCTGTTGTTGACATGCTATTCTCAACACTGACCTTGACTATCGAAAGCCCTATAATTAGAGTTAGCATTATAATTATTAGTTTTATTGGTCTATTCATTTTTTTCTATAACTCTTAACTTTGCGCTCCTTGAGCGTGGATTATTTTCCATCTCCAGACTACTTGCCATAACTGGCTTCTTCGCTACTATCTTTCCTTTTCCTATTTCATGCCATTTTCTAAACTCCTGTTTGACGATCCTATCCTCCAACGAGTGAAAAGATATAACTGCTAATCTACCTTTTGAACCCAAGAGTTCAAATGCTTTCGGCAGTGCTGTCATCAGACTACCCAACTCGTCATTTACTGCAATTCTAAGTGCTTGAAAAACAAGCGTTGCAGGATGAATTTTTTTGTTACTCCTGCGAACCGATCTTTTAACGATTTCTGCCAACTGATCAGTTGTCTGTATGTCTTCTAGTTTACGGGCACTGACAATACCCTCAGAGATGGCACGAGCATTAACTTCTTCACCAAATCTATTAAATAATTCATACAATTCTTTTTTTGTTAAAATTTTTATCAGATCATATGCGCTAATGGACAAATCTTTATCCATCCGCATATCCAGAGGGCCAGCATTTTTTATGCTAAACCCTCTAGAAGCGGTATCCAACTGATAACTGGAAACCCCAAGGTCTAATATGATTCCATCTACATTGTCAAAACTGTTTTCAATTGCTATTTTGTCAATCTCTCTAAAATTCCCTTTCGAAATCTTCAATTGCAGATTGGAAATTGCGAATTGGAAATTTTTTCTAACGTATCTAAGTGCGTCATGATCAATATCCAGGCCCAAAACAATACCCCCTTTTTCCAATATTGCACCTGTGTGTCCTCCTCCACCCAATGTCGCATCAATATACTTTCTTCCTTTTTTAATTCTTAAATAATCTATTACTTCTTTTAAAAGTACGCTTTTATGAAAGTTGTCCTGTCCTTTGTCATAATTCATAAATCTTTTTCGTTAGACAGTTTTTCTGCTATTGTTTCTATACTCTCTCCCAATGACTTCTGATGCGCATCCCAAGTCTTTCTGTCCCAAACCTCAACAAATCTCTCAATTCCTGCAAAAATTATCTCAGTCTCAAGCCCTGCAAACCTCCTCAGGTATTCAGGAAGCACAAATCTTCCTTTTGCATCAAGATCAACATCTGTCGCGTTTCCAAGCAAAAATCTCTGCAACTCTCTTGTATTTTTCTGTGTAAAAGGTCTTCCCTCTGTACCTTCCAAAAGCGTCTTCCAGCTTTTTTCAGACACAATTATCAAACAATTCTCAAATCCTTTTGTAATAATCAGCCTATCTCCAAGTTCTTTTCTGAACTTTTTGGGTAATGCTGTTTGATGTTTATTGCTAACCTTGCCATCATGTTGTCCTATTAACATATTCCTGCCTCTATATTTAGCCAAAATAAATCTGCTTTGCATTTGCAGAGGACTACTTTTTCCTATTTTGGACTACTTTTATATATTGCGCTGTTTGATGATTAATGTCAACAAAAAACAAAGGGTCTCTAGTGTATGCGAATACCCAAAAGTACAAAATGTAGTGTTGAAAATGTAAGAATTATGTAAGAAAGCTTTTAGAGCTCCAGTGAGGCTTCTGCTGAATAAATTTTTCCGTCTGATTTTTCTATCTTGAGTGTCAGCTCAACTGACTCAACACCTGAATCATAACGACAAACATTTTTGGAGCACGACCCAAGATCAAGCCACTCTGATTCAAACGGCTCCGTATCGTTATCTATTTCTGATTCACCTATTATCCCACGGCCTACCCTAGGATCTCCCCCTTCTGCAATTTCTTGTGAAGTTGAATCAGCCTCATATGAAAGAGAGTATTCTATAGTTTCTATTCCTTCTGTATTCTCAATAATGAACTTGACTGCTTTACCATCAGGTTTTGCTTCCATAGTAAGCCCCAGCTCCTCAGCTGTGAGTTTCTCTATAATATTGGTCTCTATATCTTCGTCCTCAGGCTCAGGAGCGGATTTACCTGCAAAAAGCAAATATCCACTAGCCAATAAAAGAACCGCTATAATAACGGCAACGATTTGGCTTTTTCTATCTTTTTTTAGTTTCTCAAACATTTGTATAATTTAGAATATCCTAAATCCTGCCTCCCTGTCAAGCGAAAAATTTCTGTTATAATTTAATCGTGAAATTATACAAATACAGTGCGTTGGGAAATGATTATATCATTGTAAATTCTACAGATTTAAAAGCCCAAGTTCTAGAAACGATCGCCATCCCCTAAAGGTTCTTGTTAAGGCACAATTTGCTTTTCTGAGGTAGAAGGGAGGTGAATAAATGAAACACAAGAAACTTACTCAAACAGAAAGAGAGTTACTTAGTGCGTGGTTAAAAGTTGGTATCTCGAAAAAGGAGTACGCAAGACGGTTGAAACGAAACATCCGAACAGTGCAAAGAATCAAACGGGTGACTTGAAGGCTAAGCTGCGCAAGAACAAGGCTTATTTCCAAATATTATGTTCTCATCGCTATTTAGTGGGCAATCAGGCCTAGGCTCATGCTTTAATGCAGAAGGAACAGATTCATTTTGATCAATATAAATTATGCCATCTTTGTGAGGCCATCCTCTACAATCTATCAGAACAGGTACGCCTCTTTGCGTAATTACGTTTTCAGCAAATTCTAAAAAAAAGTCACTTAAAGCATTTAGCGCATCAAACTCAATATGGATAGCACCTTTTTCATTCTGCGTTGCCAAAGGAAGACCTGATTTTGGATCTGGAGTAATCAAGCTCCTTCTTTGGTCTTCGCTAATGTATGCACAGGAACTTGGATCGTTACTAATATCGTAAATTGTCCGAACTGCAATTGGGCAACTTACAGCTGCGCGTTCTCCCTTTTGGTTTACTGCCCTCATTTTTGCATGAAGATGAGTAGTAATCTCCGATTTAAAAGAACGAGACCCATCATTATTGATTATAAATGGCGACTCTTTGCCATAGTTATATAAATGTCTAAAATTACGAAAAATTTCCCACGGACTTGTTTTAGCTTCCTGACTCCACACCCGACTTGCAGTATGCATTCCCTCCCGCATTAAACCATGCAGATCAGTATCTTTCAATAACTCAAGCACTTGCCTTACAGTTTCGGGTTTTTCTATTTCACCTGCATATATTAACTCGTGTAACAAGCCTAAAGCAAATAAAGGATATGATGTTAAAAAATTATTCTTAAAGTGATTGTCTGGAACATCAGCGCCAAATTCTATGGCTCCATCTAGGATATTTCTTTGATCATCTGTTAAGATCTCGCTCATCTGCCATCCATCCCCTAATACATGTGCTGCTTTTGTAAAAATAGCAAAAGTGCTTGTAACGGCTGGACAAAAATTTATACCCTCAATCTTAGCATTCCGTAATGGAAATTGAAAAACTTCGTTTACAGCTGGTGTTCTTCTTGCCCTTTTCACAGCTTCGTTTATGTAGATAGTAATGACAGCTGGAAGTAATGAACGACGGGCATTGCGTTCATCTTGTGGAGCATAAGCACAGAGCCTATCCGGTGCATTCATTATGCGAATTATAACTCAAGAAATTCATTTTTTCAAGAGCTATAGGACTCTATTGAAGTTTTTTAGAAAAATAATCAGCCAAATCCTTTATTTTTACCCTTTCCTGCTCGGCTGTGTCGCGGTCTCTGATTGTCACTGTGTCATCATCAAGCGTGTCAAAATCAACTGTCACGCACCAGGGCGTTCCTGCCTCGTCCTGGCTCATGTACCGCTTGCCTATATTCCCCCGATCGTCAAATGCCACCATAAAGTCTTTTTTCAAATCATCATAAACGTTTTTTGCCTTTGTAATCAACTCTTCTTTATTACCAAGAAGCGGAAATACAGCCACTTTATATGGCGCAAGCTTGGGATGAATCTGGAGAACAACTCTATTTTCTTCTTCTCTATATGAATCTACCAGAATCATAAGCAGCAAACGGTTAATTCCAACTGCAGGCTCTATCACATGAGGCAGAGTCTTTATCCCAGTCTGAGGATCAACTATTGTCAAATCTTTCTTTGAAAGATCCATGTGCTGAGTTAGATCATAGTCAGTACGATATGCAAGCCCCCAAAGTTCTTTGAAGCCAAATGGAAATTTGTACTCCAGGTCAATTGTCCGCTCGCTGTAAAAAGATCTTTCCTCATTTGCGTGTTCTCTCCAACGGAGATTGGTCTCATCAATTCCCAGCTTTTTAATCACAAAATCCCATATTTCTGCTTTCCATTCCTCAAACAATTCCTGCCAGTTACTTTGCTTGGGATCAAAAAAATACTCAATCTCACCCATGTCAAACTCAATTGTCCGAAAAACCGAATTACCTGGCGTTATTTCATTTCTAAATCCTTTCCCAAGCTGCGCAATCCCAAAGGGAAGTCTTACTCTTGTTGAATCAACCACATTTTTGAAATTGATAAACATTCCCTGTGCTGTCTCTCCTCTCAGATAAGCCAAACCTTTATCTCCCTCAACTATCCCTAGCTGAACAGGAAAAAGCTGATTAAACTTGCGAACATCTGTCCAATCAATTTTCCCACAATTTGGGCATTTTGGTTTTAAAAAAAGTATTAATTTATTTAATATTTCAACTGATAATCCTTCAACCTTATTTGTTGTAACAACACTATCTAATATTTTCTTTTCAGCATTATTAAATGTTTTATTATTTGGAGACAATAAAGTCTGCTTTAATAAAGAAAAATTTACACCCTTGCTTATGCAATCTTCTAATAAATGATCGGCTCTCATCCGCGCCTTGCAGTTCTTACAATCTATCATCGCATCGGCAAAGCCTGCAGTATGACCTGATGCTTCCCAGATCTTGTGGTGTGAGATAAGACTGGCATCAAGACCAACTATATCTGAACGTTTTTGTACAAACATCCTCCACCAAAGGTCTTTTATGTTTCTGAGAAGCTCAGTGCCAAGCGGTCCGTAATCATAAGTATTGGCAAGCCCGCCGTAAATTTCTGATCCAGGGTAGATAAATCCCCGTCGCTTTGCCAGTGCTACAATCTTTTCCATCTTGTCTGATGCCATATGGATATTATAAAGGGTTGATGCTCAAGCGTAAAGGGTGAAGAAATAATAGTCTATTTCTTTTAATATTTAGAAGTAAAAACTTATTTTTTAACAGTTTTCCTATCGCTCAAAACCACCACATTGAGAATCTTTATAAAACCTGCAGTTCCGCCTATTTTTCCAATTAGTTCCTCTGCGCCAGCTCTATTATTAATTAGTGGGCTTTCTCCCTCTCGTCTTTCTGGATTCATTCTAAGCTTTCTATCAAACCCTCCCAACGCTTCTTGCAAAACATATGTTGCTTTAAGCTCTGGATCCTGACCAATTCTGGATAAACCCCTCTCTCTCATGCCTTTATTATACACCCGATAGTCAATGTTTGAGACTGAATTAGTTAATTTTGGTGAAGATTCTGCGGGATTTGAGACGACGCTCGAGGATGTTCTCGATAAAACTCTGAGTATCAAATACCTGAGCGTAATCAACCTTGTTCCAAAACCCAAGCATGGCAAGAAGTTTCATCTCAAACTCATTGACAATTGATCTCTTGTCCAGATCTGCCTCCAGACTCATAAGCGTATCTTTGAGAAGCGAGAAAACTTGCACATTTTCTTGATTCTCAGGACACAGACCATCTACCAATTCACAAATATGATACGCAAACCCCATGGTATCAAGATCTTTTTTTATTTCTGAAAAATTATTGATAGTTGCAGCCTCAGTAAGCACAGGAAAGGATTTGCCCTGATATAAAGTAAGCATGCTGTGGTTAAGAAGCTCTATGTGGCCTGATCTACGACTTGTGATCTTGCGTACTCCTGTACCGCGGACGGAAATCTTGCCATTAAACGGTGTAAATATCGTCAGAATACGGTCCTGATCCTGAAAATTTCGCCTCTTGATAATAATACCTTCTGTTTTAAAATTACGCATTAGAAATAAAGCCCTACTTACTTATATCTTGAGCAAAGCTTCTTTATCTGTCAAGAGAGGAAATGTCTCAATAGTCTTACCATTAACAACATTTGTATATACATTACCATGGGTGCCTGGCTGTTTTTGTATCATAAGAGGAAGTGGTGATCCTTTTTCAAGCTTAAATGGAAGCTTATATGTGATAGAAAATTTCTTTGAACCCTGAGGTCTCACCGTAATAAAACCTTCAAAAAGCGTCTTTCCGAACTCTTCAGACGTTTCTATTTTTACCTGAGAACCTTCGCTATCAACCAACTCACTTCCCTGAGGTACATAAATCCTCAACCAATCCCTATATTCAGCATTCAAACATAAACCTCCTGACTCGAGATTACAATCAGACGGAGGGTATGGATTTTTATAAGTAATAGTTACAGTCTTTGTAACAATACCTTCTTTATCAACCTCGTATTTATTTTCGACCTCCTCCTCAAGGAAGATATTTACCTTTGCCCCAGAAAAAGAACTCTCATTGATGTGTAGATAATCACCCTCAAAATCTCTGATGCGCCCTGCATAATTAAGTGCCTCGATTCCCTGCTGTGCCTCTTTGTTGTAGAGATAAACAAGTACGTGCTTCTGATCAGCCTCTGTAAGTATTGTCTGAAATAGTGGTCCCCAATAAATCTTGGGGCTTGATGAGAATGCCTTGGTCATAATAGCCTGCAAAAGCTCTCCAATCAAACTCTTGCGATCTGTTTTGACATAATTTACAGGACGGGATATTGTATTTTCTAACTCATAAATAACCTGTGGACAATCACAACGCTCGTCAATCTGTGTATTAAATGTCATGCCACCTGCCTGTACCTGATCATCCAAAACTTTTATGGTTGACACCAAAACACTTGTATCCAGCGCAATAATTCCGTCCACATCAACGCTTTGTCCTGATTTTTCATAAAGAGAATTAAACGTCTCCATCGACTCTATAAAGTCAGGAGAAACGTTACTGTCACGGAGATTGAGAACCGATACGTTTGCCAGGTATCTCTGAATTGCATCAGGTGCTGGAGGCTTACCAGATATGGAATTATCAAGATCATATATATCATCAGACCTCTCAATTTTTATAACACCCTTATCTACATTGAAGATAGCAAATGCAGTTATAAATCCTCCTGTTGGTCTAAGCTCCTTGTCGTTCTGGAACAAAATTAGATATTTCTTTGGTTCCTCCTCACCAAGAAGCGATGGAAGCACTTTTACCAAAGGTTTTGCATCTGTCACAAAACTAACTCCCTGATCTGTTATTTTTTTAAGATTCTCAAGACGAGATTTAAAACTCGGACCAAACAAAAACGCAGGATAATGATCAGGATTTACTTCATCAATCTCGACCTGAACTTTCTCAAGAGAGACAGCTATTCTATCAACCTCAGGAGTAATCTTTCCTATTGTCAGAACAGCAGTCTTTATCCTATCTTCTGCTGATCCTTCTGAAAAACTTCCTTCTCCCTTGAGACCCAACACGTCTGCATATGGTTTTATTGCATCTGTAGCAACAGTTGCTGCCTCAAGCCCATGTGAACCAGCATTTAGCATATGCCCTAAATCACTATAGTACCAACCAATAACAGGCACAAATTTAAAAGGAATGAGAAATTTAAAACTGCGTTGAGTGTTTTTAAGATGCTTTCTCGTGATTTCAATTTCTTTTGATGCCTGCTCGACATTCTGAGTATCCATGGCTGCTGCAACCAGCTTTGCTTGCCTATATGTCTTAAGACCAGAATCGTAAGTAAGATATGCTGGAATTCCTACCAACACCAGGATAGCAGCAAGCACACCTGCTATTATTGAGGTTTTCTTTCTTGAAAATTTGAATTTCTTTTTCCCACTTCTTCTACTCATAAAACTGGTACCGCTCTGCATGCGGGCAAAATCCTGACCTCCACTACTCAGTGTATCTTTTCTAGATTCCTCTTTTTTACCTAGCTCAATCTTATCAAATCCACCCATCAGATCTTAATATTACTGAAATATTGAGGTTATTGTCAACTTGACAAGACAGAAAAATTTTGATCCTAATCATAGAGCGCCACGACCTGAAATCATAGCGTATGGAGTTTTGAGGATGATCCAAAAATCATACAGAATAGAACGTTTTTTTGCATAATCTGCATCCATCTGGATTCTTTTATCAAAATTTATTTGCGATCTACCTGTAACCTGCCAATAACCTGTGATGCCAGGCTTCACTGAAAGCACTACTTTCACTGCCTCTTTTGTATAGGGATACTTTTTCTGTTGCTCTGTCAGCTCATCAGGATAATAAGCGCGAGGCCCAACAATACTCATTTCACCCATGAGAACATTTATAAATTGTGGTAATTCATCAAGCGAATATTTTCTGATAACACGACCTATCCTAGTGATACGTGGATCATTTTTTAATTTATAACTACCCTTTTTATATGTATCATATAGCTCTTTGTATTTTGGGTCATTTCTGAGAAGAATATGTGCATCCTTTACCATGGAACGAAATTTATACATTTTGAATGTTTTCCCTTTCATCCCGACTCTTTCAGGCGTATCAGCAAAAATAGTACCGACTGAATCAAGCTTTATTGCTATTGCAACAACGATAATAATCGGCAAAAAAGTAATTATGAGGATTATGGAAAAAAATATATCCGTTATTCTCTTTTCTATATCGTAGAATCCATTTTTTTTAGTTTTACTTTTTGCCATCCTAAATTAAGTCTTCATTTTCAGTTCCACTGAGTTTTTCAACAAACTTTTTTATCTTTGGCACAGAATCTTTGGGACAAACCAGAAGCACATCCCCGGTATTAATTACCAAGAATTTTTCAAGATCAATGCCAACAACCATCTGATCAGTATAGTTATAAACCAGAACATCCCTGGAATCATTCAACATGACGCGTCCTTTGGTTAAATTTTCCTCTTCACTATCTGTCAATGCCTCTTTTAATGACTCCCAAGCACCCACATCACTCCAACCAAAATCAGAACCAATCACATACCCATCACTGGGGTCAATCTTCTCTAAAATAAGATTATCAAAAGATATCTTCTCGAGTGAAGGATAAAGCTCTTCAAGCTTTTTCTCAAACCGGTTAGTTCCATAAGCATCTCCCAGCTCCTTTAACTTTGCATGCATTTCTGGGGCATATTTTTCGAAAAGAGAAAATAAAAATTTTGCTGTTGTACCAAAATATCCTGGATTCCAATAATGATTCTCACTCTTGTGAAATTCTTCAGCAAGAGTAGGCTCTGGTCTATAATGCCAACTTTTAAACTCATACATATCAAAACCATTTAATGACTTTACTTTATTCCCTCTCTCTATCCATCCAAGATTTTGACTGGCAAATCGGGAAGTATGAGCGATAAAAACGATTTTGCTCTTTTCTTCATTCAACATATCAGCTACATGTTTCAAAACATTCCTAAATACTTCTTCTTCTTTTACGACTTGATCGCTCCAAAGAATAATAAATGGCTCATCAGGGGCGACTTTATTCAAAATTGCAGCTATTAGGCCAACTGCTGCTCCAACATCACGCATTTCAGGTTCAAAAATAAAATTTTCATTTGGAATGTTTGGCAGCTGATCTTTAATCACATTTATGTACCTGGAGCCTGTTGATACATAAATATCTTTAGGATCAACAATCGGAGCAACCCGTTCATACGCAAGCTGCAGCGTTGATTTGTCACCAATTATTTTACCGAATTGTTTAGGAGTATTTTTCCTTGAGAGTGGCCACAATCTTGTGCCTACACCTCCTGCAAATATTACAACCTTCATAATATATTCTAACTATTATAGTATCAAAAAAGCTCATTAACAACAGCTAAAAAGTCTTTTTTGAAATTTTGCATATCAAATCTTTTAGCATTCTCTATGCAGTCTGCTGAATCAAAATCTATCTTTTCAAATTTTTTAATTGCTCTTACTAACGAATCTATTGTTTGATTCTCAAATAAAATTCCTGTTTTTTTGTTCACCAATTCCAGCGCACCACCCTTTCCATAAGCAACAACTGGCCTTCCAAACGTCTGCGCCTCTATCATCACAAGCCCCAAATCCTCAAAACCAGGGAAAATAAGTGCACGACAATTTTTATAATACTCCGACAATTTTTTGTCGCTTAATCTTCCTAAAAACGCAACCGTCGGCCCAGCCATCCCTTCAAGGTCTTTTTTTAGATTACCATCACCAACTACTTTGAGCGAGATTCCTAATTTGTTAGCAGCCTTTACAGCTAAATCAACTTTTTTGTACCTAGTAAACTTTGAGAGCCGTGAAACAATCAAGTAATAGGGTGAAGGGTTAGGATTTGTGCGTAAAGCGTTTTTCTTCCCCAAGGTCACTGGTGGATAGACTACATCCGATTCCCTTTGATAGTATCTTCTAATTCTCTTTTGTACTTCTTTTGAAATAGCGACATACTTATCCGGCTTATTGGCAGATCTCAAATCCAGGTTTCTCAATACCCAAACAAGAGGGTAAGTCAAAAATTTAAAAAACTTACTGGTAAAATACTCATCATATCCGCTCCATAGATAACGAGTAGGTGTCAAACAGTAACAGATATGTTTCGTATTTTTTCCTGTCTTTATTCCTTTTGCAGCCTCAGAAGTAACTGAAATAACCAGATCATATTTATCAAAATTAAATTTTCCAAATGCAAATGGCATGAAAGCTGCCAGGAATTCATGGCGCGATCTGGCAAAAGGAATTTTCTGAAGAAATGAGGTTTTTATGTCAAATACATCTGCCCAGGGGGCAGCACTTTTATCATAAACAGACGTATACAGAGGTGCATTAGGAAAAAGTTCATGCAAAGCCAGCAAAACTCTTTCAGCTCCTCCCCATTTATTTACCCTATCGTAAACGAGAGCAATTTTCATAAACTTGCAATGTTTGTCTTGCCATTTTTTCCCAAGAAAAAATCTCAGTTCTTCTTATCCCCTTTTCAGCGTGATTATTTTTCTGCATTTTTGACATTTTATACGCAGAAACCATTTTATCCTTAATGTCGGTAATTGATTGAGGATCAAAATAAACTGGCGCATCACTGCACACTTCTCTAAATGATGGAATATCAGAAAGCACAACCAAAGATGAGTTTGCCATCGCTTCAAGAGCTACCAGTCCAAATCCCTCCATTAACGATGCAGATATAAAAAATTGGGAATTTTGATATAGATAGGATAGATCAGAA
Source organism: Candidatus Levyibacteriota bacterium (assembly GCA_029260965.1). GTDB lineage: Bacteria > Patescibacteriota > Microgenomatia > Levybacterales > UBA12049 > JAJDCH01. The sequence continues at coordinate 461,188 of JAJDCG010000001.1, read as the reverse complement.
TCAGTAACATTGTGAATAAAATTAATACCAGTGTAATTTTCTCTCTCTATTTTTTCCTCCAATTTTTTATAAAAATAGTCATCTTTTCCTGCAAGGATTAACTGCACATCTCCAAAACCCTCCTGCCTAAACAAGGAAAAAGCCCTGATCAACCTTTCTAAATTTTTATGTGGATAGGCGTTACCAACATACAGAACATATCGTGTCGTCGGAGTTTGATATTTTTTTCTTTTACTGAGAATCTTTTTATCAAACCCCTCTGTTGTAACAACAATTTTTTTAGATGCTACATCAAGAGTTTTTACAAGATCTTCCTTCACCGCATTTAATGGTACTATTATTTTTTCTGCCTTCTCAACCGCACGCCTTATCACATACTGATAACCAACTCTTTTCATATGATAAAAAGTTTTTGGCAGAGTAGATGCCTTTCCTGTAGGAAAATGATTAATAATGAGGTCATGAATTGTAATTACAAATGGTTTCTTATAAAAAACAGGTGCGGAGAAATAAGGAAAATGCATCAAATCCAGCTCTTCATTATTCAAAATTCTTGGGAGCTTTAACTGTTCATCAACAGTATGCCATCTGATGTCAGCGATTACAATCTTCCACCTTCTAATATTTGACACCTGCTTTTTTACACCTTGTAAATCACGACTTCTGACAAACAAGACATACTCGTTTGTCTTATCAATTTTTGAAAGTTCAGTTACTAAATTCCTGATATACCGTCCAACTCCAGTCTGAGACCAAAGTCGACAATCAATTCCAATTTTCATAGGCTAAGTATAGCACAGGGTTCATTGGGAGTGTTTCTTGTGGAGCAAATTTATTCCTACATGGACTATCCAATTTACAAACTTTGGATAATGATCTTTATAATTTTTTTCATAAAATATTCTCATCGCGTCAAAGCGATGTGCTTGCATTTTTTTCTTAGTAAAAGCATCAGCAGTTATTTCATTATGATTTCTATTTCTAATCCCTGATGCAGCGCTTCCCAGATGAGTTATACTGACATCTGGAACAAAATAAATTTTATATCCTTGTTTTTTTAAATCAAAACAAAACTGTATATCCTCACCATAAAAAAAATATTCTTCATCCCACCAATTAATTCTCTCTCCAGCATCTCGTCTGACAAAAAGAAAAGCACCAGATATCACATCAACCTCGTGAATTTTTGATAAATCTTTAAAGCCCTGAATATATCCACCAAACAATTTTGTTTTTGGAAAGACTTTCTCCAGCCGAGAAAAATGAGTAAATGCATTCCAAGGGGTTGGAAATCCACGATGAGACGGTTGGTCAAATTGACCATCAAATGACTCTATCCTGCATGTTGCTGCTCCAGCGTCTTTATTTTTATCCATGAACTCGATCATGCGACTCAAAGTGACTGAATCAACAATAGTATCTGGATTCAAAAACAGCACATATCTTCCTTTTGCGAAAGGAATTGCCCTGTTATTGCCAGCAGCAAAGCCTAAATTTTTTTTATTATCAATAACTTGAAAGGTTTTAATTTTTGTCTGTTTTTCAAATTTCTCAAATGCAGCCAAAGATCCATCAGGACTTGCGTTATCTGCCAAGATCACTTCAAATTTTCCTGATGCAACTTCACGGGGATAATTTTCCTGAATCGATTTCACGCAACCAAGCGCCAAATCCCGAGTATTATAATTTAAAATAATTATTGATAGGTCGATCATATAATTAATAACTATTTTCTAACGCTTTCATAAACCCCATTCAATTTTTTTGCAATCTCTTTCCAGGTATATTTTTCCTCTACTAACTTCCGTCCCTTTTTACTTATTTTTTCATAAAGTTTTTCATCTTCCAAAAGATTTATGGTTTTTGTTGCCAAATCAATTGGTTCATCAGATGCCATAATGTCTTCATTATCTTTTGCACCCAGACTGTTTGCGCTCATTTTTGTAGTTACAACTGGTGTTCCACAACTCATACTTTCTAAAATTTTGTAACTAGTCCCACCTCCAACTCTTATTGGAGCAAGTAAAACATCAGCAGCTTGAAATATCTTCTCAGTTGACAATCCTGAGCTTTTTTCATCAAAAATAACATCATTGTCTTCAGATAGTTTTCTCACTGATTGGGGAATTTCTCTAGCAACAATCCACAAATTTACTTTTTGCTCATTACTTTTTATTTTTTGCTTTATCAATGGCCAGATCTCTTCAATTATAAATTTTACAGAATCCCTGTTTTGTATCCACTTAAAATCCCCAATAAAAAGAATTTTTCTTTCTTTTTGCTTATCATTTATTGCTTTTTGCTTATATGCAAATTTCTCAATATCTACTCCATTGGCAACAATATCAGCATCAAATCCAGCAGTTCTTATCACCCTCCTATCAGCTTCTGAAACCACAACCAGTCTATCTGCTTTTTTCCAGAACCTCTCCTCCTCTCTTTTGATTTTTACAACATCCAGCACCAAAAGTGGTCTAAAAATATGTGGTGCTCTGGATAAAAATTTCTTATAAACTTTATATTCTATATTATGCTCTACAAGAATTTTGGGTATATTTGTATGAGAAAGATTTTGCATAACATAAAATGTTTCAATATGAATCAAATCGTATTTTACGTTCTCCAACTCTCTTTTTAAGAGATACTTCATTTTCTGATGCGTGTGTCCATTGATGAGAAATGAGTGAACTGAGATTGCACTCTTGAGAATATTCTCCAGTGACCACTGTCTGCGCCTATCAACAGTTATGACTTTCCTGCAAATCTTCTCAACTGCCTTTATTTCCTCTACTGTCTGGTTTGGTCTTTTTTCACAAAAAAGGGTTATCTCATGCCTATTTGACAATTCCTTGATTAGGTTGTAAAGCCTGACATGCCCCCCAGAGTGAAGTGGATATGGCAAAAAAGACGACACGATTAATATCTTCATAAAATGATTATAGCAAAACATGAGGCTAAGGTGTCGATAGGTAATTTCGCATCTGTTGACTATAGACTAGGAAACTATTAATTATACTGAAAACTTACTAGTTTTTTATTTACGGATGTCAAAAATAACGTATTGCGGAGTACTTTCAATTATCTTGTACTGCTTAGCAAAGCTTACTGCCTCATCAGGCGGATTAACTATTACCATATACGAAGCACCTTTTTCTACCATCTCTGGGATTGAATTTTGCTGACTTGCCCAACCACGACGTTTGGTTTGATAAAGAAGCGATGTGTCTCCTCCATACTCTGCAATTACCAAAGCGTCTTGGGGAGTTAGCCTATCAACGGCCTCACCTGCTATTATAATTGATCGATTATTTATATTAAAATAGTCCTTTACCTGATCCCAACCAAAATAAAACATACCAACAACAGCGACAAATAATATTGCTTTTCCAGTTAAATTCCATCTATATAAAAAGTATGCACCGATTGCAAAAAAAATTGACAGAGTTGGCATGATGAGAATCTGATAATAATCATGCTGCACGTTCCCAGTTGCAAATATCATGACATAAAGCCCACTACTTACAAGAAATGAAAAGAAAAATATCCACTCTTTCAGATCTTTTAGTTTCAAAATACCATACAAAAGTAAAATTGATCCCAAATAACCACCAATTAGCTTGATTACTCTCTCATATCCGATCCAGCGAAAAAATGCAGGACGAAAACGAATTCCATTACCGTTATAGAGCCAAAAATTTTCAGGGATTCCTGTCGGGAATTGAAGTATCCACTGCCGCCAAAAAAATAAGGGCAAAAGAGAAACGCCAGTAAAAATCCAGAGTTGCCACTTTCTTATCGCTTTAAAACCCCACTTTTGATAAACCAAAACTATCATAGGTAGGGTAAATAAAAGTGCATACGGTTTAAGTAGAAAACTCGATGAGGTAAAGATTATCGAAAGTAAAAAATAAAAACTTCTGCTGCTTTTTGTTTGTTGCTTTTTGTTATCTGATTCAATCCAGAGATTGAAGAAAAATATTCCTCCAAGTATGGCCATTGCCATCATCGTATCGGGCAGAATTGTCCTATTGTAGTAAATATTGTAGGGGATGAGTAAATAAAATGCAGCTGCGAGAAAACCAAGGTTTTTATTGCTATGACGGCTGACTATCAAATACAAAAACATCGCAACAAAAACCGATGAAAAAATACTAACAATCCTCCCCCATTGTTCGATTGTAAATCCACCCAACAAGGTAAACAATCCCGCTTGAACAGCATTATAGATAGGAAACTCGACCATTCGGTAGCCTTCTGGATTATCCATGCCTGATGGCACATTCGAGAGGTCATGATAACGGGGGTGCAAGAAATCGAAATCACTTTTCAACAACTCTCTTGATACTGATGAGGTGTCAGCTTGTCGCCAGCTATGCCAATCAGCTATCGGATTATCAATCCTGTAAAGCCTCAGTACGAAACCAACTAAAAAAATAAAAATCAAAAGAATAAAATGAAGGTTTTTTCTAAAATCCATACTTTCTGCTTGTCATTTTATGACTCAAATTCTAGACACATCTCCTATCTCGTCAAATCTAAATATGTGGATGTTGTCAGGCTCATCATCAGAAGCTCTTCTCTTGGCATCTTCTATTGAATCAGCCAAATTCACTTGGGGAAGATCATCTCTATAAATAAACCAAAGAGCATCATTTAATCCTGTCGGGAAAGTCCATATACCTTTGTAAGTCACTGGAGTGTCAACAAAATAGATTTTGTCAGCTGGTTTTAGATCGTCATAGTTTTTCCTGAAAAAATATAGAGTATTTTGCGTAACATATCCTGCATCTTTCCATCTGTCACTGGCCCTATCAAGCTGGATAGCGCCAATAGCTACAATCACAGCAACAACCAATACCAAGAGAAATCTTTTATATCTAGATAGAACATACATGATGAGTACCGCACTTATTGAAAACCCAACAGATGATAAATAAAGATACCGTGGGGCAATATTCCCAAGAGGCAGAAAGGGAAGAAGCGAAAAGAATGCAAAAGCTATTCCAAACATTATCTGTCCTGACATGCGGTTCTTCAACAGCTTACCCATAATACTTCTGTTTATATAAAACAGAAAACCGATAGCTGCTAATGAGACGGTCAATACAATACCAATAGAAAATGCGCTTTCCCTAAGAGACCCCCTCAGGAGATTGTAGACAGGGATAAATGACTCACCGCTTATAAACATTCCTACATAGCCCAGGATGTTACCCATTACATTTGGTACTATTTTGATTAAATTATATGAATAATCACCTCCGTTTTGGAAAGTGTTAGTTAGCTCTCTGAGTAAATAATAAAAAGGGACAAGCAAAATAAAAAGTACATGTGGCAAATAATATTTGAGCTTTTTTGTTGCTTTAAATAAAAATATATCAATTACAAGAAACAAAAATGGAATTGAGACTGCTATTTCATAGGAAGAAAAAGCAAAGATGCTCAGAACAAAAGCCAAAAAATATGAAAAAACAGATTTCCTCTCTCTAAATCTATAAAAACAAATAGCTGCATAAATTATAAAAACAGCAGAAAGAACGCTAGAAAGCCCTGAGTACCAAAATACATTCTCAGCATGTGTAGGGTGTACTGCGAAAATCAAGGATACCAAAAATGCAAATAACTTATCCTTAGTGATTTGTTTTGCAAAAAAATAAACTCCAATTATAGCAATGAGGTGGAGGAAAATTAAGAAAAAATGATATCCATGTGGTTGGAATGAAAAAACTGTATATAGAAAATAAGTAACAATCTTATCAAGTGGTCTATAGAAAAATCCCTGTGAATTAATAAAGTGACTTGGCAATCCCGAGAGACTGTCCTCTGCTGCCCACCTCAACCAGGTAAAATCATCTGCGACAAAATAATTACTCATTGTCGGTAAGAAAATGAATAAGATCAAAAGAATTAGATAAAAAATGTATGCTGTATTACTAGTCAGAGTTTTAATAAACTCACTTGAGTACGATATTTTCTTTTTTTGATACAATAATAGGGATCCAACTGCAACCCCTGCCAAAATCCACAATCCCTCTGCGACCTTTGATGCTTCAAAAACATCAATAAGTGTTGCATTTACAAGAAGTCCGATCACTCCACCTGCTAATCCGTATGCAAATCCTGCTGTTATCGAATTACCAGATAAAGGCACAAGCTTCCTAAACACCACCCAGAGCATCACAAACACTCCCATAAAACTAAATAATCCGAAAAGGCCTGTCTCACCTAGTGCTCTAAAATAGTCATTATCCGTTGCAAGAGTAATACTCGAATAACCACTTCCTAACGCAGGATTTCTCTGAAAAGCGCGCCAGGCATTGGGCCACTCTGCCTGAAAACGCGTAGTGAATGAAATATCATAAACCAAAACTTTTCTTACTAAAAAACTTCCTGATATTGTTGATATCTGTACGCTACCACTCTCAAGCCGTAATCTCCTAGCCTCCTCTGGAGTAAGCGTTCTTTCAATAAGTGCTGTATCTGTTTCTATTTCTTCATCCTGAACTAAACCTAAAAATGCTGATCCTTCAGGTAAATCCTGTCCGGATTTTGGACGTCTGGTTTTTGTAATAGGATCAATCTCATCATCAATTGATGCATCCCCGACCAGCCTCCCATCTTGATCAACTACTACATTTGTAACCCTAAAGGTTGAAAGAAATCTCTTTGCAGTTGATTCACTGAAAAGAATCAAAAAAGAAAAGCTAACAACCAAAAGGGGTATTATCCACCATTTCTTCTTATATAAAATTAGTGTAAAAATACTTCCAATTATGTATGCAACAAAAGCAGCCCGCTGTGCAGTCAACACAAGAAGGATCACTCCACTCAAAAAAACCAAACCTGTTAAGAGCTTCCACAATTTTTGCCTAATAGAAAGAAACGTACCAAATATTATGGGTAGAACAAGGACTGTGTATGCTGCTAGATCGTATGATCCACCAAACGTTGATGTAATTCTGCCACCTGGTGGGAGACAAAGAGGTATCCCTTTGGCAAATTCCTCGTTTCCTGTCTGAAAAGAAGGAAAACAAAATTGAGCTTGATTAATATGAGGAAAGAAACTCCAAAGAACTATATAATAACGCTGCCCAATACCATATAAAAACGCTAAAAATACAGTCACTGCCAAAACTACAAAATAATCCTTTATGTCAGATTTGCTTCTTATCGTTGAAAAGGCGATAAAGAAAAGAATCATATATTCAATTCTTCTAAAAAATGACAGTACTGCAACATGCGGGAAAAGTTGCGGGAGCTGTGGTGCAATAAAAATTATTGAAAAAACTAAGGAAACAAGACCAACCAACCAGTATGTCCCAATAACCGAAAGCATGGGTTTGAATATTGTGACTTTTTTACGTACTAACTGAATAAACCAAATTATCGTTGTGCCAAGAATCAAAAAATCTTCAAGCCGAATATACACCCATGTATTAAGGATATTAATGGATGGTAATTTTGGGTAAAGGACTGTAAAGAGTATCAGTCCTGCTGTCAAGAATTTTAATGTATATTTATCGTGCAACTGCAAGAGCTTTTTCATAAGTTGTAATTAAATAAGAATTTCTGATTATTCTACCAACGATAATCAAAATTAATGCCTTTACCATGAGAGCGTATTTCACAAACCAATACTCAACAACACCTCTATGTTTTTTGTAGAAATATAAAAGGCTTTTATATATATTGACCACTGCAAAACTCCTACTTGATGATCCTTGATCTTTATGTATTATTGAAATATATGGATAAAAATAAGTATCAAAACCGGCATTTTTTGCTCTATAACAAAACTCCACGTCTTCCATATACATAAATATCTTCTCATCAAAACCATTTAATTCCTCAAAAACTTTTCGCTTTACCATGAGCAAACTTCCCTTAACCCAATCAACTTTGCTAACATCCTTTGGACTTTTACTAACCGTTCCCAAACGTTCCAATCCCAAAATAAAAAGTGCTACATAAAACGGTGTATAAAACTTACCAAATGAAGACTGGTCTGTTCCATCGGCATTGACCATGCTGCCACCAAGTATAGAAATATGCCCTCCATTATTGAGAAAAAACGCCATGTCCATGAGGCGTCGATCTGTAATGATAGTATCATTATTAAGAAATAGTAGCAAATCACCCTTCGCAGACTTGGCACCCGTATTACAACCAATTGAAAAACCACCATTCTCTTTATTTATTATGAGGGAGAAATTTTTATATTTTCTCTCACCCAGTAGGCTTCGGAGTTTTCCCAGATCATTTTTATCTGATCCGTTGTCCACCAAAACAACCTCCACAATGCTCGCCCCAATTTCCTTGCCTAAATTTGAATAAATAGAGTCTATGCAGGAAAAAGTCATTTCAGGCTTTTTATAATTTACTATAATAATTGAAAGCAACATAAATCTACCTAAACCACGCAGCGCGACCCAGCTTATAACCAAACTCTTCTAGCTTTCTCTGGCCGATTTCTCTTGCAGGAACTCCACCGACTATTATTCCATCTGCTACATCTTTTGTCACAACTGCACCTGCCGCCACGACAGAACCTTTTCCTATCTTCACACCAGGAAGAATTACAACACGTGGACCTACAAAAACATAATCGCCTATCTCAACAGAAGCAGTTACCGCACTGAAGTTGGGATCAGATATGTCATGATGGGCATTGTAAATCATAACTTCAGATGCAATATCTACATGACTACCAATAACTAGCTTATCCCGTCCGTCAAGAACTATGCCCTCACCTATAATACTGTCATTACCAATCTTTATGTTTGCTGGATTATAAAACCTCGCACCCATATGGATAACTGAACCAACTCCTATTTTCATACCAGAAATCCTATAAAAGAACTTTCTAACAGCATGTGATGGTAAATATCCTACCAAGTGAAGTATAAATACCCATAACTCAAGAACAACTGTTTTTATTCTAATTAAGCCTTTTTGCAAGACTTGTTCTGTTGTTAACTTATTTCCTTCTTTGTCTCTCATAATTTAGAGCTGTAACCTATTGTTTATGATTTTTCACATCATATATCCTCAGTCATTTATCGTCCCTTGCTGCTTCTTCCAAAACCCTTAGTGTTTGTTTTGCCGTTTTTTCCCAGTCAAAACGTGAAACTTGTTTTTTACCTTTTTCAACCAATAATTTTCTCAACTTCTTGTCAGATATTAGTTGCTTTATTTTAAGAGCAATATCATCCGCATCCTCTGGATCAACGTAAAGACACGCATCCCCACCAGCCTCAGGAAGAGATGATACATTGCTAGCAATAACAGGGCATCCCTCGCGCATTGCCTCAAGCACTGGTAAACCAAACCCTTCGTAAAGTGAGGGAAGAACAAAACAAACCGCATTCTTATATAACACAGAAAGGTCACTGTCATCAACCGAATCAAGAAATTTTACATATTTCTCTATACCAAATTTACGAGGCGCATCTAGTATTTCCTCATACTGCCAACCCTTCTTACCAACAATCACAAGTTGAATATCATCCTGAGGCGCAGCCGAGGAATCTTTTTTAGATCCCTGCCGTACTGGCAGGTAAGTCTGATCCTTGATCTTTGAAAAAGCTTCGACAAGACGCACAATATTTTTCCTAGGCTGGAGCGTTCCAACAAAAAGAACAAAATTGTCACTTATTTTATATTTTTTCTTCAAATCATTCATACTGCTCAAGTCATAAGACATAAATCCTAAATCATTTTTAATCCCAGGATACGTAACCTCTATTTTATCCGAGGCTAAACCGTATTCTTTAATTATATCATTTTTACTAAAATTACTAATTGTTATAATTCTTTTAGCTTGTCTTACTGAATACTCAGTCCAGTCAGTCAACTGTTTGAGGTCTTTTTTATTAAAAAGCTGCGGAAAATATATGTAGGAGAGATCCATAACAGATATAACAGTGGGTATAGGTGAGAAGCGAGGCGCATAATGACTGGGTGTGAAGAAAACATCAGGCTTTGGCAAATGAGTATATAAATCAAGAGGCAGCCTCCATTGTGTCCAGAACTTGCCAGGACCAAAAACTCTATACTTAAAATTTTCTGTCTCTTCAGGCATATGAGAAAGTGGTTTATTTTTTAAATAAACCACAAACTTCACCCTTAACGCATCATCCTTAACACTAAACTCCCGCAATAGTTCAGATGCATACTGACCTATTCCAACACGCTTTTCTACGTTCGCTTCATTTCCATCAATACCTATTAACATAATTAGATTTATGATTTATGATTTATGATTTATGATTTATGATTTATGATTTATGATTTATGATTTATGATTTATGATTTATATAAGATCTTACATCCTACATCCTATGCCTACATCCAGGGGGCTAAATCCCCGGCCTCACCACACGCAGCCTATTCTCCTCAATACCAAGTATTTCAATTGCATCCTTTTTTGTCTGTTCAGAAATACAAATGATCATCTCGCATTCCTTTTTTACCCAATCCAATCTTTTTCTTTGCGATGCAACTATATTTGGCGATATATTCATACTTCTAAAATTAAATTTAAACATATTGTGTGTTTCTTCGGGATATTTATAAATGATCAAATCATACAAAACAGTAACCATCTTTGCGTGTCTTGTCGGGGGCTGAACCCAATCATTTGAAACAAACACATCCACATCACCAACCACATCTTCAATTGGCATTACATGGAGCTTGTTCCAAAAAACATCCAACATTGTTGGGGGCAATCTTTTTCTTCTCAAAGTAAATCTCTTATTATTCCTCATTAAATCCTTAACAAACCTGGGAATATCCTTTCTGAGAGAAGAAAAGAAAAGAATATATTCATTTTCCTTATCTATTTTTGCCAGATTCTCAACCAAATTCCGCACATAATTTGCAACACCTGTATTTTCGTATGCTGTCTGTGATATGTCTATTCCTATTTTCATATATTTTGAGTTGATGACACAAAATTCATTCTTGCATCATGCATCTTAAATCTAGGTTATTCGCTTGAAAATTTCAGAGGAAAACTCTGCTTACTGTCCAGTCGGTTCTGCGATATATTGATAAATAGATCAGCCAAAAATCCTGTAAAAAATATTTGAAGTCCTGTAATAAACAGAAGTATTCCAAAAAGAAGCAATGGCCTGCCACCGATTGCATATCCCAAAAAACGAAGAACTGTTAAATAAACCAAAATGATAAAACCCACAAGCCCGATCCCACCTCCAAAAATTCCGAAAAAATGCATGGGCCTTTTCCCATATTTTACAAGGAAAAGCATCGTGAACATGTCTGGAATGTCTTTAAAGACTTTTGAAAATCCATATTTTGACTTACCAAATTTTCTCTGCTCGTGAACCACCTCTTCCTCCACCACACTAAAACCGTTTTGTGCTGCAATTAATGGTATAAATCTATGAAGTCCTCCATAAAGCCTAAGAGACTTAGCAAGATCTTTTGTATAGACCTTGAATCCACAATTATAATCATGAATGTCGAGTGAAAAAATCGTATTCATCGTTTTATTAAAAATCCTGGATATTGCCAGCATTTTCTTCTTGTCTTTTCGCTTCTTTCGCCACCCGCAGACAAGCCCAGCACCCTCTTTGGCTTTTTTAAGTAATGAGGGAATCTCAGAAGGCTTATCCTGCAAATCGGCATCGAGTGTAACTATATAGTCACCCTGTGCCTTTGCAAATCCGAGAGTCAAAGCTTCAGACTTTCCCATATTCCTGCGGAACGAAAAAACTCGCACGTTTTTGTGTGTTTCAGAAATATTTTTAAGTAGATCAAGAGACCTGTCTGTTGATCCATCATCGATAAATATCGTCTCAAATGTATCATTAATCTTGGGGAAAACTTTTTTTAACTCAGTAAAAAAAGCACCAATTGACTCTTCCTCATTAAAAACAGGTACAACTATAGAAACCATAGGGATATTTTACCACTTTTTACTATCCAGGGCTACGCAATAAATAACTCTAATTTCTGAGGTTAAAGGATTGATAATAAAAAATTAAAAACTATACTTGAGCTCTCCCTGATCTGTGAACAAAATAAGTGCTTTTAATCCGTCTGCTTCTGTTTTTTCTTTATTTTCTTTAATTTTTGTTTTGTTGTCTTTTATGTCATATTTTAGGCTTACTTTTTCCTGGTCTTTTATCTTGAAATTTTGATCCAACTTCTTTATTTCTCCTTTTTTTTCTTCATACATAACCTCAAATTTGTTTTTTTCCTGCAAAAACTCTGTATGATTGTAGGTAAGCGTGTAAATTTCAAATTTTAGCCTTTTATCATTTTCTTTTTCTCTATTTTCTATAACAAGATTATTCCCTGCTTTGTCAACAAGCACTATCTGCTCACGCTTTCGTTCTAAATCTTTATACTCCAAGACAACATCTCCTGAATCATCCACTCCCTCTATTACCATCTCCCCTTTGTTTCTGTCAAAATAAATCTTTGCCTCAGGTATTGTTTTATCAATATGGAATTCCGTTGATTTTGGATCTTCTAAATTTCCATCTTTATCCTGTGAATAATATTCTATTTTGTATTCTCCTTTTTCAGTGAAATTCAATGGCTCTTTGTACTCTTGCCATTCTCCTCCCTCGATTTTATACAAAACAATCTCTACTCCAAGCCCACCCTCATTATCACTAGTTTTCAATGACACTTCCACATCCGAACGGAACCAATTATTCTCACCCTTGAGACCGTCAAGCCCCACAGTTGTTGCGGGAGGCTGTGTATCTATCCGCTCACCCATTAACGCAAAATGTGTTAAATGGTCCATCTCAGCAGATGCTTTTTTATTGAGATAATCAACGTAGGACTCCTCTTTTGTCCAGGTTTTTCTGTTGTCACTGCTTGAATAAATTGATATTGTTCCGGGTTTGAATCTAGAGAGATCTGCCTTACTAAAATCAATTGTCACCAAAAGTGGTTTTGTCAAAATAGTTATGAGGCTTCCAAGCGGATCTTTTAGGATCACATCAATTACCGGACCCAGGGAGACAAGTGAATTGGTAACTCTCTCAACAGGGCCGAGCTTTGCTTCCAGCGTCAAGCCGTCCAGACTTTCATCCTCAGGGAATGTCAGACCGAAGTTCGCGACATGAAATACTCCGCCGTTTGAGGAAAGCCCTTTCTTCAAATTTGGTATTTTATTTTTCCATAGATAATAACTTTTATTACCTGTCTTCTGCACACCGTTTTGTAAAAATGAATAATTCTCCCAAGGATCAGGTTCGGTTGATTGCCAACCAAATGGATCAGTCGCACCATCTGGCACATTATCATCAAAATTTCCGTCCTTATTCTTATCCTGAAAAACACCGATATGAATATGCGGTCCTGTTGTGTGCTCACCTGTTGATCCTACTTTTCCAATCACCGTATTTCTATTTACAGATATTTTTACACCCGGTGTTTTTGTAATTAAACCTATATCCTGAAGATGATAATATCTTGTCTGGTATCCATTGCCATGATCTATGAAAATGCCATGACCGCCTGCCCGATCACGAACATACTCGGCTACACCTGCAGCAGCAGGATACACAGAATCGCCATTTTTAACACCTGATGCATATGAACCATAATCATAACCATCGTGACGGGAGTAAGGCTTCCTTATAGTATTCTCGCCCATATATGTGGTTATCTGGTTCAAATACTCAAATGGCTCTCCCAAACCACTTCCAAACAAAGGATAGCTATGATCAAAATACGCATTTATCTCCAGCGCCACATCCGCAAATTCCTTACCTTGACCTTCATAATCCCACGGCAGATCTAGGAATGGAGCAGGTACTGATGAACGCAGGATTTCAGTACTTCTCAGCCAATCCTCTCCAGTCCCAAATCCTCCTATTACCAGCACGTCTCCGTTTGGTAAAAGCTCAGCCGCATGGTCTACCCTACCATCATTCATGGCATTTATGAGTTCCCACTCTCTTGTTGCGGGATCATAAATCTCAGCTGTATTTGTATAAAAAATGTCACTAAAATTATTCTGCGTTGATCCACCTGTAACCAACACCTTTCCATCAGGTAGCAGTGTTGCTTTGTGGGAAAATCTTGTTGTGTTCATGCTACCTGTCTCGGTCCATATACCTGTCACAGGATCATAAATCTCGGCAACTGAGCGTACACTGTCATCCTCTACTCCTCCTGCCACCAACACACGGCCATCCTGCAACAGAGTCGCGGTATGCGCGTATCTTGTCACATGCATATTTCCTCCTGACGACCACTTGTTGGTCTGGGGATCATATAGTTCGGCACTCTTTATGGATTCAGCTCCATTGAACTGACCGCCTACCACCAACACTTTTCCATTATTAAGAAGTGTCGATGTATGATAAAACCTCTCCCTGCTCATAGGTGCAGCATCTGACCACAGATTGGTCTCGGGATCATAAATCTCAGCGCTTTTCATGCGATCAAACCAAAGACCACCTGTGACCAGTACCCTGCCGTCCTGAAGAAGGGTTGTCTCATGGATGAACCGGAGTTCTTTCATGTCTCCTCCATCACTCCACGTATCAGTCTGCGGATCGTAAATTTCTGATGTCAGCTCATCACCCTCCAGACTATACCCTACGCCTGCGACCAAAACCCTGCCGTCTTTGAGCGAGGTGACTGTATTGGCAAGTCTAAGTGGGGAAATACCAACTGATACTTTCCAGCTGTTGGTGCCTGGATCATAGATCTCAGCCGCTTCATTCTCAAATTCAAGACCTTGACCTACCACCATCACATTCCCGCCGGGTAATATTGTACTTTCGGGGATTGTATGAGGAAAAATAGTATTTTCTGCTTTTTCCCATACTTTAAGTGTCTCTGCATGGACACTATCTGTGAATCTTACAAATAGAAATGGTAAAAAGAGGGATAACAAAAAGAGGATAATTTTTCTTGCTTGTTTCATTTATTTTTGCTTGAGATCAAGGATCATAACGGAATGATCTGGCTATCTGATCAAGATCGTCATAGAGATTTTCGTCATCTGTTGAAAATACATAAATTGCTACATTTTGAATAAATATAAAATAAGCTTTTGCTTCATTAATTGGACCACCAGAAAATTTTTCCAACCTATTTACCGCATTATATCCGTCGATTTTCAAATTTTGTTTATCCAGAATTTCTATCGTCCTATGCGAATCATATCCTATTAAATAATCTTCTATATTTGTAAGATTTGAAAACAGTCTATGTATCTCTACTGTTCCATTTTTATGCTTAAGATAAACAGCGTTCGTAAACTCCTCCTCTACCTCATACTCTGGAGGATACTCAAAAGTTAGACCTAAGAAATCCGAGTGATATGTCTTCAGACTTGGGGTTGGGGATGGTTCTGATTGAGCTTGCTTCTGACTGTAGTCTTTTCTCCCGCTCTGTAGCACGAAGAATAAAAATACTATAATAACCAGCAATATTCCGATAAGTATAAATACATGAGTAGTGTTGCTTTTTCTAGCCTTTTGCTTAACTTTTTTCATAAAAATAATTGCAACTATATTTATTTACACATAAATAAAAAATAATTGCAAATGTTACACATTGGAGAAACCGAGGATTGATTAGCTTCGAACCTGTGGAGTTTTAAAAACATGCTATAATGCAAAAATAACAAATGGGGAAATTCAGTAAACTCTTTTATATCACTGCGGGAGCCTTAATCACACTACTGTTCATATTTGCCTCTTGGCATCTCTTCAACGGCGAGGTACTGTTTCATACAGATCTGGCACGGGACGCGCTGATAGTGGAGGAGATGGTGGAGACAAAAAGACCTGATCTTATCGGGCCACGCGCGGGAGGAATACCAGGGCTTTTTTTCGGCCCCATATGGTATTACGCAATGATACCGTTTTTTATCATCGGCAATGGTAATCCGATCGCAATCGGCATATTTTGGATGATGATGGTGATACTTTCTCTGGCAAGCACATGGTATGTATCTACCAAGATCTTTGGTAAAGAGACGGGCCTTTTGACAGCAGTTCTTTACTCAGCCGTCATCATGCCTATTGCCATTGGGTTTACACAGAGTTTTGGCTCGCTCATTCTCTCGCCTCTGATTTTTTATCTACTTTTCATTCTTTACCAAAATCCAAAAATAAAGCACTTGATAGCGCTTATTTTTCTCCTTGGTATTCTTTTTCACCTTCAACCTGCATTCGCAATGCTTATGATTGTGATGAGTTTTTTCTTTTGTGTTTACATACTCAAAAAAGCAAATAAATTACACAATATATTTTATTTTCTTCTTATCATTATTCCGTTAGGTAACTATCTCTTGTTTGAAGTAAGACATAATTTCTTACAAATACAGGCTTTTTTCAACTTCTTGACCAATCCGCCTTCTTCCAGAAATGAGATAACCATTTTAGAAACAATTACAAACCGTCTGGATGGATTCATGGCAAGACTGAGCCTAATAAAAAATATCAACAGAATCATCGCTTATCTACTCACATTCTTTTTAAATACTTTTATTTTTTATAAAGCCATTACTGACAAAAAATTGAAAGCGAGAAGCTTTTATATTATATTTTTTATATTTTATATTTCTTTTTGGTTCTTAACATTTTTATTTAAAGGTCTTGTGTGGGATTTTTATCACTGGGGATTTCTGCCACTTGTTGTGATGATTTTTTCATCAATCTATCAACTCATTCCCAAAAAAATATTTTTCATTATTTATCTTCTTGTGTTGATCCCAACCTTCACCAATGGTACAAAGGCAGTAATGGTAAGAGAAGACTCCTTATCTAAAGAAAACAGTTCATCATGGAAACTAAACCAAAAAGTGGCAAAAAATATCTTTCAAAAAGCAGACGGGGAAGAATTCGGTTACTATGTTTACTCACCTGATGAATTTGGATTTTCTATCAAGTATGCACTCAATTATTTACAACAATCCTATCCAAATCAAGGCATGCTCTGCATGAAGAAAGAAAAAACATTTCTTATCTATTACCCAACTCCTGAGGTAGGTGCTGTCACCGATCCCAGATACTGGAGAGAAGAACGGGTGGGAATCAATAGCAATCCTGAAAGCAGAGAAAAATTTGGCGAAATCGAAGTTGAAGAGTATAAACTGGAAAAAGAGGAGTTATTGATAGCCTCAGACCCAAACATAATCTGCGACCTAACTTTTAGATGATTTCATATCTTTCCTTAGCTCAATCATAATTTGAACTGTCCCCGTAACAAAAAACATAAACGCCCATGCTGCTGATTTTTCAGCAATTGCTTCATGACCAGATGTATTACTGATTACGGTTGTGGCAAGCAGTGATAACCCAACAACAAATGTTAGTCTTTCTTTTTCTTTCAAAACACTACAAATAATAAGCCACATCACGACAACAACTATATATATGCTGTCATTTAAAATCTGTATCAAAAATATATCCAATACTATAAATACAAGAAGTATACTAAGAAAAAAAAGAGCCGAATCATTGCTTTTCAAGAGCTTGAATCTCTCCTCAATCCATCTAAATTGTTGAGGGAAACGTTTTATCAACTTATCGATCAGACCAGAGATAAATGCAAGATAAAAAAGCAAAGGGAGCGCGTAGACAACTGCTGAGAAAACAACACTTGGATTATCAAAGCTTCCTATATATTTTTGTCTGAAATACTCTATCGCCTCAATAGGATCTGCTTTAATCACTCCCAAATCTGCAACATATTTTGATTGAAGCTGTGGATATTGCCTACTTAAAATTAAAGCATTTTTGGGATTACCTTTTAGTGACTCTAGTTCAAATTGATATACTTTTCCCCTAGATTCAGCAATTATAGGAAATCCAAACGGAAGAAATGGCACATCATAGGTGAGCCCAGACTTGTATTCACCTGTATAGTACCAATCCTTATCTCCTTTTTCTTTGAGACGAAATACCAAATTATCTTCCTGAGCAAAGGGTATCCTAGACCGTAGCTGAAATCTCATCGCGACAATCCCAAGGTTATTTTCCGAGGCAACAAACTCTCCAGTAATTTTTTGATTTTCCAGTAAAGGTTTTTTAATATAATTATCCAGCACCTCTGGATGGTTAAATGGAACTATTGAGAAGCTCTCAAAAGTTGAGATATAAAAAAAGGTCAGCCCCAGCCACAAGACCGCAAGGGCGAGGGGGATTGCAAAAAACCTTATTAATTTATTGTTTTTTTTCATCATATTTTTAAAGTTTTTAAAGTCTATAAAGTAAGTTTTAAATTCGTCATTATAACTTTATGAACTTGTTACTTTATGAACTCTTTCTTCTATATCTTCGTACCAAGGTAATTATTAAATATGACACTATTCCGGCTAACGTGGTGCCGCTTATGATCAGTCCGAGATACATGTAGGACTGTGGGCGGAAGTAAATAGTCGCCTCGATATCAAAACTTCCATCACTATTTACTTTACAAACTTTATCAACTTTACAAACTTGTCCGGGATCTATCCTGAACGAATTAAGTTGTGCATCGTTTTTGAAATGCGCATCATCCGGCAAGAAATAGTCTTTATTTATCAATGCGTCCCACCAGCTGAATTCTCCTGCTCTTGTCTTCCACTGCGGATGGAAACTCTCTGAGAAGTTGAGATATAAAGACTCACTGACATTTTCAAGTCTTACCCGATACTCAGTCGGATTTACCATCTCATGCCGTACTTCCGAGTACGGAATGTTCTTGGATGTTTGCTCTTGGATCTTGGTAAAGTATATGTGGGGTCTGTAATCGGCGTTTTCATAGACCACGATCTCATCTGTCCCGATATCTACTCTCTTCAGATAATCTATCCCATCCAAAGCATCTATATAAAACTCCGGAGGATGACCACCATAATGGATGAAGAAATCATCATCATTTGCTATGTCACGGAGTGGAACAATCACGTATTTTATGGACGATTGATCCAAAAGATTATTCGCGATGTTTTGATTTAACATATCTATAATTTGTTGTCCTTCTAGTGCGCTATTGTTACTTTTTCGCTCTGAAAACTTGTTCCAGCTACCTATAAATACATTGACTGCACTTATCTCTGGATGATTTTGGGTATAAATACTGAATCTTGAATATGTCGGTATCCAGATAGTTCGTGAATAATCATCTTGCTTAAGTATAAAATTCTTTACCAGCAAATAATCATTGTGTATAACACGAGGAACGAAAAGTGTTTTAATCTCGCCAGTAATTAAGGGCTTTGTATTCCAGAGGAATATAAAAGATATAAGTACAGTCAATAAATATTTACCATAAGTCTGCATGCCTTTTTTCTTCCAATTTCTCCATATCCAGTCGACAAAACCCGCAATCAAAACTGAATAGCCAAGTGCGATCAAAAAATAAAACTTGCTTGCCTCACGAAACGCATTAAATCCTGGAAGATATGTATGAAGGAATTGATAAAAACCTGAAAATGGCTGAGCGACTTGCTTCGCAAGAATTATCCCAAGAAGTGCAATAAAACCAAAAAAAACTACATCTCTATTTTTTTTATTCAAGTATAATCCCAAAAAAGCGAATACAGGAATTAGCCAAATGTAAAAAGGTATTTGTTGAATAATAAAGGGTGAGGGTTCTCCTCCTGTCCAGAATGGATGAAAAAGAGCAAGAGCGTAAGGGGTGCTCAAAAGCTCATTACCGAAAAATCCTCGATTAAAAAGCTCATTGCTTGCAATTATATTTATCTTCGCGAATCCAAGAATCCAATAGATGTTGACCAAAATAACAAAAAATATGGGAGTGATAGCTCTAATACTTGACTCTACAAATTTTATAAAATTCAATTTTTTTATAAAAATCAAGCGATATAGAAAATAAAAAAACAAAACAAAAACAAATATATAAAATGCTCTTATTTCATAAAAACTCATGAGGGATGCGAGAAGTGATGTGATAATAATATCAATTCTTTTTTTTTCTTTAATCGATCTGATATAAAAATAGAGCACTAAGGGAGCAACCGCAAATGCAGCCATCAGAGTCATGTGACCAGTTCTTCCAAGCATAAAATAGGTATTATATGTATATACAATTGATCCGATAATTCCTGCAATGTTTGAGTTAAATACTCTTCTAGAAAGGTAATAACTTCCGATTACTGCAAAGAGTAAGCTCGGATAAAAATATACAACTCTCTCAACTACTCCGAAACTAAGAAATTGAGAGAGTAATCCCCACAACCAAAAAACAGGATACATGGGACTACCAAATTCAACCATTCCTAATCCATTCGAATTCCAAAGATGGGGAAGACGAAGAAATTCTCTCTGTGTCTCCGGAAAATAAAACCACCAATCACCTGATGTCAAAGGAGAAAAATCAAAAAACCATTGCAAATGCAAAAAAATTGATGAGAGTAGAAGTAAAAAAATAGACATAGCTGTTAAAGAATTATACATTATTATTTAATTTATGGGATTTCATATAGAAAAAGATTTCCATATTTTGCTTTTAATACAAGCAGATCATCAAGACCATTTAAGTCAAAACTGGGAAAATGCTTTTGCCAATAAAAGTTTTTATCAACTATTACCTGTTGTATTCCTGCTCTTTTAAGAATTTTGATAAATTCTTCCCCGTCTAGACTATAGCTTGTCAATTCACGAAATGCTTTTGCTTCTTCATCATAGGTGAACTCTTCAACATGATTTAATTTTTTCATAGCTAATAAGCTACTATATGGATTTTTGTATAAAGTTTTATTTGGTACATGTTCTTGAGACATCCATGAAAAATTTTCCTGCATTCTCTCATGATCTGGAAGATAATGAGGAAGATAAATGGTTTTTTTATTATTATCTTGCAACTTTTCATGCAGAGTAAAATACTCATGTGGCAATATCCCAGTCTGTACATAATTCCTATTCAGATAAATATTAAAAGTAATTACACATAACAGTAATAATCCTAGGAATATTCCAAATTCTTTATATAAATACTTCTTATTAATCATTAATGTTAAGATTCCATGATATGTAAATGTGGTTAATATAAATAACTCGAAAAAAATATATCTATGCGTTGAGCGTATTGAGTCTATAAGTGGAAAGTTATTGAATACGAAATTGTAGAAACTTGGATTAATATTCTCACCAAGCAAGCACAATCCTGTTATTAAATATATTAAGAATAATGCTATCTTTGTTTTTTTTCTTAAATAAGAAACCGATACAAAATAAATCAATAAAAGAATTAGCAATGCTCCTCCTAATTTTAAATCGCTATAGAAGAATAATCCTCCAGTAAATGCATCTAAAAAATCATACGACGAGAAGTCTAGATAAACCCTTGACGCATTTTTACTAGCTAATATAACCGAAAGCACCATTGGCAAATTTAATAAAATAGGCAATATCCCTATTGGAATCAGCAACAAAATAAATTTCCTTATATTTTTGAAAATTTGCTTCCAAAAATACAAAAAAATTATAAGAGTTGAATAAACTACAATTGGGAAATAGCCTATTCCTATATTTAAGAAAAATGAAGCTGCAACACCTATAAAAAATGAGTATTTCAAAATATAACTTTTTTTATATTTACTTAAATCTTTTATTATGTAGACGATCATCGAATGATAAATAATCATAATTGCATAGATTAATGCATAGAAGCCCCCACTTCCCAAAAGTGCATATTTATATGGAAATAGAATTAATAGTGCTGAACTAATAATAAATGCAAATTTATTTAATTTATTAAAAAATAAATTAAAACTTATATACAATGACAACATCTGCATAGAGATCGCCCAAAAAAGATATGACATAAATGGATGGAGTCCAATTACCACACCTGACTGTAGTATTAAAAACAATACAAGTGAATACCAACGTGAATAATGATAAAAGTCAGGGCAACCAATGCACTGTGTGCTACTAAGCAACTCTCCGTAATCGTTATTGTAGTCAGCTATTATGTTTCGTATGTGTCCTGGATAGTCAAAAGAAAATACATATTCCCCAACCAAAAAAAATTTAGCCTCTGGGATAAAAAAACTTATTATAAGAAAAAAGATGTATATAGATGTTATGAGGTTGATTATGAAAAAATGTTTGTCATAAATCTTTTTAAACATTTTCCAATAACGGTTCATATATATTCGTTCAGCTTTTTTTTGAAAATAAAATCATATGTTCACCAAAAAATGGAATCACAGATCCCATTGCTTCCCCAAAATAGCCAGCGTATTTATTAAAATAAGTAGATATAAGAATATAGCTCGACTCAAATTTTTTTATTATAAACTTATTACTAGTAAGCTTGTCTTTTAAAAGTTCGGGGGTATATATTCTGTAATGAAAAGGGGCGTATGCAAATCGAGGCAAACGACCTAAAAGCATCAAGAATCTATTACCTAATGAAACAAGATTTGGAGTTGTAATGATAAGTAATCCATTCTTTTTAAGAACTCTATTAGCTTCTCGGAGAAAATAATCATCATCAAAAGTGTGCTCAATCACCTCTCCTGCAAACACGATGTCAAAAGTGTTATCTCTAAAAGGAAACTTTTCTAAAAAAGAACCTTTTTTTACCTTAATTCCTTTTTTTCTTGAATCTCTTATCGCTTCGTCGATTGCTTCCAATCCATAACAATCATATCCTTTTTCAATAAATGGAGTCAAAAACTCCCCATCTGCACATCCAATATCAAGAATTTTTTTTCTTCCTTTAATATTTTTAAATATATAATCCCAGGACTTACGATATCTTGGATTTCTCAGTATTTTTGCATAAGTTGCATAATACCTATTTTGCTGATTAATAATTTGTTTACTTTTCATTTATTAGCTGTTTATACAGTTTAACATATTTTGGTATAACTACACGATCCCAATCATATTTTTCCTCTACTTCTTTTCTTGCTTTTTTCCCAAATCTTTCCATCACGTCTGGATGGTCTATTAGATATATTATCTTTTTTGCAAGCTCTTTATAATCCTCCTGATCTACCAAATATCCAAATTCTCCATCTTTTATTATACTCTCAGATCCTACATTTCTTGATGAGACGATAGGTAGGCCTGAAGCCATCGCCTCAAGATACATCTGTCCCCAGCTCTCAGCCCTACTCATGCTTACAAATATATCTGCCTTTCTATAGAATTTACTTATTTCATTATTTGGAACGTGTCCAACGAAATTTACTGAATTTTTTAATTTTAATCTTTTAACTAATTTTTCTAGATTTTTTTTCTGAGGCCCATCTCCAACAACTATTAACTCTGTATTATTTCTTAGATATCTCACTTCATCGTATGACTTTATAACAAAATCTATTGCTTTTCTTTTTAATAAATAACTTGAAACCATTATAATCTTTTTATGTCTAATTTTTTTCCTTATATTCTTTTTATATTTATTGCAGTCAATACCTGGAGATATAATTATAATTTTTTCTCTCGGAACATTATTCTTAATTAAAATAGCTTTTGAGCACTCGTCGATAACAACAATTTTATCAGATTTTTTTAAAGTTTTATATGATAATTTTTGTGTTAAAAATGAAAAAATTTTTTGTAAAATTAATGTAAAATTTATAGATTTGTTAGGCTTAGCAATTCTTATGTTTGAGTTATTTATGTCATCGTCTCTATACTGAAGCACTCCTTGAATCGGTCCAACAATAAATGGCTTATTGTTGGTCAATCCAAGTATTACAGAAAGATTAAATGTACTACCTATTCCAAATGGTAAAACATGATGGACAAGATCAAAATTTTCCTTTTTCAAAAAAAATATTGTAGCAAAAAAATATAAAAAATTAAATTTCAATGCATTAATAAGCGAAAGATCAATCTCAGTTTTATTTTTTTGTAATTCTATAATTCGATATTTTTTATTTTTATCTTCAGTAAAACCAGTTACAACTATTGATCGATAATTAACAGATGCAATCTTATCAGCAATATTATATGCCCAATATGATTCTGATCCTTCACTTTTACTAAATTTATAATGACATGGAGAGTACAGAATTTTAATCATTTCTTTTTAAATATATAATAAATAGATTTTGGAAAAAATTTGTTTCCTATGCCATTTACAATACTTCCTAAGGGAAGGGTAATTAACCAAATTGGCAAGTACCTTAGGGGGGTTTTCAATACAATAGGATCAAAAAAAAGTAAAGTAATATGTACGAACTTGGACATCCAATTACTTCTCCAATTTCCTACACTTAATTGACTATTTGCTTTATTTTTAGATGTAAATAGATAATATAATTCAATATGCTGAATAAAACCCCTCGGCTTTTTTTTGATTAATATAAACTCTTTTCCTTTTAGATAGTTATCTAATTGTTCATTTTTAAAAATCCTGACATGATGTATTTCCTTAAAGTAATTTGGTCTCAATTTTAATAACCATTTTTCTGATTTTTCCGCAGGTATATTGACATAAAATAAACCTCCTTTTTTAATTACTCTTGAAACTTCACTTAGAACTCGTTCCAGATTGTCTACATGCTCCAAGACGTCCAATGCATAAATTTCATCGAACATATCTTTTTTAAATTTTAGTTTTTCAGCATTCATCCATAAAAAATTGATATGAGGATATCTTTTTTTTGCAATATCAATATCTTTACTTGATAAATCGATCCCTGTGATTTTTTTATCTTTACTGCTTGAAAGAACGGATGAAAAAAAACCCTGTCCACAGCCAATTTCTAAAACTTTCATATTAATTATATTCTATGATTTAGTAGATGTTTTAATTTTCCTAAACCAAAATACATACTTAAAAAAATTTTCTTATCGTTTACGACTCTATTTTTCTGTACCCATCTTCTTTTTTTCATAATTTTATTAAAATTTTTACCATTAAACCACCAGCCTCGAATGTATGAATAAGCGATCCCTGGCTTAAGAAGCAGTAAAAAAAATATTATTTCTATAATATTTTGAAAAAAGTAAACTGGTAATACCCACAATAAATTATACCATTTATAGTTCTTGAGAAGCATCTGAAGCGTATTTTGATTACGCCACAAAAACAAATTATATTGGATGCCCGTTCCAGTACTACCAGCGCCTGCATGATTTATATAAATATTGTCTGCATAAGAAAAAGTTTTTCCAAAAAGTCGAAGTCTCCAAAACCAATCAACCTCTTCTGCATACATAAAAAAATTGTTATCAAAGCCTCCTGTTTCTTGATAAAATTTTTTTGAAAAAAATAAGCAAACTCCCGTTAAGAAAAATGATGTATCGCTTTGAAGTTTTTTACGAATGTATACTGAATGACCTAATACGTCTATTTTTGATGCATAGTCGTCTCTTTTCTTCTCTGAGTAATCAGACTCCTTAGGGGATACAACATTGAACTTGTTCGATATGTAAAAATTTATCAATAATTCAATAAAATTATTGTTTACCCATGTATCATTATTTATAAGCAATATATATTTTCCCTGTGCCATATTTATGGCAACGTTATTTCCACCTGCAAACCCGAGATTCACATTATTTTGTATTATTTTTACTTTTGGAAAATTTTTCTCTACATACGCAACAGAGCCATCCGTAGATGCATTATCAACAAAAATTATTTCAAAATTTTTGTAGGTTTGGCTTTCCAATGAAGAAATACATTTTTTTAACCATTTTTTTCCATTCCAATTAACAATAATTATAGATATTTTACCGTTACCTTTTTTTTCTATGCTCATAAATAATTTATAATAAATTTTATTTTAAAATAACTCTTTGATTTTACAAGAACACTTTCCTTATGAAAACCATTTTAAATTCTGAAATGAGATTAGGAAAATGAAATATATAAAATTTTATCTTTTTTTATATTGGACAAAAATATCCATAAATCCATTTTTACTACCAAACTCTTGATTTTCTTTTTCCTCAAAGTATTTTTGAAATAATGGATTTCTTCTGAGGATCCATTTAGAAAAATACATATTTAATAACCCAACTAAATTCCAGTATCCCCCTCTAACAAATATTTTTTCTACTTCGAGATTATTTTTTTTACAAAAGTCAATCAACATCTTCTTTGAATAATGCCTATGACCTATTAGCCAATATGCTGGGTCAAAAAAATTCGAAAAGAAAGAGTCAAAAGGAGTCGATAAATAAAAAGTACCATTCCTCTTCAATACTCTACTCACTTCTTTAAACATCTTGTATTCAGTGCCTTTTGGTATATGCTCTATTACTTCCCAAGCAACAACAGTATCAAAATAATTGTCTTTGAAGGGTAATTTGAGAGCTCCAGCAACTTTGAACAAAGCTCTTTCATCATGAATATTTTCTTTCGCAGTTTTTAAATCGGACTTGGTTATTTCAATTCCTACGATCTCTTTTACACCATTTTTTAATGCATTTAATTCAAACCAGCCATAGCCACACCCGATATCCAAAACTTTTTTATTTTTTATGTCTTCTTTCTTTACAAAACTCTTAACAGTGAATTTCAATCTGCCTGTCAATTTTCCATTAGGTTTTTCATTGATAATATTTTTCATTTTTTTAAAATTATCCCCATTCCTCCAGAAATAAACTCAGAAGTCTTCATTAAAATCATACCTAATCCGATTATTGGATTATTCAATAACTTACCAGGTTTTGATAAAAATAGACCATACCTATTAATGACACTAGTTTGTTTTGCTATATTAGAAATATCTGATTTATTGATCTTGTATTTATTAATATTCTTTGCGTAATAATATTTCTTTTTAAGAAGCTCAAAAAACCTAAGATTTCCTTCATCATGTAATATAAAACTTTTTATTCTCCCCAATTTATCTATTCTACCAACTCTTTGCGACAAATCCCAGTCCTCTCCACTTATCATCTTTTCATTAAACCCCTTAGTTTTATCAAATATTTTTTTCTCATAAAAGCGGGCAGCTTCCATCCAGTCGACTCCTACATAAAACTCTCGCTCAAGCGCTTTGCACCTCGCCCAGAATCCAACTCCAATTGACTTCTCTGGAATTACTATGCCTTTTGCATTTGAATTTTGCGCAACCTCAACACACTCTTTGACCACATTTCGGGAAAGTACCATATCGCTGTCTACAAAGAGTAAATATGCGCCTCTAGATTTGGATGCACCATAGTTTCTTTGTGCGGATCTCTCAGGTCCTCGATTAAAAACATTTTTTGTATATTTCCAGGCAATCTTTTTGGTATCATCAGTCGAGTTGTTGTCTACAACTATTAGCTCAATCTTTTTATAGCTCTGATTTTTTATACTCTCAAGACATTTTTTGATAGTGAGTCGTGAATTTTTAGTTGGAATAATTACTGAAACCAGAGGGGACTTTTTCATAAACTTTTTATAATTTGGAGGCTTTTTTTACCTGCTTTTTGCCAGGAAAAACTATTTGCATGCTCCTTTGCATTAACAGACAGTTTATCATAAAAATCCCTATCACGTACAAGCTTCATGCATTTTTCTGCCATATCTTCAGGATTCTCCTCTGACAAAAGTCCTGTCTTGCCATTTTTTATCGAATCTCTCAATCCCACCACATCATACCCAACACTCGGAGTACCAACACCTGCAGCCTCAATTACATTTAACCCCCATCCTTCTCTGACAGACGGATGCACCAGAATCCAGGCTTTTTTCAAAAGTGTAAATTTCTGTCTTTTATCAACATACCCAAAAAATTTAACATTTTTTACTAATTTCAAATCCCTGACCAGTTTCTTAACTTTTTTCAGATATTTACTGTCTGGTGCCTTGCCGACAACCCAGAGAACAGGATTTATGATTTCTGATTTATGACTTATGATTGAAAATGCCCGCAGGGCATTTTCAATACCTTTATCTTCTGTAATTTGCGCAAGATAAATAAGAGTAAGTGATTGTTCTTTTTTTATGCGGTCCATATCCAGTATTTCAATCCCATGTGGTATAACTTTTATTCTTCTTACCCCCAGCTTTATTAATTCTTTCTTTATCGATTTGGCTGATGTCACAAATTGAGCCTTGCGGTAAGGTACAAAAAACAACGGTTCAAATATAAATCCAATAAGGCTTGCGGGGAAAAAGATGTTTTTGAACCACGCATTCTTCGCAGGTTCATTGATCCAGGCAACTATACTCTTATTCCGAACATAAAGGGGTGTGAAGTATGGTACGAAATGAAAACAGTCTATAACGATATCGGCATCCCTGAACTCACCCCTCATGTATCTGAAAAAAGTCTTCAAATGCACTGTGAAATGCGATCCCATCCGTAAAAACTTAATCCCTTTTTTGGTTTCGTTTTTTTTTGCGCCTTCAAAAGCTGACCCAACCCATGTGACATGCGCACCTTTTTTCCTCCAATACAAAGCATGCTCGTACATAGAATACTCAGCACCGCCTGCTAATGGATGAGCAGGATCTCGCCAGTTGAGGATCAAAATCCGGAGGATTTTGTCCTCAGATCCTGGTTCTTGGGTCTTTGATGCTGGGTCTTTGTCCATATATTTAGTTTCTAGTTCTTGGTTCTTGGGAGATCATTCTCCTACGATCTAAGATCGAGGATCTAAGATCTACGCCGTTTTCTATAATAATCAAGGAATTTTATGCGGTAAAATACTGCTGCCGTATCTATGAGCATCAGATAGACTATCTTTAACAGGCCTTTCTTGTCAATACTATTTTCTTTAAACACTATCATCACTGGTGCTTCATAGATCTTTTTAAATCCCAATTGATAGCTGACTGCGAGAATTTCTATATCAAAAGCGTATTTTTTAACCAGAAGCCTTGGAAAGACTTTGCGAACAACTTTTTTTCTAAAAAACTTGAGACCAACCTGTGTATCACGTACTTTGAATCCAAACAGGAGACGCGTCACTCCTCTGTAACCTTTGGACAGAATTTTCCTGTAGATGGGATACCTGACCTGAGATACAGGATGAAGTTTGGAACCGACAATCACATCCGCATCATACCACTCCATGTGATTGAGGAGCATCCTAAATCCTGCAGGATGTATGTCCATCCCAGCGTCCATAAATCCTACCACATCACCTCTGGCTGTCATCATGCCTATTCGAACAGCATGACCTTTACCCTGATTCTCTCCGTAATAAATTATGCGCAAGTTCTTTAATCTCAGCTCTTGGATCTTTGACTTGGATCGTCTTTGAACCCTAAGCAAAGAACCAAAACCTTTTTTAAGCTTTTCAAGTGTTTTATCAACTTTTCCATCAATCACCACTATCACCTCATGTTTAACACCAAGATTTTTGAGATTTTTTACTATGTTTTTGATATCCTTTACAATTGTTTTCTCCTGTTTGTATGAGGGAATGACTACAGAGAGAAGATTAATTTTAAATTCTTTCACGCGTGGCATGCCTGTAGTATAGCAAAAGCCCAACAACAAGTAAAAATGTTAAGCTTGTTGAGACGGCAATAACCTGATAAAAACTTTCATGAAAAAAAGAAATGAGGACAATCTGTAAAAGCGCACCAACAAAAATCGGGATATAGATTCTTGTTTTTTTAATCGAAAGATAAAAATTGGTCAACATATAAAGAATGGCATAAAGTGCCATAAAAAGTCCAAAAAATCCAAGCACTCCTGACACCGCCAGATAGTCAGCTCTTTTGAGAAAAAAACCAATTGTGAACTCTGGAAAAATAAAATAAAACAAGGTAAGTGCTACTGATGGAAT
Source organism: Candidatus Levyibacteriota bacterium (assembly GCA_029260965.1). GTDB lineage: Bacteria > Patescibacteriota > Microgenomatia > Levybacterales > UBA12049 > JAJDCH01. Next base: position 431,525 of record JAJDCG010000001.1, on the reverse strand, counting down.
CAAAACAAGACCGAGAGATGCCAAGAGCATCCGACCCTTCGCTTGACCAAGTTCGTGTTTTTTAACAATCAGTGGAAACATAACAGCACCAATAGGAGCAGAAAAATAAAATATTACTTTTCCTATTAGAGACAATCCTGCATAGAGACCTGCTTCATGCGCTGGAAAAAAATGCTTGACAAGTATGATGTCTGTATTTATAAAAGAAGTTACACTTAAAAGCGCCAGTGTAGCAGGTACTCCAAAATGAAGAATCTCTCCGTAGCTCATATGCACAGATTTTGTGGCGTTGTAAAAAATAGGCCGCAAACGCACAAGTCCCACCAAGAAAACCACAAATCCAGATAAAATTATTCCTACCAATATCCCACCTATTCTAAATCCCAAAAGCACAAGCGTGACACCAAATATAAACTTGAGAATTCCGCCAAGAAAAGTGAGGAATGACGAAAATTTAAAAGAAAGCTGCGCCTGAAAAAAAGCCATATTTACATTGCCAATCAAACCAACCATCACCCAAGCTCCTAAAAACCAAATAAATGACTGGATATTTTCTATGCGCAAAAAGCTGGCAATTTGACTGGAAAAAATGACAAAAAGCGCCATAAAAAACACACCTGAATAAAACATAATTTTACTAATTTTTATATATAGTCCTTTAAGCTTTCCCTTCTCGTTGTTTGTGATAAAAGTCGTTGCAAAACGAACAGTAGTCGGAACTATTGAAGTAAATAGAAATCCCGGAAATGTAGCAACTGAAGTGAGTGCGATTAGTATCCCGTATTCTGCAACACTCAAACTACGGCTCATGAAAATATTGAAAAGAAAATGAAATACATTACCCAGGAGAGAACCAACAAACATGACGGCACTACCTGAGATGAGAGGATTGCGCGCGAAGCGCGCCAGATGCTGGATCTTGGATGTTGGTTCTTGGATCATAGATTATTTGGCCTTTGGTCTTTTGTATTTTTCCTCAAATATGATATCAAACCATTTATTAATTTTCCGGCTTTATCCGCCTGATTCATAATCTCAGCATAGTTTCTTGTACTTAAAAATTCTAAATCGCGTGTAAGTATTAAATGATACTTTGTTTCTTCCAAAGAAGCTCTTGCTTGATAGCAGTATTGAATATATTCCTTCCTGTATGCCCTAGCTCCGCCTTCAACCAGGTTTGCTGGGACAGAACTTGCGGCACGGCATAGCTGATCTATTAATCTGAATTTCTCGTCTGAGGGAATCTTCTTAACTAGTTTATAAATCATAAGTACTAATTTATGAGACTCTTTCCATGCTTCAAGTTTTTCAAAATTATTCATAATAGTAAATTATTATTCTACTAAGATCTAAGAACTAGGAACCAAGAACCCGCTCATACGCTGAAAGCGTTTGAGCAGCAGTCTTTTTCCATCTAAATTTCTTCGCTTGTTTCAAGCCTTTTTCAGATAATTCTTTTTGAAGCTTTTCGTTATCAAAAACCTCCTTTATAACACTTGCTATACTTTCTGAATTTTCTGCATCGACTATCAAAGCAGCATCACCCACAACCTCAGGAATTGAACCTCGATCACTTGTTACAACCGGTGTGCCACTCTGCATTGCCTCCAGAATAGGCAATCCAAACCCTTCATAAAGACTGGGCATTGCAAATACAGTTGCCTTATTATAAATAGCGACCAAATCTTCATCAGATACAAAACCTAGCGTTATAATCTGATCTTTGACCCTTGATTTTTGATCTTTGATTCTAATTAAATCTTTATTCCATAGATTAGATCTATCAAAATTTTTATCTTCAATTGCCTTTCCTACCATCACGAGTGAAACACCAGCGCTCAAACAAGCATCAATAAGACGTGGCAAGTTTTTATTCCAAGTAACATCACCAACATACAAAACAAATTTATCAGGTAAATTGTATTTACATTGAATTTCCAATTTTTTAAAATTCTCCGAAGCAGCTAGATAGACTACGTCAACTTTGTCAGATGAGACTCCAGCAAGGCGTACTATGTCCTTTTTTGAATTTTTAGAATCGGTTATAATTCTGTCTACTTTTTTCAAATTATATTTCTGAATCTCCCAGTTTATCCTACCCCTCACTCCTGCTGGAAAATGTTGAGGGAAAACAAGCGGTGTAAGGTCATGAACCGTAACAACTGTTTTATATTTTTTATCAAACGGGAGTGTACGAAAAAAGGGATCAAAATATGGATAGTGCACTAGGTCAATATTGCTTGGAATTTCTGATTCGTGTTCAAAAAAAACAAATTTCTCTTTGTCATGATACTTAATTAGTGCATCTTTGAGATTTCTAAGGTAAGATCCAACTCCACGAACCCTATGACCTGACTTTAAAGGTGAAACATCAATTGCAATTTTCATAGATTAGTAATTTGGTTTTTAAGTTTTTAAGGTTTGTCAAACGGTCTTTCCAACTTGCAGCCTTACAAACTTCTAGTCTTGTAAAAGAGTAGCGCAGAACGAACTATTGTTTCAAGATCTGAGTGTTTTGGTTCAAATCCAAGCTCTTTCCTAATTTTATCGGTTGCAGCAATAAGTGAGTCTGTATCTCCTGGTCTACGACCAACCATATCTATGCTAAAATCCACATTTGATACTTTCTTTATCATCTGAGCAACCTCTTTGTTGCTAAAACCCTTTCCCGTACCAACATTGTAGTAAAATCCTCCTTTTTTACTAATCAATCTCTCAAGCGCCAATATATGCGCCTCAACCAGATCAAGCACATGAATATAGTCTCTCACACATGTTCCGTCAGGAGTATCATAATCAGATCCAAAAAGCTTGAACGAACTACCAGAAAGCGCTGCCTTCATGACATTGGGAATGATATGACTCTCCTCAGGAGTATGTCTCTCGCCAAATCTACCATCAAGTGATGCACCAGCTGCATTAAAATATCTAAGCGCGACAAAACTAACACCGTGGATCCTCTGATACCAGGCAAGCATACGCTCAATCATCAGTTTGCTCTCACCATATGGATTTTCAGGATTTTTGGGATGATCTTCATTTATGGGGACTTTACTTGGTGTTCCGTAAACACCTGCTGTTGAAGAAAAAATAATTTTTTTAACACCTGCAAGACGTGCCTCCTCCAACAGATTCATAGTTGCAAACGTATTGTTTGAAAAATAAAGATCTGGCCTCTGCATCGACTCACCCATTGCTATAAACCCCGCAAAGTGGATAATGCCGTCGAATTGGTACTTTTCAAAAACTTTTTTCAGAAAATCATTATCCAACAAATTTCCCTCTTCAAAAGCTGCGCGACCATCAATAACATCCCTATGTCCACGATCCAGACTATCAACTACCACGACGCTGTGATCTCCATCAAGCAAGCGACGAGTCATGAAACTACCAATATATCCAGCACCACCTGTAACTAAAATCTTCATAAGACTATTGTAGCAAAATCATTACCTACTTTATACCTATCTCCCAATACCAGATATTGATCAATAACCCAACTCATCATAATTCCATGGTTTGGATCATAAAATCAAATATTTTTCCATAATTTTATGTTTATGTAATGCTATACTTTGCTGCAGGCATCAACTATGCCTGAACCAAAAACATCGGTGTACCAAACCGATAATACAACCAAAATCAGAACCACCAACACGCCTATCCATTTATGAGATTTCAAAAACTGCCATATCCCAAAAATCGATAATACAAAATATGGCACAGAAATAATCAAAGCACGGGCAAAAGTGTTGTCAATTAATTTAAAAATTTCTATAAAAGGAAGGACTAGGAGTAAAGAAATTATAAATTGTCTAAATTTATTTTTTAAACCAAACAAATACCAAAATCCCCAAAATATTCCTACATAACCGACAAGCGAAAAAATGGGTGCAAGAAAACGGATATCAAAAAAATAAAGATAACTGTCAAATACAAAAAATGCACCAAGCTGAGCCTTGTTATGAAAAATTCGCGCGATATTGGGTGCATATCCAACGTCATTATGAACTGCCTCAATTAATTTAAGATCCATCTCAAGCGGAGAAAAATAAATTCGTTCGTCAAATCGCCAACAATCCAGAAAAGGACCTACTGTTGAAATAATTACGAATACTCCAATAAATAAAATGATTTTTTTAATCATAATTTCCAAAATTGCGCATGTATATCATCTCTCTGTGGTAAATAAATATTTTCAATTATATACTCTCCCTCTCGATTGCCGTAAAAAGGCCTGACATACAAAACATCCTCTTCATCCCAAGCATCTGGTTTGGTCCACGAAGTATCAACATACAATGGCTCAATACCATCTCCATAAAAATCAATATATGAAGACGCATTCGAAAGATTTTGGTCGACCACAATATGATCATAACCACTTTTTATCTCATTCATCCGCAATGTCATCTGCTTGTATCCTGCTCCCCAATCTGGTGAGTTTGCACGCGGGTAGTGGAAATAATAATTGTGCATGAAAAGACTAAATTCGTAAAAAGAGATAAGCAATAAGCAAAAAGCAACAAGAAGCTTGTATTTTTTAAAATGTTCAAAAAACCAAACTAAACCATATGCGGCAAAAACAGTGAGGGGAAGTACCATGAGAAGTGATCTTAGCGAGTGAGGATTTGGCTGAACAATGCTGGCTGGAAGTGGTGCTAGAAGCAACATGGTTAAAAATGAGTATTTAAATAATTTATTTTTCCTGTGCATGCTCTGATAAAAACCTATCAGGGTAAATGGTATAAGCCAGCGCCAGACAAGACCAAAGCCAGGCAGTTGGTGGCGGTTGTTGTTGTCTCCAGTTGAAAATAAAAATTCCAAAGAGAAATAAGAAAAATAGTTATTCATCACTTCCATAGGATAAATCTTCAGCTTTTCCTGTGAAGATCTGTCCTCGTACTTAGTGAAGGCAGATACATCATCAAAACGTGTTGCGCCTGCCTCAGTCATGGAAAACTGAACTACAGGTAAAATAAGAAGTGCAAAACCAATAAGCGCAGCAACTACTTTTTTTCTAAACTTAATAAATTTTAAAAATATGAATAGTGAAATAATCAGGACCATAAGAGGTGAAATTACACGATAGGCATTGTAGGTATAAAGTGTAAGAGAAAAAAAGATAAAACATAAAATCAAAAATTTGTATTTTTTATTACTCCAAAAAAGTAACCCAAAGTATGATCCCAATAGAAAGATAAAAAGTGCCACATTTGCCTCAAAACCAGCGCGAGAAAAGTGTATATGCCAAGGGGAGAGCGCCAATAATGCTGCCGCAACTATTGGAATTTTGAATTTTGAAATTTGAAATTTATTATTTTGTATCTGTTTCGGATTTAACTCAATTAGCTTTCTAATAAATAAGTATAGTAGCGGTATTGTCAGAATGCCAAAAATGATTGACGGAAGACGTACTGCAAGATCAATCTTGCCGACAACTGCCATTGCCCCTGAGACGAGATAGATATATGCTGGCATCTTGTATTCTCCAAATGCTTCAAAAAATAGGGGAAATGACACACCATGCTCATCTACTCCCCTAGTAAGAATTTCGTAAGCGTTAACACCAATTGATACCTCGTCTATATAAAGACCAGGAGGGTTTTGATCTACGTTAAAAATTCTCAGAAAGCCTCCAATTGTAATTAATGCAAAAAGTAGTAAAAACTTCATTTTATTCAAATCTTTCCCTCCTCAATAATAGAGTTCCATCATCAATTTCCCATTTTTTGATTGTTTCATATTCTTCATTTGGTGTCCTATTATCAATAAAATCATCTCTCAAATCAATTGTAGTCCATGGGATAATAAGATAAACAAGATCCACCCTCTCTTCACCCCGATAATTACTGACACCATCATGATACATCAAAAGATAATCAAAAGCAGGAGCATATGCAGTATTGCTAAATGTAAAGACACCAAAATCACGATTTTCTGAATTTGAATAAATAATATCAACTATATATTGTTTTGTGACAAGTGATGAATTTGATAAATGATTGGCGCTAATTTCTTTTGAAAAATCTACTAGTTTTATCAAAATCAAAATTAACAAAGATACAATAAGTAAGTATCTAAATATTTTTAAATGTTTGGAAATAATCCCCAAAAAAAAGAGAAATAAAATTTCAAAACCAATAAAATGATAGTCCCAAACTGGATTTTTGGATAACAAATAAATACTAAGAGTTGAAAGTGAAATAAGCGATGTTAAAAGAAGTATGCCTTTCTCATTCTTTGAGAGTTTTATTTTTTTATTCTTTATTTTTAAAAACAAACTAACTATTACCGTAAAAAAGAAAACGATTCCTGCCCCATCTGGAATATTGATTAACCGTGACAAACTATCAAAAAATAGATAAAAGATCTGAGTGCTTACTCCTGACTGCTCGCTGACTACTGCTGTTGGGCTTGTAATTGTTTGTATGACTGTTGATACCTGGTTAAATCCATGACGCAGCTCAAATACAACAAACGGCACAAACGCAAGAACCAGACCAGCTATAAATAATGCAAATGCTTTGATATTACGCCTCAAAAATACGAAAACTGTGGATCCTATCACTAGTCCAAGACCGAAAGAAATATGAAAATTCATTGTAAACCCTGCTAGAAATCCAGCTAGTGCAGCAATCTTCAATTTAGTAAAATTTTTATTATTAAAATCAATTTTTGAGAGTAAATAAACAGTTGCTAATGTCAAAACTGGAGCAAGGTGTGGATTCCAGAGATGAATAACGTATCCATCGTAGGAAAACATGAAAAAAAGCCAAAGCATGACTGAAACCCACAACCCCCAAACATCTTTTAATTTATATAAAATAAATGGGAAAATAGTAAAGTAAGGAATAGTAAGAACAATGAACGCGACAATTCTGGGATCCTTGAAAACCAAAAGTACAATGCTTAATATCCAAATCCAATATGGACCGTAAAAGATGCCGGGAATTCCTGAGGTCTGACCTATAAGGCTGAATTTTTGATGATTGTCAATCGCTAAAAGTAAATCGCGCGCGGGATCATACCAAAACGATATGTTACCGCTTATGATACGGGTTACTGCAATCACAAGCGGGATTAATATACTTAAAATTAAAAGTATTTTTAATTTTTTGTTCATACGCCAGACACCCACCTCTCACAAAATGTTCTTGTATCCATAGACTCCATATCAAAATCCTTGGAGTAATGATATCTAAGCCAGCTTTGAATCTGATAATCTTTACATAAACTTGAATTATAAATAGTGTAAACACCCCCACCATCTCTAGGACTTTTGAGTGTATAACTTTTGGCAAAAGGTAGCTCACACACCTTTACATCCTGGATAATATATACTGTTTCTTTATCAAATTCTGTTGGACAATCCCCCTCAAATGTAACTCTGGGAAGTTTATAGACATTATTTCTGAACTCGTCCATATTTTGAAGAAAAGTATTTGTAATCTTTTCATCTTGAAAAAAGAAAACAGTCTCAAGATACAGATTGCCGGGCTCGTTTTTTACAACCTCTATATCCTGTTCTCCATCCCATGAATGTTTTATAAAATATGCTGCCGTCTTCTCACCAAGTGAATAATAATCCGCAACAGCAACAGGATACTGGAAAAAATAGAAAAACAAAAAGTTAAAAACGAAAATGCCTGGTCCTGCAATCAAAGCGACCATCACCAAAATTTTTGAAAACTTTTCTGTGGCAATAATAAATATATTATAAACACCATACGCAGATATAATCATAAGAACGGGGAGCAAAAAACTGGAACGGTTAATATATGAATTCTCTATCCCATTAACTGCAGCAGGAAGTGGCGCAATCAGTAGTAATGTAAGCAAGAAAAATACAACAGGTTTTTTTTGCTTTAAAAACAAACAAACTATCCCTACCAAAATAAAAATAACATCAAATACATATAAAAGGCCATGATAAAAAAAAGAATAAACCAGTCTAGTATCGCCCTCCAAAAATAATACTCTGGGTGAAAAAGCTGTCGAATATTTCTGAAAGAAAATAGCTCCTGCTATTGTAGCTTTATTTACAAATATGGGTGTAAAAGGATTTTCCAGAACTATTTTCCTTTTTGCATTAACTTCTTTTGTCAAAAGTTCTTGATTTAAAAAGAAAATCTCATTTTTCCGCTCCCCAACTATTCCCCCAGGAAGACTAAGTGATGTAGTAAAAAACGAGACAAATACAAAAACTGTTCCCAAGAAAAAAACTAGTGCCTCTTTTTTGCTTAATCTGTTTTGGTAAATAAAATAGCCTAAACAGGCCACAACGAGTGGAAGAAAGAGCACCTTGCCTCCATGGTAAGAAAAAAATGCCAAAACAAAAAGAAAAAAAGGCAATAAAAGTTTTTTACCCCTAAACATAAAGAGCGTTGCAATTGCCCAGAGATAAAATACCAAGGCTATCGGTGGTTCAGCAGCAAAACGAGCAAGGAAAAAACTCCAGGGTGCCAAAAGAAACAGTAAAAAGGCAATAATTCCTATCTTTTCATTTTCAAAGAGATTTTTAGCGATCACAAAAATCGCCAACGCGCTCAAATGTATAAAAATAACGTATGGAAACCTTGCGCTTTGTTGAGTTTGCTCAAGGAAAAAATGCACGGGAGATAAAAGCATAAGAGGAAGGATGCTTATATTTCCTTCTGTTTCCGTTTTGAACAAACCAATTGGAAAACCAGTTCCTGTTATATCAGTTCCTTGCAAATTGAAAGTCTTGCTGCTCAAAGAGTACACAACCTCATCATGAGACATTCCAGGTGGCACTCGATCAAGCCATAAAAAATGAAAAGAAGAAATAATAAGTATAAGACCTATTAAAAAATAATTTTGTTTAAGTATTTTTTTTATATTTAGCATTTAATCAAAAATTATAATTGCCTCTTCCCCATCTAAATAGTTAATTATTTTTAGGACACGGGCATCTTTTTTTACATCTCTTGGTCTACCAACATATAGAATGTCAGCATTTTTATCTTCCTTATCCCACCTGATTGGTCTATGCTCATATATCCCAAATGCTCGGTTTTTGCCCTTTGTATTTGCGGGTAATTCCACCTCTTCTTGATACTTCTGAGGTGGATATTTTGTATAAAAAAGATAAAATATATATGATTGGTCTAGAAAATCTTCATTACTAACAACTACCTTATTGTAATTACCCGCTTCTTTTTCTACAAATTCGATCGTTTCTTTATGACCATACTGCCAGTACTTTGAATAAAAATAATCCTGCTGCACGAAATATTGGTTAAGATAATAAGCAAAGTTAAAAATAATAAATAAACAATAAGCAAAAAGCAAAAGAAAGGAAACTCTAATGCTTAATATTTTATATTTAATACTTAATATTTTGCTGATTCCGATCAACAAACCTACTGCGGTAAAAATCTGGAAAGTAGGTAGAAAATTAAGCGTTCTAACAGCATGAGGCACATCTGTTGTAAATGCCGCAGGGATTGGAGCCATCAATAACCATGCAAAAATAAATATTGTTCCATTTTTATTTTCCTTAATAAAAAATTTGTTAAAAACAAGTACATATATTCCAACCAGCAAGAATGGTAACTCCCACAGATACATAATTCCCATTCCAGGTGCATGATGTCTGGCACTATCTCCTGAGATAAAAAGCCAATTTATGTCAAAATGCGACAAATATCCGCCAATTGCTGATTTAACATACAAAATCCTTCTGTTGTCAAAAACAAGACCTACGATATCTGATCTCTCTTTATCAATTCTAATTCTATTCTGATTTTCTTCAAGATGCTTTGTTTCATTTGAAAAAACAAGTGATCCCCTCGCGCGAGAAAGCGCTTGATCATTTTTCAAAATATAACTGACCATTGGCAATATAACAATAATTCCAACAACGGCTGTCAGTGTGATATATTTTTTGGGAAAACTGAATAAATTTTTTCTATAAATAAATATAAGCGCTAAAACAAAAAGCGGGACAAAAACCTTCTCACTTTGATATGAATAAATAGAAAAAGCAGCAAATACTGCTGAGACAATGAGAAAATATGGTTTCTTGAGACCCTTTAGAAAAAAGAGAGCTGTAAATATATTAAGAGCAAGAGCCACGTTTGCCTCAAAACCAGTGCGCGAAAACTGAATATGCCATGGGCTTATTGCGAGAAGAAAAGAAGCAAGAAGCGCAATAGACTCAGGATCAATAAGCTTTTTTAGCTTAGAAGATCTCGTACCGATAAAGAGCTCCTTTGTTAAAAAATAAGTCGCTAGAACAGTCAGAACACCAAATAAAGCAGAAGGCGTTCGTACGGCAAAAGGAGTTAAACCAAATATTTTAACTGCAGGAACTGAAAGATAAGCATAAAGCGCTGGTTTATAATCGCCAAAAGATTTTAAAACTACTGGCATAAATTCTCCATACTCATCCCTGCCAGTCTCAGCTATTGAGTATGCATTATAACCCAGAGCTGCTTCATCCCAGTCAAGCGATACAGGTGTGCTTCCCAAATTATAAAATCGCAACAAAGTTGCTAAAAAAATTATTAAAAAAAGAAATAAGTTTTTTTTCATAAGTTACTCCATGTATATGCATCAAATGCCCCATCGCCGTTTAACAGTTTGAACTCCTCAAGCTTTTTGATATTGTTTTCTGGTATCCTTTCTGGCGTTTCTATCACCAATACTTTTTTATCATCACCTGGCTCTACATTTATTTCTGAATCACCAAAATAATATTTATCAAAACTTTTTATTTTTACGAAACCAAAAACATCCCTATCAATCACTGCTTCTCGTCTAAAATTTCTAGGATCATATTTCAGATAGAATAAATAATAAATATAAGGTCGTCCAAATTGCCGAGTAACCCTTACTTCATCATAAAGACCTGAAACAGCATTTACGTAAGCAATTGACTCCTCATATCCACATTGCCATTCTCTTGATGTCTCACGAGGATAATGGAAAAAATATCCATGTAGAAAATAAGATACATTTATAAAAAGCAATACTGACATAATCAAAATAATTGAGTTAACAAGCTTCGTAGAAAAACTTTTTTTATTATTCAAAAAATTCAAGAATGTAAAAACACCTATTGCAGACAAAATTTGAAAAACCGGAAGAACAATCTCCGTTCTGAGTGCATGAGGTGTCTCGCGCGCCAAAGACGCAGGAATTAATCCCACCAAAAGCCACCAGGGAACGATCCACCAACTCCCTTCACGCTTTCTAAAAAGAAAAAGCAATCCAGCTATAAAAAAGGGTAATTCCCATAAATACATTTGTCCTGTGTTTTTTGTTGAAAATTTAGGATTCTCGTCGCCTGATATAAAAAGAAAATCAAATGATAGATTATCAAAATAATGTTTAAGAACTTCTATTCCGTAATAAAACCTTCTATTGTGAATTATTTTTGAATAAAAAAGACTATTGTCATTTAATACCTCCTGATTAGAACGCTCAATAACACTCAGATCAGAAAAAATATTTACTTCTTTGAATCTAAGACTTGCCTGGGGAGAAAGGAGAAAGGGAATAATGGGTAAGAGAATCAAAAAACCTACAACACCTGCTGAGATAAACTCCTTTTTAATATCCCAGAGCCTCCTCCTGTATCCGACTGTCAAAACCAAAACCAAAAGCGGTGCAACTACACGAGCTGTATTAAAAGTATAAATTGAAAAAACAAAAGAAATCGCTGACAAAATAAGAAGCCATGGCTTTTCCCTGACTCCTTTGATAAAAGTAAAAACACCCAACACTATAAAAAAGGTTGCCACATTCGCTTCAAATGCTGCTCGTGAAAGAAGTATGTGCCAAGGTGAGATACTAAGTAAAAATGTAGCAAACAGTGCAATAGACTCACGACCAGGAAAAATCTTTTTTACTAAAAAATAGGTCAAGAAAACCGTAAGCACGCCAAAAAAAGCTGATGGAAAACGAGTTGCAAATTCATTTAGTCCAAAAATTTTTACTGCCGGAACTGCCAAATACGCATACATAGGTGGCTTGAAATCTCCAAACGACTCTAGATAATCTATGGGCAAAAAGCGCCCGAATTCATCACGCCCATCAATACCGAGTGAGTATGCATTGTACCCCCATGCTGCCTCATCCCATGTAAGAGAGGGAGGATTTATATCAAGCTGAAAAAAGCGGAGATATGAAGCAATAATTATTATGAATAATAAGAGAATGTTTATTTTTGATAACTGTCTAATCATTTATTAATCAATCTTTGTAATCCCTGAGAATAGAACTATCTGTTCTAACAAATAATTTTTTTATTTCACGTCGCTGGTTTTCTATCTTTTTTATTTCAGATAATGCCATAAAAAATCCTGACCAAAAAGCAAAATCCAGATCTTTTATTGATTTTAACAAATGATAGGGAAGATGCAAAAAATGAGAGTTGATCATTTTTCGATCTGTTATATTTTTCCAAACAAAAATAAACTGATTCCTATAGGCAATTCTTTTAACGTATGACTCCTCATAATCCCTTTTGACTATACCTTTTTCGTGCTCATGCCTGACTACACTTCTTGGCTCAAAAAAAACTTTGAATCCTGATTTAAGAGCACGATATGATATATCAATGTCTTCCCAATAAAAAGGGTCATACAAAGTATCTAGCCCACCCAACTTGTCCCATGTTGCTCTCCTAAATGCACCACTCCCACCTGAAACCCAAAGCGTATTTACTTTATGAATCCCACCCTTACTGTGAATAAGGAATCCTCTTTCGAATTTCCCAATCCCTCGTCCCTTCAGCACAGTTTTCCCATTTTCTACACTTTCATCCATGCATCCGACAGCAAAAACACTCTCATCCTCAAAATGAGAAATCAGTGGATCAAGAAAATCTTCTCTAGGAGCCACATCGGTATTCAATAATATTATTATTTCTCCAGTTGAATGAATCACGCCTCGGTTAACATTATGAGAAAATCCTGCATGACTTTTATTGGAATTTTTAATAGTCATTCCTTTTACATTTTTATCTTTTATATTTTTTATAAAATTATCTATTATCTTTGCAGAATCATCTGTTGATGGGTCATCGGGAATTATTATTTCAACACTTCCATTTTTATAATTCCTTGCTGCACTGAGTACTTTTGGTAGATTTTTTTTCAACAATTCCTCCCCATTGTAGTTGGGTATAATAATACTTATATTCATATGCTCTAATAATTATAACAGGGAATTCCTGAATATCACTTTATGCTTTCCCGATGGCACTATAACTCCCCTAAAATTATAGTCTACTCTGTAAATTTTTTTCTCTTGTCCATCAACAAAAACTTTCCATGTTGGATAATATGCATCCGTTAGAACAAGCATGCCCGCATTTTTAGTATCAACAGTTATTTCAATTTTTTCTGATTGATAATCAACGATTTCAACAGCAGACATTGTCTCACCAACATTCTCGATACCAACTGGTAGGGCCTCCTCCACAACAGCAGTAATGCCAAGGTTTGTCGTGGGATCATAGATTTTTTTTGCAAGCTCTTTTTTATCACTCAATACTACAAAATCATAAACCATAAACGCACGATCATATACTTCCAGATTTTCATAGACTCTTGTCTCGCCTTCACTAAACAAGAATTTTAGTGACTCGGAATCAATATCAATAATTGATGCTATATATTTTACTCCCATAAAATCAATAAGAGGAGATTCATAATTATTGAGCATTATGCTTCTGTTAAATGAAAAATCAGGGATATCTGTGAAGCCCCACTCAGATACTGCAGCAAATTCCTGATAACGTCTGAGAATAAGGGGATTGTAAGTATCAAGGGTGTAAAGTCCGTGATGGCTTGATAAGTTGGGCGCAAAAATTCTTTTTTGATTTTCAACATAATCAACTGCTAAAAAACGCCATGGGTAATCTCTGGATTTTTCTTGCAAAAATTTAACTGTCTTAGTCTCTGGAAACAAAAGTCTTTTTTCTGAAAATGAATTAAATTTTGATGAAAATCTTAACAGATCAAACGAAATAAGTAGAAACAGACCGACATAAACCAGAGCAATTATCTTTTTGTTTTTTGTAAAAAGAGAATATGAGCCCACAAGCACCACTGATGCTAATAAAAGTAACGAGGGAAGTCTTAAATTGCTTTTAATAATATTTAAGCTCTCCTGACTTATGTCAAAATACGATAACCCTCCTAAAGCGATTATCCAAAGAAAGATAAAAATAATAAATAAGAATAAGAATGGCAAAAATACAGATTTTTTTCTTTTTTCAAAATAATCAAATCCGAGAGCAGCAAGTACACTAAGTGAAAAACCTATCACAAATATAAGCCGTGTCGGCTGTGCTGTTGATATAAATGGAATCTGATAGACAAAGGGTATTTTAGAAATAAAATTGGGTATTGCCATAATAAAAGATACCAAAACAGCGCCACCAAAAAATAAAGTTTTTTTATCTCTCCTGCAAAAAATAGCAACAAACGCCAACAACAGTGGCAATAGCCCTATGTACCCTGTCAACTCTCCATAGTTCCATGTTCCCCAATAATTTTGGGTGCTCGGATTACCAAAAAAATCAGGTGCCACAAATTGGACCAAGTGTTCAAAAGGCAAAAACCACCCTTCTTTTTGCCAAAGCTGATCAATACCTCTTGCCGAATTTAATATAAGTATAAGTGTCGGAATCCACTGAACAGAGGTGAGTATTAAAAAAAAAGTATTAAGCATTATATATGTAATAAACATTTTTTTATTTTTACCTTTTGTAATCCAACGTGCTAGAAAGTAAATCTGAGCAAAAACAAAGAGATAGAAAAATGTTTGGAGATGTCCTGCAAAAAGTGAAGAAGAAAAAGAAAATACAAGAATGATGCCCCAAAACCACATGCTCTTATCTTTAATGCTTGATGCCTTCCTATCAGTACACAAAATTAGCTTGTCAATAGACAAAAGAATAATTGGCAACCATAATCCCGTATGGACTATTGTCCCCCACTCAAGCCAAGTTGTGTTGAACCCAGAAAATGCAAATGCGATTGATCCGATAAGTGATGCTTTTGGGGAGAGCTTTAAGTTTACCAGATATAAATAAAGAAATATGCCAGCCAATAAAGGCTGCAGCATTATGAGAATTGACCATGAGATCTGAAATGGAAAAACGAAAAATAATAAATTCAGAGGATACAATGCCCCTGCCTGAATATTGGCAAGCAGTGGCTCACCAGTACCATTATAAGGGTTCCACAAAGGCAACTTAAAACTTCTAAATGCATCAACTGATATTTCTCGCCAGGAATATTGTTGACGGAGTGGATCAGTAATAAGAAAATTTTTGAATGGATATCCCTGTGGGAATTCCTCTATAAAAAAATCACGATAAGGATGATATAGTGCTGCAATACTATCAGCGGGGACTGGATACTTTTCCTGAAAAAGAACTGGAAAAAATAATACTGCAACAATTATAGAAATTGCAACATAAGGTAAAAATTTCTTCATAGGATAATTTCTTGTAATTTTTTTCTAAATTTACCTGGCGCAAAATCTATAGATCTTTTTTTTGACTTTTCTACTATCTCATTTATCAAAACCTCATCATTTATGACTTTTTGGGTTTTTTCAATTAATTCCCCCTCTGTTTCCCATGCGTATCCGTTGATTCCATCACCTACTATTTCTTTTTGACCCCCGCCTCTGAAAACAAGCGGGATACATCCTGCACTCATTGCCTCAACAGTTGTAATACCGAAATGCTCGGCCAGCTCAGGATGCCGCTCGAGATCCTCACCAAACCCAGCACCATGCCAATATATTTTTGATTTTTTATACATACTTTGAAGCTCTTTATATGAAGCATTTGCTTTTATTTCAATCGGATAGTTAACAGATCCTTCAATCAAATCCTCAACAAAAGCTAAATCGTCAGGTAAATAGGATCCTACTGCAACAAATTTCCATCCTTTAAGTCCGCTATCAACCATGTTTTTGAAAATATCAACCAATAAACCTTGTTTTTTTGTATTCATACCACGAGTGAAGCGCCCGACAGTGAGAATAATATTTTCTTTTTCTACTCCAATACTATCAATGGGACTTACAGCAGGAGGTAATACGTAAATCTTTTTATTAAATAATTTCTCAAGATGTTTTTTAACAAAGAAGCTATAACAGAGGATGCTATGAATATTGAAAAGCTTTAACTGATTTACCAAACTTTTAGTTTTTGCCCAATTAACTGGAAATTGTAAAACAAGGATGTTTTTTTTGGCAGTAAGAACTGGTATACTCCCGTCGCTAAAGAAAAAAATCAAATCATATTTTCTCATTTTAGAAATTTTTTTCAACAAAGAAATCGAAGGGTCAAAAATATTACTGGTAGTTCTAACATTTACTAAATGAAATCCAAATTTCTTTTCAGCCAATGACAGAATTTCTTTATCATCCCAGAATACATCTACTCTAGCTTTATTTTGGAGCATGTCTGCTATATCTAGTGCATACTTTTCCCCGCCCCCGAGTGTTTCAAGATAAGGACTATATATTCCAACCCTCATAATTTAATTCTACCAATTTTTGGAGCTTCTTGCATGTCTATCATCATAAATGCTATAGTTATTGAAGAATTATGAATTTTGAAGGATTTTCTCAATCAGAAACATTGATTGTTTATTTATTTTTCGTGTGGACCCTAATCTGGAAAGGTCTCTCGATGTGGCGCTCTGCAAAATTTTCTCAGCGAAATTGGTTTATTGCTCTTCTCCTTTTAAATACACTGGGACTTCTGGACATCATATATCTTTTCAGGTTTGCCAAGAAAAAAATGACTATAAAAGAAATAAAGCATTGGTTCCAGACCACCTTTATCAAAAAATAATTATTTAGAAAATTTTTTTTCTTGCATCTCCCAAAGCCTCGCATACGTAATAAACATGCTATATGACTGATAAATACTTTCTATCAAACCTGCAGTTCCTGCTTTGTATCCAGCTTGACGAAAATATGAGTCATAAAAAGCAGTCATCATCACTCGTAAAAAACGCCAACTACTCATTCGGGGATGCCCAGACTTGAATCTAAGCTTTGCCTCTACCTCCGACCACTCCACTGTTTTCTCTATCATTGCCTCCAAGCTCTGATGAGTATAATGCACAAGAAGCCCATCAAGCAGTCCTATTGCTCCATCAACTACAGGAGTTTCATGCAGATCGCCCTGCCATTTCTTCAAAAATTTTCTATCAAACACTCTGGTGTGTGTTTCAATCTGAGGCCATTCGTGCTTTCCCAGATAAAAATTTTTCCTTTTTACAGCAAATGCAGCGAACTCAATCTTATTTGTGCCCAATACCTGCTTCTTGATACTTTCTACCAAATCAGGTGTGGTTCTCTCATCTGCGTCTATATAAAATATCCATTTATATTTGGCTTTTTTTAGACCAAAATTACGCTTTTCAGCAAAACTTTTTTCTCTATGTTCATAAATTTTTGCCTCCAACAACCTGGCGATCTCAACTGTATGATCAGTCGAACCATCATCTATAACTATGACCTCTGATGCAAAACCACGCACAGATTCGATACTGTCCGCGATCACAGTCTCTGCATTTTTTGCGATAATAACAACCGACAACTTATTCATTATTCAAAATAACTCCCTTTTCCAAATTTCTTTAAATAATAATCTTTTATTCCTTTTTTCTGATATTTTCTGCCGTTAAGTAACAGCTTCAAACCTTGTCTCACAAGCGCGAGTTTTGATCTCAGAGGTGCATATTTTATGCCTAAAAGCATTTGATTACGAGTCAAGAAATAATCATGCAGGCCTGACCCCGATCCTCCAGTAGATGATGCATTAAAATGATAGACTATTGCACCTGGTGCATAAACTATCTCAAATCCTGCTCTTTTCGCCCTGAAAGAAAAATCTAAATCTTCATAGTAAAGAAAATAATCATCATCAAAAAAACCGATTTTTTCGAAAACCTCCTTTTTTACAAGAACAGCGCAACCTGTTGCAAAAGTAATTTTTTGCATCCGATCAAACTGCCCCCTGTCCACCTCATCCAATCCGCGATGAATGGCTTTTATATTATCCCAATCGACATGTCCCCCTGCATACCATAGTACTTTTCCAGAATCAGACTTTTTATACCTGCTTTTATGAAACTCATGCCCCTCTGCAAAGTAAATTTTCGGGACAACCAATCCTGTATCTTTTTCTTTATCAAAACCTTTCAAAAGATTTACCAAAAAATTTCTATCAACTGCAGTATCGTTATTAATTACCAGCACGTAATCAGCACAATCTTCTAACGCTTTTTTTATTCCTAAATTATATCCTCCTGTAAATCCAAGATTATCTTCAGAACGTAAAAGGATCGCATCCCCCTTCTGAGAAGATGGGAAAATATCAACTGAACCATTATCAACTACTATTTTTTTTAGTTCAATATTTGGAGTATTTATTTTTTTAATCGAATTTAAAAACTCAATGGTTTGTTTTTTTGTATTATAGTTAACCGTAACAGCGGTGATCTTCGTCATGATATTTTGTTTTTTATTTTTTGAAAAAAACGGGCAGTAGGATTACGAGAAAAATTTGAAAAATCAAACCAGTATTTTAGCTCCTTGCCTGCGGATTTTGCCTCTTTTTTTAGTACTTTCAAAGAGATCTCCTGATCTTTATATTCTTGTAGTTCCCAAATATAAATATATTGAAGAAGAAACATAAAAGCCTGAAGCATGCTCAATGCTAGTCCATGCAGCCCGTCCTTATAGCCTTTATTGGCAAAAAATCTACCAAGGAACTCGCCCAGTGGCCTTCTAACCAGATCTGTCCATACAAATCGATAACCACTATCAAAAAGTTCTTTTGCCTGGATTTTACTATAATAACTATTTCTTTTAACGAATTCTGATAGATTGTCGTAATTGTGGTGAATAATTGCATTCTCCTCTTTTAAATCAAGCCTTACCTCCCGTCCCTCAACTTTTGGAACGCTATGTATTCCATCTCCCCAAACAACTTTTCCTTTTTTGAAAAAACGCACATGATAATCTGGCCACCACATAGAAGCCTGCATCCATTTACCAAAAATAAAATTCTTTCTCGGAATCTTTACTATATCAGCACTATTATTCTCCGCAATCTCCCTTAGCTTCTTCGCCAAAGTACTAGATATTTCCTCATCTGCATCAATGACCAACACAAATTCTCCTGTTGTTTTTTGTATTGAAAAATTACGCAGTGGCTCAACAAATCCAGGATTCTTATGAGTAAAAATTTTATCAGTATATTTACCTGCTACAGAAGAGGTCTTATCAGTAGATCCCGGATCAACCACCACTATTTCATCTACCCATTTTAGAGACTTCAGACATCTTTCAATATTTTCTTCCTCATTAAAGGCACAAATTGCAACTGATATTTTTTTATTCTTTGTCATTTTTTTTAAAAGCTAGTATTAAGCCCTCACGAATTTCCTGCCTTGCAAGGACATAAAAAACACCTAGATAGATTAGACCTCCCACAGCAATAGTTATAAAAAGTTTTACCATATCTGTTATGAAAAAAGTTCCCAAAATGGTTATTACAGCTCCCATAACCATGGTTGCTAATACAGCTTTATAAGTGCTTTTTATCAAACTAAACTCAACAATCTTTTTAACAAGATATATTGTGTAAAAAACAGTAAGTGAGGTCACGAATGACGCGGCCGCAACTCCATTATAGCCCAATTTGAATATTAATAAAGGCGTCAAAGTCCAAGTAATAATAGTCCAAATAATCATAAGCTGAAGAGTTTTTTTAACATGTCCTGTAGCATCAAGTGCATTAATCAGAATTCCTGAAAGAGAAGACACTGCTGCATTTAGACTAAAAAATACAATACTAATAATCGCTGGTTCCCATTTGTTGTTCCATTTGGAGAAATAGTCAATAAAATATGGAACAACCAGAATAATTCCCATCAAAAGTGGAAACATTACACCACTGACAAAGAAAAGAGACTTTTCTACAGCCTTCCTAAGCAGGGCTGTATCATGCTGTATGCGCGCATACGATGAAAAAGTAACCTTGGTTACACTATCAACAACATATCGATAAACAAAAAAGGCTATTCTTTGTGCAAAACCGATAAACCCTATTTCTGCATATGGAAGAAATCTAACTAATATAACAGTCAATAGATCATCTTTTATTGTTGCTATGACATTTTTACCCTGATACGCGATACCAAACTTCAGGTGAGATAAAGATTTTCTATCAACACCAATGCCAATTTTCCATGGAGAGACTAGATAATAAAAAGGGAGACCGACTATGCTAGAGATCAAAAATGCGTATGTGTAACTATTAACGCCCATCCCCTTTATAACAAGAACCACAAGTATTAAATTAAATACTAAGCTCTCTACGATCTGAGGGATTACTAATTTATGAAATTGAATCTTTCTCTCAAGCAGGATCGATGGTATTGTCTTAAACGATGAGATGAAAATAGTAAAAACAAGTGCTAAAAGAAGCATTTCGCCATCTGAATTAAGATTTAAAAAACTAGCCAACTGATTACTGCTAAAAAACACCAGCAAAAATATCAAAAAGGTTATAGCAGCCTGCATAGTAAAGCTTGTCTTTAAGTCCTCATCAGTTAAGGCTTCTTTTTTCTGGATAAGAGCAGCACCGAGACCAAAATCCGTAAAAAAATTAATGACACGTTGAACTGCAACTACAGCAGTGTATATACCTATTTCAACCGGGGATAGAAAAGTAGAGATAACAAAAAAAGTACCAAAAGAAATAAGCTGCAGAAAAAATGTCCTTGACGAAAGCGCCAGAACCCCACGCAATGATTGCCTCCCTATATGAAGTAGGTCAGGTCCTTCCATAATGTAAATCGTACCAGAGAATGAAACTCTCAAGAACTGCACGTACAACTACGGGGATATTTGCACCACTTTGATGACCAACAGTTCGTGGATAATGGGTAATACCGACCTCGTCCAGTTTTAATTTTTTTCTTTTTGCTTTCGCAAATATTTCTGATGTTATCATCGCACCCTCTGATCTAAGCGGATTCAATTTTTCAATAGCTTCTTTTCTAAACATCTTAAATCCGCAATCAATGTCTTTGAAATAAAATCTAAAAAGTATAAAATCCCATACTTTCAAAAGATTCATCAAGAGAAGCCTTTTTAATATCTTTTGGTCACGCCTCTTTTTTCGAAAACCTACAACTATGTCAGCTGATTTTATTTTTTCTGCAAACTTATCTACTTCTGAAAAATCAAACTGCCCATCTCCATCTGTAAAGACTATATATTTATATTGCGAATTTTCGAAACCTGATCTTAGAGCTGCACCATAACCTCTATTTATTTTGTGATGAACTATTTTAAGTCTTTTATCTTTTTCTGCCATATCCTTCATTACTTCCAAAGTTTTATCAGCTGATCCATCGTCAATCATGATAATTTCCCATTTTTTCGCCACACTTTCAGCAATAGGAATTGCTTGCGTAACTACTCCCCTGACATTTTGTTCCTCATCCCAAAAAGGAAAAAATATTGATAATTCTGATAGCTTATTTTCCATTATTTATCTTTCTTGAGTTTAATTATACCAATAAGAAGTATTAGTGATCCAGTGATAGTAAGTATGTTTCCCATTATCTGTACGGGTGTTTGCTGGTAAACAATGTCTAGATCATGCCTACCCTCTGGAATATTTATGATTAAACCCTGGTTGAAGTAACTAAACCACTCTTGTCTACCGTCGATATAGACATGCCACCCAGGAAAATAGGCAAGATTTACAGTCAGTTTTGATTCAGACGATGCCTCAACGACTGCAAAGAGATGGTTTGTTTTTTCTATTTGCTCCAAAATTTTAACTTGCATGGTGTTCATTATTTTGTTTTTGGGCACGACCCGAATGCCCAAGGGTCTAAAAAAATCTGGTGGCATATATTCATCAGATAGCTTTGACACTCGCCATGATACCTCGTCAAAAGATGTATAATCCTCGACTGTCTTGGTATTAAAAATTTGTGGATTAAAAAGCTTTGCATTATAAAACAAGATCGCACATGCTATTGTTAATAGGAAAAGTGTATAAAAAGGATTAAGTCTTTTATTATTTGAAATAATCATATCCAAAACATAAAAAAGTCCCCCACCCAAGAATGAGATAAAAAAAGTAGCAACAAGTAAAAATCTCCAAGGAAATTGAAAAAATGCCATTGGAGATAAAATGTCCCAAATAAATTTTGATTGTTCAATTGTCAAAAAAATTGAAAAAACAAATGAAAAAGTAAAAAACCATACTACTTTTTTGTTATATTTTAGCTTTTTTCTAAAAAAACTTAGCATAATGAGAGATGTCAATCCAAGAAGCAAATGAGGTTTTCCTATCTTTAGTGAAATACCATCAATACATCCAGGCGCAGAACCACCAAATCCCCAAGGGCTATCCCACAATTGACCAATACATACAAAATGATCTCCGTAATATGATCCTCCACCTACCACTGACAATACATCTGTGTACTGCATCATCGGAAATACTGGTACCCAATAAAATCCTGCAATTAGAATACCCACTATCAAACTCAAAAAAATAAAATAAGGATTGTACAATTTTTCTTTTCTTCGCAAGCTAATATACAAACAAAAGGAAAATATAAGTAAAAATGGTGTCACCATCATCGCACTTAGGTTGTGAGAAAGTATAACAGCTGCAAACGACAAAGAGGCAAGAATTACCCAATTCCATATTTTCTTTTTAAGAGCAGAAATTTTATTTTTGTTTTTAACATCAACATACTCCTTTGTTGTTTTATAAATTTTATAAATCCCAAGGAAAACAAACGGGATAAAACCATACGCAAAAAACTCTGCAACATCTCCTCTAACATAAATATCCACTGCATGATATGGTGCATATAAATATAAAAGTGCTGAAATAAAAGCACCCCTTCTACCCCAAATCTCTTTAGCAAACAAGTACATCCCAACCAAAGCAAGCAATATTCCCACCCCCATCATGACTTTTGTTGCAGACAAAGCGTCTAATCCCAATATCATTACTAATGCCCCAAGATAATAAGCTAGGGGTGCATAAAAATTAAATATCGGATATCCAAAATTATAACCAAGACCCTGACTCCATCTCACAGGAAACATGCCGTCATCTAGTGCCTTGTGCATTTCAAAAACTCTTGCAACCTGTATGTCGTCATGTATTGGAAAAAAATTAGAGTGAAATAGTGGCTTCAAAGACCAATAAGACAAAATCAAAAGTAGTATTATAAAAATATTCTTTTTTACGAATTCCATAATAAAAATTTATTTTTCTTGTTTATCAAGGCAATAAGTATCAAAAATATCATACTAGTCATAGATACTGTATTTGCAAACATTCTCATCAGGGTCTCATCGAAAGTCAGCTCAACCACAGATAGCCCCCTGGGAACCTTTATGTCCATTACTCCCTTTTTATTTGAATAATCTAAATCAGCAGGCACCTGATTAATACTGACTTTCCATCCTGGCCAATAAATTGTGTTTACCCGTGCAACAGCAGTACTTTTTATATCTGTCGTAAATTTGATCATGTCATTTGTTACTATCAAGTCTTTTACACCCCCATCGCCATTGATAATCTCTACTTTATTATACACACCAGTCATTGGAATTTCCTTTACCCAAACAGGCATATATTCATCGTGTATGGTGGTTGTTGCATTGTTAGTCGCATAAAACCCGTTACCTTTGTCAATAAACTCAATAGCCCTCATACGAGCAAAAAATGGGATAGCTAAAATAACAACTACCAACCCAATAAAAAACTTTTTCCTAACCCCTGTTAAAACAGTGATGTTTACTGCCATCAAAAAAGCCGTACTGATAAGCGCTATTGATAAAAAGCGGTATGGAAACTGGATAAACTGAACAGGAAAAAATTTCCAAATAAACATACTTAATACACTTGACATAAAAACTACCAAGGTACCTACTATAAAAAAGAACACACTAAGACGATGCTTTTTTATCGATATTTTTTTACTTACCATACTGATCAATGCAAAAAGAAGAACTGCCAAAGTTTTGGTTCCTATCAAATTTATATCTGCGAAATATCTACTCCAATCAGAAATATTTGTATCAAGAAAAACTGTATGTCTTAATTCAGTTAATGCTGGTATCCAAAAAAACGAAGATATTCCGAGTCCAAAAAAAACAGTTTGAATAAAAAAATGTGTCTGTGTTTTTTTCAGCACATACCAATCAAGAATCATATATGCAACAATTAGCGGTACGAACATAGCAGCCAATATATTGTGGGAAAGTATCAAAAGCCCAATACTCAGTGCTGTCCAGAAAACGCTTTTTCGCTCGATCTGCCAGAGTATAAAAGGAAGGACTGCAATCGCAAGCACCTCCCCTACAGAACCTCTGACATACACATCATATAAATGATAGGGTGAATAAACATAAACAATTGCTCCTATAAAAGATGGTAGTAAAGTAAAAAACTTTCTCAACCAAAAAAAGGTAAATATACCCGACAAAACAATAGAAAATAAAATAACCATTTTTATACTCTCTAAAAATTCAACTCCAAGGAGATGAAAAATTTCTGCAATATACATAAAACCTGGATATAAAAATGTGGGTGCTGGATAGCCAAACCCATGATTTAACCTTCCTAAAAATCGAACTGGAAATTGACCATCACGAAATGCTTCATGAAATGCAGAAAAACGTATTATCATCCACTCTGCATCATCTGTTACGAAAAAACCCTCTCTCAGAAGTGGAAAAACCGCTGGTAACATAACCACGATCAAAAATAAAATTATTAGTATGTTGTTTTTATTTTGTTTCAAATAAGACATATGCTTTATCATTCACCAAATTCAGTATTACTTTCTGATCCTTTGCGAATGCAACAGGATATTCAGGGTGAAAAACAATAAAATCCGCATCCAGATCATAAGGCGCAAAATCAGGAGAAGAAATTATTAAAGTTTTTGGTGAATTTAGATCCTCCTCCCAATCAATATCTCTGTATTCAAAATTTCCATAAGATCTAACAACGCTAAAACCCTCTGGATCATCAGGTGATCGCTTTACTGTTTCCTGAAACATAATAGGATCGTATTTCGTATAAAAAAGATGAGAAGTGTAAATAAATTTTGACCTAGGATCAATAATTATTTTTTCAAACTTATCTTCATTTTTTTTTAGATAATTTACCAATTCTACGTCCTGCGCCCTCCAGTCTTCGGCAAACGCAACTGGAAAACGTATATAATAATTTAAAAAATAATAAGTTAAGTTATAAAAAGCTGATATAGAAATTATCAAAATTAATAAATTTCTTAAATACTGCGACTTAACTTTTTTTAAATATTCAAATACACTAATTACTCCAGCGCCTGAAAAAATAATTAACGGGACAGTTAAAAAATAACTCCTGGTTGCATGTGGTGCTTCTCTAGTAAGCGAGGCTACCATAATTGTAATTACCCCCCATCCAATTAGCATGCCAAACCCTGCAATTTTATTACGGATAAAACTAATAATTCCGATTAAAATAAAAGGCAACTCTACTAAATAAAAATATCCCATATTGCCCATTCCATGATTACCGTGTCCAGAACCTTTGAGAAAGAAAAAATCAACAGAAAAATATGAAAAAATATTCTGGACGTATTGCCATCCAGTAAGCACATATTTATTAAAAAATAACTTATCAAAACCTGTAGGGAGAGCAAGCATATATGCCCTCAATTCCGCAATGGGTGCCTGAGCTACTGCGCTCGAATTGATAAGCGTTCCTGCTGCTGAAGAAACACCACCTGGAGCCATCAGGCTTGTCAGAAAGGGTATCAACATAAATCCTCCAACTGTGATAGCTATAATTACTTCTTTTTTTGATACGCTTTTTAATTTATTTCTATACACAAAAACAAAAAAAAGAAAAAGAAGCGGAGATAAAAGTCGAGTCAGATTATAAGAATAAAGTGCCAATACAAAACAGATTGTCCCTCCCAAAAATGCACCCTTTGTTCTGTTTTTGAAAAATCTTCCAAGTAGATATCCACCAACAATAAACAAGAAAAGTCCTATGCTCACCTCAAATGCTGCACGATTATAATGAAGACTCCATGGATTTATCGCAAGCAGAAAACTTGATGTGAGTGCTAAATTTTCACTTTTTGTAAAAAATTTAACGAAGAAAAAAAATGCAACAACTGACAGCACGCCAAAAAACGCGGACGGTGTTCGTACTGCGAACGGGGTTAAACCAAACATCCTAACAGATGCAACTGTCGAGTAAATATAAACAGGCAACTTCTGGTCTCCAAATGATTTAAAATAAACAGGAAAATCTTTTCCATACTCGTCTTTTCCTGTCTCAATTATCGAATATGCGCTATAACCTATTGATGTCTCATCCTGATAAAGCCCATTTGGGATACTGTCCAGTCGAAAAAACCGGAGAAAAATTGCAAGCAAAATAATGACTAGTAAAATACTAAAGGTTTTGAACTTCATAAAGAGTGTAATAACTACCCATTTGCTCTTTTTCTATTTGGAATACCTCTTTAAGAGGATATTGACTTGGTGCAACACCAGTTTTCATGCACGGAGGACATGGTTGGTAAAAAATAAAATATGTTTTCTTTTCTTTTGATTTTTCCAATATTTCCTGACTTAGATGATCCTCAATCGGCCAATATCCTTTTATCTCTATATTTGGATTGTCTGAAAGATAGATTTCCAAGGCATATGGCATAAGACCAAACGTCCCCTGTGTTGCTACAAACAACTTTTCATTGCTAGATGCTTGTCTCAAAAACTCAACCGTCTCCTTCACACCCACACCTGCTGGCCAATCCGTGATAAATTGTTCACGATCAGCAGTCGGTATGGAAGCTTTTGAAAAATCTGTAACAATGAAATAATCATTTATTATAAAACCCACCAGGAAGACAAAAGGAATCGTGATTTTCATCCATTTTTTTTCTGCTGTTCTTACCAGATTAAACAAAGCATATGCTCCGAGAAGAAGAAGAGGCATGCTCATAAAAAGAATAAATCTCGGATATATTACTTTACCAAAAAGAGCAAGCGCGAAAAACGGAGCAGCAAACCATACAAGCAAAAATAATTTTTTTCTAAAAGTTTTTTTATCTATCAAAAAAGAAGAGACCACCAAAACTATAAACGGATAACTCATGTATGTAAAAAGCCAACTCGTAAGTCCTTTTATGTTGCCAGTAAAAAAAGCAAAAGGACTTCTGATCCACTCACTAATCGGGTAAACAAATACTGCATTTTTATCTGAAACAATGTGATAAAAAGGTGAAAGTCTAAGAATTGCATACATCACCTGCGACAGTCCTACTGCAATGAGTGCAAAGACTATCCAGTTTTTAAGATTTTCCTTCCATTTTTTGTTTTTAAAATCAAACAAAAGAAGCGAAAAAGGAAGAAGTATAAACGCAAAATTATTACTGGTCTTGGTAAGCATACCAGCACCGATTACCATACCCAATATGAGTGCTGTATCAAGACGAGGCTTGCGCACCAAAAGCACCTCCAGATACATTGCCCAGATGATAAACATCCCAACCAATGAATCGTATAATGCGAGACGGTCATACACTAATGCAAATGGAAATACTACATAAATCAAACTCGCCAGAAGACCTATTTTCCGATCTTTAAATAACTCGCTTCCCAAAAAATAAATTCCTATGACAGAACCTACACCAGCAAAAACAGAAACCAAACGACCTGCCAAAAGCGGATCAGAGATAAATTTCATCAAAATCATGGCGATCCAGACAAAACTTGGCTGCTTGCCATCGGTAAGTGAGATGAACCGCCAGCTTGCATCGTTTGATGCGATCTGACTCCAGCGAACATAAATTGCTTCATCAGTGAATATAGGAAGCGAAAGAATATTATTAAGACGAAGCGTAAAGTACAAAACTGCTAACCCCATGACTGAAATCGAAAAGTAATTTCTTTTTATAAATTCCATAAAACTTTCTACCATTATAGTATAATAAGCTAACTTTTTCCTTTTGAATTATATTTTTGATTTTTAACTTTTGATTTTTGATATAAGAAATAAGCTGCCACCGCTAAAATTGAGACAATCACTGAACCTATTTGTATCCAAAATAAAAACTCAGGAACTGGAGGGTCCCAATTGCCTAAATAAAGATAGGGCACATAATTAAAAATCGCAAAAATTGAGACAAATACAGATGGAATGAAAATGTAATATTTATATGACACAAATGCAGCGAAACTCAAAGGAAGGAGAAGATACCAAGGCTGAAAATTGCCACTGTAGTAGGATGAGACAAGTGCCGACAAAATAAGTAGAATTACAGCAAATGAAAACATGCTCTCCAAACTCGTCTTTCCTCTCCGTATCCAAATCCAGAAAAAAACTGGAGATATAAATACAGTTGCGAATTTTATCCCAATTGAGATTAAAAACAGTAGGATCAACAAAATATATTTTTTGTTTACCAGACTGTATGTCGCCCAAAGTACGAAAAACACCATTACGATATCAATATGCGCACTCACCAAGCTTTCGATGAGCACCAATGGAGAGAGCCCAAAAAAAACAAGTCCCAAGACTTCTTTTTTCGGAGCTATTTTTTGTAATATCTTACCTATAAAATAAATACTGCCCACAAAAAATGCACCAATAAAAAGTTTAAAAAGAAAAAATGTCGGAATAAAAAAATTTAACCCCAAGTATGATAAGGGCACAGTAAGCGCAAGCCAAACAGGTCCATATGGATACACCCTATGCGTCCAGCGCATGAAAGAGAGCATCGGATCTCCTGGAAAATCAAGTGCTTTGTGAAGATATGGATTGAGACCATAGTGGGTGAATATTTTTGCGTCGAATATGTAATTAAATAAATCATACGAAAAAGCATTGTATGAGAAAATTAGTATTGAACTCGTAATAATTATGATTTTCCAAATATTTCTTTTATCTATTTTATTTTCCCTTGCTAGATTCAAAAAATAAAACCAAAAACCAAAAAGCGCTAGCACTATTGCTGAAAAAATATAAGTTGACAGAGGTCTCATGAAAAAACCTATATGCTGAAAAGAGTCAATTATATTATTCAGAAATAAACTACGCGAGACGGTAAGAGAAAGATCAACTTGAGTAAACGAATAAAGAAAAAGCCCAAAAATAAGCAGAAAATAAAACATTATTTTTGTTCTCATGATTCGAATCATATTGTCAAAAGTGTCTAAACATCATATATTCCAGAGACTATATTTTTCTTTATTGTCAGAAGATCCAATACTCCCTGCACAGAATCCTGCACTGGACTAACTCTTCGCGACTCAACAAAAAGCCATTCAACTGGGACTTCTTTTATTTTATATCCAATCTTATCCGCCAAATAAAGAAGCTCTATGTCTGATCCGTATGTCACAGCAGGTCCTGAAACTTTTTTGAATCCTTTCTTGATTTTTATCAATTTGCCAAAAAGATCAACTGCTGCATTTTCTGAAAATAGCTTGAACCCACACTGAGTATCAGAGATCCTCGGAAGCCCCACAACAATTTTTCTGAGAATTATAGAACTGCGCGAAACAAAAAGCCTGATAAATGGCGCACCTTTACGCTGACCTTTTCTCGAGCCTATCACTATATCTGCTCCATTTTTGACATGGGGAAGTAGCTTGTCAATCTCTTCAATAGGTGTTGCCTGATCCATATCAGTAAAAAGCCTGTATTTGCCACTCGCCTGCAGCATTCCTGTTGTCACGGCACCTGCCTTGCCGTAATGGGGATTTTTGATAAGCCTGAAACGGGAGTTTTCTTTGATAAACTTTTCTATAAACTCGACACTTCCGTCAGTTGATCCATCATCAACTATGATCACTTCGTACGAAAAACTCTTTTTTGTCAAAAAATGCGCAATCTTATCCAGAACGCCTTTGCGCAAATTGGCCATCTCATCATAACAAGGCACCACAACAGACAAAAAAATATCTTTCATTGGATAATTATACTAAAACTCAAGAAGAGGCACAAATAAAACAGTGACCCCACGGGAAGTCGAATCCCGGTCTCCAGGATGAGAACCTGACGTCCTAGGCCACTAGACGATGGGGCCATTGAGTGTATATTTTACAATATCCAGGCTCACAAGGCAACGATCGCTCTTGTCAAACTTCATTATGATATTGAGGGTATGAAAAAACTACAGGCGTATCATCAATTATCCCTTCATTCTCTCTTTTTTCCATCACTCTTTTTTTGAATGCTACCAGACTAGCACCAATCTGCTCTAGGGATTTTTTTCCGATGCTTCTCATCATGTGAAGTTTCTCCACAGGCAAATCGTATAGTTTTGCCTAACACTAGTTATGCCACCTCTTGCCAATGCCCAAACAACTCGATTTGGCAAACCAAGTGCCATGGTCTCAAGATCTCGCTCTGATCTTCTTGTTCGAAGATCAAATTCAAATGGAGGAAGATCACTAACTATACCAATTCTCTCAGGTATCAAACCCTCTGTTACTAAAACAGTTTTTAATTCCTCTAACCTGTCAGCACCTGTACCAAAACCCTCCCTTCTTAAATCTCTTATAATTCTATCCATTTCTGCTGCCATATCTTGCATATTATAGCAGAATACCTATTCTTAAATAGCAAACTTCCTTCATGGCGCTTTTAATAAATTTTAATATAACTTATTGCCTGAATACATCTATTCTCTGGCATGCAATAGCAAATAATAATTTTAGTCTAATGATCTAGATCATCAAACTAAAAAGAAAAAGGTTGCTATGCATTACAAAGCATGAAGAGTTAGTCCTGATTATTCCTTTATATCATTTTCTTTTTTTGAGATTGAATTTTTTTTCCTCATGCTCTTTCTCTCTTCAAATATATAGTAGACAACTCCTGCTGATGCGATCACCAACATAATTAAAAGTATAATATGCCCGGTTAGGTGAGCTTGTTCTGAAAGTGGATCTTTTCCCTCATGTGCATAAACAGTACCGATAATGTTGAATGACAAAAATGATTGGGTAAAAAAATTATGCATGGAGAACTGGTGCTTGAAAGCCCTGATCTCTTGTTTTTAACTTGGGCTTGGGGAGTGGTTTTAGCAACGCAAATCCAAGAACCTCATCCATGTGTGATACAAATTTAAAAGTAAGATCATTCAGAACTTCTTTGGGTACATCCTCTAGATCTTTCTTGTTATCTTTTGGAAGAATAATAGTTTTGAGACCTGCCCGGTGCGCTGCTATCACTTTTTCTTTGACTCCACCTATTTCTAACACACGCCCCCTGAGCGTCACCTCACCTGTCATGCCAACAGTGCGCTTTACAGGAATCTTTGTGAGCGCTGAGGTAATTGCTGCTGTGATTGCCGTACCAGCTGACGGACCATCCTTGGGTACTGCCCCCTCTGGGACATGCACATGGACGTCTGTTTTCTGAAAAATCTTATCTGGAAGACCCATGAGGTGGGATCTGGACCTGATATAGGAAAGAGAAGCTTGGGCTGATTCCTTCATGACATCCCCCAACTGACCTGTCAAGGTGAGCTGACCTTTTCCAGGCATGAGTGCCACTTCGATAAAGAGTATGTCTCCTCCCGCCTCAGTCCAGGCAAGACCCGTAGACATGCCAATCTCATCTTTTTTCTCAATCAGATTTCCTGTGAATTTTATTGGTCCGAGATATTTTGGTACATCCTGAGCCTTAATTGAAATCTTCCCTTTCTCGCCTTCAGCTATTTTTTTGGCAACTTTTCTAAAAACTGTAGCAATTTTTCGTTCAAGATTACGGACTCCTGCCTCACGTGTGTAATGGTGGATCATGAATTTTAGTGCATCATTTGCAACCATTACCTGATCAGCTTTCAAACCATGATTATCGAGTTGTTTTTTGAGAAGAAAATCATGTGCAATCTTGAACTTTTCATCATGAGTGTAACCTGAAAAGTTAATTATCTCAAGCCTGTCACGAAGAGCTGGAGGAATGGTATCAAGCACATTGGCAGTTGTTATAAACATAACATCTGAAAGATCAAAAGGCACCTCAAGATAATGATCTGAGAACGCTCCATTTTGCTCTGGATCCAATGCTTCCAGAAGGGCACTTGATGGATCTCCACGAAAATCTGACCCCACCTTATCAATCTCATCAAGCATAAAAACAGGATTTTTTGTACCTGAATCTTTAATACCCTGAAGGATGCGTCCAGGAAGTGCACCAACATACGTTCTCCTATGACCTCTTATCTCTGCCTCATCTCTAATGCCACCCAGTGACACTCGAATAAACTTACGACCAAGTGCATGCGCTATTGATTTACCAATAGATGTTTTACCAACACCTGGAGGGCCTGCAAAGCAAAGAATCGGTCCCTTCATCTTACCTGCAAGCTTGTGAACAGCCAAGTATTCGGTAATTCTTTCTTTTGCCTTATTAAGGCCATAGTGATCCTGATCTAGAATCTTCTCTGCATTTTTTATATTAGTCACATCCTTACTGGTTTTATTCCATGGAAGAGCCACCATGAGTTCCAAGTAATTTCTGATATATCCAGCCTCAGGATTGAATTGATTCATGTTCTGAAGCTTTGAAAGCTCTTTTTTTGCTTTCTCTTCTACCTCCTCGGGCATCTTTGCATCTTTTATTTTACTCAAAAGTACTTGCGTCTCAGAATGCTCTTCTTTTTCACCAAGCTCCTCCTCAATAGTTCTAAGTCTCTCTCGAAGCATGGCCTCTCGTGCACCTTTTTCGAACCTTTCCTGAGTTTTGGAGGCAATTCTACGCTCAAGTTCTAGAATTTTTATTTCCTTTGCCAAAAATTCGGTAACTTTTTTAAGCCTGGATCTGATATCTATAGTCTCGAGAAGATCCTGTTTTTCCTGCGGTTTTATATCTAGTGCTGATGCGATAAGATCAGCCAGTTCAGATGGAGAATTCTCAGACATGATATTCATAAAGAGAAGAAAATCCGCTGATTTACCAAAATTCATGGCTTTGCGAAATTCTGATGTCAGGTGATTACATAGAGCCTTAATTTCTTCATTGTCCTCTTTATCATCCTGTATATCCTCGACATTAGCCATGAAATATGAATCATACCTCTCATATGAAAGTATTTTTACACGGGAAATTCCTTTTACCTGTGCGTTAATCTCGCCATCTGTCTTGATCATGCGTTCTATGCGAGAAAGAGTACCCATCTCATAGAGGTCTTCAGGCGATGGATCATTGAGACGTGCGTTTTTCTGTAATACGAAACAAACAACACGTTCTCTTTGGAATGCTGACTCTAGAGCAGCCAAACTCTTGGGTCTACCAAAAGTAAGAACTGAATCAGTATTGGGGAAAATTATGCCATCTCTTATTGGTATAATTGGGACCAGTCTTTGCATAAATATATATTAGCAATCTATCACAGATTCTGCTAATTGTCAAGCTAGGAATTCCCTTCTATTAAAACATTCCCTATCTCTCATGTCAACTCGTGAATCCTCTTAAGGAGATATTCCTTGTTATTCTTGCCCATATCCTCATCTACCTCTTCAAATAGCTTCTGAAGCATGGCTCCTATTTTTGGCCCAGGCTTCATGTTGAGTTCCTTCATTAGATCATTTCCATCAATTGCAAGATCATTTATAGAAAAAGGCGCAGGTGCCATCTGCTCATCAAGCCTTTTTTTGAAAAGCTTTAGTCTCCAGCTTTCTGCAGTCTGTGTGCCCCCACCCAACCTATCACCAACTCTCAAGTCCATCATGTCCTGTACGTTTTCAACTCCTATTCTCCTGATAAATCTTCTAACAGCAGCATCTGTTATATGTTCATCCACTGTAAACATGTGCCATCTGACTAGTTTTACAATTTTTTCACGATCTTTTTTAGAAAATCTTAGTCTTTGACAAATTTCATATGCCAATTTTGCACCAGCCATCTCATGATTATGAAAAATAACCAATCCATCTTGATCTTTCCCAACAACGCGTGATTTACCAGCATCATGAATAAGTGTTGCAAAGCGAACTATCGGGTCTTTTGATGTACAGAATTTGAGAGACAAAACATTGTGAGTAAAAACATCGTCTTTATGATGTCTTCCTGGCCTCTCCTGAGATATACCAACTCCTTCCAAAAGTTCTGGAATTATATGCTCTAGCAAACCTGTATTCTTTAATAGAGAGACACCTTCGTACGGAAAATCACTTCCGAGTATTTTCATCAGTTCATCACGAATCCGCTCATTAGCTATATTTTCCAATAATTTTGCATCGTTTGTTATCTCCCTCAATGTTGCTTCTTCTATATCAAATTGGAGTTGTATCGCAAATCGGATAGCCCTCATAAGTCTAAGCGCATCCTCTTTAAATCTGACCGCAGGATCACCTACTGATCTGATAATTTTATTTTTTAGATCAGTCTGTCCATCAAATGGATCTACAAGAGTAAACCCTGAAGTATCGAACGCTAAATTTTTCTCACTATTTTTTTTATCCTTTTTGCTTTCTGCTAGATTCAGAGCCATAGCATTAATAGTAAAATCCCTCCTAGATAAATCATCCTCAACTGTCTTTCCCCATGTAACGCTATCAGGCCTCCTGTTGTCCGAGTATCCTTTTTCTGTACGATAAGTTGTAACTTCTACAACTCCAGCATGTTCCGCCTCAATCAAACCGTCTACTTTTATGCCAACTGTACCAAAATTATTTTCATACACATTTTCTGGGAAAAGCTTTTGTATCTCCTGAGGCGTCGCATTTGTAGTAAAATCCCAGTCTTTTACCTTGTTACCGCTCAGTAGATCACGGACAGGTCCACCTACAAGATATATTTCAAATCCTGCACCACGAAATTTCTTATCAATATCAAGTATGTGTTGCGGAATTTTATCCAGAACTGACTTGCCACTCTTTGCTTGAGAGGGATTACTAACTATCTTTTTTGTACTAGACTTATCAATCATATTCTTGTCCCACCTAACGGGGTCTGTTATAGTATAGCAAACCAAAAACATGAAAGAATGGAAAATTTTAAATAAATCACGGATCATAAGTGACAAGTGGCAAAATGAAGGGTTAATAGATTTATTACTTGAAAATAGAAATATAAAAACAAAAAAAGACAAGGAAGAATTTCTAAATCCAGACATCTCAAAAGTAAACGCAAAAAACGTCGACATAAATACTACCAATCTCAAGAAAGCTGTAAAACGCATCCTAAAAGCTGTTGATAATAAAGAACAAATAATCATATATGGTGACTATGATGTTGATGGCATCACGGGTTCAGCGATACTCTGGGAGACAATTCATGCAATGAATGGCAATGTGATGCCATATATCCCACACAGAATTGATGAAGGATACGGACTTTCGATTCGTGGAATTGAAAAAATTCTAGAACAAAAATCAAAAAGCAAAAATGTCTCCCTCATAATTACTGTTGATAACGGAATTGTTGCGCATGATGCTGTTGATTTTGCAAAAACAAAAAATATTGATGTAATAATAACCGATCATCATACTGTCGGAAAAATTTTGCCGAATGCATTTACTACAATACATACTACAAAGATTTGTGGCGCAGCTGTTGCTTATCTACTCGCAAAAGAAATACGCACCACACGCCACGCGCCACACCCTCAGGATTCTCATCTCGAGCTAGCAATGCTTGGAACAGTTGCTGATCTCGTACCACTAACTAGCACTAGCCGCACGATTGCCAAATTTGGACTTGGAGCTTTGGGGAGATCACAACGCATGGGACTAAAAGAACTTTTTAATGAAGCAAAAATAGAAAAAAAACTATTTTCAATCTATGATGTTGGCTATATTATAGCACCCCGACTAAATGCTGCAGGACGCATGGAATCTGCCATGGACAGCCTGAGACTTTTGTGTACGAAAGACGCAAATCGAGCTAGAACTCTTGCACAGAAACTCGAGTTAATAAATCGCGATCGCCAGCACATACTCAAAGAATCAACAGAACATGCAATACAAGAAGTAAACAAAAAGCAAAAAATAAAAAGTAAAAAAATATTAATTGTTGCGGATCAATTATACAAACAAGGCGTAATAGGACTTATAGCTGGAAAACTAGTTGAAGAATTCTATCGACCATCGATTGCTATTTCAATCGGCGATGAATATTCTAAAGCCTCTGTAAGGTCTATCCCGGGATTCAACATAGTTGATTTTCTCAGATCACACCCCAAATTCTTCACGGATATAGGTGGACACCCAATGGCAGCAGGGTTTACTATAAAAACTAAAAACCTGGACAGCCTGATCAAAACACTAGAAAAAGCAGCAGAAATCGCAATCACGGATGACTTGTTAAAAAGAAAACTAAAAATTGACTGCGAACTTGAATTAGCATGTATTAACACATCACTATATGATACTATTCAAACGCTTGCACCGTTTGGCATGGGGAATCCTGAACCAGTTTTTATAACGCGAGATGTTTGGGTTAAAGACTTCAGGCTATTGGGAAAAGATCAAAGCCACCTGAGGCTAGAACTGAGCTCCAAGAACCAAAAACCTGAATCCATAAGCCATGAAGCAATCGCTTTTGGAATGGGAAAACTAACGGTAAAATTAAAAAAGAAATCCACAGTGGATATTGCCTACTCTATTGATAAAAACACCTGGAACGGAAACACCAAGCTCCAACTAAAAATAAAAGATGTAAAAATTTATGAATAAAGTTAGATTTACAAAAGAAGGATACGATAAATTAAAGGGTGAATATAATGAGCTCCTCAAACAAAGACCACTCGTAATTGAGGATGTAAAAAAATCACGTGAGCTCGGAGACCTCTCGGAAAATGGCTATTACAAGGCTTCCAAGCAAAAGCTAGGATTTATCGACGGCAGACTGAGACGCTTTTCTGATCTTTTAAAACGCGCAGATATAACTAATCGTGATGGGACTACTCACCCAATTGATTCTGTATATATAGGAAGCCAGGTAACACTAACTGATGGAAAACGCACTAAAACATATCAAATCGTAGGTGACACTGAAGCAGAACCCTCAGCAGGCAAGCTCTCGCTTCTTTCTCCTGTTGGAAAAGCTATTGTAGGAAAGTCTCTAAATGAAGAGGTAGAGATCGAAACTCCGACTGGAAAATTCAAATACAAAATCACAAAAATATCTTAGGAGATAATTATCATCAAAACTGCTAAAGCCGCCATCCCAAAATCTTCTACAAGAGTTACCTTTGTGAGTGGAACTTTCAGAACTGTTCCCAAACACACACAGCGGAATTTTTCTTTATTTAACAGCTTTATTAACACTCCTGTTCCGCTAAATATCATAACAAATACCTCTGCCCAGAGTATCTCTACTGTGTAAAATTCTGCAATCATTGAAAGACCAAAAAATAACTCTATAAACGGATAAAGATAACCATAGCTATAAAATCTTTTTGCCAAAAGATCATATGTCGCATATCCCTCTGCAAAACCTTTCAAATCAATCAGCTTGAACATTGCAAATATGAGGAAAAATCCTGCCATAAAATTTTTCAAAAAAATATAAATATCAAATCCCGCGTCAGCAGAAATAGTGACAACAAATGAAACAACCACGATCAGTGCAACGATTATATAGATTGGCAAATAGCTTTCCTTTTCTTTTCCGACCTCTATCTCAAGAACAAGATTCATCCCGCACTTATTGCATTTACTGGGTTTGTCTGATTTTTGATCAGAATGCATTGGGCACACATACATAACTATTTTATTATAACAAACTCCCAACAATTGACAGAGCAACAGATTACATGGAATACTAGTTAGGTGCAAAATGCTAGAATCTCATGGATTGATGTAGCACGGGGTCTTGCTATACTTTTTGTCATTTACGGACACGGATTGGCTGCCAATAGTCCACGCTTTCTCATCTATTCTTTTCATATGCCACTTTTTTTCTTTCTCTCAGGATATGTTTTTCACTCACGAAAAAATGGAAGTTTTTTTGCATCATTAAAAAAAGATTTTCGGCGAATAATGATTCCTTATTTTATTTTCGCTGCAATATCCTACTCGCTTTGGCTCTCAAATGTCCCACCGGACAATAGAACAGCCGAATTGCTCTCCAAACAAGCTTATGGAATCTTATATGGCAACGGCAACAATGGCTATTTAGCGATAAATATAGTACTCTGGTTCCTCCCCACACTTTTTGTAACCAGAACAATTTTTTATCATATTGCCAAATTGCAAAACAAAAAAAATATTTTATTCTCGCTCGCTCTTATCTCCATCATTGGCTATACCATCTCTGTTGCACTTCCAAAAACTAAATTACCCTGGGGGGTTGAGGCTGCACTGAATGCTGTTGTCTTCTTCGGGCTTGGATTTCTCTCGCGTGAATTACCCGAGAAACTCGTTAGCTATTTCAAAACCCACATGACAAGAAGTTTATTGCTGCTAATTATAATATTTCTATTATCTGCTGGTATTAACTATGCTTTTATAGGAGCACAGGTTGATATACGTCTCAACAGACTGGGAGATTATTTTCTTTTTTACGGGGCTGCACTCAGCGCTATAACCCTTCTTATTCTGGCAAGTATAAAAATACAATCAAACCGAGTTCTAGAAATTCTTGGAAAAAATACTATGCCTCTTTTTGTATTTCATCTCATTGTATTTTCATACATCAGCCGTTTTTTGATGCTTTTTATCTCATCCGAGACAATAATAGAACTTCGCAATATCTATCTGGCACCGACATACACCCTGCTCTCTATCCTGATAATACTCGGCCTGTCATCTGTCTATAAAAAATTACAAAAAACCATAACTTTGAACTAACACTCCTTTATCATTTCCAAAAGCTCAGGAAATTTTTTATATTTTTCGCCTGCAGTACCAGTTGAAAAATGTTTTTGCCCAGGTAAAACTATCAGCTCGCCCCCTGTTTTTTCTGATAAAAATTTCGCATGATCAAGGGGACAATACGGATCATCGTCAGAATGAAAAAACACAAACTTATCAGATTTTGTTTTTATAAGATCAAAATCAAATGGCTCAACAAACAGCGAACTAAGTGATTTCCAACCCAAATCATTCATGAATGAGCCTATTAAATATACCGCCTTAACTTTATCCCTAAGCTCTTGTAGTAATCCAAATATTTCAACTGCCCCTGATGAATGCCCTACGATTATTGTCTCCTTATTAAAAAGAAATTCCTTATTTGATAAGATAAAATCATTGTATTTTTTAACATTTGGACGATCAGCACCTGGCAAGTCTGGAATCCAAACTTCGTACCCTAATTTCTCTAGCTCTTTTCCAAGCCAGACAAACCAATGATCTTTTGAAGTGGCATCAGTACCATGTAGAATTAAAGCATTTTTCATAAAACATTATAAATTAATTGCTTTTTCTTGTTTAATATACAACATGTGTTTTTTGCGCTCTTTTTCAAATCCCTGCAAATCTAATTCATTTTTTAAAATCATATCTATAGTATATGTTGCCCCTATATAGTGAGGCATTACCACATATGTAGCTCCTGCAGCATACAATTCCTCAGCCTGCTCAAGATTGTGAGAAAGAGCTATGACAACAGCTTTTTGATTAACCAGCCTTATTGATTTTGTAAGAAGTATATTGCTCCTCAGATCAGGCAACGTCGAAACAACCATCTTAACATCACCAAGATGTAGCTCCTGCAAAAACTCAGCGTCCTCTGCATCACCAAATTTATAAGGAATTTTCTCACTCCTGAGACGGGTAATAGACTCTGGATTAAAATCAATCACCATATATGGTTTTGCTAGTTTTTCAAACGCAGATACATAATCCCTTCCAACACGATCATATCCAAAAAGTAACATGTCGTATTTTTCGCTGTCAGCACCCAGGCTCGCTGTATTTTTTTCAAGTTCTAAAAATTTTAAAAGTTTTTCGACCTTTCTGTACAGATTATCCGCATAGAGAATAAAATAAGTTGATCCTGCAATCGTAATAAGCCCAACCAGGGTCACAATTGATAGTACTTCTTGAGAAACATGTCCCACCCTAAAACCTAGCGCTGCAAGAATAAGCGAAAACTCACTAATTTGCGCGACAGTCAAACCTGTCATAAATCCAGTTTTATTCTTATGTCCCATTACACTCATGAGAACAATAACAATAAAAGGATTTCCGATCAAAACAAAGAGAGAAAGAATAAGTGATGGGATAAATATCGCTGATACATTATCAAGTACCAGCTGTGAGCCAAGAAGCAAGAAAAAAAGCACTATAAAAAAATCCCTAAGAGGCTTGAGACGTGCCTCAATCTCATAGGAGAATGGCGTAAGAGAAAGTGCCACACCTGCAACGAGTGCGCCTATTTCCATTGACAATCCTAGTGCATAGAAAAGTCCAGCCAGTGCCACACCCCAGCTAATAGAAAAAAGGAAAAGAATCTCCTGTGAACTAGCAAGAAACTTGCTAAATCTGGGTATAATATAAATGCTTATTACATATAATGCTGCAAGGAGAAAAACACCTTTTGCAAAAATAATTCCCGCCATGCTCACAACATCTGCACCTGTACTCTCTGCAAAAGCTGAAACGAATAGAAGTATTAGAGTAGCAACAATATCCTGAACTATTAAAAAACCAACAGCAATCTTTCCATAGAGTTTATTCAGATCTCCCCTATCAGAAAGGAGCTTGAGCACTATAATAGTACTACTAAAAGTAAGGGCAATTGCTAGATACATCGCAGCCAATTTATCTATTCCTAAAAATACGGCAATTGAAAATCCAATCATAGTTGTAAAAATGATCTGTCCTATACCACCAACTAATGAAACCTTACCCACTTCCTTTATTACTTTTGGTGAAAGATTCAGACCTACAATAAAAAGAAGAATTGTGATGCCGAGTTTGGAAAAAAGTTCTATGTGCTCTGTGGAGTGAAGGATGTTGAGGAAATAAGGTCCCGCCGCAATTCCAGCAAGTATATATCCAACAATAAGAGGCTGCTTGAGAACACGCATCAAAATAGCAGAAAATGTCGCAAGAACAAGAAGTAATCCAACCTCAACAAAAATCTCCATTGTTATAGTTTACAACAATTAATGAAGCAATTAGAAGAGGTTAACTTTGTATACTAATTACAGAATAGAAAACATACATAATATACAAAGCTACGAGAAAATAACCAGACTTTTTCCCTATTTTAAATTTTTGAACTAATAAAACAAAAAATATTGCAACAACGGTAAAGAAAAGAAGAAGGATTGAAGATGTTAAATTTTCTATACCAACAACAACAGATCTGCCTGTATATACAATATAGAAAAACCATGGCAATCCAAGAGCAATCAATATATCAAAAGTATTACTACCTACTGCATTGCTAATTGCCATGTCACCTCTTCCTTTTTTTGCAACTATGACTGATGCTAATAAATCAGGAACTGATGTTCCCGCAGCTAAAATTGTCAGAGCTACAATAACCTCAGGTATTCCAACAATGTTTGCAAAAGAGACGGCTGACTCCACCAATCCCCAGCTTGATAAAATAATCAAAGAAATTGAAACAATAAAGGTCAACCAAAAAAGTTGAGGTTTTTTATTTAAGTCTGGGAAGAACAACGAAAGAAGATTATCAATCAATAACAATATCCTTGAAATAAGCTTCGAATTTTTTTTAAGCAACTTGTCTTCTCTCTGCATCTCTCTTACTAATTCTTCTCCCTCGTCAATCGTTGATACTTCCGGAAACCACTTGCTCCACTTTGAAAGTATGAAAATATAAAAGCTATATACTACTAAATACATACTTGCTTCATAAAGCGTAACTATTCCATCATTAAAAGTAAAAAATAAAACTAAAATTGAGACAACGTAAAATCCCATATCCCGAACCACTGGCTTCCAAGAAAGAAAAGCGGTCGAGACTATTGCGGAAAATCCAACAATAACAAGTATGTTAAAAATTGCAGAACCGACGATTGTGCCTGCTCCTATGTTTTCAGATCCAACTTTTGTAAGAGCAATAACAGAGGTAAAGAACTCTGGAGCACTAGTGCCAATTGCCATAAAGCTAGCTCCTGCAACGCTTTGAGATAAATTCAGCTTACTTGATATAATATCAAGGCTTTGAATAAAATACTGATCACAAATTTTTGCAAGAATATAAAACAAGAAAATGAGGACAATTAAATAAAATATAGCAGCAAACATTCTTGGTTCTATGTATTATATCAATAACATAAAAAAATAATATGAGAAAAATAATTAAAATTAACAAACCAATCGGTATAACACCGCTTCAGGCAATAGATAAATTTCGAAAAGAGAATCTTAAATATAGGGATATCAAGATAGGAATTGCAGGCCGGCTTGATCCCATGGCACAAGGAGTACTACTCCTGATGATTGGAGCGGAGACAAAAAATCGAGATAAATATTTGAGTCTTGATAAAGAGTATGAATTTGAAGTCCTTTTTGGCGTTTCTACAGATACTTATGATGCTCTTGGAATTATTAAAAGTTTTAATTTTAAAATAGCTAATAGTTCAAAACTGCTTAAAAACAACATTAAAAAATTTATAGAATCCAAGATTGGAAAACAGTTCCAACCCTATCCTCCTTATTCATCAAAGGAAGTAAATGGCAAACCGCTTTTCCAATGGGCACGGGAGAAAAGATTGGGTGAAATAAAAATCCCAACAAAAGAAATTGAAATCTACAATTTTGAATTATTGGAAATCAAACAAATCCCAAGCAAGAAAATTAAGAAAAGAATTTTTGAAAATATAAATCAAATTACAGGCGACTTCAGACAGAATGAAATTTTGGAAAAGTGGGAAGAGTTTTTTGAAAAAAACGCTCCTCAAACCTTCACTGTTGCCATATTTAGAATTTCCTGCTCAAGCGGAACATACGTCAGAAGCCTGACAAATGAAATGGGAGAAGAAATTGGTTACGGTGCAATCGCCCTAGACATCCTGAGAACTAAAGTAGGAGAATATAAACTTAAAACTAATACAAAAATCAAATAATAGCTTCAGATCTGGAAAATTAATAAATCTTATTTTTTCAAATAACATTCATGTATTACCCTGAGACAGCGAGGAGGTTGCCTGTTAAATCTTTGAATTATACTATTTTTTGATCCGGGACTTGGATTCGAACCAAGATGAACAGATTCAGAGTCTGCTATCCTACCATTAGATGATCCCGGAGATAGGTAGTATTGTACTAAAACTTCACCTAAAAATCTAATTTAAGTAACAAAAGAATAAATATAAATAATTTTAAAATATTCTAAGAAGATAAAGGTCTGAAATATTATTTTCCACAGCTCTCTGGCATATTCTCTGCTTCTAAAATCCTATCTTTAGAAATTCCACCCTCAAGTTTTTTCTCAAAATTTTCAATTTCTCCTACAAAAATGACAATACTATCATATGGTTTTATGGGAAAATTGAGAATATCATCCACTTCTTTACCGTTTACAAAACTTCTTACTTTTTTACCCACACTAAAGCTATAGCCCAGGTTATCAAACAGATCACTCCATAGAACATGGTCCCTATGCACATGTACCACATCCCCAATACCATCATGAAGGTGCGCCTTCTCTAGCTGCTCATCAACCGGCGATCCATCATCAATGCTGCAGGGCTTCTCATTCATGAACTCTGATCCTGAAAAATCCTGCAACTTACCATCCTCATATACCTGAAATCCTGCATGCAAATGTACCTCAATGGGTTTTGTGTATTCTTTATAAAGACCTATACCAATAAGTGTTGACCCTCCAGAAAGGAGAATTACCAATGGAACTAAAAAATACATTTTTTTTGACATGATCTATCTAAAAATATTTAAGACATGAGGCAAAAACACCAACATGCCAATTATCACAGCTCCTGTTACTGTCAGGAGAACCATGCCAGATGAGACATCCTTGGCGATTTTTGCGTCATTTCTATGTTCACGCGTTATCAGATCTACCATTTTCTCTATAGCAGTATTTAACATCTCAGCAATAACAACCATTACCATCGATATTCCAAGAATCCCCATTTCAAATGCAGTAACTTGAAAAAGAATACTGGCAATTATTACGATAAATGAAACGATAAAATGAATCACTAAATTTTGATCATTTTTAAGTGCATAATCAATACCTGAAATTGCGTAATGAAAAGATTTATTAAATTTTTTTATATCCATATCATGTATTATAAATCACCATTTTTAAAATTGTATATGTAGAGAGTGAAAGAGCACTTCCCACTATAGCACCAACAACAGTTTCTTCGACTGAGTGTCTTTTAACCTTC
Source organism: Candidatus Levyibacteriota bacterium (assembly GCA_029260965.1). GTDB lineage: Bacteria > Patescibacteriota > Microgenomatia > Levybacterales > UBA12049 > JAJDCH01. Next base: position 387,153 of record JAJDCG010000001.1, on the reverse strand, counting down.
ACCCTAGACCATGCAATCAGTGGAATCAAAAATAAAAGAAAAAATGAATACCCACGATAATAGACGGTTACTGCAGACAAAAGAGCAGAAAGCGTTGCCACATGAAGACTTAGTTTTATCTTTTTGTTCAAAAGACTAACAACAATAATACTAAGCATGATGCTCACGACTATATATAGAAGTATTTCAGGACCACCAAAAAGAAACAATCCTACAAGATATATACTACCGAGAATAAAGAAAAACTTAAAAAGAATAGGACGTTGCTGACGTTTTGAAACATCCATATCTGTAAACACACCTTTCTTTACGTTGTATAAAACAAATGCTGCAATCACCAAAAAGAATATGAAGGTATAAATAGTCCAAATAATACTTGTTTCTACGTTATCAGTTGTTCTATAAACCAAAACAAAAGGAAGAAAAACTAAAACCAAAAAAGGGTTAAAAATAAGAGACAAATAACGGGCAATAATTTTTATCATTTGATTAAACTTTCTAAAATATTTATAGTCTTTTCCCTTCCCAGTATCTCAAGTGTCTCTGGCAACGGAAGGCCTCTTTCCCTACCTGTAAACATTTTATAAAAGACTTTCATTTTTATTTTTTTTCTTTCCATGTGCACTTTCATTATTGCAAAAAGTTTATCTTTATTCCAGTCCCTTAACTCCTTTAAATCTGTGAGTGTTGATTTTGCTATTTCCATTTCTTGATCAATAAGATCCCAATTGATCGAATTAATAAAAAATATTTCTGTGAGTTCTTTAAATTCCGCAAGCGTCTTAATTCTTGTCTTAACAAGTGGAATTATTTTATCAAAAACATCGGATTGTAAAGCTTTTAAATCAGAATAATATTCAACCAATAGATCTTTCAATTCTGCATCTGTCTTCTTTTGAATATATTCCTGATTCATCCATGTTAGCTTTAGCGAATCAAAAATAGGACTTGTCGTATTAATATCCTTCAAATCAAAAATTTGTATCATCTCATTAATCGACATTATCTCGCGATCACCACCAGGATTCCATCCAAGAAGCACCATGTAATTAAGCAAAGCATCTTTGAGATATCCCTCATCTCTATAGTCAAGTGCTGACTTAGCACCATGCCTCTTGGAAAGTTTTTGATGATCATTGCCTAAAATTACAGGTAGGTGTGCAAAAACTGGTAGCTCCCAACCAAATGCTCTATAAAGCTGAATATGCTTGGGTGTAGACGAAATAAATTCTTCACCACGTAGTACATGAGTTATATCCATTAGATGATCATCCACCACATTTGCAAAATTATATGTAGGAAAACCGTCAGATTTTATGATTACGAAATCTTCTTGAGTCTTATTTTCAAAAGTAATATCTTTATTTCCTATTGCATCAGTCCATTTAGTCGATCCTGTTTTGGGCATCCTATATCTCAGAGCGCCTTGATCTGTATACGCTAATTTTTTGTTTTTCAAGATCTCTGCATGCTGTTTATATATCTCAAGCCTCTCTGACTGTCTTTCAACTTTTGGACTATACTTGATACCCAACCACTCCAGTATTTCAACAATCGCCTTTTCTGCCTCAGGTACAAATCTAGCTCTATCAGTATCCTCTATTCTCAGGATTAATTCACCGCCCTGTGCTTTAGTAAAAAGATAATTAAAAAGTGCAGTCCTTGTATTTCCTATATGTGGTATTCCTGTTGGACTTGGGGGGATACGGGTTCGTACTTTCATAAACTTATCACAGCTTTTGTTGTCTGGCATTCACTATCAGCATCAAGCCTCCTTGCATTATACGCAAATTTTGCCATATACTCAATATATGACCCTACATAATGTAACAGAAAATTCCAAAAAGGTAGCAATCGGGGCAGGAGCAGCAATAGTCGGAATAATAGTACTAGTTTTAATTTTCCAGCTAGGAGGGTTTATAAAAAATATTATAGCTCCTCCCCGCGCGACTGAACCAGAAATGGCGTTTGGACAGCTACCTGTTATGCAATTCCCTGAAAGTGGCATAACAAGAAAAAAAACATATACAATAAATACGATAACGGGCGAGCTACCTCAAGATTTTCCAGATAGACTTCATGTTTATAAAATAAAAAAACCAACTCCAAACCTATTGAACCTTGAAAAAGCAAAAGAAAAAATTGCAAAAATAGGCATAACAGATGAACTAGGACAACCAGTCCCAGAAACTTCCCTAGGAGGGGGTAAGTATGAATGGTCAGAAAAAAAAGAATTAAGAAGAAAAATCACGCTTGACATCGTATCGTTTAACTTCATTATGGATTCAGGATTTTTAACCAATCTAACAGTAAGGGGAGGGCAAAATCTTTCTGACCAAGCTGGAGCAAAAGAAGTATCACTGTCATTCCTAGAAAAAATTGATTTACTGCCAGAAGATATTGACCCTGCTAAAACAAAAGAACCGAAATTGTTTTCAATTCAGAATAACTCTCTTGCACCAGCCACAAGCCTCGCAACCACACAGGTTATCAGGGTTGATTTATTTCAAAAAGATCTTGAGTACGAAATGGATACGGGATTCAAAGATACGGAAAAATTGAAAATAAAGGCACCAATCGTATATCCAAACCCTCCTTTTTCTACAATGAGTTTTTGGATTGCATCTGGTAGATCTTTTCCAGAGGTTGTGAGGGCTGATTTTACCCATAAAGAAATTACCTTTGATGAATTCTCGACTTATCCAGTCAAGACGCCAAATGAAGCATTTGAAGAACTAAAAGATGGCAAAGCTTATATCGCATCTTTCCAAGGGCTTGATGATCAGATATTAATCACAAATATCTTTTTAGCATATTACATAGACAAGAATGAGCAGCAATATCTAATGCCTGTAATTGTTTTTGAAGGGCAAGATGAGTTCAAAGCCTACGTCCCAGCAATAAAAAGCCAGACTAATCCTTAAATATAGCTATCTGTCCATTGTCGAAAATTTTCTCCAGCTTGTCAGCATGACTCATACCTGCGCCTAAATATCTTGGTAAAAATATTAATTTTGCTTTTCTATTTTTCAATTCTAAAACAATATCTTCTTTTTCAACAACCTCCCATTCAACAGCCGTTAATGCCTCCATATACTTTACATCTAAAATTAATAGAGGCGTGACAGACTGATAACTTCTCTGATCAAAATCTGGCAGCCTATACAAAACATCTTCTCGCACTTCATACACCTTTTCCAATGCTGACATTTCAAACGGTAAAATTATATAATGCCTATGGCCAAATATGTCACCTCTGTACAAAAACAAAATTGAAATAACAATCCCGATAAATATTAATTTAAGAGTTCGTTCCTTTTTTCGTGTAAAAAGATCGTACATAAGCCAAATTCCTCCAAAAATTAACGCTGCAAACGCAAAAACAATCAACTTGGCTCTTCTTCCCAGGTTAAAGAAGTTTTGAATATCTGAAATATGGTCTCCAAAATAAGCAAAATATAAAACTAACAAAACTGTATAAATCGCTAGGATAACGCTTGCTTTTTTAATAAATTTAATGACCAAAAAATGAAAAACAATAATAAAACTTATTGGAATGATCTGATAGATAAATAGAATCTTGTGCTCTGGATTAAGAGGTATAAATTTTACATATTCAAACATTTGGAACCCAAACCTGCTAAATCCTATTGCATCTTGAAAAAAAGCACCACTTGAGTATATTGGATAAAGAGCAACAATACCTAAAATCAAATAGAAAAAATTTATTAACAACCTTTTTACTTTTCCACGATAAAAATAAATCAAATACATCACATACAAAAATAGTGGCACAATTACACTCAAAACAGCCATATTGAATCTAAAATTATCAAATGCAACAATTATCCCATCTTCCAAAAGATTAACCCTATCCGACAGTCTGCTGAACTTTTCTGACTCTTTGACTTCAGAAAAAATAATTTTTGATTTGTTAAGATCTACTATCTTCTTATCACCAGCATATAAAGAAACACCACCATTGTTTTCCTCAGTTTTCAGCTGTTCATCGGATGAGAAAAGCAATACTTTCTCTTCTGGAAATCTAACAGAATCAATTATCGCAGCTGTATTTATACGGAAATATTCATTTGTATTGGGCAAGACATAAAACTCTTCCGCAGGAGTCTGAGTATAATCCCTCAAGTCGATCAGATAAACCCGATCTCCTTCTTTTTTTATTCCAATTCTGTAACCTGGAGAGTGGTACCAAAATGCTTGATCCTGACTATCAAATCCACTACTTAAAAAGTGACTTGTTGGTGGAAATATAATATTTGCATCTATAAATCCTAACGCATAATCAACAGCTGTCTGAACCTGCACTTTTTCCTCATTTCTCCACTCCGCTATGACTTTCAAATTGTCTTGATACATTCCACCATATGAAGCACCTCCAAATCCTGACTCCAGTCCCACAACCATATGATCAAACTGTCTTTTTAAATAAATTTTCCTAAGATATTCAAGGTATGATTTAGGGTCATATTTTTTTAATGTATAATCCTGAATACTAAAAGTGCTATACTCTACTGATTCCCCGTACCCATTAACAGGATCTCGCATTGCCCACTGGATTACTACAACATCGTCAATTTTGTAAAAAGAAGATTGTGCAGGTATGCCTGAATTTATAGACGAAGGCACATAAGGAATACTCCATGGAGTCCCCCAAATTGAATATCTATCTGTCATAAATTGATCAGCGCACTGCAGCACAGCAATTACTCCATACTTTTCTTTCATGAATTTAATTGACTCTGCTCCAACCCACCAAGCACCGACTGTTTTTGGATAATAACCAAACCTTTCTCTGAAAGTTTCAAAAACGTTAGTTATAAATTTTTCCCTCTCACCCTGTTCATATGAGGTAGGAAATAATCCGTCTGAAAGAAACCATGGACCAATTCCTCTGTATCTAACATTTGTTTTTTCTGCAAAATTTTTGTCAATCTCCAGAAAGATACCAAATTCCTGATTTGACATATTCGATTTTGCAAACTGTACAAGCTCATCATCCTCAAGTGCTGAATATTGCCAAAGCCAGGTAGCACCAATATTTTCATCTTTTGTTGCTTTCCAATGACCCTCAAGACTTTCTAGTAAATCTCTTCCTTCAAGACCCAACTGTGGTCCCCGAATAGGATTTACAACTGTAACCGTTGGTTTAGATTCCCCTGTTGCCAACACAGACTTTGCAGAATGCAAGAAAGTAAATACAAATATTAAAAGAAATATGACTAATTTAATTTTTGACATATGAATTTATATCAGGTTTTATAAAAAATACATTATTCTCTAAAAAATCAATCAGTGTCAACGTATCAGTAAATCTATCCTGACTCTGCATAACCACTATTATAAATATACTGTCCTGATATTCAACCGAGGTCACAAGTACTTCACCAGCACCAACTGTTGTGCCTGTTTTTATACCTATCACGCCCCTAGTACCCAAAAGTTCATTTAGATTCTCAATTTCAAAATAAGGATAACCAGTTATTCCGCTTATTGCTGCCTCCCTGATCGAAACAACTTTTTTAAAAGTGGGATTTTTAATTGCAATTGATGCGAGCCTCGCCATGTCAACAACTGTTGTATAACTAGTATCATCCTCTAGTCCCGCAGGATCTGAAAAATGTGTATTTGAGAGCCCCAACTCTCTTGCTTTTTTATTCATTGCCTCAATAAAAGCACTGTAACCGCCAGGATAATTATCTGCAATCGCATAGGCTGCATCATTTGCAGAAGGAAGCATGAGCGCAAGAAGCACATCTTTGAAATAATATTGTTGCCCAGGCAGGAAACCAAGCCTAGATCCCTCAACAATTCTTGGAGCTATAGTTAAAATATCACCTTCTTTGTAGTGAGAGAGCGCTACAAGCGCAGTCATTATCTTTGCCGTAGATGCAGTTGAAAGTCTGAGGTCGGAATTTTTTGCGAAAAGAATTTTCTGAGAACTGGAATCAGTTATTATCGCAGCCCTAGCCGAAACAGATGGTCTAAAATCATTTAACAGAACAGGAAGCAGTCCATTGCCTCCTATGCTCAGGTCTTTTTCAGCTGAAACTGATACTCTTTCTATAGAGAGATGCTTATTTACAAAAAAAAGCGTAGCGAAAATAACTAGTAAAATAAATACAATCAAAAACAACTGAATATTTATCTCATGTTTTTTAAAAAAAATATCAAAATTAAGATTTCTCTTCTTTGATTTATATACAACTGTTTCCTTTGGAGTTGGTTTAGTTGTTTCTTTCTGAGGATTTGTTTTTTTGAAGTACCTCTTTTTCTTCTTCTGTTTTTGAGAATCTTTCATCAATGCGTTCCATATCGCGTGGGAAGAGTGATGCTTCCCTTACGTTTGTTAACTCCAGTAATTTCATTGTAAGCCTTTCCAATCCAAATGAAAACCCTCCTTCTGGAGGCATGCCGTATTTGAAGGCTTGGAGATAGATACCAAAATTCGCTGGATCTACTCCCTTGTGTTTCATAGCTTCTACTAGCTGATCGTAATCATGAATACGCTCAGACCCACTGAGAACCTCAATACCCCTAAATAAAAGATCATATGAGAGACTGTATTCTGGATCCGCTGGATCGGGCATAGTATAGAACGCACGTTTTTTGGTTGGAAAATGAGTGATGGTAACAAAATCTGATTTATGCTCAGTCCTTGCCCACTTACATATCTCGCGCTCATCTTCAGGGTTTAGATCCATCTCTTTTGAAAGGTCGCGATTTGTTCTTTTGCTTATTATTTCTTGCGCCTCTCTCAGAGTGAGACGGGGGATTTTTGTCGGAACAAGAGGTTTGTCAACTCCAAATTCTTTTAAGATTTCAGGATGCTTTTCAGAAACATTATTGATCATCGCAACCCCCACTTTTTCAAGAGCGTCAAGAAGCTCTGTAAAATCCTTTATAAACCCAATCTCAATATCCATTTGTGTAGCTTCAGTTAAATGCCTAGTAGTTACAGACGGCTCTGCCCTGTATGCTTTGGCAATGAGAAAAACTCGTTCAAAAACACCCACCATTATTTGTTTATAGAGCTGTGGGCTCTGAGTTAGGAATGCATGGTGACCAAAATAATCAATTGGGAAGACCTCGGCGCCTCCTTCTGTCGCGCCAGATGCAATGGTTGGGACAACTACCTCCGTACAATCAAGGTCAAGTGATGCTCTGCGGAATTCCTCAATTATCGCTGCTTGGATTTCAAATATTTTCTTAACCCTTTCATGTCTAAGTGTAAGCGCGCGGTGATCCAGAAGTGTTGGCAGCTCAACATCCAAGCTCTCACCACCCATATCAAATGGGAGTGTATCAGCTTTGGAAAGTATATCAATCTCTACTGCCTCCAGCTCAACTGTACCACTAATGATTTTTTCATTAATCATATGCTCAGGTCTTTTTTTGACCGTACCCCTGACCGAAACTGCATATTCAGGACGCAAATTTGATGCTATCTTGTGGGCATCCTGTGCGACACGAGGATTGAATACGACCTGAAGAAGTCCCGTCCTATCGCGAAGGTCAATAAAAATTAGCTTGCCATGATCACGCCGTGCCTGCACAAAACCCTGAACCAGTATTTCTTGATTAATTAAACCCGAAGTATTTTTTACCAATATCCTTTCCATAATATCTACCGCAAACATCATATCATTTACCATCCAGCCTTGACAAGAATAAATAAGCTTCTATAATAGATTTATCATGCCAGAAAGCCCAGAATCAACAATTACCATAAATGAACCAGTCAAGACTCTCAAGGATGCATTGGAAAAGGTGAGGGAAAGAAAAATAACTGCTGGGCTAACTCCCGAAGACGCACAACAGCAAATTAAAAACATAGAAAAGATGATAGCTAACTCCCCAACTAACATTCGCGAAAAATTGACTGAAGAAATAATGAATTCTGCCAACAGACCTAATACTGAAATACATCACGGTCCTATAACTCCTTCAAATCCGCACGGTTGGCCTACTGTGAAAACTGAGAAATAAGTATCAACCCAACACTAAATAAGCGATCTGTTCCTTTTGAGAACAGACCGCTTACTAAAAAATCCACTAGGCTTTTGCTGAAGAACTTGATCCTCCAAATCCATAGTATAAATATACAGCTGTTACAGCTAGATGGAATACGTTATCGGCTAGATTTACTGGCAAGAGACCAAATAATCCTGTTCCAGTCATAAATCCAAGAACCGTAACTAACGCATAGACTACTCCAAAAACCTGAAAATAGACTTTGGCAGCATTTACACTAGACATTGCAGCAAAAACTGCTACTACACCTGTCAATATATGGACGATATTGTGCAATGGGTCAACCAGGAAAAGACCAAGCACTAATCCGTCTGGAGTAAGAGCTGGGACAAACCCGATAATTCCTAATACCAGGAAAAAAACACCAACCCACATTGATACTGATTTAACATTCATGTTTTATTCACCCCCTCTCTTTACTCTCTATTAGATTACCTCAATTCTGCCCTTCATAAATGGATGAGGCGCGCAATGATAGTTAAATTCTCCAGTTTCAGTTGGGGTGTATTCATATTTTTTTCCCTTGAGAAGCAACGGACCATCAGGACCTGCGGGTTTTTCATCATCGTCCACTGCATTGTGCTGAGCCACATCCTCATTTATAAAAGTTACTGTAGTACCCTTTTTTACAGTTAATTTAGGAGGGTTAAATTTAAAATCTTTGATAATTACTGTATTCTCTGGTATATCTTCTGCTGTTATTGAGGAGTCGGAGGTTGTGGTTGGGCTATTTACAAAAAAACCGATTCCTGATAAAACGATTATCAATCCTAGAGCGATGCCAACTTTTTTATTCATAAACCGCTGTTAATATTTAACTTGTTTAATTAAATTAAGTCAAGACACACATAGTGCCTCACAATATATAGCAAGTATTCAAAAGACTATTGCCAAAATTGTTAAAAATCGTCTTAATTAATATATGGAAAAAGAAATTGAAGAATTGGCAGAGGGTTCATCCATCATGCTTGAAAAGGGAATTGAGGCAGGTAAAAAACTTGGCAAAGGCAGGAGCTTTACTCGAGCCCGTGGATTCTGGCGAGGACTTGGACCAGGATTTGTTACAGGAGCTGCTGACGATGATCCTTCTGGAATCGCAACATATTCACAAACTGGTGCTAAGTATGGATTTCAGTTCCTATGGATGTCTATTTTTACCTTTCCTCTGATGTCTATTGTTCAGGAAATGTGCGCTAGAATCGGCCTCACAACAGGACGCGGACTTGCTGGAAATATCAGAATAAATTATCCCAGATGGGTACTCTATATAACAGCAGCCCTACTTTTTGGCGCAAACACACTTAACATCGCAGCAAACATCGGCGCCATGAGTGAAGCAACACGCCTTATTTATCCGAGTATGAATTTTCCTGTTCTGGTAGTTTTTTTTAGCTTCCTTTGTCTAGGTTTACAAATCTTCACGCCCTACGAAAAATACGCCAGATATCTAAAGTATCTAGTGCTTGTACTTTTTTCTTATGTAATAACAGCTTTCTTGGTAAGAATTGACCCAAGACTCCTAATCCATCATGCCCTAATCCCATCATTCCAATTCACAAAAGACCAAATATTTATTGTAACTGCAATTCTGGGAACAACCATATCGCCCTATCTTTTTTTCTGGCAGACATCACATGAAATAGAAGAAGAAATACAACATGGTAAGACGTCAATTAGACTCAGATCAGAGACAACAAACGAGGAAGTACGCAAAATGCGGATAGATGTCTGGACTGGGATGTTTATCTCAAATGCTGTCATGTTCTCCATAATCGCGACAACTGCAGCAGTTCTGTTCTCAAACGGAATCCATTCTATAAATACAGCATCAGATGCAGCCCGTGCACTCAGACCTCTTGCAGGAGAATATGCTTTTTTGCTCTTTTCCATAGGAATAATCGGAACAGGACTGCTCTCAGTCCCAATTCTCGCAGGCTCTGCAGCATACACTGTTGCCGAAAGCTTCAAATGGCGCTCAGGGCTTTTCCGTACACTTCACCAGGCAAGACCGTTTTATGGTGTAATCATACTCTCAATGATATTAGCAATGGATATTAATTTCCTCGGATTTGATCCAATTAAACTTCTTATCTATTCCGCTGTTGTCAATGGGCTTGTCGCACCAGTTATACTTTTCTTAATCGTCCAGATGACCAATAATAAAAAAGTAGTCAAGGAGAGAATAAATCACCCTGTCATATCTTTTCTTGGTTTTTTTATAACTATAGTTATGACTGCTGCCGGCATTGCGACAATCATATCTTTCTTTGTATAATACCTCTATGTTCACAGGCATCATAGAACAACTTGGAAAAGTTGTTGATAAACAAAATGGAAAACTGACTATATCAACTGAGAAAAAATTATTACAAAAACTCAAGACAGGATCAAGTATCTCGATAAATGGAATCTGCCTCACCGTTACAGAGTTTTCAAACACAGATTTTTCAATCGATTTTATGCCTGAAACCGAAAAGAAAACAAACATCGGTACCCTTTCAAAACGCGATCTTGTAAATCTAGAACTACCTGCAACCCCTGATACTCTACTATCTGGACACATAGTCCAGGGACATGTTGATGGTGTAGGCAAAATATTGAAAATTACAAAAGATGGCAACAGTAGTATTTTTACATTTACAGGTGATAAGAAACTCTTAAAATATCTAGTACCCAAAGGCTCTGTAGCAATAAATGGAATTTCACTCACAGTTATAGATATCGGAAAAAACTATTTTACAATCGGCATCATACCTCATACGTGGATGAAAACAATGTTGCACAAAGCAAAAATCGATGACTTGGTCAATATAGAAATAGATGTACTTGCAAAATATATTGAAAAATTGGTAAATAAATAATCATGCTCAAAAAACAAAAAATCTCCTATCCAAAATAGAAGCATAAAAAATCTTTCAGTAGCGATTATCAAAACCAGTTGCCATGAAAGACCTCACCCCAAGTCTTGAAAAACACTGCAGAAAAACGCTGACATAAAATACCTTTTTTGCAAAAAAGAATCACAGGGAATTGAGGTAACAATCAACATTGCTGGACACTCTAAAAAGCTTTAATTCTCCTTGATTTTATTTCATTACTTAGCTAAACTCATACCATGCCTGTATCAATCGCTGTGGGTGCCCAATGGGGTGATGAAGGAAAAGGAAAAATAATTGATGCTTTATCAGAAAATTCTGATTTTGTTATCCGCTACAATGGAGGCAACAACGCTGGAAATACTGTAATAAATGACTACGGAAAATTTCCACTGCATCTTATACCTTCAGGTGTTTTCTCACCAAACTCAAAAGCATGTATAGCAAACGGTGTTGTTATAGATCTTGAAGTATTGTCCAATGAGATCGAAAGCATAGAAAAAGCAGGACTAAAATTAAATGACAAGCTTTATATTTCCCCACGTTGTCATCTGATACTTCCCTATCACAAGATCCTTGACAAGCTTTACGAAGAAGCCAAAGGAAGAAATAAAACAGGTACAACAGGACGTGGAATAGGACCAGTCTACGCAGATAAAGTCAGTTATCATGGAATCAGAATCTATGATCTAATCAATAAAAATCAATTCTCCGAAAAACTTGAAACCCAACTGTTAATAAAAAATAAGATTATCAAAGCGCTTGGAGGAAAACCGCTCAACCAATTAGACATTGAAAAGCAGTATTTTTCACTCAGAGAAAAAATAATTCCTTTTGTTAAGGAGCTTTTCCCTGTATTTCAAGAGGCTATAAAGAATGATAAAAACATTCTCTTGGTCGGAGCACACGGCGTATTCCTTGACAATGACTGGGGTACTTATCCGTTTGTTACTGCATCAAACATAATTCCTGGAGGTATAAATGCCGGGTCAGGCATACTCCCCCAAAAAATCAAAAACTCAATCGGAATTGTAAAAGCCTACACAACCCGTGTTGGTGCTGGACCCTTCCCCACAGAGCTACTAGACAGTGATGGAGAAAGACTACAGAAAGAAGGAGATGAGTTTGGAGCGACAACTGGTCGCCCCAGACGCTGCGGATGGTTTGATGCTGAACTCGTACGTTTCGCAAAGGAACTAAACGGCTTTACTGAAATTGCACTAACCAAACTAGACGTATTAGATAGCTTCGAAGAAATAAAAATCTGCACAGGCTATACAGTAGATGAAAAACCTGCAAATTATTACGATGGTGATGCTGTATTTTTAGAGAGAGTAAAACCTATATATAAATCTATCACTGGATGGATGGAAAAAACCAGAGGCATAGTTAATTACAACGATCTCCCTGCAAACGCAAAGAAATATGTAGAGGAAATCGAAAACATCATCGGAGTAAACATAAAGTACATATCAACAGGACCTGAAAGATCTGCAATGATCACACGCTAAATATACATTACTAATACTTGCCTTTCTTACAATTCTCCTGATATAATGCTTTGAGTTTATGGCTGAATCAATTCTGGTAGTTGAAGACGATGACACAATAAGAGATTTCATAAAAGAAATGCTTCTTGATAACGGCTACGCAGCCCACTCTGTATCAGACGGATTACAGGCGTTAGATTTCTTCAAAAAAACAGTTCCAGATTTAGTTATCATGGATCTTGGACTTCCCTCAATGACTGGTAGTGCAGTAACTACAGAAATCCGTAAAAAACACAAAGATGTACCCATCATCATACTAACTGCTAAAGACTCTATAAATGATATCTTGAGTAATTTTGAGATAGGAGCAGACGATTATATAACAAAACCATTCAATGCAGACGAGCTACTCGCTAGAGTAAAAGCACGACTAAAGAAAACAGATGGTAGTTCAGGTGCAATGCTTAAGATTGCTGATCTCGAACTGGACGACAGAACACTTGAGGTAAAAAGAGCTAACAAAAACATACAACTCACACCACAAGAATTCAAGCTACTCAAATATCTAATGAGTAATAAGGGACGTATCTTAACCCGTGAAATGATCCTGAGTCGCATCTGGCTTTACTCTACCGATGTTGAAACAAGAGTTGTTGATGTTTATATCGGCTATCTCAGAAAAAAGATTGACTCAGGATTTGATAAAAAACTCATCCACTCCGCTCGCGGCTTCGGCTACGTAATAAAAGAATAATCAAAATCTTTTTTTCTCTTAAGTCTTGCTTTAAAAAGTCTAATTTTACTCATACAAGAATACAAGGTCTATTAGGCAATATGCTATAATTATATTGACATGACAAAAAGCGATTTACAAAGCGAACTCAAAACAGCAATGCTAGAAAAAGATCAGATAAGAACCTCCGTTCTTCGCATGTTAATATCAGCGATCGGGTATTATGAAACGCAAAAAGGTGGTGCTGGCTATACTGCAACTGATGAAGATGTAATGATCGTTATCCAAAAAGAAGCAAAGCAGAGACGCGATGCAATAATAGAATTTGAAAAAGCGGGACGTCATGAACTGGTCGAGAAGGAAAAAAGAGAGCTCTTGATACTCCAAAAATATTTACCAGAACAAATGAATGAAGGAGAAATCAGAGACTTAGTTAAAGATGCAATAACAAAAACAGGTGCAAAAAACCAATCTGATATGGGAAAAGTAATGGGTGTTCTCATGCCCAATACTAAAGGAAAAGCCGACGGTGCAATTGTATCAAAAATTGTACGAGAAGAGCTGGGATTTTAAACTATCAGCTATTTCTCTTCCGCTTTTTATCCCAATTTTCCCAGACCACAAGAAGTGGGCTTGCCGTAAAAATGGACGAGTAGGTACCACTTGCTATACCAATAAAAAGAGCAAAAACAAACCACCTAATACTGTCTCCGCCAAAAAGAAAGAGTGTTAAAAGTACAAGAAGTGTTGTGAATGATGTATTAACAGAACGAACCATTGTCTGAATTATAGAATTATTAACCACCTGTTCAAAAGGTAAAGAAACACTCAAGCGTAAATTTTCTCTTATCCTGTCAAAAACAACGATAGTGTCATGAACTGAAAACCCCACAACAGTTAATAGCGCGGTCACAAAAAGACTATCAATCTCAATCTGATAAAAATATCCCAGAATTGAAAAAATACCTACAACCAATAAGACATCATGTAGCACTGCAAAAATTGCAACCAACCCAAATCTAAAACTACTCAATGGCTTTGGTATATTACGGAAAGACCAGGCGATATAAAGAACAATCATTACTGATGCTATCAGAATTGCATACAATGCATTCAACGTTGTCTCCTGTCCGATAACAGGGCCTATTGTCTCAAACTGCTCAAGACCCACATCTTCATACTCTTTTCTCAACCTGGTTAGCACTAGCTGTTCACTGCCTTCATCCAGAGGCTTTGTCCTAATGATAAGACTATTTTCTGATGGCTGCGACGTAACTATTTCAATGCTTTGTTCATCGAAAACAGTCTTCACATCATCGATAACAGATTGATCCACAAATCGTGCAAAAGAAAATGTCAGCCTGGATCCTCCCGTAAAATCAATAGAAGGTCTCAGACCGAAAAGAGCTAGCGAAACCACACCTGGAACAATCATGAGAAATGATATCCAAAAATATAACTTTTTCTTTCCAATTATATTCAACATATATTTATTTCCTTTGATAAAAAACCCGCAAGAAGGTTCTTGTTACCATAATCGCTGAGAACATCGAGACAATAACGCCTAGTGCCAGAGTCAGGGCAAATCCTTTTACAATAGTGGTCCCAAAATAATAAAGAATAGTACTGATGATTAGACTAGCTGCATTTGAGTCCCTGATTGATGGCCAGGCTCTTGAGAAACCCACATCAACTGCTGAATCAAGCGATCTGCCTCGCCCAACCTCTTCCTTCATTCTTTCAAAAATAAGAATATTAGCATCAACCGCAACTCCTACTGAGAGTATCACACCTGCTATACCTGCAAGTGTCAATGTAACTGGGACAATTCGGAAAACAGCCAACAGCACAATTGTGTAAACCAAAAGTGCAAGACTGGCAACAACACCCAAGCGCCCATATATAAATATCATAAAAATAACTACCACGATAAGCCCAACTACTCCTGCAACAAGACTCTTATCAACAGATTTGTCACCAAGTGTTGCACCAATTGTTCGCTCTTGAAGAACAGACAAAGACACTGGAAGCGCCCCAGCATTCAATTGTACCGAAAGCTTATTTGCCTCATCCCTTGTGAAATCTCCATTAATTACAGCATTTCCTCCGAAAATAGGCTCATTAACACTGGGTGCTGTTGCGAGCTCTTCGTCAATCAAAATAGCAATAATCTTTCCAACATTCCTTTCGGTTATGTCAGCAAATTTTTTACCACCTTCACTCGTGAATTCCAATCCCACCTGAGGATTTCCTGTATTCTGATCAAAAATAACACTCGACTTTTTTAGATCAGATCCAGTTAGGTTTGTTTGTTTAGCGCGTTCTCCGAAAATCTGGACCGCACCAAGAGGCTTTCCCGATTCTGAAGCGATACGGATAAGCTCTGCTGGATTGGTAGCAATCTTCGCAGATTCACTTGCATCAAATGATTCGCCCTCTGGACCAGCTTCCCAAAAACTTAATTTTGCAGTCTGTCCTATCAAGGATACTGCTTGATCAACATCTGTAACACCTGGTATCTCAACGATTATCCTGTAGTCACCACTTGCTTTTGAGGTCTGAACCAAAGGTTCGGATACCCCAAAAAAATTTACTCTCTTCTCAATTATTGATGTTGCGCTATCAAGCGCATCATCACGCTGATCCTCGGCAATCTCATCCATGCTTGCTCGAAGCGTGATACTGGTACCACCTTCGAGGTCAAGGCCTTGCTTGAGAGAAAAATCTCGTCCAATTACTCTCTGGAGATTAAATGAAGGGATGTCCAGCTTGTAAAAACCAAGATCAATTCTTAATCCTTCAGACAAATTAATAAAAAGAGAAACTATTATTATAAAAATTACAAACACAAAAGAGGAACGGGAGGATTTCATGCCAACATTGCCTCCTCGTCACCAAGGAGCATCACGCGAGATCCCACCAGAATAGTTGCAAGAAATGGATCACGTCGAGTCTTTCGAAACTTAAACTCATCTTCAGTCATGGCAGTATAGTTGATTTCAGTTCCAAGCCTTTTCTCCTCAGCCCTCACCAAAATCGCCAGTTCTGGCAACACAACAGTACCAATAACAATCAACTCTACCTCATCAGGAGAATCCTTGATTCTTCTGACAAATTTACCAGAAAACATAGCAAATTTTATCTTGCCAAGTTTTGCTCTGTTCTCAAGAATCGCCTTACCAAGCCCGGTTATCTTGGCACCTATTCTCAGAAGATCAAAATAAAAAGTATAGTCTTTTGAAAGCGAATAATAAACCCTATTGGCTCGCGGTTCACGCTTGAGAATTCCTTTTTTTTCAAGAAGTATCAGCTCACGTCTAACAGCATTTATTTCCTCCTCTGTTCTCCTAACACACTCACGTACATGATACATTTCTGATGGATCACCTAAAAACAAATTCAAAAGTTTGTTGCGAGTTTTTGAAGTAATAAGATCTGCAAACATATTTTGTTCATTTTATCTCGTAACCCCTTGGTAGTCAAGGCTTTATCTCAAAGCCTATCTGGCTTCTTTGTACAGAGGAGGCGACAAAGCTGAAGCGCATTTTTGCTTCCAGACGCAGTACATTCAGGATCTGACTTGCAAACAAACTCTCCAGTATCAAATGCTATTCCTTCTTGACCAAAATTGGATCTGACAATATCAAGATCTTCCTGATCAACTACACCATCATCGTTGATATCAGCAAGTTTTTTATTAAGACACGCGCTTTCTGGCTGGCCTGAAGTACAACCAATAACTGCATTGTAATCAAAAAGGTCTACATAATTATTACCCCTTGGCTCAGGCTGCACATCTCCACCCCTCATAGAGACCGTACTGGCGATGATTTTTTGTCCCGATTGTATATTAAACACATCTGTTCCTGTTGTTGAATTAGTCAATTTTACATCAAGAAATTTAGGGTTTTGTACAATAATTTTATAATTTCCCTCTGGCACCTCACCCATGTCAAAATCGTCATTTACGAAATATCCAGATGCGCTATCATATGATGCCGTGCTTTCAACCACTATTGACGCAGCAGCCAGAACATTATTTGATGCTGTTATGTTTTGTGCCGTAACATTATCTTTATAAAGTCTGAGTACAATCGGTATTTGCTGAGACTGTGGATTTGAGTTACCATCAGGGCCTATACCCTGCAGCTTTATAGACAGACCTAGTTTTGATGTAACTGGGTTTACAGGATTTACAACAGGCTGATTTGGGTTATTGGGATCTGTCTTTGGTGGAGCTAATTCACATGTTGTGCTGGTACGAGAAGACCTAGCTGGCCTACAACATGAGCGGGCAATACTACCGCAAGCATCCTTGGCATTGGGAATTCCTATGATCGTTCTTTCTTCATTTGAACAATTCCCCACTTTACAGTAATCTGGCATGTCAATTTTATTTGAAGGATTATTGGGATTTGGTTGAATGGGATTGTTTGGATTAGTTGGATTACTCCCATTTGGCACACAACATCTCCTGTCATTGCCACCAGAGCATAAATTTATCTTCACGGTTCCAGCCTTACCGTTCACGGTGCATGGTCCTCCCACATTATTTGCTTGCCCCAGCTGACATTGACCTCCCTGACTGGTACAGCGAGTATCATCGCCTGCTGGAGGTGGATTTGTTTTTGGTGAATCATTTACTGGCGGGTTGTTAACAGGAGGAGGGTTGTTAGTTGCAGGCCTATCTGAATAACATTGCACTGCTGGGCTACCAGGACATTTACCTGTATGCCAATAACTCGGTACTGTGCCTGAAAGCCTAGATCTTATAAAACAAGTTCCACGACCATTATCACAAGAGACCTTACCATGATACTGTTCATCAGAATTTGGAGCACTAGCTGCTGCGCACTTGTTATCTGAACCACAATATCCAGAAACACAGACCTTCCCCGTTGTACAGCTTCCTCCATTGTCGTTTTTACAGATATTGTCAATACACTTACCTGATATACACACAGCTCCCGTAGTACAGCTCGATCCCGGACCTTTTTTTGAAGGTGAAAAATTTGGGTTAGAAACACAAACCTTCTTGGGATACCAAGTGCATACAGTACTATTTGCCGAACATCCACTTCTATTGTAGGTACTGCACGGCTTTGTTGAACCCACAACCCCCTTACACACTCCTTCTGTTAACGAGCTTACTAACTTACACTCAGTATTACCACAACTAGCTTCTGTCCTACTAGAGCACGAGGGGGCGGCCTCCTGACGCAAAACAGTACGCTCTTGGACTTGTAAAACTATAAGAGGCATAACTAAAATAATCACTGCAAGAGAGAGGAGATAAAAGAGGTTGAGATGCTTTCGGTGGGCACGAATAACATTTTTCTTTTTGTCTTTATGATGATCCTTATAGTCAGTCATTGTAGCCTATACTATAGATAGCATATAGTTTTCTATCAGATATTGTCAACATCTAGAATCCAGATTAAATCAATATTTATCACTACTTTGCGGTAACAGTTCCATCTAGGGGTTCTATCATAAACCAGATTTTACCTCTGTTAAATTCTATCTCATCTCCGTTTTCATCATAGATTATTGTTCTTGATTCACGATCCGATTTCTCCCATGTAGCCTCTATCTCTCTACCATCCTGATAAACTAGTGCGTCTCCCGAACCCACTGTTCCATAAAGAAGATGGACATTGCCCTCATAACCGTCGTTTGCGCGACGCTCGCTCATGAAAAGAACAACCAGATTCTTAGCCTTTAGTTGCTCTTTTGTATTGCGGTCTATATGGTCTTCTCCACCATTCTGCCTGAGATATATATTTTTTTCAGAATCATAAATCCACCTGACTGCATAGGCAGCTCCCTCCCAAAAATCAACATCAACTGTCTGTTTCCTGCCTGATGGACTATCGTCCTTGAAAGAATACTGCACAAAATTCTCGCTCCAAGAATTACCATCTTCGTCTTCATCCGTAAGCCCGCGTTCCTTTCCAACCTCCCAAAGCTTGTTGGTGACAGAATACATAGTGTGTTCTGTCGCAACTGTTCTTCCCAGCCTCGTCTGATCTCTTCTGAAAGTGGGGAAGCCTATGGCAAATTGGTTAAGGTCGTTATATCCACCCCAACCATACTGATCTATCTGACCCAAAGCATCAGCTGGACCTGGAGTATTTGCTCCACCTACATGTGCATAAAGTGGGTAATCTCCATATTCTGATATATAATCAAGAAAATATGTTCGTGCTGATCTCACAGGACCAACTATACCAGCATCATTACAATGATAGACATTCAGCATCCTGGTTATCCCACCCTCGGCAACAGCTTCATAAGTAACATCAGCTGCATTAATGCCTGACTGCGGTCGAGATTCAACGTGGTTCTCGATCATAACTCCAAGTGGCCTATGACTTTCCCACCATGCGCGCTGTTCTTTTGAATACATCGCGCCATTGAGAGGACATTCTTCTGTTTTTGGTGCGTTAGGATCAAAAGTTATCGCTTCATAGTCATTATCAATTTTTGCTGATTTTGGTATATCTACTTCTCCTCCCTGAGCAACAGAGGATCCAGAAAAAAGAAAATACGAGACACCTGTAGATATTAAGTATAGTCCTATTGAAATTAATATTAAAATTTTTTTATTCATCATTTTTTGCAATCTTTAATGATTTTACTTCTTCGCTTGAGAGTTCATGCTCAACACCCTTTCCATTTATCACTTTCTTTGCGTACCATCTGGTTCCTGACCTAGAATACAGCGCTGTAATTACAACTCCTGTATCTTTTGCATCAATTAATGATAGGACAAAGCTCTGATCGCCCCCAGTATCCTTGAATGGATTGAACCTCAAGAGACCTATTTTTTGAATATGCAACAACTCTCGTCTCTCTATATTATCACATCGCTCACTTAAATATGCAATATCTTTTCTAGCCAATTTCTGCTCACCAACCATACGTGTCAATACTTCTTCGAGGGTTTTCTTGTTTACACCACTCGTAAATACTGTATAGTTTCTAACAGTACGCACGAGGTAGAAAGTAAGCGCTGACAACCAGACAAGTATTAATAGAGAAAATCCGAGGATTATAGGAAATGGCATTTATTTATATTAGCCTCTTGACACCGAAGCTGTCAATAGTGTAATCTAGGCTAACTCATGGCTAAACGAAAAAAAACCAGGAGAGAAAAAATTCTTGCCGAAACTAAACGGCAGGCTATGAATTATCAAATTGCCCAAATTCCACAGGAAAAACAACACTTTACCACTCATCAACCACAAACAGAATTTCAAAGTCCTACTTTTAGTTATACACCTACTGATAGTCAATCTAAGGCCCTGAATAGTAGAGACTTTACAAAAGATCTTAGAAAAACTGTTGTTTTCACTGGCGTAATCATGATGATTGAGGTATTAATCAAACTCTTTCTGTAAATACGAAACATGATAAATAAAAGAAATATGAAAGGAGGTGAATAAAACTATGCCAGCAAAAGTAGGTTATTGCGTAAAATGCAGAGCGAAAAGAGATTTTGAAAATGCAGAAGACGTAACAATGAAAAACGGTAAACCAGCTACCAAGGGTAAGTGTCCAGTTTGTGGTACAGGAATGTACAAAATAGGAGCAAACTAACTTATCTCTTTGAAGTTGTTTAAAATAACTTCAGGGAACAACTAATAACTGGAAATCCCTCACCTACTGGTGGGGGATTTTTTTGATTACTCAACATAAGGGACGAGTTTATAAACTTTAACAACTGAAATACTCCACTCCTCCTCAACGCTTGCCCTACCAAAACCTGCAATATCAAAAAGCGGATGCCCCAGTGGTTCACAAACTTTTTCCTCACAAACAACAAGCAGCTGATCAGTAACAGTTTTTCTTTCTGGATCATCTATCGTATTATCGATCCTCACAGGCTCATGCCCAAGTATGTCAAAGTAATAACGATACCCATGATCTGAATTACCACTTGCTAAAAGCGCAAAATTATATGGTTTGTAATCAGACTTCTCAATTACAAATTCTGATATTGTTTTTATCTGATCTTTCTGCCTATTGGGCTCATCAAGAAAAGGCACACCTGTTAAATTGTAGGCAAAAACACCAGCAAACAAAATAATACTCAAGGTAAATCCAGTCCGCTTCTCCCAATTCGAAAGAAAAGAAAGCATGCTGCCCACAAGTAGAAATGGTAGTGGGAAAAGAAATGTAAGATAATAATCAAAAATAGGCTTTTTGTAGAAACCAAAAAGCAACAAACCAAAAACAAGCCATATCAAAAGAAGTCTTACCGAAAGCTTATCTTTTCGGAAAAACAATGCAATGATAGAAGCAAAAGCAATCAGAACAATTATGGCTCCAAAAACATCCAGTGTGAGTTGAGAAAATTTTTCGTAGCGGTCAGGAGTTGGAAAATTAAAAACAAGCCTGCCAAAAGTTCTAAAAAACACATCCACAACTATGGTAAAATAACTAATACCTGCATCATAACCCTTATTTAGGGTGTCACCCAGAATGAATCCCGAAATAGTTTTTATATTCGGGAATCCATGTCTTATCTCAAATGCCAAAAAGGGCGAAAAACCTATCAGAAAACCTATCAGTATCTCGAGATAATTCTTCGGGACAGTCAGAACAGATTTTTTCTTATTCAAAAAAAGTGATGCCGATACTACATATACACCAACTATAACTCCTAAAAGCAATGCTAAATAATGAAGTTGTAGCGCAATCCCGAGAAGAAATCCTGCCAATAAGTAAAATTTCCATGCGTCTTTTCTGTATGTCGCTTTATATACTACATACATTATGAGAAGTGCGAAAAAAGGTAAGACATTGGGATTCCAGGATGATCGAGAATAAGTAATCACAAGTGGCGAGACCGCATACAAACTGGCCGCAAAAAGTCCTGCCCGCTCGTCAAAAAACTTTTTACCTGTAAAATAAACCAGATACACAGTCGCCACACCAAATAAGGCAACCATTACAGCAGGACCAACAGGGTCATAGTTAAATATCCACAAAAATGGCGTTATCATGTAGTAATAAATAGGACCAAGAAAAAAATCTCCTGCTGATGCTCGAGGTCCAAGAAGGGTGAAATCCCCATGAAGTATTTCTCTAGCAACTGCCACGTCTCTACCCTCATCTCCCAAAAAAGTCATATAATCTGAAATGCGATAGAGGCGAAGGAAAATCGAAAGTGCGAGTATTAAAATTAAAATAATTAATTTAGTTTTCTTTCCCATAATCAAATCTGTTTTTTCTTGAGGTATTGTGTTTTCCAAATTAGCTTATTGTAAATAAAATAATTCAGTGGTATTACCAAAAGTACAATCGTAGGCAATAAAACAATAAAGGAAGTATGTACCGCATGGCCAAGTATAGAAATCTTTTCACCCAAAAGCTTAACAGCAATATATATAGAAAGCGTCTGAATGCCAATTGCACCAAGGGAAGCAGTATTAAACTTGATGAGCCTTGCAAAAATATTTCCCTTTTCTTTGACCTCCTTCGTGTCATTAAAAGTCCAAATATTATTAAGGAAAAAATTCGAAAGAATTGCTGCTTCTGCTGACAACCCAGCGCCTACAAATTGTTCAAGATTCGCACTTACAGAAAGATACAGAACAACATATTGGATCAAGAATCCCGTTCCGCCAACAATCAAAAATTTCACAAATCTTTTATGATCGTACACAGCAAGTCTAAGGACAACATATAGCGACTCAAATTGATCTTTCTTAGAAATTTTACTTGCTCCCTTCTCCCGCTCTAGAAATGCTATTGGCACCTCGACTACTTTTGCCTCTTTTTTTACGACATCATGAAGTATTTGCATCTTATATGCGAAATTATTAGAAATCAGATTATCTAGATCAATTTTTTTAAGAAATTCAGTTTTTGTAAGCTTGAATCCAGATGTCATATCATGTATCTGAAAATTTAGCCAGACAATTCGGGTAAAAAGACTGCCAAAAACACTCAAAAATTTTCTATCAATTCCCCACTCCTTGGGAATTGATCCTCCTTTTACATAACGACTACCAATCACGTAATCTGCACCCAGATCCAGCGCGTCAACCAAACGTGGTATATCCTGTGGATCATGCTGAAAATCAGAATCGAATTCCATCACTGCCCCTGCCTTCATCTTTCCCATAGCATGCTTCATCCCACGCACGTATGCAGCACCCAGGCCGTTTTTATCACCACTCAAAAGATCTATATTTTTCCATTTCTTCATGAAATTTCTCACTTCAATTGAGGTACCATCAGGAGAATTATCATCAACTACTAAAATTTGCATATCATGATTTTTGATCTGTGGAAAAATTTTCTCCTCGAGAAGAGGTAACATTTCTTTTATATTTTCTCGCTCGTTATATGTAGGTAGTATTACAACAATCTTCATGTGTTTCTAAAATAGAGAATAGTTTGCTTAAGTCCTTCCTCAAGACTTATTGTCGGCTCCCAGCCGAGTAGTTCCTTTGCTTTTGTTATATCAGGCTTTCTGACCTTGGGGTCATCTTGGGGTAATTCTTGAAACACAACCTCAGAACTACTCCCTGTCATCTGTTTTATTATTGCTGCAATATCTGATATTTTTCTTTCATCAGGATTCCCTAGGTTTATAACCTCACCAGCTGTTTCTTTTGCCTCAATTGCCTTCATGATGCCCTCGACCATGTCATCAATATAACAAAAACTTCTTGTTTGTTGTCCGTCTCCAAATACAGTAATTGGGACGTTAGCAATTGCTTGGTTAATAAATTCCGAAACCGCACGTCCATCATCTTTTTGCATGAAAGGACCATAGGTATTGAAAATACGGATAATTCTTGCATCAATACCAAATTTTCTCCTATAACCAAACGTCATTGCCTCACTAAACCTCTTACCTTCATCATAAACAGATCTAACACCATTGGGATTTACGTTCCCAAAGTAAGACTCTGGTTGAGGTGTGACCTCGGGATTTCCATATACTTCGGAGGTTGATGCGAAAAGAAAACGGCTCTGTTTCTCTTTGGCAATATTTAGCAGATTATATGTGCCAAGTGAATTGGCAAGAAGGGTCTCAATCGGAAAATTTATATAACTTCTGGGACTATTTTTATTGGGGCTGGCTGGACTGGCCAGATGCAAAACATAATCAAGGTCTCCTATTTTCGATAACATTTCAACCAGAGAATTGGTTATATCGTATTCTAGATAGTTGAAATTAGGATTATCAAGAAGTGGAATTATATTATTTTTATCCCCGGTAATGAGATTGTCTATACAATAAACACTGTCTCCTCTTTCAATGAATTTTTTACACAAATGCGACCCGATAAACCCAGCACCACCTGCAATCAATACTTTTAACATAATGTATATCTTACTAAAATTTGGAGGGTTTTGAAATAGAGAGGATTGGTAATTATCTTTCGGCTTTTACCCGATCCAGATCGGATTTGACCATCATTTCAACAAGCTTTTTAAAACTTGTTTTGGGTGTCCATCCAAGAACTTTCTTGGCTTTACTGGCATCACCTATCAGGTAGTCAACTTCCGCAGGGCGCAAAAAGTCAGGATTATCAGAACCCACATACTTCTCCCAGTCACTGATACCCGCAGCTTCAAAGGCTAGCTCCACAAATTCGCGAACAGAATGCGCTTCCCCTGTTGCTACCACATAATCATCAGGCACGTCCTGCTGCAGCATGAGATACATTGCCTCCACATAATCTCCAGCAAATCCCCAGTCGCGTTTGGCATCCATATTCCCAAGCTCCAGTTTCTCCTGCTTGCCAAGTTTTATCCGCGCGACAGCATTGGTAATCTTGCGAGTTACAAACTCTATTCCCCGCCTTGGCGATTCATGGTTGAATAAAATTCCCGAGCATGCGAACATATCATAGCTCTCGCGATAATTCATGGTTATGTAGTGTCCATAAACTTTGGCAACACCATATGGACTACGAGGGTAAAACCTGGTTGTCTCTTTCTGTGGAGTCTCAGTAACTTTTCCAAACATCTCACTACTTGATGCTTGGTAAAATTTTATTTTTTTGTTAACTGATCTTATCGCCTCCAACACTTTTGTAACACCTATTCCTGTAAATTCTCCAGTTAGAACTGGTTGATCAAATGATGCTTTCACAAAAGATTGAGCTGCGAGATTATACACTTCATCTGGTTCTGATTTTGTCAATGCCTGAGAAATAGAAGACTGATCAAAAAGATCAGCAGATAATAACTCTACTTTATCCTGAAAATGTTTTATGTTTCCGATATTTGGAGCACTAAGCCTACGAACAGTACCATAAACCTTGTAGCCTTTGCTCAAAAGAAATTCAGCAAGATATGATCCATCTTGTCCAGTTATTCCTGTTATTAAAGCTTTCTTCATAATTTATTATTCTAAACTACTCCTCTCCAATAGTCCAGAGTGTCTTTCAATGTTTTTTCAATACCAATCTCTGGCTTCCAACCTGTTGCTTTCGCAACTTTAGAAAAATTCGAATAAATCTCAGGCACTTCAATCGGACGCATTCTGGCAGGATCTTTCTCAACTATAATTTTTATATCAGAAAAGGAAAGAAGTGTATCCAGAATTGATTGTATTTTTAGAGATTTTCCTGAACCGAGATTATACACCTCTCCGCTTTCTCCTTTTTCCATGAGAAGCACGTAACCCCTGACAACATCACGGACATCTGAAAAATCACGTTTTGCATCAAGACTCCCGACTTTTATGACAGGATCTTTTTGTCCCTTTTCTATTTCTGCAATTTGACGGGCAAAAGCTGGGACAACAAATGTATCAGTCTGGCCCGGCCCTGTATGATTAAAAGGTCGGATGCGGACAATATTCATTTTATATGAGAGATGGTATTGTAGTGCCAGATAGTCTTGTGCTATTTTTGATACCGCGTATGGATTTGCAGGGCGCATCTTCGTCTCCTCATTGATAGGTAAATCAGATTGATCAACCATGCCATACACCTCACCTGAGGAAACTATTAAAACTCGAGTCTTATCAAGCTTCGATCCCCTCACAGCATTCAAAAGATTCATCTGAATTCCGATGTTTGACAAAATAACTCTTGTTCCGTCAGTAAAGCTATCAGCAGGAGATGTGAGGGCTGCAAGATGATAAATTTGATCAGGTTTTATATCATCTATCAGATTTTTTGTTTGATCAAAACTTGTTAAATCAACTTTTTTAATTTTAACATTTTTTTGTTTCGAAAACTGAGAAAGATCAGAATCAACGTAGGATGTGCCAAAAATTTCAGAATTACCAATCTCTACCAAGTGGTCAATCAGATACTTTCCTACAAATCCAGTTGCTCCTGTAATAAGTACTCTTTTCATTCTTTATCTACCAACACCAAAATATTTCAAACCTATTTTGCGAACACGTTCGGTATTGTAAATATTGCGTCCGTCAATTAATATATCTCCCTTCATTTCTTTCTTTAATTTCTCAAGATCAAGTTCCCTAAATTCGTTCCATTCAGTAAGAACAACAACCGTATCAACCCCCTCTGCAGCATCATATGGATTGTCGAAATAATTAATCTTTTCACCTACTACATCCTTAACCTTGTTCATCGCTTCTGGATCATAGGCATTTATACTAAATCCTCTTTCAAGAAGTTCTTTAATAATGTATACGCTTGGAGCTTCACGAATATCATCTGTATTTGGCTTAAAACTAAGACCTAATATCGCAATATTTTTATCTCTTGAGAGTTTTACGATCTTATCAATCACGTTTTGACGCATAACAAGATTTACCTCTTCAACTGCATCAAAAAAGCTTGTATCAATGCCCATTGATCGGCCAATCTGAATAAGAGCCTTTACGTCTTTGGGGAGACATGAACCCCCATAACCAACTCCAGGATTCATAAATATACGACCTATTCTCTTATCCATGCCAACTGCATCCAAAACCAACTCCACATTTGCACCAGCCTTTTCAGAGTACAGTGCTATTGCATTTGCATACGAAATTTTAGTTGCGAGCATCGCATTTGCCGAATATTTTATCAGCTCTGCTGATGCCAGGTCTGTAACAATATTTGGCGCATCTATCGGCTCATGAAGCTGCTTCAAGAGCTCAATTGCTTTTTGAGAGTCCGAGCCTATAACCACACGGTCGGGATGAAACGTGTTATCAACTGCTGTACCCTGACTCAAAAACTCAGGACAGGATGCAACTGCAAACTCTGCACCCACTGGCTTCACTTTCTCAATCAACTCTGCAACTTTTTTATTGGTACCTACAGCAACAGTGCTCTTGCAAGAAACAACAGTAAATCCCTTTTTCAAATTTTTACCGATTTTCTCAGCAACATCAAACACCATTGAAAGATCTGCCTCTCCAGTTGTCTGCGGAGGAGTACCTACAGCAGTAAACACAATATCTGATACACCCACTGATTCTTTGTAGTCAAGAGTAAAATGTATCTTGCCCTTTTCGAGCACGCTACCCAAAAGCTCTTTTAACTCAGGTTCATAAAAAATAGGATCTCCTTTTTTTAATCTCTCAATTTTTTCAGGATTTCGACCAATCACCCACACATCATTGCCAAAATCAGCAAAAACACATGCCGTAACTAAACCTACATATCCATGTCCTACGATAGTAATCTTCATAATTTAATAATTATTTATTTTAACACAGTATTTGAAAAAAAACTTTTCAAATACTTCATGTAGCCAATTGGGAATCTGAGCGATGAAAAAAAAGCAAACAAAATACCCCTCCATCCATCAAGTATACCTTTATGACGAAAGGAAGTTAACAAAAACCACCTCAGAGGAAAAAAGATCAGATATCTCAAAGGTGTTAGTAAATTTTTTTTCTCATTTTTTATCTGATCTCCAATTAAAGCTGTGTACCTATTATTTCTTTGCCAATATCGCGAGAATGTAGGAGAATCTATGTGAAATAATGGATTTTTGAGCCAACCGACTCTACCATCAATTACAAACTGCTCATGCACATCAACACAGGGAAGGTGTGCGTATCGTCTATCTACCAGCCTGATTACCCCATCTGGATATACACCGCCATGTCTTAGGTATTTTCCAAGAAAATAATTTAACCTCGGAATAAAAAAAGCGACATATCGACCGTCTTTTTTACCTATCTGCCCGTCTCTTTCTTCGATGAGCTTCTGATGTCTCCTGAACAGTTTTGCTCCACCCATATTCGCCTCATAATCATCAATCTCTTTATCAGACAATTGAATTATTTTTTTTATCTCATGAGCAAGATCCTTTGTCACGCGTTCATCTGCATCAAGCTGTAGCACCCAATTGTTTACAGACATATCCAGTGCCTTTTGTTTGTTGATGTGAAAAATTTTAGGATTGTCAGTTAATTCTATTCTTGCACCAAATTCTCTCGCAATCCCAACTGTCTTATCTGTTGAATTGCCATCAACTATCACGATTTCATCTGCCAAACCCATTACCGACTCAAGACAGTCCTTGATATTGGATTCTTCATTGTAAGTTGCAAGGGCAACAGTTAGTTTATTCATTATTATTGAAGTGTATCTTCAAACCTGCTCATTTGGACACCCAAACTTTTTATCTTGTTGTTATTCATTGTCATATTAAATGGCCTGTATGCTTTTCCTTTGAAAAACTCAGCTCTTGTTGTTTTTCCAATCAAACCTTTATCAAATCCAAACCTATCCGCTATTATCAACGCAGCTTCATATGGCGAAAGGCTTTGTTCTCCAGTGACATGATATATTCCATTTGCGTCTTTTTCAACTAATTTATATAGGGCCCGTGCAATATCATCAATAAAAGTCGGAGTCATAATGTGATCTGTCACTGCAATTACTGATTTATCATCTTTCAGACGATCTCTGATTGCCCTCGCAAAGTCCTTTTTTGGATCAAATTCTTTTCTGTATGGATACGATATTCGAGCAATAACATATTGGACACCTGATTGCTCCACCTCTTTTTCACCTCTGTACTTTGTCTCTGCGTACCAGTTCATCGGACATGGCACATCTGTTTCTTTGTATCCTCCATCCGGCACTATATCACCATCAAATACAAAATCGGTAGAGATATATATAAGCTTTTTTTTACCAGCCAAACAGGCATCTGCTACATTTTTTGTTCCTAATACATTGATTTTGTACGCATCTCCCCTTTCACCATCCTTTTTATCTTTCTCACATCCATCCACATCAGCTTTTGCCGCAACATGAATAAAAAAATCATGCTCCCTGTCTTCTCTGACCATCTTCAGACTCTGAAAATCAGCTATGTCAACACCTCTTTCTCTACTTAGATTTGTAAACTTGTATTTATCTTCGAGTAGCTCAATTATCCTTGAGCCAACCATCCCAGTCCCCCCTGTTATAAAAACTTTTTTCATAGATCAAACTCTATCTTCTTTTTTCAACTTATCAAAAAGAAGTATTGTCGCAATATAAGAAAATATATCTATTTCTCCATTTACTACCTTATCCACTGCAACACCTAGGGGTACTTTAGTCAAGCTTATCTGCTCATCTTCATCAAGTGTCTGACCGCCCTCTTTTATTTCCTCTGCGAGGAAAATATGAACCTTACTATCCATATTTGCAGATGTGTGTTTTGTTCCAAGCAAAGTCCACTTACCTGCTGTAAGCCCACCCTCCTCTTTTAGTTCTCTTTTTGCAGCATCTAGTGGGTCCTCATCATCTTCCATATATCCAGCGATCAACTCTAGTTTTTCCTCTTGATAGATATCTCTGAATTCTGAAGCAAGATATATTTCATTATTATCTGTCAAAGGAATTATTATAACGTGTGGACTTCTAATGATAATATCCTTGATAAATATTTTTCCTTCTCTATTATATTTAGTTTTCTCAATCCTAAATGTTTTCGACTGAAAAACTATATCTTTTGAAATGATTCTTGATTTTGACATGAAGTTATTTAGATTCGTATTGGTTTTTGTAATACTCTTCATATTTACCTGACTTTACTCTCTTCCACCATTCTTCGTGACTCTTATACCACTGAATAGTTTTTTCTAAATATTCATCAAAGCTATGTTGTGGTTTCCACCCAAGCTCCTTTTTTATTTTTGACCAATCAACATCATACTTTCTATCATGCCCTGGGCGGTCTTTGACAAACTCTATATAGCTTTCATCTTTTCCTAAAATTTTAAGTATTCTCTTGGCAATTTCAATATTTGGGATAAGATCTGTCATTCCACCAACAAGATATGTTTCACCTATTTTTCCCTTATTCAAAACAACATCAATTGCTCGCGCATGATCTTCAACATATAACCAATCCCTGACATATAACCCATCACCATAAATAGGAATTTTCTTATTTTCCAATACATTTGTAATCGCAAGAGGAATCAATTTCTCAGGAAACATATATGGTCCAAAATTATTAGAACAATTTGTAATGGTAATGGGCAAACCATAAGTAATAAAATAAGATCTAACCAAATGATCGGATCCAGCTTTGCTTGCCGAATATGGACTTCTGGGGTTATAATTTGTTCGTTCACTAAATTTATTCGTATCATCTAGATCAAGTGATCCAAAAACTTCATCAGTTGAAACATGATGGAACCTTTTGACAGCATTTTTCACTGCTGCATCCAAAAGCACCTGCGTTCCCACAACGTTTGTCATTACAAATACTGCAGGGCCAGTGATCGACCTATCAACATGTGTCTCGGCTGCAAAATGAACTACAATATCTACTCCCCGCATTGCACCATCAACTGCCTCGGGATCACAAACATCTCCATGAATAAAACTGTAATTTGGATTTTTTTCGACTTCTTTGAGATTTTCTAGATTCCCAGCATAAGTAAGTTTGTCAAAATTAACAATCACATCTTGAGGATGTTCCTTCATCCAATAAAGAATAAAATTGGAGCCAATAAAACCCGCCCCACCGGTAACAAGAAGTTTCATATTATTGAAGTTCTCCTGATTTTACTTTTTCTGCAACCATTTTATTAGCACGGAGAAGCTCGTCAAATGATGTTCCTGCATCAATCCACCAATCTATCATCTCGCATTTCATAGTCCCTTCTTTGACGTAAAAATTATTAAGATCTGTTACCTCCAGCTCACCTCTCTGGGATGGAGATAGGTCTTTTATAAAACTAAAAACCCTGTTGTCGTACATATAAATTCCGGTTTGAGCTATATTTGATTTAGGGTTTTCAGGCTTTTCTTCAATTGATATCACATTATCATCTAAATCTTTCTCAATTACACCGTATTGCTTTGACTCTGTTGGCATCTCGATTCCAAAAGTCATTGCTCCCTTCTCTCTCTTTTCAAACATTTCAACTGATTCTCTTAAATCAAAACCAAATATATTGTCTCCCAACAGTACCAATATTTTTTCATCTTTTGCAAATTCATCAGCCAGAATTATCGCATCAGAAATGCCCCCTTTGGGATTCTCCTGCACTGCATAGTAGAGCTTAAGACCAAAATCTTCTCCAGATCCCAACAGATTGGCAAAATGTCCAGCATGATCAGGCGATGATGTAACAAGCACTTCTTTTATGCCTGCTTTTACCATCGCTTCAAGCGGATAATAAATCATCGGCTTATTATAAATTGGAAGCAAATGCTTATTTGTAACAAGCGTCAGAGGCCTCAGTCTTGTTGCCAACCCTCCTGCTAATATAACTCCTTTCATAATAATTTATCTAAGTAACAGCATCACGACTGCCAATCCGATACTTGCGAACAATGCATATTCTACAACAATTTTAGCTGTTAAGTCATGATTCATCATATGATGTGCTATAGCAAATACAAAATATGAAAAAGCCATAAGAAGTATTGCAGTCAGTTGTATTTTCTGATTAGGCGCTGTCAAGAGAATAACCAAACCAAGAATCTGTATTAAGGTAAAAAAAATATAATATGCTCTGTGTTCCTTTATGCTTGACATTACAGTACAGACCCTCCACCGATTATTATAGCAGCTATCACAATAATTACCAGGAATATTATATGATCCAAATTATGCGAAACTATTCTCTCTATCTTTTTTCTATCAATAACAACTAGCTCAACCGCCAATACAACAATCAAAAGCATCATTATAAATAGTGAGATATTACGAGTGGCTAAGCTACTATCTACTAATGGTTGACTTGTCAGGGCTGCCACTCCTTGAGCATTCGTAGATTCTGGAGCACTTGCAACTGGCACACCAGTTGGGACAGGAGTTATTTCCGTCTCAACAACTGAGGCTTGGACATCATCTGACACGCCCCCCTGTGCAACATTGGTACTGTTTTGAGAACCGAACATCTGAACTACCAAAATAGTATCTGATCCCGTCAGACTACCATCCTGAACTGCAAAACCCACCTCACTATAATTACCTGACAAGATATTTTCTCGATGAGATGGACTTGCCATCCATGCATTAACTATGTCTGATGCATTGTCAAATCCTCGTGCGAGATTTTCTCCAGCGTAAACATAATTATAACCTGCGTTTCTTATAAAGAACCATGGAGTAGTTCCACTCGGTGATACATGAGCCCAATAATTGTTGGTGAACATATCCATAGCTTTGCCTGACGCAGCAGATGAAAGCTGGCTACTGAGACTAAGTGAAGGTAGTCCATTCTCAGACCTCTTTTGATTTGTATAATCAACCAGCTCGTTAATAGAGATATTCGTTGATACACCTAAAACCGCTGGATAAGCCTGCTTGATATGGGGAGCAACAATAAGCAAGCTTAGCAAAACTACAATGAAAAATGAAAGAAAACTAGGATGTAGAATTCGGGCACGATGATCATTGGAGCTGTGTGGAACAAAATAATGCTTCAAAAATTTAATCATAAAAATAGTATAACAAATTATTTATAACAAATACCCATAACCAAACCGTCATAAATCATTTATATGATGGCTCTATGATTATCTTTTTTTCATTCACCGGAATGTCCAATAAATATCCTAAAGCATTTGCTACAGCCACCCCAACTCTTAGTCCCGTAAAAGACCCTGGACCCTTTTTAACCTCAATTCCATCGAGATTTTTTAATTCAATTTTATGCTGTTTCAGGATGCTCTCAACCATCGGAAGAACTGCCTGTGCCTTTCTATAATCTAGAGGCTTTTTTTTTATAAACTCTTTATCTCCTATTTTCAAACCCACGATAACCTCACTATTGCTTGAAGTGTCAATTTTTAGAATATTCATACTGATATTTTATTCTTAATATTAAAGACTGAGCTTGATGCCTCCTTGTCTTAATATCTTCCAAGGCCAAAGACTGCAGTCAATTACGGTCGAGGCCTCCCTGAGGCTACACTCTCCCGAAATCACATAATCAACCAATTTTACCAGTTCAGGATCCAATTCTCCAAAAGTAAAAGGTGTCTTTTCTCCTGAAAAATTTGCGGAAGGAGCAAGAATTGGCACGCCAACATTTTCAATAATATTGATTATCACATCATTATCTGGCATCCTCACCCCCAAGGTACTCCCACCTCCGCTTACCAAATCAGGTACATAGGTCTTATTACGGTCAAGTATTATTGTGCAGGCACCTGGCCAGTATTTGTAGATAAGTTTTTCTTTAATCTCATTTGATATCGGCATCAGATACTTTTGCGCCATTTCGACACTCGAAACGAGGACAGGCACAGCCTTATTCTCCGCTCTTTTACGGATTTTGAACAATCTTCGAACCGCTTCATAATTATCTATTCGACACCCTATGCCATAGGCTGTATCTGTCGGAAAGATGATTACTCCTCCTTTATTGAGGGTTTTAACTGCTATTTCAACGTCTTTTTTCATGTATAATCTGGATTATAACAGAGTGTTGCCAAACCATATAAAATGTGCAATACTTACTGTACTTTACTATATGGAAAAAGAAGAAAAAACTACTTCAGAGACACCAAAAAGTGAAGAAGTCATGCATAGCTTCAAAGATGACACATCAAGCAAAAACATGAAAAAATTGGCAATTCTATTTATAGTCGTAATTGGTCTTGGAGTAGGCACGGGATTTGCACTCGCCAAATATTCTACAACTCCTGGCAACAAACCTATTGCCGCACTACCCAGCGCAAACAACCCCCAAAAAGGCGACATCATAGGATCTGACGATACTGACACTTTTTCAGATACGGCAGAGGGCGTAGTGAATGAAGGAGGCATCGAGGGAGAAGGAGCATATCATCTGGTCAGGTCGGGCGGAGAGTCACAAAACGTCTATATGACATCATCAACAGTTGATCTTTCAAAGGTAGTAGGAAAGAAAATAAAAGTCTGGGGCCAGACACAGGCTGCTCAAACAGCGGGATGGCTTATGGATGTTGGACGAATTGAAGTGCTAGAATGATACGACTTGATAATGTCACCAAAGAATTTCCAACTGGTACAACTGCCCTATCTGAAGTAACGTTTTCAATCGACAAGGGTGAGTTTGTCTTTCTCGTGGGGCCGTCAGGTTCTGGCAAAACTACTCTTTTTCGTCTCATCACACGAGAAATGAAACCAACCTCAGGAGAAATCCATATTGGCGCCTGGAATATCGGAAAATTAACAGACAGGCATATCCCAAACCTAAGAAAAAGTATAGGTGTTGTTTTCCAGGATCTAAAACTTCTCCGTGACCGCACAATTTTCGAAAACATATTACTCCCTCTTGAAGTTGCAGGCGTAGCAGAAAGTGAAACAACCCAAAAAGTAGATGCGATACTGGAACAAGTCGGAATCGCAGAGCACAGGGACAAGTTTCCTATCCAGCTCTCAGGTGGAGAGCTTCAGCGAGCTGCAATAGCAAGAGCGCTTGTTTTCTCACCTGAGATTCTGCTTGCGGATGAACCAACAGGAAATCTGGACACTACTACGTCATGGGAAATTGTGAAACTACTTCAAGACATCAATAAATCAGGAACGACCATTCTCATGGCAACTCACAACACAGACATAATAAACAATCTCCTCAAGCGTGTTCTAGTACTTGAGAAAGGCAAACTCATAAACGATAATAAAAAAAGTAAAGAAACAAAAGAACAAGATAAACATGAAGACAAAAAAGAACCTGATAAAAAGGAGGAGGAAAAATGAAACACGCTAGGGAAAGCTGGAAACACATCAGACGCACCCCGCATCAAGCACTTGCTGCTGTAACCATCATGGTGCTTACATTTTTGACTGTTTCGGTTTTTACTTTTTTGATTTTTGGATCATCCGCCATCATCAAGCATTTTGAGTCAAAACCTCAAGCAACTGCATTTTTTAAAGACGAAGCAAAACCTGAAGAAATTGCCAAGCTCGAGGAAAATCTAAAACAAACAGGCAAAGTATCAAGAACCAGATTTGTAACCAAGTCCCAGGCTCTACAAATATATGAAGAGCAAAATAAAGATGATCGCCTCCTCTTGGATCTGGTCACAGAGGACATACTGCCTGCATCTCTGGAAATATCAACTTACGAAATCGAGGATCTGACTGAAATTTCTGAAACACTAAAAGGATCACCCATTATTTCTGAAGTTGTTTATCAACGCGACATTGTAGATACGCTCTCTAACTGGACGAATGCAATTCGCGTAATTGGCGTAACCATCGTTA
This sequence comes from Candidatus Levyibacteriota bacterium, assembly GCA_029260965.1. GTDB lineage: Bacteria > Patescibacteriota > Microgenomatia > Levybacterales > UBA12049 > JAJDCH01. The sequence goes on along the minus strand of JAJDCG010000001.1, from coordinate 351,400 downwards.
TTATACTGACGGTTGTTTCTATATTTATAATGATGATAATCATAGGCTTTAAGGTTTCTCAGAAAAAAGACGAAATCGAAATCATGAAGCTTCTTTCAGCAACCGACTGGTACATAAGACTTCCATTTGTCCTCGAGGGTATATTTTACGGCATAGCAGGCACAGTCATAGGCTGGACAATAGCGTCAGTTGGCTTACTCCTTGCAACTCCATTTCTCGAAAGTTTTTTGAAAGGAATTTCTATTCTTCCTGTATCGCCTGTTTTTCTCATACTTCTCCTTTTTGTTGAACTAATAATCGCAACAGCACTTGGAGTTGTTGCCTCTTCACTTGCAGTCCGTCGCTATCTTAAAGTAAAATAGATATACTTTCCTGCCTATGAAAATCCTAAGAAAAAAAATGTTCAAAACCATATTTACTATTGCACTTTTTTTAATTTTTGGGAGTGTATTTGTTTATGCACAAACAACACCCACCCCTACCCCAAAACCTAATTCTTCTAACACTCAAGAGCTTGGCAATAAAATAGCAGAATACGAATCAAAAATTGCAGAGCTTAAATCACAGGAAAATTCTCTCTCCTCTCAAATAGGCGTGATGGATAATCAGATCAAGCTTACCGAAGCACGCATGGATGCAACAAAGGCAGAAATTATGGAACTTACACTTGATATAGACTCTGCAACTAAACGCGTCGATAAACTAGAGGCATCACTGGATGATATCAGCGAAGTACTTGTCAATAGAATTATCGCGACATACAAAGCAGGTGACGTAGGACCACTTCACATATTGGCAGCAGCAGGTGATGTTGATAATCTTTTTACCAAATCAACCTATCTCAAACTAGTACAAGAACACGATAAAAAACTCATGTACAACGCCCAGCAAGCGAAAAATGACTATGCCAATCAGAAAAATATATTTGAGGACAAGAAAGCAAAAATAGAGGGCTTACAAACACAACTAGAAGAATATAATACTCAACTGGATAAAGAGCGGGAAAACAAAGAAAACCTCCTCGAGCAAACCAAAGGATCTGAAGAAAGATATCAGGCTCTTCTTGCAGAGGCAAAAGCAGAATACCTTGCTGTTCAGGGAGTCATCTCTGGACAAGGCACTGAAGGAAAAATAGGACACGTCAACCAAGGTGATGCAATCGCTTCTATAATACAAGGTGCGTCATGCAACTCAACAGGCACCCATCTCCACTTCACTGTGCTACGTGGGGGTGGTACAGAAAATCCATTTAACCACCTGAAAGACACTGGGCACAACAGCTATACAAACGATCCCTGGACAGCATCAGGCAGCTGGGACTGGCCACTATCAGGAACCATTGAATACTATCAGGGTTATGGAAATACTGGATTTGCAGCAATATCAGGCATCTATTCATTCCATAACGGAATAGACGTCTATGGATCAGCTGTGGTAAGAGCCGTAAAATCAGGAACCCTCTATCAAGGAAGCTACACAGGCGGAGGAGGCTGCAGACTGCGCTATGTTAGAGTTGATCACGACGAGGGTGATTTGGATACTCTCTACCTCCACGTGAACTATGTCAACTAATATGCTTTAATATATTCATGAAGGCATTAACTGCCCTATTTGCTTTATTATTTTTTCTTTCCAGTTCTACCTCTGCTTTTGCTGCAATTTTTATTAATGAATTCTCATCTGATTCCTCAACAGAAGACGACTGGATAGAGATATATAATAGTGGCCCGAATTCAGTTGATCTTGGTAAATACCGTCTGCGAGATGATTCAACGAGCAATAAACTTGATCTTGAAGGTTCAATCAATGCAGGAAACTTCAAGGTTTTTTCATGGAATTCCAAACTCAATAAAACAGGAGATATTATCAAACTTATTTTGATAGCTGATGAAAATAATATTCTCGACCTGGTCGGATACGGAGACAAAGGTACAGATGTCGCTGCACCAAACGATGGACAATCTGCTGGGAGAAAATCCGACGGAAGCATGCCATGGATCATCTTTTCCAGTCCTTCAAAGGAGTCATCAAATGCAACCGCTACTCCCGCACCCACCCCTACCCCCAGCCCAGCCCCAACTGAAAAACCAACACCCACGCCCACCAAAACTCCCACCCCTACAGAACCCCCCAACACTCCAACTGGGTCTGTAAAATCAGCATCCACAAAATCAAGTAGTAAAAGCGCTAACATAAGTGCCATCCCTACCTCCAGACTTGAAAAATCAAAAAAAGAGTATGATCAAAAACAGGATGAAGAAAAAAAAGTGTTAATTGAGTCAACTAGTCAAAAAAAATTACTACCAACTATCATCACAATAATAGGCTCACTTTTTTTCATATCTGCTGCTATAATAGCTTTCCGTCAAATCAAAAATAATACATAATTACTTAATCAATATGACAAAAACTTTCTTTTCAAACAGCTTTACAGAGACACAAAAAATCGGCGAAAAAATTGCCCATACTCTCAAGGGAGGAGACGTAATTACCCTGGAGGGAAATCTCGGATCTGGCAAAACAACATTTGTACAAGGGCTGGCGCGGGGTTTAGGTATCAAGCAGCACATGATTTCCCCCACGTTCATAATAGTCCGCAAATATAATCTTCCCACTATCACTAACGCGCTACGCACCAAGCACTTTTATCATATCGATCTCTACCGTATAGAATCTGAAAAAGACATCCAGGGTCTTGGTTTAGAGGAAATCATCAAGGATCCAGAATCTATCATTGCCATTGAATGGCCTGAAAAAATTGATAAAATTTTACCAAAGCACAAAATTGACATACATTTTGAATATCTAGAAGATGATAAGAGAAAAATAGAGTTAAGCTGATAGTCTACAACTATGGACCTAGTTCTGCTATAATTCCCACCATATGAGCAAAGAAGTACCCAAACGAAATCAAGATGGCCTTAAAGAACCAGAGAGACAATGGTTTTATAGCGAAACTGAATGTGTTTTTGAACATGTTCCTCCTCAGAGATTTATTGACCGCGCTTTTACACTAGCTGGAATTGATCCCACAAAAGAAAAACCTGAAGCATTAAAATTAGTTAAATACTCTACGCAGTTAGCTATTGCCACTCACAGACCACAGGCTGTTCGCGATATTGAAGAAAAAGCAATAGACGCAATGGAGCAGAGATTGCAAGAAGAGAAAGATGCTAGATTAAGAAAAAAATATGGAAATCACTATCAAGTCGAAACAGTAACCATTGGAGGACTCTCCTGGTCGCTTGATTTAGCAGACAGTTTGCGTAGAAGCATGGAAATAGTAGAGAGTCCTGATTCCCTATTTACTCAAGAAGTAAAAGCAGATATTTTTGACACATTCCAAAATCCCAATCCTTATCATCCCCATAAAGGATACAAATTAAGCTATGAACTATCACATCTGGCTCTTGCAGTTGCAGGTATGACTGAGATGATAGTGTCGTGGGATAATTTTGGAGATGATAAAAGACTTGAACAAAGTCACTATGAAAAAAGATATAAAAGATATTTTGGGCCTGATATTTTTGTAGAAACTGCTCTAGAGGATTTAAAATTATCCAAAAAAGATGTTGGCGACAAAATGCTTGATATTGCTAGCACTGTAGTCTCAGCTGTAATCTTAGAGCTAGGACCAGAAACAATTCAATACCATGAAAGAAAAATTGCTGAGGAAATTGCAACCCTAAAAGAAATGGATGAAGAACCACCAATGGAAATTAGAAGAATACCACCTGATGTATTGTTTAGCGAATCACAGATCAAAATTGATTTTACGCAACTAAATCCAGATGATTTTTCAGATAAATCTTGAGAAATATAGTTTGAAATTTCTTATTGCGTAAACGTTTGGACTGTGATATAAACCAATTATGACAAGTGTGGAACACGCGCTTACGGGTGCAGAAAACCTAATTCAAGCAATTAGAAAAGCAGGAGAAAAATATAGCGATGGAGTTATTCCAGAACTTGAGTCGCTAGGTCATGACCAACTCCCAGAGGATGAAGCTCTACAAGCTGCCGAGGAAATCATAGAATTAGTATCAGAAGGTATGTCCAACCCTCCTACCCGAGATGCAAAACTTAAATGGGACAAAACAAATAATCATGCGGTTACAAGCCTTACGCTAAGAAGGGATGAACTAACATATGAAGCTACTATGGGCAGCTTCCAAAATCTAGAAACGGGTCGGAGAGATAGAAAAACAGCATCTGTATCAAAAAGAGGTGGAACAGAAGAAATACTATTTGAGGATGAGGGTGTAATAAGGAAGGTGGAGAAAACACATAATTTTGCTACGGCACATGTTATTACCGATGAAGAGGGCAAGCAAGGATTTATAAGCTATCGTGCAAGATCAGCTGGTGGTTTAAATGGATCTAACATCGGTACATCCCCCAAAGGCAGAACTGAAACCACAAAACTTGTAGCAGAAGTTTTGGGTGCAATGAAAAATCCACCCAAACCTCCTATCCCTAGAGGTAAATAACTACTTCACCCATCTTACCAAACCAGATTGATAAAAAAATGAAATAGGCATACAAGATGAGATTCGGAAAACTCCGGAAGAAGGCATAAAGCCAAGAAGAGAAAATTCAGCGCGTAATTGCTGAAGTCTTTTCTTTCCAGGTATATCCAAATCTTAAGACGAGTTATCGTCAACATCTTGTATGCCTACCTCATTTCGGTAAACCCAAAAATCGTATACGATAATCTGTCCTTTCTAGGAGAAATTATTATTGGTCCCCAACGGAGCCCGCCGGATTGCGGAAAGCTTTCGCTTTTGAGTGTTATCACCCAACTCCCACTCTGGTGTTTTGCTTAGCGGAACGAAGCGATGATGCTTGAAAGCGCCATGGCAGCCGCTACTACAACGCAACAAGCAAGAAACCCTAGGAGCACAATCTCGCTCGAAGACAGATCCTTAAGTTGTTTTCTCATTCCCATGTCCTCCTGGTTGATGGCCTACCAGTTTAAAAACGATCTGTAACATCTATTGCAGAACATCTCATCTTTTGAATTACGATATTTGCAGTCGGGACACTGAGGATAGTCCTGGGGTTTGAGTCCCATGAGCCACTGCCCAAGCTCGTCATTTACGAGGAGTAAGCCAGTCACAATAGCCGTGACAGTTACTAGCACCAACGCTATCCAGCTCAGCCAGGGAGCATAGGAGTATGCATAAGCTGCAATAATTAGGAGCACAACGCAAAGGATCGCAATCTTTTCTGAGAGTTCCATCTTGTTATCTTCGTGCATTTCAGTTCTCCTTTCTTTTCCAATACAACAGATACCAAAGGACAAGCAAATTGCCCACTCGTACCTGCTGTACCGGATTGAAAGAATACAAATAATTTCTTCCAAAATTTCTTGTATGCCTTGTTAAAGTGCAAGCTGTACTAATTACTGTAAGCACAACCCAAACCACACAAAAGCGGGTTCTTGAGGTTCATGGTAGCAAACGGGAACGATAAAAGTCAATTACAATTGGAGGTTTTGCTAAACACTTATCAATAAGCTAAAATGATGCAATGAAAGATCAGGATCTTATAAGGAATTTTGCTATTATTGCACACGTTGATCATGGAAAATCAACCTTGTCAGACAGACTACTGGAGATAACCCATACAATTGCCAAGGATAAATTGCAAGAGCAATTTCTGGATCAAAATGTCATTAGCCGTCAACGAGGAATAACCATCAAACTCGCACCAGTTCGGATGCACTACACCCTACATCCCACAACCTATATCCTAAACCTGATAGATACCCCAGGTCATGTTGATTTTTCTTATGAAGTATCTCGCACTCTAGCAGCTTGCGAAGGAGCAGTGCTACTGGTTGATGCAACACAAGGCATACAAGCTCAAACTGTCGCGCATTTTCAAGTTGCTAAAAAACTCGGACTCACCATGATACCTGTACTCAATAAGATTGACATGCCCAATGCAGAAACAAAACTCATCAAAAAAGAGCTTGTTGATCTAGGATTTGAAGAGTCGGAAATACTCAGCATTTCTGCAAAAACAGGCGAAAACGTAGAAAAACTTCTTGAAAAAATAGTTGAAAAAATACCTCCCCCACAGGGAAAACCCGATGCGCCACTACGTGCGCTTATTTTTGATGCAGTATATGATGAATATCGTGGTGTAATTGCGTATGTGCGAGTTGTAGACGGAGAAATAAAAAAAGGAGAAAAAATTGAGTTTTTCCAAAATAAAGCCAAAGCAGATGCAACCGAAGTAGGCATCTTTACCCCTTTTCTCAAAAGCAGTGAAAAGCTTTCAACAGGAGAGATTGGATACATAGTCGGATCTATCAAGGATATCCGACAGGCCAGAGTGGGTGACACGATAGTTCACGCCAACGTAAAAACAGAACCTCTATCCGGCTATCAACTTCCTCAATCCATGGTCTTTTTTGGACTCTATCCCAAAGACTCCGATAAATTTGTAGACTTACGCGAAGCACTGGGCAAACTCACTCTCAACGACACCTCACTTACCTATTCTGAGGAATACTCTGCCTATCTCGGATCTGGATTTCGCGTCGGATTCCTAGGGCTACTGCATGCTGACATTGTCAAGGAAAGGCTTGAGAAGGAATACGAACTTGACCTCCTCCTAACCATGCCACAGGTGCTCTATGAATACAGGGGAGAGGATATTTATGAACCGTATATGTTTATTGAGATCTTCACACCAGCAGAACATGTAGGGTCAATAATGACTGTTGCACAGGGCAAGAAGGGACATCTTATCGATATCAAATATCACGAGGCATATGCTGTGCTCTCATATGAAATGCCTTATTCTATGTTTATTCGTGGTCTCTCTGCAGAGGTCAAATCAGCTACAGCAGGATACGGCAGCATTGATTACACACTAACTGACTATAAAAAAGCTAACATGGTCAAACTTGAGATCCAAATAAATGGAACCCCAATCGACGTCCTATCAGAACTGGTTTATAAAGACGAAGGTATTTATGTAGCGCGATCCAAGGCTGAAAAATTAAAAAAATCACTAGATCGGCAACAATTCAAACAAATAATTCAAGCTGTAATAAATGGGAATATTGTTGCTAGAGAGGAAATATCTCCATACAGAAAAGACGTAACTGCCAAGCTCTATGGTGGAGACGTAACCCGCAAAAACAAGCTTCTTGATAAACAAAAAAAGGGCAAAAAGAAAATGGTAACAACAGGAAAGGTCCAATTATCTCAAAGCGCTCTCTTCTCCATGATCAGTGACGGGAAATAAGTTTACTAAGAGCTTCGAAAACCCAGAAAATTTTTGCAAAATCACAAATTCAAATAACTTCAGTATATTCCCGCATTTTAACCAGAAGGATAAAAGACCTAGAGAAGGAAGAAAATAAATGCTCCACCGATAATGAAAGTCATAAGTATTGCACCCAGTGCTATAGCATTCTCTGTCGCACCGGTTGGAGGCAATTCAACAGGTACTCCAGTTGGATTAACAACTACTGTTGTGGGGTTTGCTCCTCCGCCACCTGTAACACTGACCGTCTGTGTGCAAGAGCCTGATCCTGATACACCACCGTTGTTATCTGTCATAACAGCTGTTGCCTGAAATGTACCAGCGCTATTATATGTATGTGAAAGCTGCGCACTAACTGATGCCGTTCCTACACCACCACCTGTTGTCACATCACTCACCTGACCATCACCAAAGTTAAACGTAACACTTGACACAGTACCGTCTGTGTCTGAGCCAATCGCTGTAAATGTAATCGCCAAAGGAGCAGCCCCATTTGGATCGCGATCAACAGCTAACTGACTACATACAGGTGATTCGTTAGTTACGCCTGGACCAGTCGGCTCAGGTGTCGGAGTTGGCTCGGTAGTCGGCTCAGGTGTCGGTTCAACTGTAGGTGTTGGTTCTGTAGTAGGCAATGGATCAGTTGGACCAGGACCACCTATCACAATTGCAGCAGGACTTGTTGACGAAAGAACATCTTCTGATGCCTCGTCGCTTGACCCAATTGAAAGCACCTGAGTTGTCACACCATATGACACAAGAGTAGGTGCACCATCTGGTGTATTCGCTATGGCCCTAAAGTTAACAGTAGCTATTTTTGTAGCTGTCTGGATTGCCTTTGTGGGATCAGGACCTGCTGAAAGAGAAACCTCTATCTTTCCCGGTGAGTATATCGGTCCATCTTGGACGGTGAATATCGTTGTATCTGGCTGAAAAGCTTGCGCTGAAGCAGTTGCAAGCTTCTCGGAATCGTATTGAACCTCCAGTCTCACAAAAGAAACAAGATTGGAACCTGGATTAACAACAATATCAAGAGCGATCTCATCACCCACACTTGCTTGGATAGGATTTGAGGCTGAGGAGTCAGGTGAGAAATTAATATTTGTGGACTTCTGGGCGCGGGAACGAGCATCCTGCTGCTGCTGCAATAGATATATGGTAAGGGGTATACCAATTAATAAAACCACGATAAAACCTATCAGTAAGGCTTTCTTACCGTTTATTTTTCCATGCATAATTTTATCGTATAGAAGAAAAATGCGCCTGTCAAGCAGAAGATAAAACAACAAGGCCTTGACAAAAAACAGGTTGTTGTGTTAAAAATTAGCATACAGATTATCCGAGTGATAAACTGGAGGCAAAAATAAAGCAGATGGCAAACAAAAATAACATAAAACCATTATTCGACAACATCCTGGTTAAGCCACTCAAGGCTGAGGCTAAAACATCTGGAGGAATTTATCTTCCAGAAAATTCTAAAGAAAAACCCCAAACAGGAGAAGTGGTGGCAGTTGGCGAAGGTGCCCGCGATGATTCAGGCAAGCTAATTCCCATGGTTGTCAAAATTGGCCAAAAAGTAATGTATACCAAATGGGGTGGAAATGAAGTAAAAGTTGACAATGAAGAATGGAAGCTGGTAAAACAATCAGATATCTTAGCAATCGTTGAATAAAAATTATGGCAAAACAAATTAAATACGGTGCAGATGCAAGAGAATCCCTCAAAAAGGGTGTTGATCAACTGGCAAATGCAGTTGCAACAACGCTTGGTCCAAAAGGACGAAATGTAGCACTAGATAAAAAGTGGGGTGCTCCAAACGTAGTCCATGATGGTGTAACTGTTGCCAAAGAAATAGAACTTGCTGATCCTTTTGAAAACATGGGAGCACAGCTTGTTAAAGAAGCAGCCTCCAAAACAGCAGACATAGCTGGAGATGGAACCACAACCTCAACCGTTCTTGCACGAGCAATCGTAGACGAAGGTATAAAAATGATAACAGCAGGATCAAATCCCATGATTATGCGAAGGGGTATTGAAAAAGCTGGAAAACATATTGTTTCTCAACTTAAAGAAATGTCAACAAAAATCAAACAATCAGACATTGCTAACGTTGCAACTATTTCAGCTGGAGACACAGAGCTAGGAAATCTAATCGCTGATGCGATAAAGAAAGTAGGAGAAGACGGTGTAATTACCGTAGAAGAAGGAAGAAGTCTTTTAACTGAAATAGAACATAAGGAAGGGATGGAGTTTGACAAAGGTTATGCATCTCCATATTTTGTAACAAATGCTGACAAAATGGAGTCTGAAATTGAAGATCCATACATATTAATAACTGACAAAAAAATCTCAGCCCTAAATGAATTTGTTCCATTTCTGGAAAACTTTGTAAAAGTTTCTAAAAATCTCGTAATTATTGCCGATGATATAGAGGGCGAAGCACTTGCTGCTCTTGTTGTTAACAAACTTCGTGGCACATTTAATCCACTTGCTATCAAAGCACCGGGATTTGGTGACAGACGAAAAGAAATGCTTGAAGATATAGCAACACTCACAGGTGGCACAGTAATATCCGAAGACACAGGACGAACTCTTGAGAGTATCACTGTTGAGGACTGTGGTAGAGCTGACAAAATATGGGCTGACAAGGAAAATGCGAGAATTATAGGTGGCAAAGGAAACAAAAACGCAATAGAAAAAAGAATTGGCCAAATAAAAGCAACCATTGAGAATACGACATCTGAATTTGATGGCGACAAACTAAAAGAGAGACTTGCAAAACTAACAGGTGGAGTTGCTGTTATCAATGTAGGAGCAGCCACCGAAGTAGAAATGAAGGAGAAAAAAGAACGCGTAATTGACGCTGTTGCAGCAACAAAAGCAGCTCTTGAGGAGGGAATTGTACCAGGTGGCTCTGTTGCTCTACTAGATATTTCTACAAAAATGAATACTAAAGATTTAGAAAATGAAACAGCAAGTAGGGACGAGATCTTTGGTTTTGAAATTGTAAAAAATTCACTAGAAGCGCCTTTCGTTAAATTAATGCAAAATGCGGGATTAGACGCAGGAATGTTAATAACAAAAGCTAGGGATATATCTGCAAGTGGACAAGGTTTCAATGTTATGAACATTGAATCCGCTGACACAGCTAAACCTGTAAATATGATAACAGAAGGAATTATTGATCCCTTAAAAGTTGTAAGAACCGCAGTTCAAAATGCAATCTCTGTAGCAATCATGATTCTTACGACCGAAGCACTAGTAACAGATATTCCAGAAAAGAAGTCAGATGCACCAGGCCCCGAAGGCGGTATGCCAGGAATGGGTGGCATGGGTGGAATGATGTAGCTTTTCCCCTTACTCTTTATCGCGACGCCCTATTACTTCCTCCATCTTGGAGGCAACTTCTTTCCAGTTCCCTATTTTTCGAATCGCAAGGATATAGATTTTTGCTTCTTTAACGTCAAAAAACCAAGAGAGAAACAAGTAGATTGACAAACCTGCCATCGACGAAATACCAGTCAGTATCAAAAGATTAACAGTAAGTGTGGTATCAAAAACTAACTGATCAAGAAGCTTTATGGGTATATAAAGCGCGAATGCAGTTAAGGTTGAAGATGCAATAAATTTCCACCATGAAGAAAAAAGATGAGCAACAGGAAATCCACCTGTTGCCCTATTCAAAAGAAGGAATAACCAAACAAGCTGGAAAATAGATGCTCCTGAATATGCTACTGCTATGCTTGACACATCAGTGTTTATACCAAAGCTCTGAGGTAAACCGATTATCAAGAAAAAGCCAATTCCAAGCATCAAAAGAGTGGAAATTGCACCAGTGACAAGAGGAGTCTTCGTGTCATGAAGAGCATAAAATGCTCTATAGGTTAACGCTATCAAGCCTTGAGCAAAAATAGAAAAAGAGAAAAATGCCAATGTATTACCAGTTAACACGGTTGCGGGCCAATCAAGCTTGGGAGCTCCGAAAACAAGCCGCACTATCGGTATGCGCAAAACTAATATAAGAACAGATATTGGCAAAATCAGATAGAGCATCTGGTTGAAACTATTCATAAAAGTCAACTTGAACTTATCAAGCTGTCCCCGCTCACGTGCTAAAACTGGAAAAGCAGCCTGAGCAATCGCATTACCGATCAAGGCAACTGGTGCCCATGCTATAGTCTGCGCCAGATCAAAAATAATATATTTTCTTCCACTCTCAGGTAAAAAAGATACGAGCGCAACAATGAGAATAACTCCCATTTGGAATACCCCGTTTGCAAGAGTTCTTGGCCACATCAGATGAGTTATTGTTCTCAAACCCGAATCGCCTAACGCAAAATTTAGCTTGAAGTTAAAACCAATCTTCTTAACAAGTGGCAACTGAAAAAGTATAAAGAAAATTGCACCCATCACTGTACCTACGGCTCCCGAATATATCCCAATAAAAGGCGAAAATATCAAGAGACCAAGTATTATTCCCAGATTGTAAAGCGATAGAGCAAAACCTGGGACAAAGAAATGATTATATGATTGAAGCATTGCCGTAAAAAATGTACCTATTACGATAAGAAACTGTCCCAAGATAATAATCCTCATCAGGTTTGCCATTAATTGCATATCTGCTGGACTAAACCCACCGCCTGGATTTAGAATTTGCAGGAAAAATGGCGCAAAGACGGCAAGCACTACTGACAATGCAAAGAAAATAGCCATCCCCCAACTCAGAATATTTGATGCCATCTTGTGAGCAAGACGTTCTTTGTTGCTGCTCAGAAGATCAGAAAACACTGGTATGAAAGCACTAGAAAAAGCTGAAGCAACAACCAGCTGAAACAAAAGATCAGGAAGCTTATATGCAACATCATAAACACCCGTTGTTACAGATGCACCAAAAATTGAAATAAGAAGTCTTTTCTTAACAAGACCCAAAACTTGTGACAAGACCACAGTTCCCATGATTACAAAAGCCGCAGACAGAATCGTGCTTTGTTTGCGCGTCAAGAGATCAATACTTTTTGATAAAAAACCGTTTTGCATAAATTTATTGTATTTACAAGTATATCATGGTAAAATACTTATATGCCAATCCTAAAACACGCAAAGAAAAAGCTCAAGCAGGATAAGAAAAGAACAGTTAGAAACAAGAAGGTAAAAGAAGCTTTCAAAAAAGCTGTTAAAACAGCACGTGAAACAAAATCACCCAAAAGCCTAAATGAGGCCTACAAAGCGCTTGACAAGGCTGTAAAGTCAAACATAATTCATAAAAATAAATCTTCAAGGCTCAAATCTTCCCTGTCAAAATTAATTGGAAAATCAGCACCAGTTGCAAAAAAAACAGCTCCCGCATCTAAAACTCAAAAGGTAAAACCTGCCTCCAAAACAAAAACAGTAAAAGCAAAAACTTCTACGAAGAAGAAAGCTTCCCCCAAAAAATTAAAATAACAAATTGCCAATCCATAGATAAAAATATATAATCTCCTTATCCATGGTACTTGTGACACTCTTGGTACCCATATGATATTCTTAAATTATGTTTGATATTAAATTAGTCCGCGACAATCCTGAGAAGATACAAAAAGCTGCAAAAGATAAAAAAATTGATATTGATATAAAAAAAATTCTAGAATTAGATAATAAAAAACGTGAAGCACAGAAAAATTTACAAGAAATTGCAGAAAAACGAAACAAAATAAATAAATCAATTACTGGAAAACCAACACCTGAACAAATAGAAGAAGGGAAAAAGGCTAAAGAAAAATATATAGAATTAGACGATCAGTATCATGCACTAAATGAAAAGCTTACCGCACTCCTGTTGCAAATCCCAAACCCTGCAAAAGAGGATGTCAAAATTGGAAAAGACGAATCAGAAAATGATGTAGTCAAAACCTGGGGTAAACCCAAAAAGTTTGACTTCAAACCACTGGATCACCTAGAGCTCGGAAAAAGTCTTAACATTATAAATGTAGAAAGTGCTGCGAAAGTCTCTGGTAGCAGATTTGCATATCTCAAAAATGACGCCGCACTATTGGAATTCGCGCTAATCCAATTCGCCATTGCAGAGCTAACAAAAGAAGGGTTTAGCCTGGTGATACCGCCTACCATGATAAAGGACGATATCATGAAGGGTCTAGGATATATGGAAAATGGTGGTGAGGAAGATATGTTTCAACTCAAAGAAGACGGATTATTTCTCGTCGGAACTGCCGAGCACTCAATCGTCCCAATGCATAAAGACGATCTGATAAACCTAAAAGAGATGCCAAAGAGATATCTTGCTTTCTCATCTGCTTTTAGACGAGAAGCAGGATCATACGGTAAAGACACGCGGGGCATCCTCAGGGTTCATCAATTTGATAAGCTAGAAATGGTCTCATTTGTTACAGATGGCAAAGATGACCAAGAGCAAGAATTTTTATTAAGCATTGAGGAGAAGCTGTTCCAAGCCTTAGAAATTCCATATCAAGTAGTAAAAATGTGTACAGGAGACCTAGGCTTTCCTGCTGCACGCAAGTATGATCTGGAGGCATGGATCCCCTCTCAAGACAAATACCGCGAGGTAACATCTGTATCAACAGTTACTGATTTTCAGTCCCGTAGATTAAACATAAAATATACTGACGGATCAGAAAAATTATACGCACATGTCCTAAATGGAACCGTGTTCGCAATTGGTAGAACGCTAGTTGCAATTCTTGAAAACTACCAGCAGGAAGACGGATCAATTATTATCCCCAAAATTCTCCAGAAATACATGGGCAAAGAGAAGATTAGTATTGGAGAATAAGTAAAATAAAAATATTAAAAAAAATAATTCTCATTCGTGATTTTTGGCTTCAAATCAATCCAAATCCCCTTTTTTGAAGCTCGCTATTTTCTTGACAATAATCTGACAAAAAACGACTATTATATTAATATTTATTTCATAAATTTGCGAAATAAATCAAAGGGAGGTGATTCTTCATGCCAGCAAAGAAAAAAGCTAAAAAAGCTAAAAAAAAGTAACCTATTAACCCCTCACCTGATCAGGTGAGGGGTTTTTCTTGTTTATGAGCCTAGTATATGCTAATATTAAATACGCATTGTCATTCTGATCCCGCTTAGCGAGAGAGGTGAATCTCTACAAAAACATTGTTTAGCTTAGATCCTTCGCGCTACTCAGGATGACAAAACAAAAACCATGCTAGGCATATTAAATAAGCTCTTTGATTCCAATAACCGCGAGGTTTCAGGCCTTCAGCCAATCGTTGACCAGGTAGCATCGCTTGAACCAAAAATGCAAAAATTGAAGGATACTGATTTCCCCAAAAAAACAGAAGAGTTCAAAAAAAGAGTTTCCAGAAATGAAAGGCTTGAGGACATACTACCTGAGGCATTTGCTCTCGTTCGTGAAGCATCCCTACGAGCCGTGGGCATGAGACATTTTGATGTCCAGATTATGGCAGCAGTTGTTCTGTCACAAGGTAAGATAGCTGAGCAAAAAACAGGTGAAGGCAAAACCCTATCTGCTCTTCCCGCCTTATATCTCCATGCACTAACTGGCAAGGGTGTTCATCTTGTTACTGTCAACGATTATCTAGCACGTCGTGATGCAGGTTGGATGGGTCCTGTTTTTGACCTACTTGGCATAAGTGTCTCATCAATTATCAACAATGAATCTTTCATTTACGATTCTAAATTTAATGACAAGAATGCCAAAGATTTCAAACTTGCACACTTAAAACCCATATCAAGAAAAGAAGCATATTCTGCTGACGTAACATATGGCATTAACTCAGAATTTGGTTTTGATTACCTCAGGGACAACATGGAAAATGAAGTCAAAAATCTTAGGCAGAGAGGCTACTACTTCGCGGTCGTTGATGAAGTAGACTCTGTGCTTATTGATGAAGCGCGTACTCCCCACATCATCTCAGCACCTGACGAATCACCATCTGCACGTTATTATGAATATGCTAAAGTCGTAGACAAACTTTCATCAGATACTGACTATAACATTGATGAAAAACTCCGCACTGTTCACCTCACAGATCATGGAATTGGAAAAATTGAAAAACTTTACGGTGTCAAAGATATTTATGAAAAAGATTTTGATACCGTATATCACCTGGAGGCAGCACTAAAAGCTCGTACTCTTTTTAAAAAAGAGAAAGACTACATAGTCAAAGATAATCAAGTAATACTAGTTGATGAATTCACAGGACGACTCATGGAGGGTAGACGTCTCTCAGACGGAATCCATCAAGCGATTGAGGCAAAAGAAAATGTAGCCATTCAACGCGAGTCAAAAACGCTTGCAACTGTATCGCTACAGAATTATTTCCGCATGTATGAAATACTCGCTGGCATGACTGGTACTGCTGTTACAGAGTCTGAGGAGTTCCGCAAAATCTACAACCTGGATGTAGTTGTAATTCCCACCAATAATCCCCTCGCCAGAATTGATAATTCAGATGCTGTTTATAAAACAGGACGCGCCAAAATATCGGCTGTTGTCTCAGAAATAGAGGCGGTACACAAAACTGGTCAACCAATACTAATCGGCACAACTTCTATTGAAAAAAATGAGATCATAGGAGAATTTCTCAAAAGACGGAAGATAAGATTTGAACTGTTAAATGCCAAAAACCATTTGAGAGAGGCAGAGATCATCGCCGATGCAGGCAAAATAGGCGCTGTGACAGTGGCAACCAACATGGCGGGTCGTGGAGTTGATATAGTTCTAGGCGGAGAACCACCTAAAAAAGCAGATGGTTCAACAAAACAAAATTCTCCAGAGTACAAAAAATGGAAAAAAGAACATGATGAGGTAAAAAAACTCGGTGGACTATACGTCATAGGGACTGAGAGACACGAATCAAGACGTATTGATAATCAGCTCAGAGGCCGTTCAGGCCGTCAGGGTGATCCTGGTGCATCCAAATTTTTTGTCGCGCTTGATGATGAGATAATGAGAATCTTTGGTGGAGACCGAGTCGCCAGTATCATGACCAGATTTAATATGCCAGAGGATGTACCACTTGAACACCCACTCGTTTCCAAATCAATTGAAAATGCACAGGTCAAAGTAGAAGGATTCAATTTTGATACCAGAAAACACCTTGTTGAATACGATGATGTTCTCAATAAACAAAGAGAAATAATCTATGATCTCAGACGAAAAGTGCTTGAATCAGAAATAGAAAAAGATACAGCCCTAAAAGAAGAGGTACAGGAAAGAATCGAGTCTGCAATCAGCATGATCGTAAATCGAGCCGCTTCTGATCCAGAAAAACTCGATAACATAAATGAAGCTATCGTGACAGATTTCACCATCATAATTCCATTTGATCCTGCTTCACAAAAACAATTGATAACGCAACTCCAGCAAGCAGGCTCAGCAGAGGAAAAAATAGAATTCCTGAAAAAAATTGCCAACGATCTTTACAGACAAAAAGAGAATCAACTTGGAGGAGAACTGATGAGACGGGTTGAAAAATTTGTGATGCTGGGAACTATAGACAAACTCTGGATGAATCATCTAGATGCTATGGATAGCCTACGGGGAGGAATCGGCCTGAGGGGTTATGCCCAAAAAGATCCGTTAGTTGAGTATAAAAATGAAGGATTTAAAATGTTTGAAAATCTCATGAGCTCAATTGATGATGAGATAGTTCATAGAATCTATAAAGTACAGGTCCAACAACAAACACATACGCACGAAGACGGATCCGTTCATCCAGGACCAACCCATGCCCAAACTAACGCTGATAATGCAAAAATTTCCCCTACTAAAGCAACAAGCGTCCTTCCAGATCTACCAAAACATACAGATCACGCCACGACCAACACGCCAGCCAGTGAGATCTCAACAGATACAAAAAAACAAAACGTAGCCAAATCGCAGAAAAAACTAGGCCGCAACGATCCCTGCTGGTGTGGAAGTAGTAAAAAATTCAAAAAATGCCATTATCCTGAGATTGGATAAATATATGAAAACAAAATACAAATTTACTGCTGATAGTGCTAAAAAATTTAATAAACATGTTGACCTGGTTGTTTATGGAGAAAATGTACCAGAGGCAAATATAGTGCATGTTTCAGTTGACAAAGGACACTTGGAGGAATTTTTTGATGCAACAAATGTTTATCTTTCAATGAAAAAAACTAATATCCAATAAAAACATTACTGGTCTTGTGGAAGTGGTATATAAGGAACAGAATTTTCTTGAAGCATCTGCTCCAACTCTGGGCTCTGAACATCGAGAAGAGTTGAGTCTGGACAAACTGTTTTGGCTTCCTCTTTATCTATGAGGTAAAAATGCATATCAAAATGAGGCTCCACAAAACCTGCATGGGGAGCTGACCAGTCTAGTGCAGCAAATTTATACTTCAGATTGCTCAATGGGAATGTAAAAGTATGCTCAACTATGTCAGAAAGCCCCAAATTATTTTCTTGCAAATGGTGCTGTGCAGTCACAGAATCAGCATTTGCCAAGAATTCACCCGGTATCTCATTCATCCTGAACATATATTCAATTCCGATAACCTGATTATTATTGACCAAATAAGTCGGACCAAAAGGAAGATCCTCGGGCACTGCCCAATGTTCACCCATAAATGGAACACATCCAGAAAGTTTTATAGCATCTCTAGGTAGCTGAATTGTGGCCTCTGCAATATTTTGTCTCTCAAGCTCCTTTACTTCATTTGACTTTACATAGAGCAAAAATGAAACAACCAGTAATGTTATAACTAAAATTATTGAAAAAATGGATGACTTTTTGTGATTTTTCATAATTTTGCTCCTACTCTCTAACAGAACGAATGCAAATCAATAGGTTAATATATTAATAACAAGTATTTTTATACTTGTCAATCACCACCTACCATATGCTACGATAAGAGTAATCGCGTGAAATTACCACTCTCAAAATTAAATCTAAGAGAAAAAACTCTCATTTTTTCTCTTCTAATAGTTATTTTTCCATTCCTGGTCTCGAATGCATTCTGGTATTTTAATGCTGAAAAATCTGCATATAATAATTCAGAGAATAATATCATTGTTGTAACACAAGAAGCGGCAAGAAATGTAGAAAATTTTCTAAATACAAAACTGCTGGGCTTTCTATCACATTCTCAAAATGCTGCAATACTTAGTGGGGATGAGAATTTGATAGAAGAAGACTTGCTAAACTTCCTACAACAGGACCCAGACATAGAAACACTTACTTATGCTGATTCTTCTGGAAATGAGATTGTCAAAGTTTCAAGAAATAAAATTTATCCTAAAAATGAACTTAAAAATATTAAAGAAAATCCAGAATTTAAAATTACTACATTTCGCTACGGCAACGAGTATATCAGCGATGTTATGTTTCATAAAAATAATAAACCAAAAATTACAATCGCTGTGCCCGTCGTTTTCCCGGAGCGATCTAGCTCACTTCTGACCTTCTCCAGCTTTCAAATTACCCAACGTAGTCCAGGAGAAATCTACGGTGTAGTTGTTGGTGAAATAGATCTTAGTCGTTTCGGAAATGATGCGACCTCCCTAAGTATTGGACAAAATGGTTATGTGTATATGATTGACAGAGACCGCAAGATAATAGCTCATCCAGATGGTTCAAAAATTGGCAAAAATAACAACAATCAATCAGACAAAAAAATAAAAGATATACTATCTAAAGAACTTCTAAAAGATGCTGTAATTGATCCCTATGCGTCAACCAATACTGATGGAACCGATGTGCTAACTACTCTTTCTCAAATTAACAAAACCGATTGGTCAATTGTCGCAGAACAACCAATTAGTGACATTTCATCGGACATATCCAGAATTCAAAGACAAGCTATCATCTTGTTTTCCCTTCCACTTTCTTTTGCCTTTCTACTTAGCTTTTTATTCTCACAAAGACTCGTATCTCCCATTAAGGAGCTCGTAAAAGGAACTGTGCAGATTGGAAAAGGAGATTTCGACTATGATTTTTCTATTAATACAGGTGATGAGCTAGAAAGACTAGCATCCTACTATCACGAAATGGCACAAAAACTAAAACAGGATAGGAATTCTTTAATTGCTGAAAAAGATACCCTCTCTACTATTCTTGGCAACATTGCTGATGGTGTAATAGCCTTAGATAAGAATTTAAAAATACTCCTACAGAATAACGCTTCTTCAGAAATTTTAGAAATAAAAACCTCATCTATTATCAATCACAATATTGAAGATACTTTAAGATTTCAGGAAAAAGATTTAGATGTTAACATTCGAGAACTTTGTTCAAACGCAAAATCTGGACTTATATCAAAAACCCTAAGCTTTAATACAGCAAGTAAAAAAAATAAAACAATTCAGGCAATTTTTATTGCTATAAAACCTGAAATTATTTCAGACATACGATATATCATCACATTTTTTGACATATCAAAGGAACAAGAATTAGAAAATATGAAAATTGATTTTGTTTCTATGGCTGCCCATGAACTCAGAACTCCAATTACTGCCATGAGAGGATATTCTAAGATGCTCAAAGACGAGATCTGGGAAAATGCTACTGAAGAACAAAAGGAATTTATGCTTAGAATAATCAACAGCTCCTCCAATCTCAGCAACCTGGTAGACAACCTTCTCAATGCATCACGAATAGAAAAAGGCACACTCCAACTGGACAAAAGACCCTACAATCTGCTTGAACTAGCAGAAATCGCCATCAAAGACCTGGAACAAGTAGCAAAAACGAAAAAACAAATAATCACCCTAGTGAAACCAAAAGAAGATTTACCACTTGTACTGCTGGACAAATTTAGAATCATAGAAGTATTTACTAATCTTGTAGCAAATGCCATCAACTATTCACCTCCTGAGGGGAAAATTTCTATCTCAGTAGAAAAACAGGACAACTTTATCTTGACAAAAATATCAGATAATGGAGAAGGAATACCAGAGGCTGCAATATCCAGACTATTTAGCAAATTCTTCCGCGTCGGAGGTAAGCTTGAGCAGGGATCAAAGGGAACAGGTCTGGGGCTTTTTATAACCAAGTCTATATTGGATCTCCATGATGGAAAAATCTGGGTAGAAAGCACAGTAGGAAAAGGCTCTACATTCTTTTTTAAACTACCTATCGCTTCGCAAAAAGACATTGACAATTTCAAAACATCTAGTAAAACTACCGTTTCCAGCAAGGGATTTTTTGTAAACCCAGATCGAAACAAAAAAAATACTAGCTAAATAACACAATAATTTAGAGCTGAATCAACCAAATAACAAATTGACAAAACGTAAAGCCTGTGTTGAAATAATAAATATATGAAAAAAATCTTATTAGTTGAAGACGATCACTACATACAGGATATCTATCACAGAGTATTCTCTAATGCTGGATATGAAATTACTCTAGCAAAAGATGGAGAAGCAGGTGTTAATATGGCAAAATCAAATATATACGATGTTATCCTACTCGATATAATGATGCCCAAAATGAACGGTATTGAGGTGCTAAAAATTCTTCGAGCTCCTGGATCTCCTGCAATCAAGACTCCTATCTTTCTTCTCACCAATCTGGGACAGGACAACATCATCAAGGAATGCTTCGGCCTAGGTGCTGATGGATTCTTCATCAAAGCTCAAATGGAAGCAACAGACATAATAGCTGAGTTGGTAAAATTTTTTGAAGATCAGAAAAAAATTAACCAGCAAAAACAAAACCAATAACCACCCTCTCCCTTGACAAGAGAAAATATTTATATTAAAGTAATCCTCGTGACAAGCAACAAGCTAAAATTCATCGGTATCTTTTTTATCCTCGGACTAGCTGGACTAAATATGCCTTTTACTCAGCTGATTGGTGGTGGCAATGTATCATTTACTCTTTTTGACTTCTTTGCTCCAATTGCTGGTGCATTCCTTGGGCCACTTTTTGGAATACTGACAGTTCTTGGAGTTGAAGTAACTAACGTTATAATCAAACAAACCCCAATTGAGCTTGGATCAATCATCAGACTTTTCCCTGTTCTTTTTGCAACTTATTACTTTGCTGTGCTAACTCAAAACAAAAAGTCAGAAAAAACAAAAACAAATAATTCAAAACTTGCACTCATTGTAACCCTTATTGCAATAATCGCATTTGTAGCCCATCCAATCGGAAGAACTGTTCCTTACTTTACTCTTTTCTGGACAATTCCATTTATTGCTTATTTCTTTAGGAAAAATCTTTATATGAGAGCACTTGGTGCTACATTTACACAGCATGCAGTTGGAGGAGCTGCCTGGATCTGGGCATTTAATCTACCAGCTGAGGTCTGGAAAGGACTTATCCCTGTTGTAATAACAGAAAGGCTTGTTTTCGCTGCAGGAATTGCACTTACATATGTTGCTATGAAAGCAATGCTTAAATATCTGGCTGATAAAAAAATTCTCCCTGCAGTCAAATCAATAAACCCCCACTACGCTTAGAATTTCATGATTGTCAAATCATACAAAACCCACAAAATAAAAACTAGAGATAATATTTATAAAATCCTCGATAAGTATTTACCAAATCTCAAAGATAAATCAATCGTTGCAATCACATCCAAAATCATAAGCATAACCCAGAAAGATGTAATCCCTGTTAAAGATGTCTCCGATAAAGACGAACTTATCAAGAAAGAAGCTGATTCATACGTAGAGGCGCCAGTCCCAACACCGTATGGAAAAGTATTTTTAACTCGCAAAAACGGACACATAGTTTTTACCGCAGGAATTGATGAATCAAACGCTGATGGGAATTATATTCTCTGGCCGCGAAATCTCCAGAAAAAAACAAACGATATCTGGGAATATCTAAAAAATAAACATAAACTAAAAAATCTGGGAATAATTATAACTGACAGCAGGTTCAATCCAGGACGAACTGGAACTCTAGGTTTTGGTATGAGTTGGTGTGGATTTGAAGCAGTCAAGAACCATGTCGGTGAAAAAGATATTTTTGGTCGCAATATTGAGTGGATAAAAGTAAATGTCATTGACTCACTGGCAACTGCAGCAGCGCTTGCCATGGGGGAAGCTCAAGAACAAACCCCACTCTCTGTCTTCACAGACCTGTCGTTTGTAAAATTTCAAGATAGAGTCCCAAACAAAAAAGAACTAGATGCTGTAATCTGGCCCATGGAAAAGGATCTCTACGGCAAATTCCTGACAGCAGTCAAATGGCAAAAAGGCGGAGGCGGAAAATAATTGATATAATAAAATTATGGATATTAGACCTGTAAAATTAACAGATTATAAAGAACTAATGAAGCTATTTACGCTTTTTGTTGGAGATGATAGATTTTTAAAACCTGATAGCGACTCTTTCAAAATTGTTTTAAAAAACTCTAATAGCTATATTTATGTCGCAACAGACAAAGAAAAACTGATTGGTTTTGCAACTTTATCAGTTAGAAATGTTGTGAGATATTCCAAATCAATTGCCGAACTAGATGAGCTTTTTGTGTTAGAAGAATACAGAAAACACGGAATAGGTAAAGCTCTAATTAAAAAAATTGAAAAGAAGACAAAAGAACTAAATTGCAAAGGCATCTTTATTCAATCAGGCAAAGATCATAAAATAGCCCACATCTTTTATAAAAATCTTGATTATGTAAAAAGAGGCTATTACTTCACCAAAGATTTATAAACTCCTCAGTTCTTCTTCAATAAACATATCCAAATCCCCATCAAGCACTGCGTCGGTGTTTCCTGTTTCAACTTGAGTCCTGAGGTCCTTAACCATTTTGTATGGATGCAATACGTATGAGCGGATCTGATTTCCCCAACCTGGGGTTTTGTATCCACCTTTTAGCTCAGCCTCCTTTTTCTTTTGCTTTTCTTCCTCAATTGCCCACAATTTTGCGCGAAGCAACTTCATGGCAAATTCCCTATTCTGAATTTGCGATCTTTCAACCGATGCCGCAACTGCAATTCCGGTTGGCTTGTGCTTCAAGCGCACTGCGGTCGAAACCTTATTTACATTTTGACCCCCATGACCACCAGATCTAAAAGCTTCGAATTCGATATCATCATCTCTGAGCTCAATTTTTGCATCCTCAACTTCAGGCATTACCTCAACTAATGCAAATGATGTTTGACGCAATTTATCAGCATTAAACGGTGACTGACGCACCAATCGATGCGCGCCTGCCTCATGCTTGAGATAACCATAAGCATATTTCCCACTAATTGCAATTGTTATGCTTTTTATTCCAGCTTCTTCACCTGTTGTCTGATCAAGTATTTCATAGCTCCAGCCCTTTTTCTCAAAATATCTCGTATACATACGAAAAAGCATCTCAGCCCAATCCATTGCCTCTGTCCCACCCTGCCCTGAGTGGATTCCAACTATTGCATTTGCACTATCGTGCTCCCCTGAAAAGAATAATATAGTCTCCATTTTTTTTAACAGCTTTTCTGCTTCTTTTTCATTTCCTTCCTCAACAAAAACAAACAACTTCTCCGCCTCGTCTACCTCATTTTGTAAATCAGACAGCTCTTTCATCTTTTTTGCAGCTTTCTGGTGATCCTGCCAAAAATCCGGCTTCATACTTTCTGCTGTTAGTTCTCTTATTTTTGCTTTTTGAGAATCAGGATCTATTCTTTCTAGTATTTTTTTAAGTCTAGTTTTTAAATCATCCATAAATTATTTATCAGATTGTAACACACCATCAACTTTATCTCGAATATAAATACTTACTTGACTAAGGTCATGAGAAATTTTTCTAGCACGAGACAAACCATCCATAATGTCCCCTATTCTTATGTCAAGCAAATCATCTTTTATTAAGCTCATTTGGTCGCCAATATCTGAGCTGATCTTTCCTGATACCTCTTCCCCCTTCTCTGTGCTAGCACCCCTTACCTGAGAAGTACCATCTCCCAGAAGAGAAATAGCTTTCCTTCTGATATACTCTTCATTTGCTGAAACTAAAAAAACAATAAGAAAAATTATAGATATGACAAATATATTTCTAATAACTATTTTCTTCACGTCATTATAATGATAGCAATTTTGAAAGATAATTGACACCAAAACTCAAATGAATTATAATCATGTATGGAAACTACATGGTCCATAATTTCAAGATTATTAAAAATAGATATCATTAAATTTTTGCAGCCCCGCTACGACGCGGGGTTTTTCGTCCCAAAATCAGAAAACTTTAGAATTATTTTTTTATAATTCATACTTATGAGAAACAGCAAATTAGATATTCATGAAAAATGTGGAGTCATCGGTATCTACACCGCTGATAGCAATGCAGCATACTATGCGAGATCAGGTCTCGCCACACTCCAACACCGTGGATTAGAAAGTGCTGGTATGAGTGTTATTGGAGCAAAAAATAAAATTTTAACCTACAAAAACATGGGACTCATACCACACGTTCTCAATGACAAGGTTGTAAAAAAATTCGGCAAAAGTAAGTTTGCGATAGGTCAAAACAGATACGGTACTTTTGGACAATCTTCTTTAAACAATGCTCAGCCAATTCACCTGAAAAATGGAAAATTTGAGATATCAATAGGCCACAACGGAAATATTCCTGATGTTTCAAATGTAATAAAACTTTTAAAAAATAAAAAACAACAAGATAGCGATACGAACATTGTTGCAGAATTTTTGATCCAGGAAAGACCAAAATATAAAACTTGGATAGATACTATAAAAAAATGTATGCCCCTTTTCAACGGCGCATACAACCTAGTTATTGTCACTAATGACAATGAACTATTCGGCATTAGAGACCCATACGGTATCAGACCATTCTGCCTTGGAAAACTTCATGACGGATGGGTTATGGCATCTGAATCGGTTGCTTTAGATATTCTAAAAGCAGAATACCTACGCGACATCATACCCGGGGAAATAATACGCATTGACGATGAAGGCACTATCAATTCTCAGTTTTTCGGGACTGTTAAAAAACCACAGCCGTGCATCTTTGAGGGAATTTACTTCTCACGCCCTGACAGTTTTGCAAACGGTAAAAGAGTAAAAGCAGGACGAGAAAAATCAGGAAAGTTCCTAGGAACACGGATAAGAAACAAGGGAATCAAGGCAGATATTGTTATCCCCATTTTCGACTCTGGGTATCCTGCTGCCAAAGGAGTTGCCAAAGAACTTGATATTCCTATTGTTGATGCTATTACCACAAGTCACTATGTCGGACGCACCTTTATAAGACCTGGTCAAGAGAACCGAATTGCAGCAGTAAGTGGTAAGCATAATGTTGTTGCTGATGAGATCAGAGGAAAAAAAGTGATAGTTGTTGACGACTCTGCAGTCAGACTAACAACAAGCACAATACTAGCAAGAGACATCAGAGATGCTGGTGCTGAAAAAATATATATGGCTTTTGCATCCCCTCCTGTTGTGAATCAATGCGATTTAGGAATTGATATGAGAACTAAACAAGAATTGGCTGCATCCGCATTTGAAAATGAACCAATTGAAATTATAGAAAAAGAAATGGCAAAAAAAGTCAAAGCAGATGAAGTAATATACCTACCCATTGAAGAAACAGCACTTGCAATGGGTGGTAAAAAAGAAGATTTTTATCACTACATTTTCGGTGGCCCACATCCTGTAAGAGACGAACAATTTGTATTTAAAAAAATGCATAAAAAAATAAATAGCAAGCCCAAAATCTCTATCTTTGTTTCAGGATCAGGAACAAATTTACAAAAAATAATAGATCGTATTGAGTCTAACGATATAAACGCAAAAATTATATCTGTCCTCTCCAATAAGGAAGATGCATACGCTACAATTAGAGCCAAAAAACATAATATTCCGATATCAATAATTCCATACCAGGGTAAACTTTCAGATAAAAAAACACGTGAAAACTATGAAGAAAAATTGACTGCTGAGGTTAAAAATACAAACCCTGACCTCATTATATTGTCAGGCTGGATGTTGGTACTAGGATATAAATTCCTCAAAGAAATGCAGAACCTTGAAATACCAGTAATAAATCTCCACCCTTCACTAATGACAAAAGAATTCAAAGAAACAATCCGCACATCCAAAGGAAAAATTCCCGTAATCAGAGGCGCTCACGCAATAAGAGAAGCGTATGATCAAAATCTTCCAGTATCAGGTGTCACTGTTCATCAAGTGATTCCAAGCGAAAATTTTGATATAGGCCCGATTATATTAAAATCAGAGGTTGCCAGACACAAAAACGATTCATTTGAAACATGGGAGAAAAAAATACATGAAACAGAATACCAGGTTTTACCAACAGCTATAAAAAGAGTACTTCACGTTATTAGCCAAAATATCGATATCAGTAAAGGAGATTTTGTATGGTAAAAAACAACATATTAATTATTGGATCAGGAGGACGAGAACATGCATTGGGCTGGAAATTAAAACAATCACCAAAGGTTAACAATATTTATTTTGCCCCAGGAACAGCAGGCACTGAGCTGGTCGGAAAAAACACAGACATCAACCCATTTGATTTTGAATCCCTCATCAAATTCGTAAAAGAAAACTCGATTGACCTAACTATTGCCGGACCTGATGATGTCTTAGCATCTGGCATAGTAAACACCTTTGAGAAACATGAACTCAAAATTTTTGGTCCCACAAAAGAAGCTGCGCAAATTGAGTCATCAAAAGCGTTTGCAAAAAACCTGATGAGGGAAAATAATATACCAACAGCAAGATACAAAACGTTTACTGATGCTGAAAAAGCGAAAGATTATACAAGAAAACATGGAGCACCCATTGTCATAAAAGCATCAGGCCTCGCATTGGGCAAAGGCGTTGTTGTTGCAAAAACAATCAATGAAGCAATCAGCGCAATTAATGATGCGATGATCAAAAAAGTTTTTGGTGATGCTGGAGCGGAAATAGTAATCGAGGAATATCTGGAGGGTAAGGAAGTTTCAATCCATGCATTCTCTGACGGAAAAACAATTTCACTTTTCCCAACAGCAAGAGATCACAAACCAATTCACGATGGCAATAGAGGTCCCAATACCGGTGGCATGGGAACTATCGCGCCACTTTCTGAAATATCAGAAAAAGAAATTAATGAAATAAAAGAAAAAATTGTGACTCCAGCAATTCAGGGAATGAAAAAAATGGGAATTCCCTTTACAGGATGCCTTTATCCAGGATTGATGATGACAAAAGACGGACCGAAAGTAATTGAATTTAATTCACGCTTTGGTGATCCAGAAATGGAGTCCTACATGAGACTTCTTGAGACAGATATTTTTGAAATATTAAACGCTTGCGTAGAAAAAAAACTTTCGGAAATAAATATAAAATGGTCAAAAAAAATCGCTTGTTGCATTGTCCTTGCATCAAATGGTTATCCCGTCAGTTCGCAAAAAGGGATTGCAATCAACGGATTGGAGAAATTTGCCCATGATCCCGAAATTACTACCTTTCACTTTGCTACCAAAAAAAATGGAAACAATTTTGTCACAAACGGCGGTCGGGTCCTGGGCATAACAGCAACAGGTGAAACTCTAAATGAGGCCCTAAAAAAGGCTTACAGTACAATTGGCCCAAACGGAATACATTTTGAGGGAATGCAATACAGATCAGATATAGGCAGATTATGACAGCAAGAATTGGAATAATTACAAATGTTTTTGATACCAGAGCCAAAAATCGTATCGATAAACTGAAAAATCAGGGATTTAAAAAAATAAAAGATCTTTGGATCTATGACATTTATACTGTTGCAAAAAAACTAGATGATAAACAACTGATATCAATCGGGAAAAAACTATCAAATCCCCTAACCCAATCAGTTGTCTTTCAAACAGAAAAAGCTAGATTTACACCTCCTAAAAAATTCACCTTTGCAATTGAGATTGGATTTTTACCTGGAGTTACAGACAACATCGGACATACTGCAAAAGAAATAATTGAAGATAGTCTAAAAACAAAATTTAGGAACGGTGAAGATGTCTACTCGTCTCAAGTAACCTTTTTGACAGGCAAAGTGTCTGAAAAAGACGCAAAAGAAATATCGCTAACTCTTTACAATCCTCTTATCCAGAGAGCCCACATCAAGAGC
Source organism: Candidatus Levyibacteriota bacterium (assembly GCA_029260965.1). Lineage (GTDB taxonomy): Bacteria > Patescibacteriota > Microgenomatia > Levybacterales > UBA12049 > JAJDCH01. The sequence goes on along the minus strand of JAJDCG010000001.1, from coordinate 323,068 downwards.
TATCAGCAATTCCTAAAAGACGGCGGAATGGATTTATTCGTTCCAAAAGTAGATATAAAGCATCAACCAAAAGTCATTGAGATAAATCTAAATATCAGCGATGAAGAGCTAGCAAAAATAGGAAAAAATGGAATCCAAAACCAGGACGGAACAACTCGTGGCCCCCTAGCACTTGATCTTTCATTCATGAAAACCATTCAAAAATATTTTAAAAAACTTGGAAGAAGCCCAACTGATATAGAGCTGGAATCACTTGCCCAAACATGGTCTGAGCATTGTAAGCACACTATTTTTAATGATCCAATCGACAATATTAAAAATGGGCTATATAAAACCTACATCAAGGGCGCAACTGAAAAAATAAGGAAAATTAAAGGAAAGAAAGATTTTTGCGTATCAGTATTCACTGACAATTCAGGTGGCATTTCGTTTGATGAAAATTATTTAATCACTCATAAAGTCGAAACACACAACAGCCCATCAGCTCTTGATCCATTTGGCGGAGCAATAACTGGAATAGTAGGTGTCAATCGCGACACACTGGGATTTGGACTTGGAGCCAAACCGGTTGCAAATTTTTATGGATTCTGCCTTGCAGATCCTGCAATAGACATACCTTTATATAGAAATAAAAATAAATCTCAAAAAATGCTCTCATCCCGCAGAATTATGGATGGGGTTATTGCTGGAATAAATGCAGGTGGTAATCAATCAGGAATCCCAACACCTCAGGGATTTGTTTATTTCCATGAGGGCTACAGAGGAAAACCGCTTGTCTTTGCGGGAACAATAGGTCTTATTCCCAAAAAAATAAAAAATAAACCCTCACACATCAAAAATGCTCAACCTGGTGACCTGATAGTCATGATCGGTGGAAGAGTCGGAAAAGACGGTGTGCACGGAGCAACCTTTTCTTCAGAAAGCCTAAACACTAAAAGCCCAGCAGCAGCAGTCCAGATCGGTGATCCTATCACACAAAAAAAATTAAGCGACGCAATTATAAATGAAGCAAGAGATCAACTTCTCTACAGCAGCATAACTGATAATGGAGCAGGAGGACTGTCTTGCTCTGTTTCAGAAATGGCAAAAGAGTCAGGAGGATTTGTACTCGATCTTGAAAAAACCCCACTCAAATACCAGGGCCTGGACCCTTGGGAAATCTGGATATCAGAATCTCAAGAAAGAATGACCCTTGCTGTTCCAGAAAAAAACTGGGTTAAATTTAACTCCCTTATGAAAAGACGAGGCGTTGAAGCAACGATAATTGGTAAATTTACCAACTCAAAAAAAGGAATTGTAAAATACAAAAACAAAACAATTCTCGATATTGATATGAAATTTCTCCACGACGGATTACCCCAACGCAAGATGATTTCTGACAAAACAACAAACAACAAGCACCAGGCAACAATACCAACAGATGTGAATCTAAACATGTCTGTTTCTCAGATGCTTGCAAGATTAAACATAACCAGCATTGAATTCATCTCTAGCCAGTACGATCACATAGTGCTCGGAGGTGCAGTCCTCGGGCCACTCCAGGGATCAGGTCGAGTAAACTCAGAAGCGTCTGTTTTCCGTCCAGTTCTTCAGTCTCAAAGAGGCGTTGTGATGTCTCAAGCTCTTTATCCAAACTACTCTGACATAAATCCTTATGCTATGGCTGCAGCAAGTATAGATACAGCAGTTCGCAATGCAGTTGCAATAGGTGGCAATCCTGACTATATCGCTTTGCTTGATAATTTTTGCTGGACAGAAAGCAATACCCCCCAAAGGCTTTTTCAACTAAAAATGGCAGCCAAAGCATGCTATGACACTGCAGTTGATTATCAAACTCCCTACATTTCAGGAAAAGACAGCATGTTTAATGAATTCAACGGTTTTGACAAAAACAGCAAACCAGTAAAAGTCACAATTCCCCCAACCCTTCTGATCTCATCAATTGGTGTTATTGAGGATATAAACAAAACAGTTTCTCTTGATGCAAAAAAGGAAAATGATTTGATTTATATCCTAGGTGAAACTTTTGATGAGCTGGGAGGATCCGAGTATTTATCTATGAAGAATGTCAGCAGTACGAAAACACCAATTGTAAATACAAAAAAGAATTTTAAAATGTACAAAGATTTCTACAAAGCAATTCAAAAAGAACTGATCGCATCAAGTATCAGCATAGGCAAAGGCGGTCTGGCTGTTGCTATTGCCAAAAAATCAATTGGTGGGATGCTGGGTGTTGATGTGTCACTTGAAAATCTTCCAGGTAGCATCACAAGAAATGATCTGGCTCTTTTTTCAGAAAGCCAAGGCAGAATTCTAATATCAATCGCACCCAAAAATAAAAAAGCATTTGAAAAGACAATGAGTGGAAATAAAATAAAACAAATTGGAACAGTTACAAAAAAACCTGAAATAATAATAAAAGGCTTATCGGGAAAGAAAATAGTAAACATAAAGCTTAATAACGCAAAAAATCAATATAAAAAAACTTTTAAAGATTATTAAATATGAAAAAACCAAGAGTGCTAATTTTCTCAGGATACGGACTAAACTCGGAAGCAGAAACAGCATATGGCTTTACACTGGCTGGTGCTGAATCAGAGATAATCCACATCAATGACATAATTGATGGACTTTACAAACTCGATGACTACCAGATTCTTTCTTTTCCCGGAGGATTTTCATATGGCGATGATACAGGAGCTGGTATCGCATACGCAAACAAGATTAAAAATCATCTCTGGGAAAAGTTATTGAAATTTATAGAAAAAGATAAATTAGTAATCGGAATTTGTAATGGTTGTCAAATTATTGCCAATACTGGACTTTTTCCAGCATTTGAAAATAACTATGGTCAAAGAGATTTGGCGCTTTTAAATAATGAAAGCGCGAGATTCATATGTCGCTGGACTGATCTAAAAGTAACCACCAAAACTCCCTGGCTTGATGGAATAGAAAAACTATCTTTGCCAATTGCGCATGGAGAAGGAAAGTTTTTTGCAAAAGCAAATGATCTCAAAAAACTTGAAACGAACAAACAAATTGCACTAAAATATGAGGCTGGCGAAATGAGTAAATATCTTGATCTTCCCTACAATCCCAACGGATCAGCGCTTGATATAGCAGGCATCATTGATGGATCAGGAAAAATACTGGGTCTCATGCCACACCCTGAACGGGGCATGTTTTTTACCCAACTCCCCAACTGGCAAATTAAAAAAGAAGAGCACAAAAGAACAGGCAAAAAAACATCATCTGAAGGACCGGGTTTATCTATATTCAAAAATGCTGTACAATATTTTAATAAATAAACTATGAAAAATAATAAACACACAATTGCGACACTAGGAAGTCATTCATCGCTTCAGATATTAAAAGGCGCCAAAGACGAAGGCTTTAAAACTCTCATAATCACCACAAAAGAACGAGAGGAATTCTACAAATCATTTCCCTTTATTGATGAATTCATAACTCTTGCTTCATTTTCAGACTTTCCCTCAATCGAGGATAAACTAAAAGAAAAAAACGTCATTATCATACCTCATGGTTCATTTGTAGCTCATCTTGGAACAGAAAAGAACAAAAACATGAAATTGCCATATTATGGCAATAAGAGTGTTCTTGACTGGGAAGAAGACAGGAGACAACAAAGAGAGTGGCTCAGCAAAGCAGGAATTAATGTTCCTAAACAGTATGATTTCGAACACGAACCGGTCACTTATCCAATTATTGTGAAATCTTATGGTGCAGCTGGTGGAAAAGGATATTTTTACGCAAAAAACAAAACTGATTTTGAAAAAAAAATCATTGCTTTTGGTAATAAAAAATTCATAATTCAAGAATACGTGATTGGTGTACCTCTTTACATACATTATTTCTACTCTCCTCTTACTGACAAATTGGAGATTATGAGCATGGACAGAAGATATGAAACAAATGCTGATGGGATAGGAAGAATTCCACTTCTTGGACAGGAAGGGCTAGACATTGAACCAAGTTATGTTGTTGTTGGAAACAGTGATCTTGTGTTACGTGAGAGTATGCTGCCTGAAGCATATGATATGGGCAGAAAAACAATTGAAGCATCCAGAAAATTAATAGATAAAAAAGGAATTTTTGGACCTTTTTGTCTTGAAACCATAATCACCCCTGATGCCAAATTTTACGTTCTTGAAATTTCCTGCAGGATTGTCGCTGGCACAAACATCTTTACCAACGGCTCTCCATATTCATGGCTCTACTATAACGAACCAATGAGCACAGGAAGGAGGATCGCAAGGGAGATAAAAATTGCAATTGAAAAAAACAAGCTGCCCCTAATCCTTGGATAATTATGAAGAAATACGCCCTAATTAGTGTTTATGACAAAACCGGAATTGTAGATCTGGCAAAAAACCTCATAAAAAATAATATAGAAATAATTGCAACCGGCGGCACAGCTGAACTTCTCAAGAAAAATAAAATCAAGATTACACCAATTGAAGAAATTACCAAAAACCCTGAAAGTTTTGGTGGTCGGGTAAAGACAATTAGCTTTCAGGCGCTCTCAGGAATTCTCTTTGACAGAAGCAATAAAACTCATCAGAAAGAAGCAGAAGAATTAAAAATCCCTCATATAGATTTCGTAATCTGTAATTTTTACGCCTTCAGCGAAAAACCTGGTATTGAAATGATTGATATTGGCGGACCAACAATGGCAAGGGCTGCAGCCAAAAACTATGAAAGCGTATCTGTCTTGGTTGATCCTGACGATTATAAACTACTGACAAAAGGACAAACAACACTTGAGGAAAGAAAAAAATTAGCAGCAAAAGCATTTTCATATGTTACAGAATATGATATCTCAATCTCAAACTTCTTCGGATCAAAAAATAAATATCAAATTTTAAAAAACGGAAAAGAATTAAGATATGGAGAAAACCCTCATCAAAAAGCCTTTTTCTTTTCTGATAATGGAAAAGACAAACTCGGACTTAACAACTTCAAGGTTATTCAAGGAAAGGAAACATCATTTAATAATTATCTAGATCTTGATTCAGGACTTATGACAATTTCACTAATCAACGGCGCAACACCTGCCTGTGTTATTTTAAAACACACCAATCCATGTGGCGTTGCAATTGCCGACAATATTCATGATGCTTTTCATAAAGCATGGTTTGAGGGAGATCCCCTGGCGGCATTCGGAGGAGTAATCTTATTCAACAGAGTTGTAGATGAAAAACTAGCAAAACAGATGCTTGCAGACAAAAAGTTTTTTGAAATAGTGGCAGCACCAGGATTTACAAAAGAAGCCTTAGCTGAGCTCAGTAGTAGACCAAAACTCCAACTTCTTGAAAATAAAGACCTTGAAAAACCCTTTCTTGTCCCGTATGATGATCAAAAGAGAGTCAGAGGAGGATATCTGATCCAGGATGCTGATATCATGAGGCTTGAGGTAAATAACCTAAAAACAGTGACAAAGAAAAAACCAACCAGCAAACAAATTGATGACTTGATGTTTGCTTGGAAAATATCTCAAGTCAGTAAATCAAATTGTGTTGTTGCTGTAAAAGATGGTGTTTTGATTGCATCAGGAGTTGGTCAACAAGACAGAAAAAGATGTTGCGAGCTATGTGTCAGTAAGGCACTCACGCCTCTTGAGGGAGCAGTCGCAGCAACAGATGGATTTTTTCCTTTCAGAGACGGACCAGACACATTAATAAAAGCAGGGATTAAAGCAATCATTCAACCTGGAGGCTCTATCAGAGATCAAGAAACAATTGACGCCTGCAATGAAGCAGATGTCGCTATGATATTTACGGGAATCAGAAGCTTTAAGCACTAACATGAACAGCAATAAACCAATAACAATTGCAGCAATTGGCAGCCATTCGGCACTCGAAGTAGCTCGCGGCGCCAAAGATGAGGGATTTAAAAATTTAATTATTTGTCAGAAAGGTAGAGAAAAAACATATGCAAAGTACTATAAATCAAAGGGTGAAACCGGATGTGTTGATGAAGTAATTTTGGTAAATAAATTTTCAGAAGTGCTAAATCCTGATATCCAGGAAAAATTGAAAGCCGCAAACGCAATTTTTATCCCAAATAGATCTTTTGAGGTATATATCAATGACTATGATGCAATTGAAAATAAATTTGAAGTCCCTATGTTTGGAAATAAAAAACTTTTAAGAATTGAGGAAAGAGGTTTCAAGCCAAACCAGTACGACCTTCTTGATGTTGCCAAAATCCGCTACCCCAAACAATTCAAAGACCCTAAAAAAATAGACAGAGTATGTCTTGTAAAGATTCTCGAGAAAGACAGAGAATTTGAAAGAGCATTTTTTATAGTTGATAGCTATGAAGATTATCTCAAGCAAATAGAACAGAAGATGTATATCGGTCTTTTTACAGAAGAACAGATCAAAAAAGCAGTGATCGAAGAATTCATCGTAGGAGTACAAGTTAACTTCAACTTTTTCTATTCACCCATATCAGACAGACTTGAGCTTCTTGGAACCGATACCAGACGCCAAACAAATTTTCATGGAATAACCAAACTGCCAGCTAATTATCAAGAAGAAGTTTTAAAAAAAATCACAATCTCTTATGAAGAAGCAAGTCATACCGCAGTAACAGTTCTTGAATCAATGCTTGAGCCAGCATTTGAAATTGGTGAGAGATTTGTAAAAGCCTGCAAAGAACTAACAAATCCTGGTATTGTCGGACCGTTTGCGCTTCAATCATTTATAGTACCAGGTCCACCAAAAAAAGACATAGTTGTTATAGATGTCTCTCCCCGTTTCCCCGGATCACCAGGAATTACAGCAACGCCGTACAGTGGCTATCTCTTTGGAAAACCTGTAAATGTTGGGCGTAGAATTGCTATGGAAATAAAAAAAGCACAAGAACAAAACAAGCTAAGTGATATAATTAGTTAGTATGAAAGATCAAAAATCAACCCTAAAATCAATATCTGCAATTGATGGAAGATATAATCAAAAAGTAGATGAACTCTCAACCATCACATCAGAATACGGACTTATAAAAAACCGCATCAAAATTGAAGCCAAATATCTTCTTGCTTTATCAATTGCAGGTATTGCCCGCAAATTTACAGAAAAAGAAGAAAAATTATTGCAGGACTTAAGCAGTGAAATAATAACTGATGAAGATATTGAAAAAGTAAAAGATATTGAAAAAGAAACTCGTCATGATGTCAAGGCAGTTGAGCGAATATTGAGAAAAAAACTTGAATCTACAACTCTCAAAGATCAACTTGAAATGATTCATTTTGGTCTCACATCAGAAGACATTAATAATCTCTCATACAGAATGCAGCTAGTTGATGCAACCAACAAGGTAATACTTCCAAAACTCAATAAGCTTGTCGGTGAAATGGTAAAAAGAGCTGAAAAATACAAAGCTATACCCATGCTTGCTAGAACTCATGGACAAGCAGCGGTCCCAACCACTGTCGGCAAAGAATTTGCGGTATTTGCAACTCGCTTAAACAACGAGGCAATTAAACTCAAATCACTAAAGCTAACAGGAAAACTAAATGGAGCTGTTGGAAATTTTAATGCTTTATTCTACACCTATCCTAATATTGACTGGATTGAATTTTCTGAAAAATTTATAAAATCTCTCGAGCTTACACCAAATCTTGTTACAACTCAAATCAATCCACCTGAGGATATAATCGAGATGATCCAAGTCTATCAAAGAATAAATGGAATCATAATTGATCTGGACCAGGATATGTGGCGATATATCAGTGATCATTGGTTTGTGCAATCTACTGTAAAAGGCGAGGTGGGATCGTCAACCATGCCCCAAAAGGTAAATCCAATTGATTTTGAAAATAGTGAAGGACGTCTTGGAATAGCAAATTCTTTGGGTGATTTTTTTGTCCGCAAACTACCCATCTCAAGACTGCAAAGGGACTTATCTGACAGCACAACTCTTAGGGAAATCGGAACATTTCTTGGCAATTCTTTGATCGGATACAAAAGTACCCTAGCTGGTCTTTCAAGAATTGAACCAAACATTGAGGAGATAATAAGGGCGCTTAATAAAGACTGGTCGATACTGGGAGAGGCTGTTCAAACCTTTTTAAGGAAAGAAAATGTTAATGATCCTTATTCACTTATCTCGACTCTTACAAGAGGAAAAAACGTAAATCCTGAAGATTGGAGCAAGTGGGTTGATGGATTATCAGTTGATGAAAATATAAAAACAAAATTTAAAAAATTGACTCCCGAAAACTATATCGGACTTGCTGTTGAGTTAACAGAAAAAGCTATAAAAGAAATAGATGAATCAGGAAATACAAATGACAACTAGAGTAGGAATAATTGGTGGAGGGCAGTTGGCCAGAATGATGGTTGACCCTGCGCACAAGCTTGGATTCTCACTAATAGTACTAGACCCCGATCCCAATTCCCCTGCAGGACAAATAGCAGATGAACAAATAGTAGCTGAGCTTACTAACAAAAAAGCAATTCAGGAACTTGCTGACAAAACAGATGTTTTGACAATTGAAGTTGAAGTAACAAATGAGAAAGGACTCCAAAACATTCTTCAAGAAATCAAGGACGGTGGTAAACCAGTTCATCCATCTCCCAAAACACTAGCTATTATTCAAGACAAGCTCAAACAAAACGAATTCCTCCAAAAAAATAATCTACCGATTCCTGATTTTTTGGAAGTAAAAACAAAATCTGATATAAAAATGGCAATTAAAAAATTTGGATATCCTGTACTGCTAAAGGCTAGAACTGGCGCGTATGATGGGAGAGGAAATGCATTAATCAAAACAGAAAATCAAATTGATGACGCGCTAGGAAAACTTCATGGCAAAAATTTATATGTAGAAAAGTTTGTACCGTTTAAGAAAGAATTAGCTATTATGGTGGCTAGAAATACTTCTGGTATAATTAACTCATATCCTGTTGTTGAGACAATTCATGAAAATAACATTCTTAATTATCTTTTTTCTCCTGCGTCCATTGATAAAAAAACTAAGGCGAAAGCAAAACAAATAGCAGAAGATGCAATAAAACTACTTGATGGAGCTGGAGTATTTGGGGTAGAAATGTTTCTAACTGCTGCTAACGAAATCCTTATAAATGAAATTGCGCCACGCGTTCACAACTCAGGCCACCATACAATTGAAGCAAATAAAACATCTCAATTTGAACAACACCTCAGAGCTATTTCGGGAATGGATCTTGGAGAGACCAAAATGATTGTGCCAGCCTCGGTAATGATAAACATACTTGGAGAAAGAAAAGGAAAAGCAAAGCCTCAAGGAATTAAAAAAGCCGAAAAAATTCCTGGCGTTTTTGTCCATATTTATGGTAAACTGGAGACAAGAATTGAACGCAAAATGGGACACATCACAGTTGTTGGAAATTCGCTTGATGAATGCAAAGCAAAGGCAGAAAAAGCAAGGTCACTTATAACAGTATAGCAATGGAGAATTCAAACAATCAACCAATCATTGGCATAATAATGGGCTCGGATAGTGATCTCCCTGTGATGAGTGAGGCAGGAAAAATTCTTGACGAGATTGGTATACCAAACGAAACAACAATTGTCTCAGCTCACAGAACACCAGACAGAATGAATGAGTATGCCAAAACAGCATCAGGCAAAGGCTTACAGGTAATAATTGCTGGAGCTGGTGGATCAGCTCATCTTCCAGGTATGGTTGCCTCTCACACAACTCTTCCAGTTATCGGTGTCCCTGTCAAAACAAAGTCCCTTGATGGACTTGACTCACTTCTATCAATTGTCCAGATGCCATCAGGCATACCTGTTGCAACAGTTGCGATAAATGGCGCTAAAAACGCAGGACTCCTGGCAGCCCGAATAATCGGCGCTACTAATAAAGAAATTCAGAAAAAATTGGAAAAATATCAAATAGATCTTGAAGATATGGTAATGGAAAAGGTAGATATGCTTGATAGACTAGGTGTTAAAGATTATCTTGATAAAAATAAATGATTGATGAAAAAACAATATTAAATACAATTCCTCGTGCTTTAGAATCTATCGATCTTCCAAATCTTGGAAAAAAATACTCGGGCAAGGTGCGTGATTTTTATATTAAAAATAATACGAGAATAACCGTAACAACAGATAGACAGTCAGCTTTTGATGTAATTTTGGGAAACATTCCCTTCAAGGGCGCAGTTCTTAATCAGCTAGCAGCATTTTGGTTTGAAAAGACAAAAAATATAGTTGATAACCATATGCTCTCAGTCCCCGACCCAAATGTTCTTATTTCCAGAAATTGTAAGCCTATTCCCGTTGAGATGGTTGTAAGAGGCTATCTATCAGGAGTTACCAAAACATCTGTATGGTATTCCTATCAAAACGGAGAACGAAATATCTATGGAATTAGATTTCCTGATGGTATGAAAAAAAATCAAAGACTAAAACAGCCAATCATCACACCCACCACTCATCCAGCTGCAGGATCCGATGTTCATGATGAGAGATTAACACGAGAAGAGATTATCAATCAAAAAATTGTCAATAAAAAACTCTATGAACAAATGGAAAAAGTTTCCCTCGATTTGTTTGAATTTGGCAGCAGGTGGTGTGCTGAGCACGGAATTATTTTGGTTGATACAAAATATGAATTTGGATTATTTGATGGAAAATTGATGTTGATTGATGAAATCTATACTCCTGACTCATCACGATTCTGGATTGCTGATACATACAAAGAGAGAATAATCAAAGGCCAGGAGCCAGAGAATTTTGATAAAGAGTTCTTACGTCTTTGGTATGCTGACAAAGGGTATCAGGGAGATGGGCCTCCTCCTGAAATGTCGGAGGATTTGATAATCCAAACAGCACAGCGTTATGTTGAAGTTTATGAAAAAATAACTGGGAATACTTTTGAGGAGTTTGATTATCCTATTGAAAAACGTATAATAGAAAACATAAATAAAATCACGATATGAATAAAAAAATAAGCTATCAGGAATCAGGCGTTGACTACGACTCATTAGACCCAGCAAAGACTCTTGCGCAAAGTGCAGGCAAAGAAACAACAATACATCTCAAAAATTATGGTTTTGCAGAGGCTGAAGACACCAGAGGAGAATCAGCATTTGTATGGGAACAAGATGGACATTTTATGGCATCGGTAACAGAAAGTTTGGGAACAAAAAATTTAGTTGCTGATGAAATGTATAAAATTACTGGTAAAACCTACTACGACAATATTGGATATGATACAGTTGCATCTGCCATAAATGATATTGCGGCAATTGGAGCAAAACCCCTTGTTGTCACTGCTTTTTGGGCAGTTGGAGCAAGCAGCTGGTTTGATAATCTTGAGCGCACAAAAGCTCTGATAAATGGCTGGAGACAGGCATGTGATACTGCTAAAGCAACATGGGGAGGAGGCGAAACACCTTCATATAATGAGATTGTCGATCCTAATACAATTGCACTTGGTGGAAATGTTGTCGGAATTATCAAATCAAAAGAAAGACTCCTTGTTGATAGCAATTTAAAAGATGGTGACAGGATACTTTTTCTTAAAAGCTCTGGAATAAATGCAAATGGAATATCTCTCTCAAGAGCAATTGCAAAAAAACTTACCGATGGATACAAAAAAAAACTGCCAAGCGGAGTTATGTTTGGAGATGCAATTCTCAAAAAAACAAATATATACGCAGTAGTTATTCAAGATCTTCTTGATGCTGGCATTAATTTACACTATGTCTCAAATATAACCGGGCATGGATTAAGAAAAGTGATGCGTGCAAAAGGCAATTTCACATATCATATTGAGCGCCTATTTGATCCTCAAGAACTTTTTCTTTTCATTCAAAAACATTCTGAAATGTCAGATCACGAAATATATGAAACCTACAACATGGGACAAGATTATGCGATATTTTTACCAAAAAAAGATGTCGAAAAAGCACAGGAAATCATAAGGGAAAATGGTTTTGAAAGTCTAGATGCTGGATATATAGAAGAGGGAGAACGCCAAGTGATTATAAAACCAAAAAATATTGTCTTCAAAGGAGAATCGCTAAAAGTACGGTTGTAGATCAAAGCCAATCACGGTATTTGAAATACGCAAGCATAATTCCACCACCAGTAAATGCAAGGAGAAACAAGACCCATACTATCCATGGCTCTTTCGCATAAGGAAGCCCAACCACATTCATAGAATAAAGATTATTCACAAGAACGAATGGAAATGCAACAGCTGTAACAAGAGTGAAGAATTTAACAAGCTCATTACTTCTATTGGAAAGTATCGACTCATGACTAGTCGAAATGCCCTGAATCAACTCCTTATTATCCTCAAGTCTTTCCCAAATTTTCTGCAAATGATCCAAAATGTTTGACCAATATGGAGTCATTTCTCCGTTAAGCTTTAAATACTTACCTCTTTCCAGATCAGTAAAAATAGGAAGTGCGGGTTTTATCATGGTCTCAAAAACAACAATATTGCGTCTGGTCATTGAAATGTCTTCAATGACTTTTGCTGATATGTTCTCATCCAGCTGGTTATCTATAAAATCAATAGAATTTGAAATATCCTCAACGTATGAAAAAGATGCATCAACTAATATATCAACCAGTCTATAAAAAAGGAAAGGAGCTCCATCTGTCATAAACTCATCCCTATGTTTTGATGAAACCCTGCACATGTCAAATATCTCATCGATCTGAGGAGTTTTTTCATCATGTAACACAACTACATAATCTTTACCTATAAAGAAGTCTACTTCTCCTGCGCTGATTCTTTTTTTCCTGGCAGATTTCGAAAATGTCCGAAGAGGAACCTTGCTAGATAAAGCCTGCGGAATAAATGAACCTGCCTTTGATTTTTCAATTTGTGCGATAAATGGGACATCCATAACCATAAGAGAGTAATCATCGTAAATTTCTATTTTGGGGATTTGGGTTTTATACAAAAAGTCCTCAAGATTAAGCATGCTAAAACCAAAGTTTTTGTTGAGAAACTTTACCTGCTCTTCCGTTGGTTTATTTAGATTAATAAAGGATAGACCCTTGTGGGTAACTGTTGGAACTTTCATAATAATTCTCCTTTGTGCGTAAAAAAAGTAAAAGTGGCCTAAAAATTTATAATTAGTATTATAGTATTATACTACCAACTGCATAAATTTTCCACCCTCAATTTAATTGTAGTTTTAGTAACTTTATGATGTCAACCCCGCACCATTAATTAACATTCCAAAATTCAAGAATCATAATGTGATAATGACACATCAATTATGGGAATATATAATTTCTCCAAATACTCCTTTAACATTCTTGTTGTTAAAAAACGCTCTTTAATCGTATTTCTAGCAACTTTCATGCGGGCATACCATTTACTCAAGTCCTCTGAATAAAATAAAGGCAATATATCATATTCCAATACATCAAGAATGCTCTCCTCAACGCCCTCGCTATTTATATCCCAACCAATCTCTGCAGTATTTACCTCGTCAACCCAGCCATCACTTGTACTGAAAACAAGAGTACCATTTAATGCTGCCTTCATGCCACTTGTGCCACAAGCCTCGGATCCTATCACAGGAGTATTAAGCCATAAATCACAACCGCTAACAAGCAATTTTGAGAGCGTCACACTATAATCGTCAAGAAAAATTGCGGTATCTGAAAGCTTCTCCTCAATGATGCCTTTTATGCTTTTTATCATTTCTCGCCCTTCATCATCAGATTGATGTGCGACTCCTCCCATGATGATCCTAACTGGTCTGTTTTTTTCTGTTGTAAGTTTTCGAAATCGTTCTATGTCCCCAAGCATACTCATAGGCCTTTTATAAGGAACCATTCTTCTCGCCCAACCAATAATCAAATCATTTTCGCTCCATTCGCTTCTTTTATTCATATTTAAATATTTAATAAGCTCCCTTTTGTTCTCTTTATGTTTTTCAAAAAGATTATTCTCCCGATTATCTGAGGCTAGCGTTTCGCCTACTTTATCCCATGTCTTCATGTGTATTCCGTTCGTAACATATTCTATTTCATAATTCGTCCAAGACTTTGCTGCCTCTCTAGCATGCACACTACTTACAGCATTTATCTTCCCTGCAAGCTTCAATGATAAAAGTGACATTGAAAAACTATTAGAATCCTCTATTGTTCCAAGTGCTAATATGTCTGAAATTGGTACCTCAATCTCACCTGCATAACGGGCTAGGAGAAACGATATGAGATCATTTCTAAAGATTTCATTTCCTGATGCAACCAGTGTGTGATTGGTAAAAACTACATGATGAGTTGAAAGCTGCATAGCATCATTAAATCCTATTTTTCTTTTCTCCATTTCATGTCTTATGATCTCCAAATAAAGCATCGCTGAATGGCCCTCATTCATGTGATAAATTGATGGTTGGATTTGGAGCTTTTCAAGAAGTCTATACCCCCCTATCCCTAGAACCATTTCTTGTTTGAGTCTTGTTTCTTTATCTGAGTCATAAAGCTGATACCCTATCTCGCGATCTGCATGAGAATTCTCCTCTACGTCAGTATCTAAAAGATAAACAGGTATTGAATCTTGCTGCCAAATCCATGCTTTCGCATATACTACATGATCCTCTATCGGCACTTCTACAGTTACTGATTTTCCATTTGCATCTAGAACAGGTATCAATCCCTGATCACGAGGATTTGTAATATCCCCGTTACTCCTAACATGCGGCTTATCAAGTACCCCATATTTATTTTGATAATACAGACCTACTGCTACCGCAGGAATGCCACGATCACCTAGCTCCCTCACATAATCTCCTGCCAATACACCCAGCCCTCCTGCATACGTTGGCAGCTTCGGAGAAAGCGCATACTCAACTGAAAAATAAGCAATCGGTCTTTTGGAGAGGAGTTCAAATTGCATGGATTTGTTAAAATTCTCAAACCACTTCTCGATATTATCCATTTTTCTTCCTTTCTATGATATTTTTATACCATTTATCATACTCGCCTGCTGAGTACTCCCATGAAAAATCAGACATCATACAATTTCTCACAACAACATTCCACATACGGTTATTTTTATAAATTGTAAGCGCTTCAATAATTGCACCATACAATGCCCACGGATCTCTATTAATAAACGAAAATCCATTTCCTGCTTTTGATCCAGGATCAAAATCCTCGATAACATCATTTAATCCTCCAGTACGCCTGACTATCGGTACGCAGCCAAATCTGAGCGCTTCAAGTGCTATTATCCCACCTGGCTCAAAATGACTTGGGATTAGCATTATGTCAGCGCCAGCAAAAATTTTTCTTGGCAATTTAAAATCACTTCTAAGATGAAGCCCGATCTGGTCTGGAAATTTCTTCTGGAGAACAGACAACTCAAGCCTGTATCTATCATCACCACTACCCAAGATAACTACCTGAACATCAGGTCTCTCTAACAATAAGTGCGGCAATACATCAAGTATAAAATCTATACCTTTTTGCTCAACCAAGCGTCCACTGAACGCTAAAACAGGACGTTTTGAACCCTGAGGAAGACCAAATAACTTTTGTAGATCTTTTTTATTCTCATGTCTTGCATCTATAAAATTGTGTTCATCAAATCTTTTTCTTATTTTCTTGTCTTTTGATGGAGAAAAATCGCCATAATCTAATCCATTTAATATACCAGTTATTTTACCTCTTGCCAGCCTGATCACATCCCCAAGCCCCCTTGAATACTCAGGCCTCAAAACCTCAACCGCATGTGTAGGACTTACCGTATTGACTGCATCTGCATAAAGTATTCCCCTTTTTAGTGGATTTTGAGTTTGCTGCTTGGGATCATGAATAGACTTTAACTGTGATGAGCCATCATCGAAATTCTCTTTTGGACAAAAACGGAAGTCATAATTTCCCTGTAAATGAAAATTATGTACTGTAAAAAGAAATGGTGTTTTTTCAAATGTGCTTTTATATCTTTTATTTCGCTTAGCAAGATCAATCAAATAACCGGTGTGCCAATCGTGAGCATGTATTGCATCAGGCCACCACGATTTATCCATACCCCTTGACTCAAGGAGCCACTCAAGAACACCTTTGGATAACAAAGCAAATCTGACATGATCATCTTTATATCCATAAACATTTGCCCGAAGTTCATAGTATTCACGATTCTCTAGAAAATACGTTTTTACACTGCTTTTTCTATCTTGATAAGATTTTACATTGCAAATAAAAGACTCTTTTATATCTGAATCAAAAGGCACTCTAAGATGCTCTGCCTCCATTTTGAGATTCCATTTCTTCTTTGGATCCTCATCCATCTTTCCATATTTGGCAGTAAATATTCTCACATCATGACCTTTCTCAGCTAATGCTCTTGGTAGGAAATATGTAACTTGCGAAAGGCCCCCAACAGATACAAATGGCGCTACTTCAGCCGCAACAAATAAAATCTTCATACCTATATGATAACATATCTGAAGCTATCTTTTTTCTTTCAAAATGCTATAAATTTCTTGAGACAATCTATAACTGTCTCCGTGACCAATTAACCCCAGATAAGAAATTAGGCTTTCATCTGTAGTGTTTTGTTTTAATCTTCTAAGCATCCTTTTCTTGGTTGCAGTTCTTAAAACTCTGTGTGTTGGGAAATTTACCCATCCTAAAAAGTCAACACCGGAAGCAAGCGTTTTAATATAAAGTTTGTCCGGATGAAGCGATAGCTTGAGTTCTTTTTCTAAAAAAACTGATACTTTAGGAATTAAATTCTCCAAATATGATTTATCTTTACTTAAAAATACAAAATCATCGGCATAACGGATATAATATCTGGTTTTTAATTTCCGCTTCACAAACTGATCAAATTTATTCATATAAATATTTATCAAAAGCTGGCTCGTCAGGTTTCCAAGCGGCAGACCAACACCCTTCTTGTCATCAACATTGAAGCTATCAATGACTTGCCCCAACAACCACAAAATATTTTCATCCTCAATATGCGTACTTAAAATCTTTTTCAAAATGCTATGATCTATGCTCGCAAAGAATTTTTTAATATCACATTTTAAGACCCATGCTGTCCGGGTATTATTACGGGATATCTTTCTGCCAAATTGTCTAAAGCGGTTAATTGCCCGGTGGGTACCCTTATCAGTCCTGCATGAATAGGAATCATAAATAAACTTACGGTCAAAATATGGATATAAAACTCTATAAATAGCATGATGGACAAGACGATCTCGAACATGAGCTTTATGAATATCGCGGGGCTTTGGATCATTTATCTTAAAGGCTGAATACAACCCATGTTTATATGTCTTATCAGTCAGTTCCTGATGAAGAGAAAAGATATTGTCCATGAAATAAACTGAAAATTCCGCAACGTCTTTGCGCTTTCTTTTTCCACGCAAAAATTCCTGCCATGAAAGAAGCAAATTCTCAATAGATTTGATATCATCATAAGTATGAGTAACTATAGCTCTCTCTCTCTCTCTCTCTCTCTCTCTCTCTGCAAAATCCACGCTCCTGAGCCGCATCAAAGAGGGATATTTGATCTGGATGAATATTTCGCCTCATATTGCAAAAGGTGCACGCTTCACGATCGGCTCAAGAATTGAAAATAAATTTCTTGACCTGCTTGAGCTTTCCTACACTACATATTTTACCCAAAAATCAGACAAAACGGAAAAAATTTCAGAATGTATTTTGACGCTGGATGTTCTTAAGTTTCTTATTTCCGTAGCGTGGGAGGGAAAAATAATTTCTCACAAACATTACGAGGTGGTTGGCCTAAAACTTGATGAAATTGGAAAAATGCTTGGGGGATGGAAAAGAAGTTCGGAAAATTCATATAAGAAAAACCGCCTCGCTTGATGCGGGCGGAAAAGAAAGGCACTTTCTGAGACGAAAAACAAACTCATTGTCAGGATTCCACTCGTTCTTCGGCTTTGCCCAATTGTCATTCAACCACAAACCATCGTCATTGTGATTCAGTTTGAAGACATTCGGATTGCCATCGGAATCGGTAATGCGCCTTGCACCATCTATCTCACTGCTTATGCAAAAAAACATTTAGCTGTATTTTACTTGTGATCTAAAATCAGCCAGTACAAAACACCAAGTCTCTTCTGTTTTTTAAGATAAGATACAAATCCTCCGCGGAAAACCATAGCCTTCCGCGCTCTCAATTTTGTATTCATCGGAAAAGTCTGCAAAAGCCGTAGCCATTTGCATAAAACCTCTCCAAGAAAAGTATAACAAAAATTTGGAAAGAAACGAAGTGTCAAAGTATCAAAGAGTCAAAGGTTCAAGAATGTCTAAAGGGCCAAAATTTCAAAGGAGACTTGCTTGCCTCGCTTCCGCTCGGCCGGAGACGAAAAACAAACTCATCGACAGGCGCCCACCCGTCCTCCGGCCTTGCCCAATAGTCACTCAACCACAAACCATCGTCACCGTGATCCAGCGTGAAGACATCCGGACAGCCATCGGAATCGGCAATTTGTTTCATTCCTATATTGAAATATTCGTAAAGGGGTTGATCCTTATATGTCAGCCGCATCTGCGGTCCAACTTCCGCAGGACACAAATCTAACCCGAGTTCTTTTGCTTTTTCATATAGTTGATCAGTCGTGGGACTTCCTCCCAAACCAAGATCCCCAACTTTCAAACGAACCAGATCAATGTCTTCCTTATTTTGTTGCGTCACAAAATCAGGACTTTCCAGCATATCTCTTACGTAACCACTAATATTTATATTTTCACTTCGCATTTCTTCTTGAAGCTCTTTTACGCTCTTACCACCAATTGTGAGCGACTCAAGCCGTATTCTTCCTTCAGGAAAAGAAGTAAAGACATGCTCAATGTTGTATTTTTGAATTTGATCAAAAATTCCAGGAGTAAGCTTACCAACATAGGCTTTGGTGTTTTCATTCATCTGGTCTGTTGCATGAGCAATTTGATCCTCTGTACAATCAAAAATAGTCAGCATATCCTCGTGCATATCTCTACCAGTT
Organism: Candidatus Levyibacteriota bacterium; assembly: GCA_029260965.1. Lineage (GTDB taxonomy): Bacteria > Patescibacteriota > Microgenomatia > Levybacterales > UBA12049 > JAJDCH01. The sequence continues at coordinate 304,091 of JAJDCG010000001.1, read as the reverse complement.
CTCAATTCGTTAATGCGAGGATCGCTTTGATACCCAAATCCTTGAATTTTGGAATCTACTTCATAAAGAAAAACAAGTTCATCTTTTCCAAGCGCTTCCCCTCTTTTTACTTTTTTATCAATCTCTGTTAACTGTCTCATGTCATGTTCTTTTTTGAGATATTTGTCTTTATCAGGGAACTCATCAAGCTTTTTCTCAAGTATTTCCGTCATGTAAGGATCAAGGTTTTGTTTGGCTGCAATTCCACGAACTTCAGCAATCTTTTCCCCCTCCATACGGATTGCAATGCGGGGAATTGTGGGATTGTCATCATCATCGTTGGAATAAAAAACGTGAAAATCTCCACCTCCCAGTTGGGTTTTAGCGGTATTTTCACCAGCCGTGCACCAGCCTGTTCCCCGTCCGCGTATTGACTGCACCAATGGAGTGTGATCCGAGCCCTGCTCATACTTGACCCATTTCCCTTTGGTTATTGGAATAAGATGCTCTGGAATTGGCCTGATGAGTTCATTGACAAAACCATAAAGCTTGGCAAAATTTTCCTGCGAGATAAATTGTCTGGCTTGGTTTTTCTGCTCATCAGTCAGGTCCCTTTCATATCCCTCAAGAGTAACGGGTTCCCCTTTCTGATTCTTCAAAAACCAATCAATCATGGTAGAAAGGGCTTCTTGATTTATATCAGGAAACATCTTAACTGTTCCTTTTGATCTTTCAGGAAACTCTTTCTTGTCTTTGTCATACTCAGCAAGGCCAATAACGCTTCTAAATGTCCAATACTTTATATGATCAGGAATGTATGAAGAGTCATCCGATGCAAGATAATCAATCCACTGCTCAAGTGATGATTGCTGATCAGACAAGAGACCATCGGCGATCTCATGTTTTGCCTTATTCTTCTCTTCATCTGAGAAACGGTCATAATCTCCCTGTTGTCCGCGTTCACGGAGTATTCGCTCTTGCAGCTTCCAGTAACTATCGGGGATATCCTTAAATTTGGTCACGAACTTGGGAAGAAGAACTCTTTTCAGAGCTTGGATATTTTCTTTTTTCTTGTCCTCATCTTTCTCATCAACAATTTCTTTGAAGCGGGCAAGATAGTTTTGGATACGTGGTTCAGGAGATTGCAGCACTCTTCTTCCCGTTTTTATTTCCGTTCTCCTTGCAGCGCTTAAAACTTCTGGGCTATTGTGAAGATCGTATTTTTTTTTGAGAAAATCAGCACCTGCTTCTGGCATATAATTTTATTATAATACAAATTACATAAATCAGAAAATTGATTTTACAGTGGTTCTTTTTTTAATTTGAGAAGAAAGCCAAGAAATGTTGTAAAAGGATGAATCAAGAACCAGAGTGCCAAAACCCAAAAATAATCCCAAAAACTAAGACGTATATAAAATGAAGTAAAGATAATTCCGCCTATTATAAAATCTATCTGGTCAAAAGGAAACCATGAAACCCCTGGCGCTATTTTATTCTGACGTTTAAAAAAACTCTTTATACTATCACCTGCGAGCGCCCCGAATCCTGAAAGAAAACCAAAAAGTAAAGGGTTTATCAAACTGTAGTCAATGTAAGCAAATCCTCTTATAAATTCAAATTGCGAATAAAGAAAAATCTGAAAATAAACAATTACAATTGCCGAGATAATCCCAACTACAAATCCTCTTATTGTTTTATTACTACCAAGTATTCTTTTACCTCTAAATTTTAATCCAAAATCAACCGGAGCATTATACCTCTTGAGAAAGCTAACTTGACCCGAAAAAAATGCCGCTACGTTGGCAACACCACTTGGCAAAAAAAACCATAGAACAAACAATAATCTTTCTATCATGTTACAAAAGGCAAGAACTCCTGATCTATCTTATCATCACTATTTCTCAAAAAGGTAATGCATGATGGAATTATCTCAATTTCAACCCCCTCTTTCTGTACAACAGGATCCCCATCTATTTGTAAAAATGGTTCTCCATCAACTTTTATATGCCTTGCCTTAAACCTAACCTTTCCAAGATCTGAATAAAGAGGATGCTTGAAACCCTTCAGTCTCAAGTTTCTGATATAAGTATATTTTGTCGAAAAAATAGTACAATCCAAAAACCCATCATTCATCCGAGCATTTGGAGAAATTATATAATTCTGACCTATTACAGGACAATTTGCTATCGCAAGAGAGGATGCTTTTGCAGTCATCTTAACTTCATGGTCAATTGTCAGGGTAATCTCATTCTCAGGATGCGTAAATATATTCTGAACAGCCGAAACCACATATGATCCTATTCCTATATAGCGCAACCTCTGTATATCAAACACTATATGCGCATCATAACCAAGACTGATATTGAATACCCCTATCTCGTGTTCTTTGATGTTTGTTTTCATGAGATCGATTGTTATTTTTCGAGAAGGATCAGTAATCACCTCTATCGCTTTGTCTATTGTCTCTGCTCCCAAACAATATGAAAGAGCGTTTCCGAAGCCAAGGGGAATTATACAAAGATCTGGTTTTTTTTTCATTTCCGATACAACACCAACAACAGCATTCACCGTACCATCTCCGCCACCTATTGCGATTTTTTTGGGCTTTTTTGTAAAAATAATTTTTTTTATATCCTCTCGTGTTACATCCACAGGATTTTTTGGCAAAAACCCATACCTTCCCCTTGCTTTAGTCCAGTTTGAAAAAGCCTTGCCATCGCCTGCTTTGGGATTGATTATAAATAATATGTCTTTTGTATTATCAATGCTCATATAAAAATTTTGTTTTTAAATTTATTAATCGATGGACAAAACGCTGAATACCAACTCGCGTAACCTCTTGTTAACTCAGCCTGTCTAAGACTTGATGATAGTGTTTTTTTCGTGGGCTTACTTTCAATACTGCTATATGCATTTCCTATTCCCCATTTACAATGAGCATCGGATGATGCTGCCATAGAAATTTTCTTTTCCCAGGCAAAGGAATATGCAGCATCTGGCTTACCACGCAAAAAGCCACGTGCGTTAAAAACTTCGATTATGTCAACGTATTCTGCTATCCTTGTCAAATCTTTTTTCTTAATTCCTGATCTTACTGTCTCAAAAGGATGTGGCACATAAACAAGACCACCCTGCTTTTTAATTTCAAAAATTGTATCTTCCAGAACCATTCCCGAAGCAATGGTTTTTTTCAAAAACAAACCTACTACCTCCCCACTTTTTGTCTTTATCTCCTCTCCTATAATTATCCTTTCTCCTATTTCCTTTTGCATTTGCCTCGCAAAGCTCACATCATTATGATCAGTAATAGCTACATAATCAAGAATTCCTGTGTTTAAAATTTCTTTATACTGCCTCCTGGAAATACCGCCATCATGTGATATAATTGAATGTGTATGAAGATCAACTTTGTACTTTTTTTTCATAAATGCTTAGTATTGTAAAACCACAAATTGAAAAATATTTTGAACCCCTGGCAAGTGCATTATCAGGCGTTAATCCCAATGTCCTTACCTTAATTGGAAGTATACCACCTCTACTCTTTTTTGTCTTTGTTGTGAATGGGATGTATTTTCTTGCAACTATTGCTTTTATAGGTAGTCTACTGGATTTACTTGACGGCATGGTCTCTCGCAAACAAAATAAAGTTACATCCTTTGGTGGGTTTCTAGATTCAACAATGGACAGAATTGGAGACTTCTTAACAATCACCGCCTTTTCCTTTGCTGGAATTGTACGCTGGGAAATTACAGCACCTGTACTTCTTTTTTCATTTCTCATAAGCTACATCAGAGCCCAGGGTGGTGTAAGAAGTGAAAAACGTGCTAACTTTGCAAACGGAATAGGACTAATAGAGAGAACAGAAAGGTATCTGTTAACAATTATCGCACTGATATTTTACGCGATTTTTCAGAACATCTCCTTATCAGGATTTAATCTTGCAGAATTAATATTTTTAGTTCTTGGCGCTCTTTCTCTTTACACAGTTTACCAGCGCTTCAGATACGCATACAAGACACTCTAATAAAGAAGTTTTCTTACTTATCTACTCGTAGCTGAAGGAATGGCCTACTAAATCCGTTCCCGTTTCGTTTCTTCTCGTTAGGAAACCCATTCTTAACTATTTTTTTCAAGCCTAATCCATTCTTCTTCTTGAACTTTGCAACTTTCTTATATCCATACTTTTTGATAAATTTTTCTACCAGCTCGCGAGCCCTCCTATCCTCGATCTGTACAGGTGGATGTTTCTTGAAATAAGCAGCAGGTTCGATAATAGCACCACTCAGCCCATTGTCTAGTGCCAACTTGAGACAACGGATTGAGTCAATAGCTACACCTGCTGAATTGGGAGAATCCTCGACAGAAAGTCTTATTTCAACATTCATCGGCACATCACCAAAGTGCTTACTCTCAATTCTTATAAATCCTAGCTTGTTGTCTTTGAGCCATGGCACATAGTCAGATGGGCCTATGTGCACATTATCAGGCTCTATATTTTGCCCTCTCTGATCAATGAGACTTGTTACTGCCTCTGTTTTGCTGATCTTTTTCCACTTACCCCGTGTACGATCAATGAGGTTTAAAAAATCTGTGTTACCACCATTATTGAGTTGATATGTTCGCTCAATCTTCATACCGCGATCAATAAACATAGTGGTAAGAGTACGATGAATTATGGTTGATCCAACCTGTGCCTTTATATCATCTCCGATTACAGGAAGACCTGCTTTCTTGAATTTGGCTGCCCATTTTTTGTCTGATGCGATAAACACAGGAATACAATTTACAAATCCGCACCCTGCATCAATTGCTGCTTGTGCGTAAAACTCTGTTGCCTCCTGAGAGCCAACAGGAAGATAATTAATGACAGCATCAGCACCTGATTCTTTGAGAACTTTCACGACGTCAACAGGTTTTTCCTTGGCAACAGGTACCAAAGGCTCTGTTGTGTAATTGACTCCATCAAGGCGTGGACCCATCATCACCTTCACGCCCATTTTGGGAACCTTTGCAAAAACTGCTGTATTATTGGGCTCTGCATATATTGCCTGAGCCACATCACGACCAACCTTGTTTTTATTTACATCAAAAGCAGCAACCACCTCCAAATCGCTGATTTGATATCCCCCAAAATTAACGTGCATCACCCCAGGAATGAATTCACTTTCTTTGGCATTTCTATAGTAGTAGATTCCCTGAACTAGGGACGAGGCACAATTACCAACTCCAACGATCGCAATTTTTATCTTTCTTTTCTTCATAAGCTAATGAGTGACATCTGCCACCGCGCCCGCCAGTAAGACTATGTACTTTCGTACCATCTGACTGGCGGTACGCAGTGCAGAGTGGTATGGGCAACAAATATAAATTTAGCACAGGTAAAAGTATTTGTAAAATTAATAGATTTTATGGTATATTAGTAATACTTATGATTGAAGAATTACGCAGATTTACACTTGTTGCCAAAAATGGTAACCTGACCAAGACAGCAAAAGAGGTTTTTATAACTCAATCAGCACTCACGCAATCAATTTCAAGACTTGAAAAAGTGCTCAACACAAAGCTTTTCGTGCATCAAGGACGATCACTACAGCTTACCCCTGATGGGGCATCTGTTTTGCTTCTTTCTGAAAAAATACTTACACTCTGGAAAAATGCCAAAAACCCTAAAGTCAGAAAAACTCTAAAACCTACTTATACAATTGGCATGTTTGATAATGCTGCTCTAAGGCTTGGAAATTACTTCAAAAAAAACATTAACAATTCAAATTATGATTTTGAATTGATAATTGATAACTCTGGAAAATTATTTGAGCAACTCAAACTTGGAACTATTGATATTGCTGTATGTGTGAACGATCAAAAAGAAAATTTTGATAAAAACATCTCACTTATAAAAGCCTTTTCGGAAACACTTACCCCTGTTTCTTCTATAGTTTTTAAAAAAAGACTAAAGGAAATCCCATTTATACTTTACAATCAAAGCTCAAGAACTAGACAACAAACTGATACTATCTTTACCAAAAAAGGCATTGATCCGTTGGTCTTTGCAGAATCAACCAGTCCATCATTTATGAAAGAGCTCGCAATTCTCGGATGTGGAGTGGCACTTCTTCCTGAAAATTTTGTTCGTGCTGAAATTAAACAAAAAATACTAAAGATCCAACAGCTTCCAGTAAAATTCAATCGTGAATATGGAGTTTACATAAATCAAAGTGGTAATCTAGCAGGAAATCACCCTCTAGTTCTGGAAATAATAAACACTTTAAGCAAAAAGTAGTATATGATAAAATATCACATATGAATAAATTTCACGTTTTGGTCTTTTTGGCAATCACTTCGATATTTGGAGGAATTGTATTCCTCTCACAGGGTGGCACTCCGACACCCAGTGAAAATCAAAAAAGTAATCAGCCGTCTCTACCCCCTGGTGATGAACTCCAATTCCTATCAAATCCTGGTGAAGTACAAAACCAAGAGGCTCAACAAGAACAAACCCAACAGCAAACATCCCAAGTGCAAGGGCCTATCAACGCGTCTGTGTCTGCAACAATCAAAACAAGCAAGGGAAATATAAAAGTAATACTTTTTGGCAAGGAGGCACAAAAAACAGTCGAAAATTTTATCAATAAAGCCAAAAGTGGTTACTATAAAAACCTCACCTTTCATCGAGTTGAGGATTGGGTCGTCCAGGGCGGTGATCCCAGAGGTAACGGAACAGGAGGTGGCGCGATACAAACTGAACTAAATGCCAAACCTTTTCTTGTTGGCGCATTGGGAATGGCTGCTTCAGGACAAATGCAGGTAGGACAAGGTGCCAGGATCTCAAATGATTCTCAATTCTTTATCACAAAATCTGAGGCTGACTGGCTGGATAGTCAATATACAAATTTTGGAATGGTAACACAGGGAATGGAGATCGTAAACAGCATAAAAATCGGCGATAAAATCCTGGGGATAACAGTGGAGTAAAAATTTTACAAATTTTCAAAATATTTTCTCAGAGCTTTAATGTTAATTGAAGTTAACTCTGAGTATTTAAGTTTTTTATAAGTATTTTTATTAATCCATTTATAACCATCATGTTCCTCGCTTAACATTATTGATCCCGATACATATAGGGCGTTATAAAAGACAACAAAAATCTTTTTTCCTCTATGTCTGTGCTTTGACTTCTTCGGAAATTCAAAAAAAGCCTTAAAAAATAGATCACCTACCTCAATCTCAATTCCTGTTTCTTCTTTAACTTCACGCTTAAGTGATTTTTCAAAATTTACCTCTCCTTCCTGAATTTTACCACCAGGTAAGTCTAAACCAAACTCAGGATCGTTCAAAACCAAAATCTCATCATCTTTCTTTATTAGGGCTTTCTGTCCAATATAAAACAACTGATCTTTTGCCATTTCAATTAAGATCTAAACCACCTAAGTGTTTCTTCAAAGAGCTTCTCTTCTACACCATTTTTATCAAAACTATGATCTGCACCTTCAATTACAACACGCTCTTTAGGCTCGTCTGCAACCTCATACATCTTTTTTCCTCCTTCAACTAACACTCCCGCGCCTGCATTAATAAATTTAATAGGAAAGTCTACGTTTTTGACAAGATCAATTGCATTAATATTTTTATTTTCCTCATACATCTTCTTACCAATTGTGGTGCCATAGGCATATTGAAAATAGTACATTCCCAACTCTTTGACATAGACCGCATCATCAGTAATATCTCCCGGATCAAAAGTACAGTCCCACAGAACGGCTTTGCCTACTCTTTCTTTTGAAAGAAGAACGACCAATCCTCCCGCACTGTGTCCGACTAGATAAAAATTTTTGACACCTTTTCCCCTGAAGTGACTGATGACTGTATCAAGATCTTTGGCGTGAAGAGAGAGTGTGCATTCCTCAAGACTTCTCGCACTTTCACGCCAATCGTATAAATTGAATCTGTAGGATGAAAGCCCATTTTTTTCAAAAAATCTAGCGCCATTGTAGAACTGATGCTCTTCCTTGGTGCTTATCAAGCCATGGACAAAAATGATCAAACTTTCTTTCAAACGTCCCCTCAGGGTTCCATAAATTATCTTTTTGTCAGGTGTCCTAATATCCACATCCTCTTCCATATCTGAATTATAACATGATATAATTATCCAAATGCAGAAAATACATGTTCACATAATTAAGATGGGGGGGACGATCGAATTTATAGATCCTGCTTATGAAGAGATAAACAATAATCTATTAAAGCTCGATACAACGATTGACAGTTACCTCGAAAATATAATAAAACCACATTTTAACTTCAGCACCGAAAAGGTAGCTAGAAAAGATAGCAGAGATATTACAAATGATGACCGAGAAAAATTGACAAAAGTTATTGCTGAAACTCCACACGAGCATATTGTCATTACTCATGGCACCTTTACCATGGTCGAAACAGCCCACTTTTTAGAACAAAAATCATTTCAAAATAAAAAAATAATTCTCACTGGATCAATGATCCCAATAACAGGTTTTTCTGCATCAGATGCGGGATTTAATCTAGGCTTTGCAATCGCATCTTTTCAAACCATAGATCCAGGAGTCTATATAAGTATGAATGGAGGCATATTCAAATCAGATGAGGTCCAAAAAAATCCTGAACTTTTTAGGTTTGAATAACCCCCAAGTATTTACCAGCGGAAGGAGGAGAAGGCTCTATTTGCCTCTGCTTGTTTGAGCATCAGCTCACGCTTTCTTACTGCTTCACCCTCATTTTTGGAAGCATCTATCAGCTCTGCTGCCAATTTCTCCGCAAAGGTATGATATTCTTTATTTGATCTCTTGCCTGCTGCCTCTAATATCCAACGAAGGGCTAGGGCTACACGACGATCCGCCTTGACCTCAACAGGCACCTGATAATTAGCACCACCCACACGTCGTGCCTTGACCTCAATCTTGGGTCCAACTGTCTGCATTGCTTTCTCAAACAACTCAACAGGCTTTTCACCCTTTTCTGAAAGGATATCAAATGCAGAATAAACCTGCTTCTGTGCAACGGTTTTTTTACCATCTATCATTATATAGTTAATCAGTTTTGCAACAAGTGGATTCCCATACATAATGTCTGGCTCTATAACTCGTTTTTGTACTTTTTTATGTCTCATAATGCTTACTCTACTGCTGGTGTCGCTGGTTCTGCCGCAGGCGCTGCAGTAGCTCCCACAGATGCCTTGCTACCACCCTTTTGTAATTTGGTGCCATATATACTTCTGGAGGTTTTACGACCATCAACACCTAGAAGGTCAAATTTGCCTCTAACCAAATGATATTTTACGCCTGGAAGATCTCGGACACGACCGCCACGAACGAGCACAATTCCATGCTCAGAAAGCGTATGTCCAACGCCCTGAATATATGCAGTAATTTCGGTTTTATTTGAGAGCTTTACACGGGCTACTTTTCGCAGTGCCGAGTTAGGCTTTTTGGGAGTCATTGTTTTAACGAGCGTAACAACACCTCTTTTTTGAGGGGAATCATACTCTTTATATTTTCTCATTTTTGAGTTATAGACTGATTTAAGCGCAGTAGACTTGGTCTTTTTAACTCTTTTTTCTCTTCCTCTTTTTGATAATTGTGATAATGTTGGCATAAGTTTGGATCTCTAGTTTACAACTACTACATCTTCAGCAGACTTTTCTTCCTTTACAGAAGATATATCATCTGCCTCTTTCGAGGGATCCTCCATCTCCCCATCCATACCTGCAACTGGAATAAGACGTCCTATGATGACATTTTCCTTTAAGCCAAGTAAATTATCAACCCTGCCCTCAAGCGCTGCCTCAGTAAGCACCTTTGTTGTCTCTTGGAATGATGCAGCTGATAACCATGAATCTGAGAATAACGATGCTTTGGTAATACCCAGCACCACCTGCCTACCTGTTGCTGGCTCTCCACCCTCTGATAACACCTCTGCATTCATTTCCTCAAATTTAGTCTTGGTAATAAAATCACCTGGGATAAGAGGCGTATCACCAACAGACTCAACTATTACCTTGTCTGACATTTTACGAACAATAACTTCAAAATGTTTGTCATTGATACCAATTCCCTGTGATTCATATACTTTCTGAACTTGTGTAATCAAATAGCGCTGAACCATCATCAGTCCACCGATTTTTAGAACCTCTTTTGGATCCAAATCTCCCTCTGCTAGAGGTGTTCCAGCAGTTATCTCATCGCCATCCTTGATTGACAACTCTGCTGAAAGCGGTACAAAGTACTCCTGAGTCTCAATCGGCTTGATCTTTGTATTTTTGATCTGAACCATGTGACCATCATTATTAATGTCAACCTTGACCTTACCTGTTATCTCAGACACAGGAGCTAGATTTTTGGGTGTTCTCATCTCAAAAAGTTCCTCAACACGTGGAAGGCCCTGGGTCACATCAGACATGATAACACCACCAAAATGCTTAACACGCATAGTAAGCTGGGTTCCAGGCTCACCAATACTCTGAGCTGCAACGACTCCTACAGGCACACCCAGATTGATGCGCTCCTTGGTCGAGAGATCCCAACCATAACATGCCGCACAAATTCCGTACGAAAGCTTACAAGCAAGAGGTGAACGCACGACTACTTCTTCTGCCTGATGCTCATCAATAAGAGATGATGTTTCCTCTGTTACCTCTTCGCCCACCTTCAAGATTATTTTCTTTGTAGTCTTTGAAATAACGTTTGCTGCCAATACACGACCTAGCGCACGCTCTCCAAGAGTAGATGTGCGTGTTTTCTCTGTAGTCTTCATCGAAACACCTTCTGTGGTTCCACAATCTTCCTCTCGAATTATCACCTCATGAGCCACATCCACCAAACGCCGTGTCAGATATCCTGCATTTGCTGTTTTAAGAGCACCATCAGTTAGACCTTTTCTAGAACCCCTTGCGGATGCAACATATTCAAAAATTGAAAGACCCTCACGGAAATTCGACTTGATTGGTAATTCAACAATCTTTCCTGATGGATCAACAATAAGACCACGGATACCAGATAACTGCTTGAGCTGCTCGACTCCTGCACGAGATCCACCTGAATCTATACTAATCTTTATAGAATTTGAAGGTTTAAGATTTTTCCATGTAATTGATGAGAGCTCATCTGTAACTTTGATCCAGACATCATTTATAAGTCTCTTTTTCTCAGCAAGCGTAATAAGACCCTCTTGATATTCTTCGTCTATCTTTGCTGCTTTCTTTTCAGCTTCAGCAACCAACTGTGTCTTCTCAGGCACAATTTCATTATCAAAAACAGATACACTCACACCTGATATGGTTGCGCCATAAAATCCCAAACTCTTGATCTTGTCAATCAAAGCAGCGACTTCCTCTGATAAATATTGCTTCATTGCTCTGGTAATGAGCTTTTTGATAGCTGATGCGTTAATATTATCATTTATATACCTCAAGCCCTCAGGAAGAAGCTCGTTAAGCATAATTCTTCCGATATTTGTTTCTATTGTCTTTGTCAAACCATCTGAGGTTTTAATACGCAGATTGACTGGCTCTTTTAGTCTTATTTTTCCTAGATCATAAGCAAGAAGCGCTGCATTGGAACTCTCAAACGAACGCGCTGCCTCTTTTTCACGTCTCAAATCCTCATCAATAGTTGTTATGTAATACATACCAAGAGCCATTTCCTTATTTGGAAGAGTTATTGGATCACCGCTTGCAGGCTTCAAAAGATTGTGATCAGGCATCATTAGTCTTATTGCCTCCTCCTGAGCTTTTTGTGACAAAGGAATATGCACCGCCATTTGATCTCCGTCAAAATCAGCATTATAACCTGAACAAACACATGGATGAAGCTGAATCGCTGATCCTTCAATTAAAACAGGATAAAATGCCTGCATACCTAGTTTGTGAAGAGTAGGAGCACGATTCAAAAGAACTGGATGATTTTTGGTAATTTCTTCAAGAATATCAAACACTTCAGGTGGTCTCTTTTCAATATAGCGCTTTGCTGATTTAATATTAGTTGCAAAACCACGAGTTATTACCTCACGGAGAATAAATGGCTTGAACATCTCAAGCGCCATTTCTTTTGGAAGACCACACTGTGTTAGTTTTAACTCTGGTCCCACAACAATAACTGAACGTCCTGAATAGTCAACCCTCTTACCGAGTAAGTTTTGACGGAAGCGTCCCTGCTTACCTCTAAGCATGTCTGAAAGAGATCGAAGAGGTGATGCGACTGTCTGTGAACTTCTTTGAGATGAATCAATGAGCGCATCAACTGACTCCTGAAGCATTCTTTTTTCATTTCTAAGGATTATTTCAGGCGCACCTAAAAGCAAGAGATGCTTTAAGCGGTTGTTACGGTTTATAACTCTTCTATAGAGATCATTAAGATCTGATGTCGCAAACCTACCTCCTGATAGCTGAACCATAGGACGAAGATCTGGTGGTATAACAGGAAGAACAGCTGTCACCATAGCTGATGGATTAATTCCCGCTTTCCTCATAGACTCAATCAGTCTGAGTCTTTTAATTATCTTGAGATAGCGTTGCCCTGATGCTTTCTCAGAATCCGTACGCAGTGTTGCGATAAGAGAAGATAAATCAAGACCCTTTACAACCTCTGATAGAGCCTCAGATCCTGTTTTGATCGTGTAGAATTCTGGAATATCATACTCAAGAAGCTTGAAATATTCATCTTCTGAGAGAACGCTTCCAACCCTCAAGCCTTTAAGAAGTTTTGCTACCATGTCTGATATCTCGTCAATCTTTTTTAACTCTCCCTCTAGAGACTCTGAGAGATGCGTAATCTGTTGTCTTTTTGCAAGCTCAACCTCTTGCTCAATAAGCTCTTTCTGCTCTTTTGAGGACTTTTTGTCTTTGATTTCCTTTTTCTTGCCTTCTGCTTCAGCACTAATTCTGTCTTCCTCTAACTTCGTGTTTTCTTTTAATGCTTCTTTTCTCTTCTCAATTGTGTCTTCAAACTCGCTGAGTGCTGATTTTTTCTTCTCTTCATCAATCTTTGTAACAAAATAGGAAGCATAATATATAATAGCCTCTAGACTCTTCTGTGGCACATCGAGAAGAAGAGCCAGGGGACTTGATGCTCCTTTGAAAAACCACACATGCGCAACTGGGCAAGCAAGAGTAATATGCCCAAGCCTCTCACGTCTTACCCTAGAGAGAGTAACCTCAACACCACACTTGTCACAAATAATTCCTCTATAGCGAATTCTCTTGTATTTTCCACAATAACACTCCCAATCTTTTGTTGGGCCAAAAATTCTCTCATCAAAAAGTCCGTCTTTCTCTGGTCTGAGAGTACGATAATTAATGGTCTCAGGCTTTGTAACCTCACCATATGACCAGTTAAGTATATCCTCATTCTGGGCTACAAGAAGTTTAAGCGCTTTGAAATCCGCTATGTTTAAATCTTTTAGTAAATTTCTGTTCTTTTTATCCATAATTACTCCTTAATCTCTTCTGTGTTTTTTTCTTTTTGCTCTTCATCAGAGCTGCTTATGCCTTCTTCAACATCTCCACTTTCAGCAACATCGAGCTCACCCTTATGATCTGCTGCTAAGTCATCTTTTTCTATCACAACTTTTGCTTCTAGCGACTCTTCTAGAGCCTCAACCTCATTTTTTGTTTCTGCTGATTTTTTCTCTTCCTTTTCTTCTTGAACCTCATCAGCTGCAATTGCGCCAACTGGAACAACATTAAGCCCTAACGACTGAAGCTCTTTGATAAGAACCTTAAATGACTCAGGCACTTTTGGTGTTGGAATATCAGTTCCTTTTACAATTGCTTCAAATGCCTTCGCACGTCCTACTACATCGTCTGATTTGATGGTGAGCATCTCCTGCAAGATATAACGCGCACGATGTGCTTCAAGTGCCCAAACCTCCATTTCTCCAAGACGTTGCCCTCCCATTTGCGCTTTTCCACCAAGTGGCTGCTGAGTAACAAGCGAATAAGGACCGGTTGATCTTGCATGAGTCTTATCCTCAACCATATGGATAAGCTTCATTATGTATTCTATTCCTACAACCACAGGCTTTTCGTATGGCTCACCCGTTCGACCATCAAAAAGCTGGCTCTTTCCATCAGCTGGGAGACCAGCTTTCTTTATCAACTCAACCATACGATCCTCCTCAATCTTCTCGAATGGAGGAGCAGCTACTTTTATACCCAACTTTTCCGCTGCAAAACCAAGATGAGCCTCAAGAATCTGACCCAAATTCATACGGGCAAGAATTGAAACAGGAGATATTATTATATCAACAGGTGTCCCATCTTCAAGATATGGCATATCAGAAACAGGCAAGATTCTTGAAATAATACCCTTGTTTCCATGACGCCCTGCTAGTTTATCACCAACAGATACATGCCTAAACTGTGCCACCTCTACTATAATCTTTCGCATGCTTCCAGGCTCTAGCTCATCACCTTGCTTACGGTCAAGAATTTGAACATTAATCACAGTTCCACGCTCGCCATGTGGCATTCTAAGACTTGTGTCGCGCACTTCTCGTGCCTGCTCACCAAATATAGCCCGAAGCAATCTTTCTTCAGCTGTCAACTCTGTCTCACCCTTTGGAGCAATCTTTCCAACAAGTATATCACCTGGTTCAACCTCTGACCCCACAACCACTACTCCTGATTCATCTAAGTTAGCCAGATCTTCTTCTGATACATTTGGGATATCCCTTGTTGTCTCCTCTGGACCCAGCTTTGTCTCTACCACTGTTGCCTCATATTTCTCAATATGTACTGATGAAAGAGCGTTTTCCTTAACCAATCTATCTGAAATAACAATAGCGTCCTCATAGCCTAGTCCATCAAGCGATGCATAAGCAATTAGTAAATTACGTCCTAGTGCCAGCTCGCCTCTTTCAGCAGAAGGCCCATCTATCAAAACATCACCTTTTTTAACAGATTGACCCGTATTCACTAAAGGACGCTGTGTGTAGGCAGTTGCTGCTGAAGTTCTTTCAAAAGTATCCAGGCTATAATTTGCTTTTTCTTTCTTTTTACCCTCAAGAATAAGTTTTTCTGAATCAACAAAAGTTATTTTTCCATCAAATGGAGCCTTTACTACTCTGCCCATAACTGATGCTACCTCTCCCTCCATGCCAGTACCCACTGTTGGACTCTGGGGATTAACAAGTGGTACTGCCTGACACTGCATGTGAGTTCCCATAAGAGCACGGTTTGCCTCATCGTGTGCAATAAATGGAATAAGAGACGCGGAAGTCCCGATAACCTGACGTGGAACCACGTCTATATAGTCAACCACATTGCTGTCCACCTCTGTAAAATCTCCTCTATAGCGGACAGGAACCCGCAAATCAAGAATCTCTCCATCATCTGCCATCTTCACGCCTGCATGTGTTATTCGATGCCTTCTCTCATCATCAGCTGCCATGTAAACTATTTCATCAGTTGCTATTGCAACTTCCTTGCCATTTTTCTTCTTTTTTTCAACTCTTCTATAAGGAGCCTCCAGGAATCCAAATTCATTAACCTTGGCATATAGAGCCATATATGTTACAAGACCAATATTGGGACCCTCAGGTGAACGGATAGGATCAATCCTGCCATACTGAGAGCTGTTGATATCCCTGATTGAAAAGGCTGCTCTTTCTCTGGAAATACCACCCGTTCCCATAACAGTAAGCCTATTAAGATTGTCAATCTCTGCCAATGGATTTGTCTGATCAAGAATAGTTGATAGCTGTGATGTACGGAAAAACTCATTAATAGCTGCCATTATCGGACGCGCATTAATAAGATTCGCAACAGTTATTGGTACGTCTGACTGAAGAAGACTCATTCTCTCCTTGATACTTCTCTCAACCCTGAGCATTCCAACACGAAATGCATTAACGGCCACCAGCTCTCCAACACTTCGCACACGTCTGTTAGCTAAGCTATCGATATCATCTGTGTCTCCATCTCCGTTATCAAGCTGCATCAGATATGAAAGTGAAGCTAAGATATCATCAATTGTTAAAACCTGCTCCTTGGTTGGAGTAAAGCCTGGAACATCCTTAAGTCTCTTGTTTGTTTTATATCGCCCTACAGTACCTAGATCATATCGTCTGCTGTTGAAAAAAAGATTTGTAAAATACTCACGGACTTTTTCAAGAACCACTGGCTCGCCAGGATGCATTTTCTTGAAAATCTCTATCAAAGCTTCAGTCTCATTAGTTGCTTCATCTTTGGCAAGCGTATTGTCAATAAGTGACGGGCTCTGACCCTCACTCACCTCTTTGAAATGATCCTTTATCTGCTCATTATCAGCTACTCCCAATGCTCTTAAAAATGTTGTTGCAAGGAATTTTCTTCTTCTGTCTATTTTTACGGTAATTGTGCGGTAACGCGTGGTGGAGAACTCAAGCCATGAACCATGAATTGGACGGATCTCAGCGGTATAAAGCATCTTTCCAGTAATAGGATCTGGAGTACCAGTAAAGAATACACCTGGTGAGCGAACCAACTGGCTGACAACTGCTCTCTCAATTCCATTGATAATAAAAGTCCCACGCTCAGTCATCTGTGGAATATCTCCAAGAAAAACCTCTGAATTATGAGTTTCACCTGTTTTTTTATTTGTAAGGGTTACTACTATTGTAAGGGGAGAATTGTAGGTGAGACCTTTGTAGAGAGCTGTTTCAGGGTCAATGCTAGGCTTTCCAATTTGATGCTCATGAAAAGTAAGTGACCAATTCTTTCCAGTAAAATCATCCACTGGGGATACTTCCTGAATGATTTCTTCTATGTATTTTTGCTGGAATAGTTCGTAGGATTTTTTCTGAATTGCGAGAAGATCAAGAGTTGGCAGGACACTATATTCCTTGCCCCAATTTTGGCGTATGTTATCTTGATTTATAGTAGCAATGGAATTTTTAGGCATTACGTAATAAAGATTAAAGGCAGTTCGAACTCAATATGTAGTGGTAGTTCCAATACAACAAAAGACACTCGGGTTTCTACCCTTGTATCTAGTGACTCACTGAGAATACTCAATTTATATCATACATGCACAGGCTTTGTCAAGCGCTTTTAAATTGAAATCCAATCTAACACAATCATGCTATAATGGTCCATATGACTGCGTTTGATATTGTAGATAAATACATTAAATTTTTCGAAAAAAGGGAACATAAAAAAATCCCCAACTCGCCTCTTGTGCCGAAAAACGATCCGACCACTCTTTTTACATCCTCTGGCATGCAGCCACTTGTTCCGTATCTTCTGGGCGAGGAGCATCCTGAGGGAACAAAACTTGTAAATGTGCAAAACGTTTTCCGCGCAGTTGATATAGAAGAGGTCGGGAACAATCGCCATACCACCTTTTTCCGCATGCTTGGCAATTGGTCGCTTGGAGATTATTTCAAAGATCGAGAAATCCCATGGCTTTTTGAATTCCTGACAGTTGAACTGAAACTACCAATAGAAAAACTTTATATTACTGTTTTTGCTGGAGACGAAAATGCTGTTATTAAAGAGGGTAAAAAAAATCCTTCTCTGAGCCTTGATGCTGATGCAATCTCATATTGGAAAAAGGAGTTAGAGAAAGTAGGAGCAAATTATATCGTCTGGGATGAAAAATTTGAAAACTCCCAAAACCTCAACACAGCAAAAATATTTCCATACGGCGTTGACAAAAATTGGTGGTCCAGATCCGGTCCGCCTGACAAGATGCCAGCTGGTGAACCAGGAGGACCAAGTACTGAGGTCTTTTATGACTTTGGAGCAGATCTCAAGATACATGAGAAGTCAAAATTCAAAGACCAAAAATGCCACCCCAACTGCGACTGTGGCAGATTTGTTGAGATTGCAAATAGTGTTTTTATGCAGTATCAGAAACAAGAAGATGGAACCCTCAAACTCCTCCCCAAACCAAACGTTGACTTTGGGGGCGGACTTGAGAGACTACTTCTTGCAACTGAGGATCAACCTGATGTTTTCAAAACCTCGCTTTTTGCGCCAATCATAGAAGCCATCAAAAAAGAAACAGGAAAAACATACGAAGGGCATGAGGTTCAAATGAGAATAATTGCTGATCACATAACAGCTGCTACTTTTATCACAAATGCAAAAATCAAGCCATCCAACACTGATCAAGGCTATATACTTCGAAGACTAATAAGGAGAAGTCTTGATAATCTTTACCTATTAAAAGGAAAAGATATTGATAGCGTAATTGAATCTGTTGTCCAGCAGTATAAAAAAACAGATCCTGAAATTGAGACAAATTACGAAGAAATTAAAAACACAATTCTTGAGGAGGCTCAAAATTATCATGGTACACGAGAAAAAGCGAAAAAATTCATTGCTAAAAAATACGGTGATGAACTTATGGGCACATCAGAAATCTCAGCTGAGGACGCATTTGTGATCTATACCACACACGGACTATCGCCTACGCAAATAAAAAGCTTGGGGTATACATTTGATGAGCAACAATTTGCAGAGAGGATGAAAGAACACAAAGATCTTTCCAAAAAAGGCGCGGGACAGAAATTTCGTGGAGGACTTGCTGATCATTCCCAACAAACAGTCATGGGACATACCGCTACACATCTGATGCACAAAGCACTTCGCGACATGTTTGGAACAGATCTACACCAATCAGGATCCAATATCACCTCCGAGCGAGTCAGATTTGATTTTAATTTTGATCGTAAACTCACAGATGAAGAACTAACTGAGCTTGAAAAAATAGTAAATGATAAAATCAAAACAAACCTACCAGTTCATTTTGAAATGATCCCCACAGATAAAGCGCACGAAATGGGCGCAATCGGACTCTTTATGGATACATATGGCGAGAAATCCAAAATCTATTTCATAGGAGGAGACAGCAAAAATCCTGAAAAATCATATTCTATTGAGTTCTGTGGAGGACCTCATGTAGAATTTACAGGAGAAGTGAAATC
Organism: Candidatus Levyibacteriota bacterium; assembly: GCA_029260965.1. GTDB lineage: Bacteria > Patescibacteriota > Microgenomatia > Levybacterales > UBA12049 > JAJDCH01. The sequence continues at coordinate 285,173 of JAJDCG010000001.1, read as the reverse complement.
ATTTAAAATTATAAAGCAGGATGCTCTGGGACGCGGATTCAGAAGAATATATGCAAAGGTTGGATAATTTATGAAGCTGCCTATTCCATTCATTAAAAAGAAAAATAAAGAAGAAAACGAATATTTTCTCGCACTACTTCTTACTGACGAAAGAGCCGAAGCTGTAATACTCAAAGAGCACGAAAGCAAGCTAAAAGTCCTGAATCAAAATAGTGAGGAGTTCACAACCCCACTTGATGAAATAACACACGAAGAATTTGTAAAAATCCTTGATAAAACAATCTCCAAAGCAGAAGAAGTTTTACCACCTGATATAGAAACACAAAAAACAGTATTTGGAGTAAAAGAAGATTGGGTTGACAAAGAAACCAAGAAAATAAAAAAAGAAAATCTCGCCAAATTGAAACGCGCCTCAGATAAACTTGATATGAAACCAATCGGATTTATGGTAGTCAGCGAAGCAATTGCACACTTTCTTGGTGAAGAAGAAGGAGCTCCACTCTCTGCAGTAATGATCGAGGCAGGCGAAAAATCTATAAACGTAAGTCTGTTTAGGGCAGGAAAAATAATTGAAACAAAAAAAGGAGAACTAACTGGTGATTCATTTGCAGAAACAACCGACAAGCTCCTGCGACACTTCACAGCTCCGACCCTTCCTGCAAGAATTGTACTATTCCCGACCAAAAAATCCGAAAAACTCGCCCAGGAATTGACAAACCACGAATGGAATAAAAACATCCCTTTTCTACATATTCCCCAGATCACTTCTTTACCCGAAGGTTTTGATGGTAAAGCAGTTACATTTGGTGCAGGTGAACAGATGGGATTTGAAATACTTGGAATCAGCAAAACTGACATAACTGAAACTAATAAGGACGCAGATAATAGCCCAGACATCAAAAACGATAAACCATCCACACCAGATAATGGTGATAATTTTGGATTTGTAGAAAACATAGATGCTGCAAAATTAAAAAAAGAAGAAACAATATCGCTTATTCCTGAGGAAGATTCTCCGGAGGTTGATCTGGGACAAAATAATTCCCATGATGAAACATCAGAAGATGAAAAACAAGAGCAACAAGCAGTAAAGAAGAAGGCAATTCTTACAGCTTTCCTATCTATTACTCAAAAATTAAGGGAACTATCTAAAAAACTTTCTTTATCCAAATTTTCTGGATTGCCTTCATTGCTCAAAAAAAGCTCCAAAACAAAACTCATGGGAATTGTCGCAGGTGTAATCATACTTCTCGGAATTGGGTCATGGCTCTTTTACCAAAATGTTGTAACTGCAGAGATTGCACTATCAATAAAACCCGAAATAATCAAAGAAGAAGAGAATGTGATCTTTTCTGTCTCGGGTGGAAATGACTTCTCTCAAAATATAATAGCTGCTAAATCAATATCAACAACCGTGTCAGGAGATGTATCAACAAAAGCAACTGGTAAAAAAGATGTCGGCGATAAAGCCAAAGGTACTGTAACGATTTTTAACAATTCCAAAAGCAAAGTCACTATCAATAGTGGGACCACTATTGAGTCAAGTAATGACCTAGTTTTCACCCTTGATGACAACATCACTGTTGCCTCAGCATCAGGAGATATATTTTCTGGAACTAAACCTGGCACTACTGATGTAAAAGTTACCGCTCGCGACATAGGTCAAGAATCAAACCTACCATCAGGAACTAAATTTTCAATTGGTGGGAATTCAGAACTAGCTGCCCGCAATGATGATGCTTTTTCGGGAGGCAGTAAAAAAACAGTAACAGTTGTTGACGCTGATGATTTATCCAGACTAGAAACGGATTTGGTAAAAAAACTCGAGAAACAGGCATCAGAAGAATTATCCAAAAAAGCAAATACTGGAGAAACGCTCATTCCCACAATCCTCTCAGCTAAAATAACAAAACCTAGCTTTGATAAAGATGAAGGTGATGAATCAAGCACCATAAAACTTACTGGTAGTGTTGTTTTTGAAGAAATGGTTTATAGAAATCAGGATCTGGAAGATTTTACAAAAACACTTCTCAAATCAGGTGGATCAGAAAACATTGAGATTGCAAATGATACCTTGAAAGTAAAAACAGAAAATCTAAAAAAGCGCGATGACCAAGAAGTATCAGCTAAGCTGATTGCTGAGGCTGGGGTCCTTCCTGAAATTAAATCTGACGATATCACCTCGTCACTCAAAGGAAAATCTAAAAAAGAAGCAACCAGCATGCTCTCAAACTTACCGCAAGTATCAGACAGCAAAATAAGATATTCACCTGGTATCTTTATACCTTCATATTTTTTTCCTAGCCTTCCAAACAAAATCAATATTGTTGTTGAAGCAGAATAATCTATGGGACAAGTTTACACCAAAAAAGACAAAGTAAAAAACAGAAAAAAAATCCGCCTCACTGGACTGATAATTTCAGCACTTGCCTTTCTATTCGGTCTTTATATCTTTTTTCCTATTATCTCCTGGGAGCTTTATACCAAGCGTGTCTTTGCCAACAACAACTATGCATCACCTATACCTCAAAATACAGTAATTTCAGAAAACTACTTATCAGGGATCATACAGTCTACTGCAGATTCCCTCAGTGGCAAATCCAGCAACTGGCTACCAAGCGCAAATGCACAAGAACAAACAAGCACTGAAACATTTAACGACAAAATCTCGTCTTATACAATCTCTATTCCCAAAATAAACATCAACAATGCTGTGGTGTCAACAACCAACACTCGTGTTGACGAAAACCTGGTTCACTTTCCTGGTACTGCTGTGCCAGGTAATAAGGGAACTGCAGCAATCTTCGGACATTCAACCCTACCCCAGCTCTATGATCCAGAAAATTATCGGACTATTTTTGCAAAAATCCATGAAGTTAAGATAAAAGATAAAATCATCGCAACAGTTAATAATACTAAATATAACTATTCAATAATTGACATATCTGTAATTGATGCTGAAGATACATCATATTTCACACAAAATTTTGACAACTCCTATATCACGATCATCACCTGTACACCCCCCGGCACCATCTGGAAAAGACTTATCATAAAAGCAAGACTGGATCAATAAAATATGTGGCAAAACATGCAGCAATCACAATTTATAATTTTCATGAAAAGAATTTGGCCATACATCTATAGATGGATCAATACAGCTTTTTACTTTATCTTGAATCTGATAAAAAATTTCTTCAAAGACGCTATACAAATGATCAAAAACCCATGATTAACCCTGAAATTCGCGAAGACATCCAAAGAAAACTTGCTGGTAAAGAACTGACATATCCTGAAATCTACGCTATCATGGATGAGATAGCTAATGGCAGACTAGGCGATGTACTCACAGCTTATTTCGCTGCCTCAGGTTATGCCCACAGCTTTTCTGATGAAGAACTCTACTTCCTCACCAAAGCAATGATTGAAACAGGTGACACGCTTGAATTCAAAGGAATCGTTGCTGACAAACACTCAATAGGTGGGGTTCCGGGAACGCGCACTACGCTAATTGTAGTGCCTATTGTCGCATCAGCAGGTTTTCTTATCCCCAAGAGCTCATCGCGAGCCATCACTACTCCAGGTGGAACAGCAGATGATATGGAGACTTTAGCAAATGTCACATTTAACAAAGAAGAAATTTATAGAATAGTTAAAAAAACAAATGGCTGCATTGTCTGGGGTGGAGGAGTTGATATAGCACCCGCCGATGACGAACTGATAAGAGTTGAAAAACCGCTCATGCATGAAGGGTTTGATAAGATACTTGTCTCAATAATGGCTAAAAAGGTAGCTTTCGGATCAAACCATATAGTAATTGACCTTCCCTACGGACCACATGTAAAAGTAAAAAATATACATGATGCAAAAATAATCAAAGAAAAGTTTGAATTTCTAGCACGAAAATTTTCTGTCAAAATTGAAGTAATTGAACACAAGGTGGAAGAACCTGTTGGACGAGGAATCGGACCAACACTGGAAACCAAAGATGCACTGTTAGTCTTAGAACAAGATGAAGAGAGACCTCTTGATTTGGAAAAAAGAGCACTAAAACTTGCAGGCAACCTACTCGATCTCTGCCTTACCAGCGCAGGCAAAAGCCTAAATAAAGAAGTCAAAGAAAAATTTGGAAACGGGAATAAATGGGCAGAAGATATACTCAAAAGCGGACAGGCACTTTTAAAAATGAAGGAGATAATCCAAGCTCAGAACGGTGATCCAGAAATAAAAAGCGTGGACCTCCTCCCTGGCAAATTTTCCTATCAAGTGAAAACAAAAAAGAAAGGAACAATAAAAAATATAAATAGCAAGAACGCGACTCTAATTGCAAAAATACTTGGAGCGCCTCATGAAAAAAAAAGTGGCATCTTCCTTGACAAAAAAGTGGGTGATCAGTGTATAATCGGTGACACAGTCTATACTCTCTATAGCGAGAGCGAATACAAACTAAAAGAGGCAAAAGACTCTATGGATAATTTTCCTATTATTGAATTTTAAAAACTTATGAAAAAATTTTCATTTCTAATTGTACTTCTAATTCTTTTTTCAGGCGGTTTTTTTGCTTGGTGGTTCAACGGCAACAGACCAGCAGATCCGGGAAATAAAACAATAAAAAACTTTACAATTCTCCAAGGTGAAGGGGTCAGAAACGTTGCAAAAGATTTAAAAAAACAGGGTCTTATACGTGATGAAGTTATCTTTTTTCTGGTCGTAAAAAGACTGGGACTTGAATCAAAAATTCAAGCAGGTGAGTTTTTTTTATCACCATCGATGAACGCCACAGAGATAGCACGTTCGCTTCAAACAGGCACGTCTGACATGCAAATTGTGATACCTGAAGGATTTCGGGCAGATGAAATAGCTGACGTTTTGGAAAAAAAATCAGTAAATTATGACGAGTCGTGGCGACGCGAAATGAGACTTTATGAAGGATATCTATTTCCCGATACGTATTTTTTTCCAAAAGATGCGGGAATTGAACTAATCATAGAAACAATGCGTGATAATTTCGACAGCAAATACCAAAGTCTGAATACATCAAATACCTCCTACTCCCAAGAAGAAATAGTTACACTCGCATCATTAATAGAACGTGAAGCACGACACTCAGAAGACAGACCGCTTGTGGCATCTGTCATACACAACAGGCTTGATATAGGAATGGCTCTTCAAATAGACGCTACCGTTCAATATGTGCTGGGATACCAAGAAGAAGAAAAAAGATGGTGGAAAAGACATCTAACTCGCAATGACCTCAGCATGTCGTCTCCCTACAACACATATGAGAACCCAGGCCTTCCACCTGGACCAATCGCCAATCCTGGAGCTGAGGCACTAAATGCAGCACTTAACCCAGCTGAGACAGACTATCTATACTACATCTCAGATCAAAATGGGATAAACCGCTATGCCGAGACATTTGACCAGCACAACGCCAATATTCAAAAATACGGTCTCTAACTCTTTTTTCCTCTGAAAAAGCGGCGGGGAGATTTTTTGGGTTTTTCAATATTCCCGCTTGAGGATGCTTTCATTTCACTTTTTTCTTCTGACACATGTTTTCCTTCTTCATTCTCTGTTTTTTTCTCAGTAGGCACAGTCTCTACGTAGTCGTCTGCTGATTCAAGATCAACATATTCTTCTCCCTCACGCTCAAGAGATTCCTCAAGATCTGAAAAGCGCTCCATACCCTTGTCTGCAACCTCCCTCAGAATTTCTCTACCTTTTTTAGTAGTCAGAAGAAGCGTGGCAACACTACCCAGCACAACCCCGAGCAAAAAACCATTACCACCCTTGTGACCATTGCTACTATCTACCATTGTGTCTATCCTCCTTTTCTCTGCCTAAAAATCCTTTGACTACACCCAACACCTTCAATACAGATGTCGCTTTGACACCCAAAACAAGAGACGAGATTGCAGAAAGTGGCTCTTCTATGTCCTGTGTTATAGCACTGGCACTGTCAAGAACCTTGTTGGCTTTTTTGAGTGTGACTCTGAGCTCGCGAAGAATAAAAAAAACTTGAATGCCAAGAACTACCAAAAGTACGGCAAGAACTACTATAACAATCAGAAGAATCATTTGGACAGGATCTACCATAGTTCATATACACTAACCCATGAAAACTGGAGTGTCAACGTAAACAATGTGATACAAAACCCATGCAATCTGGAACAAAAATCGTGAAAAGATAAATTTACTAACGAACCGTAATCTGCTTTTCCACTACAGCCTCACGCCCCATTCTGTTTGTAGCTTTTATCGTCAGCGTTATCTCACCTGGAAAAAGATTTATCACCTTACTAAAATTCCCCCCAACACCTACAGCCACAGGTTCATCATTTACAAAAACTGTAGCTTTTTCATCAGTAACTCCTCTGACTACAAATTCGCTCTCTACCACATCTCCATTGACCGGTGAGGTGACATCGAGCTGAGGTGGAATAAAAGCAGCACGAAACTGAAAAATGATGAATATCAAAAAACCCAATATTACAAATCCTGCCAGCATGAACTGCCTTATCTTCATTCTTTTTAGAGAAAAACTTTGCTTTCTGGCTACTCCATCTGGAAGAACTTTTAGCGCTTTTTTTTCATCAAAATCACGCTTAAAAAAAGCAACAGTTTCTGCTTCCGGAAGACCTAAAAATGCTGCATAATTCCGTACAAATCCTTTTGCATAAGCAGGAGACGGAAGTTTGTCATACTCCCCTTTTTCAATTGCAGACAGGAACTGAGACTTTATCTTAATCTTCTCAGAAATCTCCTCCAGGCTCAATCCCATTCTTGCTCTTTCCTTCTGAAGTCTTTGACCAATTCTTATCATAGGTAGAAAATCTAAAATTCAAAATAATTATGGACTTAAACTTTCAATTTAATTACGAATCCCCCTGTTGACCTGCGAAGTACTCCTCGGCGTTACGGACCAGCACGTCACGAGGCTTTGACCCCTCTGCAGGACCTACTATTCCCATCTCTTCTAGCTGATCAAGAATTCTTGCAGCTTTCGCATATCCGATGGACATCTTGCGCTGGAGAAATGATGCTGATGCAGTATTAAACTGACAGACTACTCGTATAGCCTCCTCCAACTCTCCATCGCTCTTTCCTCCACCTGCGCTTCCCTGTGCCCCCACACCTTTTATAGGTAGCTGCTGTGAGACAACCTCCTCAGTATATTCAACCGGATAATTCTTGGACTTGAGAAATTCCACTAATTTTTTGACCTCTTTCTCGATGTACGCACCCTGAATACGTGTTGGCCTTGCCTGATCAGGAGGTACATACAGCATATCTCCACGACCAAGCAACTTCTCGGCACCAGAAGAATCCAAGATAACACGTGAATCAATCATAGATGAAACGTTAAATGCAATTCTACATGGAATATTGGCCTTGATAAGACCAGTGATGACATTTACAGACGGACGCTGAGTAGCAATAACCAGATGAATGCCTGTTGCACGAGCCATTTGCGCTAGCCTCGCTATTGCATCCTCAACCTCAACTGGTGCAAACATCATCAGATCTGCAAGCTCATCTATAAATATCACTATATAAGGAAGTGCCTGGAAACCAGAAAGCTCATTATACGCATCAATATTACGAACACCACTTTCTGCAAAAGTCTTATATCTCTTATCCATCTCTGCCATAGCCCATTTTAATGATGAAAGAATCTTGTCCTGCTCCACGATTACTGGTGTCAAAAGGTGTGGTATGCCATTGTAACCCGTGAACTCAACTCTTTTAGGATCAATCAAGATAAGTCTAACTTCCTGAGGTGATGCTCTGAAAAGAAGCGAAGAAATAAATGCATTTATCAAAACTGATTTTCCTGAGCCAGTCGTCCCCGCCACCAAAACGTGTGGCATCTTAGCCAAATCAACTGCAATTGGGTTGCCGGACACATCAAGCCCCATTGATACTGTCAATTTGGATTTTGCTTTTTGCATCACAGAGGAGGCAAGCATTTGTCTCAGAGTCACAACCTCAAGCGATTTATTGGGTATTTCAATACCGATTAAATTTCTCCCAGGTATTGGTGCCTCTATCCTAATTTGACCTGTTGGCGCCTCTGTCGCAAGAGCAAGATTGTTTGCAAGTGATGTAATCTTAGAAATTCTGGTTCCTAGCGACAGCTCCAATGCATATTGAGTAACAGCTGGGCCGAGATTTACCTCTGCAACCCTTGCCTGAATACGAAAACTGGCTAGGGTGTCTTCAATAATGGATGCTATCAATTTTATGTCACCTCGCTCTGCTTTTTGTCCTGACTCTTCTGATAATAGCGATAACGGAGGGTACTCCCAAACGCCAGATGCGTTTTTACCAATCATGTTACTAACGAGCGTATCAGGCAACACTTCTAAATCCTTCTTGTTAACCATTGGCTGCTTATCCATAAGTCTATTATCCTTGTCCTCGCCTCCTTTTATCATCATTTGCTTGCCCTTGTTGATAACGGGTTCCTTCTTATCTTTCTTGAAAGATGCAAAAAGTTTTCTTGGAATCAACTTATTAAAAGTGCTCAACATAGCACCTATTGCCTGAATCATCTCATCTATTGAAGTATCAAAAAACACAATCGTCCCAACCAATATTCCGGTCAAGAAAACAAGACTTGCTCCTGGTCCTGAGAGAATCTCTTCAAGAACCACATAGCTTGCCCTTCCTATGCTTCCCGCTCGCACTAGTCCCATCAGTGAAAAAAGGAGCAAGATATAGCCTATCGTTACGTTGAGTCGTGAAAGGTAAAATTTCAAATGCAGAAACAAAAATCCTACAAAGATAAAAGCAAATGGCACCAAAAATAATAGTCCCCCAAAAGCAGCATCAAGCCTAGCGCCAATAGCTGAATCTGAGGAAGAAGAACCCAACATGCCCAAGAGCATAAAAATTCCAACTAGAAGAAATCCCAATCCAAAGATCGTATAAATAGTTTTTTTCTTTAGCTTCAGTTTAAAAGGCTTTCTTCGACCTTTGCGTCTTTTCCTAGGCATACAGATTATTATAGAACTTTAAGTTTGAGTAGGCAAATAATTCAAGTGTAAAAACTGACATGAAGACCACATTTATAATACTTTAACATAAAAGCCTATAGTTGTCAAGTTAGACCTCTATTACTACGGGCATCACGAGGGGGCGTGAGCGATATTTTTTGAAGATAAATTTCTGCGCAGTCTCATTCACAAGCTTTCTGACATGAACCCAATTATTTACCTTGTCCTTGTGCTCAGCAAGTATTCTGTCAATCTCCCTACCAAGGGCATCACTCAAATCTCTAGAATCAGCAAGTGTCGCACCCCTAGTAACCACAATCGGTTTCTCAGCCAATTGCCCATCTGAGGCCCTCACCTCTGCCATCACTATCACCATGCCCTCTTTTGCAAGACGTGTGCGATCGCGAATAACAAAACTGTCTACTTCTTCTCCTGACACTTGATCTACAAAGACATTCTTAATCCCTGCTTTTTTTCCTAAACGCATTCTATTTTTTTCAAACATCATTTCCTGACCATTTTCTACCAAAAAAACATCTTTTCGAGCATAGCCCATCTTTATCGCCATTTCACGGTAAAAATTCATATGTTTGTATGTACCACTTATCGGCAGCAGGAACCGAGGCTTCAAAAGCGCAGCCAAAAGTTCATGATCACCCTCTGAACCATGACCTGATACATGATACGAACCTGGTGGATCAGATGTCACTACTTTTGCGCCCTTTTTAGCAATAGCATTAACGAGTGAACTAACAGCTATTTCATTGCCAGGTATTATCTCGGATGAAAACACCACGCTATCTTGAGGATCAAGCCTGATCTCTCTGTGTTCGCCATTTGCAATCCTCGTCATTGCCGAGTTCTCCTGACCCTGGGATCCAGCAACCACAAGCGTTAACTGATTTGACTTATACTTACCGACATCTTTAACGTCTATCTCAGTATTTGGTTTAATATTAAAATAACCCAGTCTCATACCTACTTCTTTAACTTTGTGCACAGACCTGCCGACAAAACAAACTTTTCTACCCAATTTTTCAGACGCCTCAATTACCTGATTTAACCTAGCAATATTTGATGAATAAGTTGTGATAATGAATTTACCCTCAGTATCAAGCATAACCCGTTCAAAATTTTTCGTGAGGGATTTTTCAGACAGGGAATGTCCTGATCTATCAGATCCTAGACAATCAGACATAAGACAGATCACACCCTCCTGTGCTGCTTTATTAATTTTTTCAAACTCTGTTCTCTTGCCATCATGTGGTGTTAGATCAAATTTGAAATCGCTTCCATGGAAAAAATTACCTGCAGGTGTCTTGATAAAAAAATTAGCACTATCTGGAACTGAATGAGTAACGCGAATAAAGTTCACACTAAAGGAACCGACATTAACCTCCGAATCAGAAAACTCAACTGTCTGAACCTGGATGGGAAGATTAAACTCTTTCATCTTCTCGTTAGTAAGTGCTGCAGTGAGCGGTGATGCGTAAACATTAAACGGAAGAGTCTTTTTGCCATCCATAAGCTGAGGAAGTATAAAGGGTGTTCCTCCGATATGGTCTTCATGCCCGTGCGTAAGAAACATTCCGACAATCCTTTTACCCCTTTTCTGAACTTCATCAAGCAAATAAGTAATATCAGGGAGAAGTAGATCCACGCCAAGCATGGTCTCATCAGGAAATCCGAGTCCACAATCAACGATTAAAATCTCATCTTTATACTCATAAAGATATAAATTGCGTGTAACATCTTCCAGTCCACCAAGTGCTACAAATTTTACCTGATCTTGATTTGAGAGGTTTTGAGGATTATTTTGATTATTTTTCTCCATTATTTATCTATGTAGTATATCACAAATTAGTTACTACAAACCATGTTCCAAGCTCCAAATTACCATTCTGGCAGAAACTGCTTCACGTTTTCATTGGTTATCGAAACAGTCTGTGCCTGACCCGAAATTATAACAGTTGCTGCCTTACGGCACATACCTGTTATAATTCTCTCAAGGCCACGAATACCAGGATCATAACCAAGCGGTCTGACTAATGGTCCCCAAACCTCTGGTGCGATCGTCATCTGATTCTGGAGAAGTCCTGTCATTTTCATAGTTTTAGGTAATACAAAGTCTCGACCAATGGCAATTTTCTCCTCATCATTATATGAAGGCATCTGAATTATTTCAAGTCTGTCCAAAACAGCGGTCGAGACACTCGAGACATTATTGGCTGTTGCGATAAAAAGTGTATTCTGGAGACTAAAAGGATAATCAACATAATGATCTGTAAATCTTACGTTTTGCTCTGGATCAAGTATTTCAATAAGAACACCCATTATGTTAGCCCGTGAAGTGTCGGTGACACGATCCAGCTCGTCAAGAAGAATCACAGGATTATTTGTTCCTGCATGAACCATCTTTTTTATAATCTGCCCAGGCTCTGCATCTGGAAAATATCTCGACTGGCCCCGTAAAACTCTCGAATCAGCCATGCCACCAAACGGTATTCGCTCAAACTGGCGACCCAAAGCCTCAGCCATAGAACGAGCAAACGTAGTCTTACCAGTACCAGCCAATCCCACCACGCACAGAATTGGTGCCTTTACTAAATGTGCCTCACTACCATAATTTTTAATATTAAGCATGAGAGATGCTATATATTCAAGAACTCTTTTTTTCAAAGGTTCTAAACCATGATGATTCTTATCCATTATTTCCTTGGCCTTACTAAGATCCAGTAAATCATCACTCTTTTTGTCCCATGGCATCTCTACAACCCAATTCACGAAGCGAGAAGTTGATTCATACTCCATGATATATGTACTAGAAAGAAAGCCAGCACTCGAACGGATCATCCCAAGACGCGCGATACGGTCTAGTAACTCTGCCTTAAACTCCTGCGGTATTGCTGCATTTTCTATTTTCTCACCCAATGCGCGAATCTGATCAGAAGATTTTCCATGATCAGTAATAGATTGTTGCCCCTGGGTATTTTGTGTTTCGCTCTGTGTTGTGTCGTTGTGAATAATCTGAGACTTATTTACATCATCAACCGCCTTAAGTGCCTCAGCATCAGTCACGCTCTGACCGATCTGTCCCATCATCGGCACATCTCCCCTTGCCTGCTCTACCTGGTCGTCAGAACCTTGCTGATTTAAGTCACTAACAGGTGTCTGGGCAGTCGGATCCATATATTTATATTACTACATTTGATGATCAATGCAAAGATATTTTGATATACTACCTATATGAAGATTTCAAAACATATACATTCATGTCTGCTGATAAAAGAAAACGGTAAAACAATACTTATTGACCCAGGATCCTATTCTGTTGAAGAAAAAGGAATTGAGATACAAGCTATTGATCAACTTGATTACCTTTTGATTACTCACGAACATCCTGACCATTTCTATTTACCATTTATCAAAGAATTGGTATCCAAATTTCCCAATCTTCAAATTATTACTAACCGATCTGTTGTGGATATCCTGGCAAAGGAAGATATCAAAGCAGTGACTGAAGGGAATGAATTCATAGAAGTAATTGATGCACCACATGAACATCTTTTCGCAGCACCCCAATTTCAAAACACATTGTTCAATATATTCTCAACACTAACTCATCCAGGAGACAATTTGAGACTTAAAAGAACCTGCAGAATATTAGCCCTACCTATCCAAGCTCCCTGGGGAAGCTTGACCCAAGCGATTGAAAAGGCCATAGAGCTAAAACCTCAAATTATAATACCAATCCATGACTGGCATTGGAATGCTACAGCAAGAGATGCCTTTTATGCACGACTCAAAAATTATTTCACTCAAAATGATATTAAGTTTTTGGGACTACAAACTGGGGAAGAGATTAAGGTTTAATTCTACCTACTAAATCTTTTTTTCGGGGGGAATTTGCGGGTTCCAACACCACCTGGTTTGGCAAAACTTTCTCGTCTCAACTGCTGAGACAAAGGATGATCAGATTTATCGTTTCTCTCAAATCCACCCTGCCTTAGTGCACGATTAAAAGATCCACCCTGTCTAGGTGCAAATGATCTTTCACTCCTCTGACCGCCTCCTCGATCTCCTCCAAAATCCCTGCCTCCTCGTGGTGCATCACCACCCGATGGAGCACTGCCATCAAGAATCATTGTCAGGTTGATTCTTCCCTGCTGATCACGCTCTTCTATTTTTACCTTTACTTTATCATCTACTGCAACCACTTCAGATGGATCCTTAACAAAAGTGCCTGCTTTCATCTTGCTAACATGCACCATTCCCTCGCGACCTGGTAGGTATTCAACAAATGCTCCAAACGGAAGAATCCTCTTGACAGTACCCTCAAATTCCTCGCCGACTGAGACCTCGCGTGTCATACCAGATATCCAATCAACAGCAGCCTGAACTGAATCCTGAGACACAGCTGATACGCTTACCATGCCACTATCATCAACATCCACCTCTGCACCTGTTTGAGCTATAATTGCCTTTATGTTCTTGCCAGAGGGACCTATAATCTCACCTATTTTATCGACTGGTATTTGGATTCTCTCAATCTTTGGCGCATATTCTGATACAGTCTTCCTTGAAGAGGGAATGATTGTATCCATTTTTTCAAGAATAATTGCTCTAGCCTCCTTTGCCTGAGCCAGAATTTCCTCAACCTGTTCAAGGGTTAAACCTGGAATTTTAACATCTAATTGAATAGCAGTAATGCCTTTTGATGTTCCTGCCACCTTAAAATCCATATCTCCAGAGAAATCCTCAAGACCGATGATGTCAGTAAGGAGCACATAATCCTTCTCGTCAGACATCATACCCACTGAAATACCAGCAACTGGAGCAGTTATAGGCACACCAGCATCCATGAGAGCAAGTGTCGAGCCACAAGTACTGGCCATTGATGAAGATCCATTTTGTGATAGAACCTCAGAGACAACGCGAATTGTATACGGGAAAATATCCTGTGATGGTATAACTGCCTGCAAAGCACGCTCTGCTAAAGCTCCGTGACCTATTTCTCGTCTCGAGGTAAAACCCATACGTCCTGCCTGTCCAAACGAATATGGAAGACCAGAATAATGATGAATATATCTTTTTGTTTCCTCACCCTCTGCAGACTCTATAAGCTGTTCAAGACGAGGAGATCCGAGAGTAGCAACACTAAGTGCCTGTGTAATTCCCCGATTAAACAAAGCTGATCCATGAGTTCTAGGGAGAATCCCTGTCATACCAGTTATCTCACGTATCTCTCCGAGCCCACGACCATCCACTCTCTTTTTCTTTGATATTGTTTCAGCTCTGATGAGTTTGAACATTACTTTCTCAAGAGCTTTTGCGAGGGTCTTTTTATCAATTTTTGTTTCTGGATCTTTCACCAACAAATCTTCATGAATCTTTGCAATCAACTCCCCCGACTCATCTCCGCCGCCTTCTTTTCCAACCCTTGTCTCAATTATTTTCTTTACTTCTGCCTTGTAGGATTTTTCAAATATTGCTACTGCCTCATTAAGAGCCGGATTCTCAGGAACAGGAAGCTTTTCCTGTCCTACCTTTTTAACAAGTTTTTCAATCCCATCCAGCACTCGAGCTGTTTCAGCATGCGCATCTTTTACAGCCTGATATACCACGCTTTCAGCAACCTGCATAGCACCTGCCTCAATCATCACAGTCTTGTCTTTGCTTTGGGAAACAATTATGTCAAGGGTTGAATGCTCTGCCTGACTTACAGTAGGATTGGCAAGAAATGCTGCCTGATCACCATTCTCTTCTACATAACCCATCCTCACCCCTGCAATTGGACCATTCCATGGTGCTTTTGAAATAGCAAGCGCTGCTGATACAGCATTGAGAGCTAATATGTCAGGCTCGTTCTCTGCATCAACTGACAAAACTGTAACTATTACCTGAACCTCGTTTTTGAATTCTTTTGGAAAAAGTGGGCGAATCGAACGATCAATCACGCGACCAGCGAGGATTGCTTCATCTGAGGGCCTACCTTCTCTTTTTACCCATCGACTACCCTTGATTTTCCCCCCTGCATAAAGTCTCTCGACGTAATCAACGCTTAGCGGGAAATAGTCAATATCGGGTCTGAGATTTCCAACAACAACTGTTGCTAAAACGACTGTATCACCAAGACGAGCCAGCACTGATGCTGTCGCTTGTGGCGCCAATTCTCCTGTTTCAAGTATTAGTGTCTTACCACCAAATTCTATGTCTACTGAGGTTTTTTTATTCATTAATTATTTATTTTGCGACTAATTATGGATGTGGTTGAAGTTAATCCAAATACATTCCTAAGCCTTCATTCCTATTTTTCCTAATATATCTTTAACTCTCTTGTCATCTACTTTCTTAAGAAAGTTTATGAGCCTGCGTCTCTTAGCAATCATTGAGAGAAGTCCGCGTCTTGAATGAACATCATGCGCGTGCTCTTTTAGATGATCAGCAAGACGTGTAATACGGGTTGTCAAAAGTGCAATTTGCACCTCAGGAGAACCGGTGTCACCCTTTACTGTCTGATATTCATCAATTACTTGTTGCTTCTGCGCGGTACTTAGCGGCATAACTTACTTAATTATTTCTTTTTTATTTATCAACTTTAAGCATTATAACACTTCCGGTAATT
Organism: Candidatus Levyibacteriota bacterium; assembly: GCA_029260965.1. Taxonomy (GTDB): domain Bacteria; phylum Patescibacteriota; class Microgenomatia; order Levybacterales; family UBA12049; genus JAJDCH01. The sequence continues at coordinate 269,546 of JAJDCG010000001.1, read as the reverse complement.
TATCACAAGGGGAATTTGCTATACGTCGCTTGAGCCTTTGTAGACCTTGGGTGCGAGCCAATCTATTGGCGCTTCTCCAATGACATCAGCATCCTGTTGGTTACTTACGCGAGGCTGTGTTTGTGGCTGGGGTTTATTCCCAGGCGGATTATTGCCCTGCTGCCCTTGTCTTGCTTCACGATCTCTCTCCTGCCTTACTCTTTCCTGAAGTTTTTGCTCAAATCCACCACGACTTTGCCTAATGTCAGATTTCCTCTGACCATCCTGTCTCTGCGATGACTGGTTACGGTTCTGTGGTTGATTCCTGTTTTGGAACTTTCTGTCATCTCTTTGTCCCATCATACTTATACCTTTTGTCGCACTTTCGGGAACCTCGCGAACAGCACCTTTCTTCATCAAAAGCGATACCATCTCAAAAGCAAGCGGAGATGTATTTTTATTCTGGAAATTCCCAGTAGCATATGTTATACCATTAAGTAAATTTTGTGCTGAATCAGCATCAATATTAAGACCCAAAACGAGCGCCAAATCAGCTACTCCCTCACTTACAGATGAGAGTCTACTTGCAACAAGCACCACATCTCCATAACCTTCGTTTTCCTGCTTATTGTCAATATTTATAATCTTTATATCAGGATTTTCTGTATCAAACAGACTGTCAACCTCAGCAAGATACGGCGTGCCGATAACAAACACTGCATCAAGCGCCCCACCACCCCTTGTGAATTTCACATCTTTTTCACCAAACGAAAGACCACCCTCTCCTGCTTTAACTATAATATTGAGAAAACCCTCTTCCTGAGTATATGAAACCTTTTCGATTTCTCCCTCAGTGTATGGAAACGAGACCGTAAGATCGCCACCTGATCCACCACCAAGGGTTTTTTTTACTTTATCGACTCCGACTAAAGATGAAACTTCAACAATGGGGTCTGTGGGCGATGCTATAGACACTTCTTTACCTGCGTTTTTAAGCATCAGATACAGAGAAAGTGCTGCCCCCATCTCATCAAGAGTAGGGTCTGAGCCAACTGCGACACCAAAACTTGTGCCTGAAGCGATTAAATCCTTCAACTTTTGTCCTATTTGGTTATCCATATAGTCAGTTTAACTATGGGATAGTATCACATCTCCTACCAAAATGTCAAGTTCTTTTGCAAGTACTACTCCCGCCTCTTTTCCGACCTCCACTTTAGATGTAGTATCTTTCCCAACCCTGAGAGACTTGATGCTATTTTCTCCCACAACCTCATCCCCTCTCATTATGCGTACACGATCACCCTTGGCCAATCTACCATCGTCTATTTTTACACCTAATGCTTGTGTCTTTTCATAGGGGAATTTAGCAAGAACATGAGCCACACCATAAATCTGCTCCATTTGTGAGGCCAGTTTTCCTTCCTGTGCATCTTTAATCTCGTCTATCAGTTCATAAATAACTTCATAATTTCTGAGAAGAACTTTCTCATTCATTGCCAATTTTGTAATATCAGGTTTTATTTTTGTGCCAAAACTAAGCACTATACTACCCGTTGATTTGGCAAGGACAACATCAGCATCAGTTACCTCGCCTGTTTTTTGTAAAACAATCTTTACACCATCAGGTAGGGAACTAGTAATAGCTTCAAGCGAGCCAAGTGTATCCGCAACCAAAATAACAGATAAACCTTTGTGTTCTTCTTTTTTTGTATAAATTGCAGTTTTAGCAAGTGGCTCATCCTTCACAGACGACCTCTTTTCTACTTTTACCGATTTATCGGTAATAACACCACCTACAGGAGGCACTTGCTTGAACCCGAATACCTCCACAGCCTGACCTGCACATGCTGACAACAGTTGCTTGCCCCGATCGTCCATGAGTGAGCGGATTTTAAATACCTCGCCCTCGATTTGCACTTCTTCGCGGACTTTTAGTACACCATTCTTAACAACAACTGCTGCTTTGGGTCCCACTCGTGTATCAAGCTTTGACTCAATAACAACCGCTGAGACAGGGGCAGATTTAGAGATTTTTTCAAAATAGTCTGCTGGTTTGTGAAGATCAAAAACCAAAAGTATCAAATCGAGCAATTCCTTGATATTTTGGCCTGTTTTTGCAGATATCTCTATGACAGGTACATCTCCACCTAATCCTTCAAGCATCACGCCTTCACGAACAATACTCTGCTTGACATCGTTGATATTTTGATGAGGCATATCTACCTTGGTAATCACAACTATAAATGGAGTACCTGAATCCTGAAGGATTTGGATACTCTCTTTTGTTTGTGGTTTTACACCGTCTGTTGCAGCGACAATTAGAAGACTGACATCAGATACGTTCACTCCATGTCCACGCATTTTTGTAAATGCCTCGTGACCTGGAGTATCAATAAAAGTAATCTTACGTTTCTTGCCTTCGTGCTCTATCTCGACCTCGGATGCACCGATTTTCTGAGTAATGCCACCTTTTTCACGATCTGCTATTGAGGTTTTACGCACAGCATCCAAAAGTGTGGTTTTACCGTGGTCAACATGACCAAGCACTGTTATGACAGGGGGGAAATATTGATTTGAGTCTTCCTTTGCTGATTCATTCTTAGCCATATTTTTTTTAAATTCGCAATTCGAATACCTACCTGCTGACAAGCAAGGTCGAAATTCGAAATATTATCAAAATGCAAATTTTTAAAAGATAAAAAAAATTTTGTCATTTAGAAATTATTCCTCTTTTTTATCTTCAACCTCAGGCTCGGCTTGATCTGTCTTTTCGGAATCTTTTTTAGGGGTCTCATCCGTTACTGCTTCTGGTTCGTTTATTGATTCTTCAACTTTTGGGGTCTCAATTTTTTCTTCTTTGCTATCTGAATCTTCCAACTTCACAGCTGGTGGTTCTTCAACTGTTTTTTCTGTTTTTACTATCGCTTCAGCCTCATTAGAAGCAGAAGCAATTCCCTCAATCTCAATTCTGTATCCTGTCAATTTGTGAGCAAGACGAACGTTTTGACCATCCTTGCCAATAGCAAGTGAGAGTTCTTCAGCGGGAACAGCAACATGTGCTACTTTCTCTTTTTCATCAATCTCTACTGACACATTTTTGGCGGGAGAAAGAGATTGGGCAATGTATGATTTCGGTTCCTCTACCCACTGGATTATGTCAACCTTTTCAATTCCTCCCAACTCTTGAATAATAGACTGCACACGGACACCTTTCTGACCAACACATGAACCAACAGGATCAATACCTGGTTGTGCTGAAAATACTGCAACTTTTGATCTATTTCCTGGCTCACGGACAATTGCTTTAATCTCAACTGATCCCTGCGCAATCTCAGGAACCTCTCTTTTAAACAAACCTTCAACAAATCCATTTGCAGCTCGTGATAAAACAATTTCTTCTCCCTTTGCACCCTCTCGAATATCAAGAAGATAAAAAGAAAGTCTTTGATTTAGATGATATCTCTCACCTGCAATCTGTTCAACAACTGGATATATAGCCTCAGTCTTTCCAATATCAACAATAATATTAGGGCCTGCAAAGCGGAGAATCATTCCGTTGAGCACAGTACCAACCTTGTCTCTGTAATCAGAAAATATGGCTTCTTTTTCCTTCTCTCGGATCTTTTGCAAAATAACCTGTTTCGCAGTCTGTGCAGCTATGCGCCCAAAACCGGGGGGTGTTACATCTTTATCTCCCTCAAATATATGTGCCTCACCTGTCTGTGGGTTCAACTCAGCCCTGTAGTCTTCCACCTCAACACCGGGATGATCTTTGCGGTATGCAGCTAAAATAGCATTCTGAACTGTATCTAGAACAACATCAACATCAACTCCTCGCTCTGAGGCGATTTGATTTAGTGCCAATGAAAATTCTGATCTTTGTACTGCCGGCATAGTATCGGTAAGTATAGCAAATCGAGGCAAATCTCACAAGGTTGAAGTTTGTTTAAGAAATAACCAAACTCATAGCTCCAGTCCCATCAACTGAGAAACTGACTTTTTTTCCTCTATCAATTTCTCTAGTTAAACGTTTTTGAGCAATCATATCCTCTATGTTATCCTGAATAAAACGTTTGAGGGGGCGAGCACCAAACTCCTTGTCGTAACCTTCCTTGGAAATTTTCTCTACCACCGCATCATCAAAACTTACCACTATGTCCTGATCAGCCATATTGTGGCTTAAGTTTGCAAGTATTAACCGAACCACATCCTCAACCTGCTTATCATCAAGTGGCTTAAATGTAACTACGTCATCAAACCGATTCAACAGCTCTGGTCTAAAAATACCAGTTGTTTGAAGCTGATCAAGAAGCTTTTGCTGAAAAAGCTTATCCAGACCCAACCCTTTCTCTACCTGCTCACGTATAAATTCAGATCCAGCATTGGACGTCGCGATAATAATAGCGTTTCGGAAACTGACTGTCTGCCCTTTATTGTCTGTTAGTCTGCCATCATCCAAAACCTGCAAGAATAGATTATGAATCTCTGAATTTGCTTTCTCAAATTCATCCAAAAGAATTAGGCTTGATGGATGGTCATGAATTTTGTCTGTAAGTTCTCCACGCTCCGTACCAGCGCCAGGGGGCGCTCCAAGAAGACGACGCACTCCTGCCTCATCTGCATACTCGCTCATATCAAGCCTGGTCATGTTCTTCACACCACCAAAATAAAAGTCTGACAACGCTTTGGCTGTTTCTGTCTTACCCACACCTGTTGGACCAAGAAAAAGAAAGGATACAGGTTTTTCACTAGTTTTTATACCTGACCGAACACGCCGCATAGCCTCTGATATTGCCTCTACCGCTGCATCTTGGCCAATTACGCGCTCGTGAAGCTTTTCTTCCAAGTGTAAAAGAAGCTCTATTTCATCGCCTGTCGGGAGAACGATCGAAACATTAGCCTCGTTTTCTACTGCTGCTACAACATGTTCCTCAAGAACTATTTTCTTTTTTGTTTTACCGTATTTGGGAGCATCTTTTGAACTGGAGACTTTATTGGCAACTGAAGACAGAAGTGATATGGCGCTACCCGGAAGCACCTGGTCCTGAAGAAAACGACTCGAGAGCTCAACTGCGCTTGCAATACTGAGATAACTGAGTATTACACCGTATTTCCTCTCAATTTTTTCTGCGTCTGATAACACCATCTGAATTGCCATATCAGCATCAGGCTCATTAAGATGAATGATTGTAAAGGCTTCTCTCAGGGGATTTTTTTCCATATAAGACTTGTATTGACCAGTTGTCATGCTCGCAACAATAGGAAGCGCGCCTGATTTAAGATATGGAAGAAGTGCTCCCGACAGATCTATGCCGTATGATGTGCCACCTAGTATGTTTTGGAATTCTGGAATGTAGAGAATTACATTTTGGGCATGAGTCACCTCTGCAATAATGCTCTGTAGCCTTGTTTCAAGATCAGATCTATTAACAGCACCAGCGGTGAGTGCCCCAACCATCAAGTACAGAACTTTTTTATGATTCAAATATTTTCCGATACTACCCTCAAAACTATAATATGCAAGTGCTCTAACTAAGTTCTCTTTACCTGATCCTATATCACCCACCAAAAGAACGTTGTTTGAATCAAATTTGATTAGACCCTCAAGCATTCCTCTGAATTCCCCCTCCCGCCCTTTGAGGCTAGGTCTTTCTTTGAGTGCTGTTGAGGTAAAATTATTTGTATAATTTTTGGTCTCGGGTGTCCATCCTGTAACCAGAGCCTCTCCCATTCCAGACCCAGACATACTAATTCTTCTTTTTTTTGGATCTTCTTCATCGGGATATTTCACTCTTATAAAATGCAATATATTAATAAGATCATCCAGCTTTAGCTGTTTCGCAAAAAGTAACTTATTGTCTCTTTCTATGAGGAAGAAATAGGCTGCAAAAACATCAACTGTGGTCACATACTTAGCCCCAAATGTAACTGCAGCATCATAAGCGCTTTTTGCGAGGGTTTGTTTATCAATTTCAGGAAACACCAACTCCTCTTCAGTCAGATTGATCTTCTGCATAATTTTTTTAATCTTTGGCTTCTCTAATATTTTGCTTATTACCCCCTCCAGATTTCCTTCCGTAACAAATGGTGACATTGCCTGTAGAGTGAACGATTTATAAATGTCTTTTCCATTATTATTTTCAAGCTTCATTTCTGGCATTATGCGTCCTATTTTGTAGCGAAAAAATACCTCATTCATCACAAAAACATTAAAAAGAAAAACAACAATTTTAGAAATACCTGCACTCTCAACCCCCTGATAGACAAAGAGTGCTAGGATCGAAAACACAAAAAGACGTATAGTTCTCGTGATAGCTCTCGTATAAAAATAGTGAATTTTTGCGTACTCCTTCATAGTCTCTGTCAATAAAACAACAGCGCCACTGTAATTATCGGAAATAGAAAAAACAAAACTATTACCACAGTCTCAAAAATCAAAAGTGGAATAAAAATTAACAAATCGACAAAAATAAGAACAGTCTTGACCGCAATACCCATACTGCGGGAAAAACCAACCAGCCCCTTCCTATACTCATTTTTAAGTGGCTGGAAATAGGTTCTTATCAAAAGAGGCAATGAGAAAAGCTCAAAAAAAGCTGTGTTCAAAGATAAAAAATATTTTATCAAACCCAATGGCGCCTCAAAAAACCAAAACCTCAAAAAAACCAACGGTAAAAATGCATAACTTCCCATAGACAGTACTTTTAGTATAAGTTGTGGGTAGACAAATTACAAACAGAAGCTTTTATTCATTGATGCATTCTACGATCGAATTTAATCCTAGAGATCCAAAACCTGTAAATACTGATTCAGATTTAAAAAATATATTATTGCAAATTCTAGATTAATTCTAGCAAGTCTTGCTTCTTCCATCTCTGAAATAGAGCCATAATCAGATCTAAGTGGATTAGTAAAAATGTTGATTTTAAATTTTGAATTTTATTTGTAACTGAAGAATTCCTTTGCCTTTGTCATTCACTACGCGATACTTTCGCCTTCGGATTCAAGTTGATTATTTATAATCTGATTATCCCTCTCTAACTGCTCATTTAGAGCTGCCATGCCTGCCCCTTGTGCAACTGCTCCACCATCCTGAACAGGCGACTGAAATGTAGGACCACCTACTGATTGTCCATCAGTCTGAACCCGCGCAGAAGCACCCCCCTCAGGCATAGTCTGAGCAGCTCCAGCAACAGAAGGCTGAATCGGCTGCGGAGATTGCTGCCCTGGACCAAATGGATATGCCTGATTAGGATCCTTCGGCTGTGCACCTGTATTCTGTTTGGCCATCTGCACCTGCGCATCCTGAACCGCTGGTGACATAGACAAGACATTTGAAAGAAGGAGAGCTGCCTCGTCATTACTATTTCTACCGTTTTCAATCTGAGTCTTAATAAGAATCAACTGATCATCGGTAGTTGCATCACTTACTCCCATAACAGCAGATGCCACAGCATTTCCTTTCTCAGAAAGCGCCGCTAGCTTTACCCTAATCTCATCATACTGTGTTTTCTTTGCTGAGCTTTCAGCAGTAATCGGGTTCACGATAAATCCTACAGTCTCACGCAACTTAGCAACCTCATCCGTTTTTGTGCCTGCTTCAAGAACTGCAAGAACTTCTGTTGCAAAAGGATCATTTTGTGCTTTTGCCTCCTCAAGTTGCTTTTTGATAACAGCTATGTCTTCATCTGAAGTAATGTCAGTTATCGCCAGTATTGAACCTGCCAACTTATTGCCCTCCTGATTGGCAACAGATAACTTGTCATAAAGAGCACTAAACCTCTCTTTGTTTCCTGGTGCGGACAAATAAAGAGGGTTTATGACCTGCTGAAGAAGTTTTTTAAATTTAGTCACAGGTTCTGCCTCATGCGCCTCCTCTGCCTCCTCAGCCATTTCAGCATTAACTGCTGTCAACACATCAGTAAAGAGCATGTCTCCACCTTGTTTTGCTTTTTCCAAATTATCAAGAATCTCTTTAATTGTTTCATCAGACGTATCAGGAGTTATAGACATAATAGAACTTGCGAGACTATCTCCTCCCTTACTCTTTACGACCAAATCGTCATGAAGTTTGGTAAATTGATCCTTCTTCGCTTTGTCTTTAATATCACCTGGGTTGACAATTTCAAGAAGAATTTTTTTCGGATTTATATTCTCACTCGCTGATGCACCCTTTTTAAATACAAACTCATTTTTACCTGAATCATAATCAACAACTATTGTGTCTCCTACCGCAAATTTCTTGGAAATAATAGCAATAGCCACAGGATTTTCAACTGCTGTCTGGATAAGTCTTCTCAATGGACGCGCACCATAGACAGGATCATAACCATCTTTAGCAAGCTGTGCTATAGCTTTTTCTGTACACTGAAGAACGAAACCCTGCTCCTTGAGAAGACCAGCGGTTTTTTTAATCCCAAGCCTTGCTATACCTGCCATATGTTCCTGCAAAAGGGGCTTAAAAATAACAACATCATCAAATCGGTTAAGAAGCTCTGGCCTGAAGAATTTAATAAGCTCCTCCTTTACTAATCCCTGAAGATGCTTAAACGATTCAGCATTTTGTTCTGGTGTATGTTTCACGTTTTTATCTGTTTTTGAAAGTTCTTGCTGAATCATGGAACTTCCGATATTTGACGTACAAATAACAATGGTGTTTTTGAATGATATTGTGTTACCTTTATTATCAGTAAGCCTCCCATCCTCCAGGAGCTGAAGAAGAATATTAAACACATCTGGATGTGCCTTCTCAATCTCATCAAGAAGAACTATTGAATATGGTTTTTTCCGAACCGCCTCTGTTAACTGACCACCCTCTTCATAACCAACATAACCAGGAGGCGCACCAATTAATTTAGCAACCTCATGTTTCTCCATGTATTCAGACATGTCCAGTCTTGCCATAGCATCATCACGTCCAAAAAGAAGCTCAGCCAAAGTCTTTGCAAGCTCTGTTTTACCAACACCTGTTGGACCGAGAAAGACAAATGATGCAATCGGCCGATTAGCAGATGCCAGACCTATCCTTCCGCGTCTTACAGCTTCAGAAACAGCAACCACTGCCTCCATCTGATCAATCAAGCGATGATGAATTCTATCTTCAAGTTTAAGAAGTTTCTCAGATTCATCCTCTGTCAGCTTTGTTATTGGAATTCCTGTCCAGTTACTTACAACTTTTTCTACGTCTTCTTTTCTCAGGGTTGTATCTTTACGTCTTCCCTCATCCGCCATCAGCTTCACATCTGATGCGCCCTCGTCAAGTAAATCAACTGCTTTATCAGGAAGATATCGCTCGCCAATGTATTTTTTGGAAAGCTTGACACATTCCTTGAGCGTTTCATCAGGTATGGTTACTTTGTGGAATTTCTCGTACTTTGGTCTGAGAACTTTAAGCATGAGAAATGCATTTTCCTCTGATGGCTCTTCTGCTGTCACAGGCTGAAAACGCCTTTCAAAAGCCTTATCTTTCTCAAAGTTTTTTCGGTATTCAATGGTTGTGGTTGCACCAATCATCTGAAAATGACCACGGGCAAGATGTGGTTTTATAATATTGGCAGCACTTACTCCCTCACCCTCTCCTGTTCCCAGCAATGAATGGACCTCATCAACAAAAAGAACTATCTGATTGTTTGATGACAAAACTTCATTGATGACACTTCTGAGCCTCTCCTCAAACTCTCCTCTATGTGATGCTCCCGCAACTAAAGATGCAACATCCAACTGAAACACTCTCTTATCTTTCAATTCTTGTGGAACATCTCCCTTGGCTATTGCTTGCGCAAGCCCCTCAACAATTGCTGTCTTTCCAACTCCGGTCTCACCGATAATAATCGGATTGTTCTTGGTGCGTCTGAGAAGAATATGCACCATACGGTCAATTTCCTGATCACGTCCAGCAATAGGATCCAACCTGCCTGCGCGAGCCTCTTCAGTAAGATCGGTTCCGTATTTTTCAAGTACAGTCTTCTTGCTGTAGTTGAGATTAGTGTCTTTTGAAAGAGTGTCTACAACAGCCTCTTTCTTAAATCCACGAGATTCAAGATATTTTCCTGTATCTGTAGTCGGCGCACAAAGCGTAACAAGTATGTCCTCAGGCGAAACAAAATTGGAACCTCTCATTTTTGCATCTCTATAGCTTTGTTCGAAAATTTGTTGCGATATCTGACTCAAGGTTGGCTGGCCATGGTAGGCTCCCATCTTCTCACGAGCTTGGATTTCTTTTGAAATTACTCCACTATCTACTTTGAACTTGGCAGCAATCTTGTAGATCTGATCATCATATAAAAGTCCAAAAAGGAGCTGGTCTGGCTCAATAAACTGCTGTTTGATACGCTTGGTTTCCTCTTGCGCATGTGTCAAAACCTGAGCTGCACGTGGATCAAGATGCGAAAGAGCAGACATGCCCTGATTCTGAACTGGATTCGCCCCAGTTGTATCATCGTCCTTTTGCACAGCGCCTGGTTGGGTTGGGGTTCCTGATGGAGCTTGCTGTTGTCCTTCCTGCGACTGTGGTACTCCCACACTTTCTGTCGACTGTGCAGATGTCTGATCTTGATTATTGGCTAGACCAATAGGAGTAGTTTGATCCTGAACGGGAGTAGACCCAGTTGCAACAGAGGCGTCTTGTCCGGATGGGACAGGTTTTTTTTCTTCATTATCATTTTTTTGATTGAAAAGAGTACCAAACATAGACCTATACCTCTATTAAACAACAAATTTGGTAAAACAACAAGTTTTATTTTTTGTCTGCACTGTCATCATTGTTAGATTGTTTATCCTGATCCCTTTGTTCTTGAGACTGATTCTCTACCCCCACAAGTGCATCCTCGGGTTCAGCTGGTGATGAACTAGTCCCACCTGGTTTATTTTCTTCATCAGGGATCGTCTGTTCCATGTGCATAGCCTGTTCTTTTTGCTCTGTCTTTTTACCTACCTTTACCACAACTTTCTCCTCTTCTTCCTTCTCGAGCTGTTTAACCATCTCTTGTCCAGCCTCTTCTTTTGCTTTGAGGTATGAAACAATTTCTGTCTGGGAAAATCCACCAACAAGTAGGAATGGAAGAATATCTGATACTTCCCCAACTCCTTTTGTAACTTCTTCTTCGTTTTGCGAAGAAAGCAGCTTTATTATATTTTCTATTTTTTCTGTATCTTTCTTAATCCACTCTGTACGTGACCCCATCTGCTGAGGAACCTCCTGATTGTGATAGTTCTCCTTCCAAAGATCTTTAACTGCCTCATAATCTGCCCTACTAACCGTCTGAACACGATTAACTGCGGGAATCGACGACTTCTGATCTGTTAATTCTGAAAGCTCCAATGCAATTGGATCCTGCTTTTCTCGAGCTGTACGGATCCGCTCCTGTAATTTCTCTACCTCTGCCTCAGACGTCTTATCTGTGACTGAAAGCGCAGCAATAGCTAGTGAATTGCCTTCTTCTTTTGCTTTCGTGAGCGATCTATTCATGCTTTCCAGTTTTTCCCTGTTGATGACTGGAGTTGTAGCTGACTGAGGGTTCGCAACTTGTGAAAGCATACTTCTTACCTGTGTAGTAGTTACCTGAGCTGTATGCCTTGTAGCGCTATTTGCTGCATTAAGAATAGAGGTTGCCAGTATATTTCCACTCATACTCTCCCGCGTGAGCTTTTCTCTTATTTGTGTATACTTTTCACGCTCTGTTGAAGTTGAGCTAGATGCAGGATTCGCAATCTTTGACAAGTTTTGACGGAGCCTTGTTATCTCCCCTTGTTGGTCACGATTCATTAACGAACTATCATATTTTGCTATGTCTCGCAAAGTAGGCAGATTCACGTTTGCAGCAGTCAATACCTGTGCTTTTACCTGAGCAGAAGGCATATATACATTCTTTGCAGCTCTTGACTCAGATACATCACGTGGTATTTCACGTGCCAGACCAGCACCACCTGCTGGGGGAGTCGGTGGACTAAACTTCTTTGCAAACGGCAGGTTTAGTGCCCTACCCCCACCATCAGGAGACTTACCTGGTGATGGTCCAATTTTATTCCTAACCTTACCCACGAATTGATTGACCGCAGCACTCCCCACCTTGCCAACACCTGCTGCTTCGCTAAGAAAAATTCTTAGAAGTATCCACGGCATAATAATAACTCCCCAAAGCATAAGAAGTGCGACAATATAAAGGGCAAAAGTTTCAGTTTTATTGACATTATTAGCTGGTTCCACGAATTGCTGGGGGCCTCCCAGAAGTATATTTACAGCTGTAGGGAAAATAATTGGTACTGTTTCACCTGCCAAATTAGTCGTTGTCGGAGTTTGCGACCTTACTCCGATATCTGTCGATATATCAACAGGTATCTTTTGAGTCCACATAAAAACCAATCCGCTGAGAAAAATTGCAAAAAGAGGTCCATATAATGTCCAACGAAAAAATTCACCTATCCAAATTTTTGCTGTGTTGCGTACAGGATAGAAAAAAAGGAGAAGAGGAAAAACAGGTGATACAACTATAAAAAACCATAGTATTATCTTCCTAAGTGTAAGCATTCCCCACATCACATAATACGTAAAAGCTGTCAATTTAGTCAGAAGAAGAGTTGTATATATAGCCTCTGACTTGTCATCGCCAATTGCTCGAAGCCCCACAAATTCTTCATATGGCCAACCCACAAAAAGAAGATCTGCATTTGAAATACAATTCGGAGGACAAGGGTCTCCTGGATTTGTACTAGTTGCATCAGGTGGCGCCAAGAAAAAGCCTTGTATCGCATCTGTAAATTGATAAATAAAACTTACAAGAGAAAACGAAAATGCCACCAATAAAACAATAATGATAAATCTTGGCAAAAAACGCATTATAGTAATAGAACGCCCACGAGTAACGATAAGAATTATGGCAGCTGCCATAACTACCAAGAAAAGAAGTGGGGTTACGATATTAAAAACAATCCTTGTCCAAAAAGTCCGCAAGGGGTTATTGCTATTGTCACAAACCCTTGCGCTAGGATCGGCCTTTGAAACACAAACCCAATTATAATTCCTGAGTGTCCAATCCAAAAGAAGTCCAGACCTCGCAGCATTACGTCCTACAAAGGTTACTTCAGGATCAGGTGTCCAGCGAGTACCCTCACCGCCTGGATTTGATATGGTATCAAGCTGCAGACCTGGCGGTATGCTTTGAGCATGCACCAATCCAGGTGTTAAAAATATTCCTATCGTAAAAATAAAAAACAAAAAAATGGACAGTATTTTTTTCATAAAACTTAGCTAAATCCAGGAACTTTCAAAACATCTACAACCACAACCTCTATAAACACATATCCAAAAATTGCTAGAAGCAGCCCAACGATTGCATAAAATATCCAGCTTTTTCCTACATTTACACGCTCAGGATTACCCTGTGAGGTCATGATCGTATAGCCTCCAGCAATCAGCGCTAGGATCGCAATGCCTGCCACAAAGGCAAGGCCTACGCTATAAAACTCCTGCACAAAACCAATCGGATTACCAGGCCAGCAACCAAAATCTGTTGCTACATACCCCACATCACAACTTTGGGCATACGCTACAGTGGGTAAAGTAAAAAATGAAAAGAGTGTAAATAAAACAACTCCTAAAAGAGATAATTTCCTCATATGACAAAGGCAGGTCAAGAAGAAACCGCCATACTTAAACAGTATCACACAAAATCCCAATAAATCAAATAGAAAATTCAATTATATATCACCTCAAAATCTCAAACGCCAAAGCTAAAAAAACGTATTAATACACAAAAATAAGAGCGAAAATGAAAATAATGCTTAAGGTTACTAATCCAAGTTTTAAATATCTTTCTGGAATTAGTGTTATAAATTTTGTAGCGTATTTACCAGATATAAATGTTGAAACCCAAAATACTAGTAAATATGGCCAAATAATAAGCCCTGAAAGTGCTGTTATGACTAATGAATAAATTCTTGAAGGAATCATGGCTGCAGTTTTTATTCCGTGACTTTTAATAAAAGTCGTGCCAAGAATTAACATTATTGAAATTTTTGTAAACGTTCCCTCACCAATACCTATAAAATTATTATAAATACCAATTAAAAATAGAAGGATAAAAAGTATTGGATATTGATACTTTATTGACAGTTGAATCTTGAGTTTATTTTTTAGAAATAACGAATAAAATAATAAGCATGAAATGGCAATAATCATCAAGTATTTTATTACTGCTGATGGTATAGTAAGAAGAAAAGATGTACCAACAACTCCACCTAAAAATACAGGAATTACCATAAACATGGCTAGCTTTTTATTTTCTACAACCTTCTTTCTAGTCTCTGAAAGAATACCAACCTCTGTTCCCAAAGCTCCTGCATTATCTGTGGCGATTGCTGATTGAAGTGGGACACCTAGAAAAATCATAACACCCTGCATGACAATACTTCCGCCACCTATTATTGTTCCATACCCCTCGCCAATTAATCCTGCAATAAAAATAACAGGCAGATGCCACCACTGAAAATAGCTGGGAAGAAATGATTCAAGCATTTGACTTAGTAAGTAGTTGGTTCAAATCTCTAAACTCCTTCATTTTCTCAATTTCCTCAACAACATACTCGCTACCATCCCAATAAACTCTATGTGCCTTTGCTTTTGAGTTTGCAGTAAGAATTCTGTATTTATTATCTATTACTTCAATCGCTGCGTATTCGTCTAGGGTTATTCCTACAACATCAGGTGTGTTTTTCATCATCTTCTTTAGCGGTTCTTGACGAAAAGGCTCAGTATCATAATGCGGACACACCAAAGCATTTATTATTCCTATTGCTTTTAGCTTAAATGGTTCGTGTCTGTAAAATGAATCTGAACAAACATAGCTAAACCAACAAACCCCACCAGCACTATGACCTGACATTACTATTCCTTTTCTATGTGCTTCTTTTAAGATCTTGTCAACGCCATATTTTTTCCATGTAGCTAGCATTCTTGAGGTGTTGCCACCATTTACATAAATAGCATCTGCTGAAAGTATTTTCGATCTTATTTCACCTGGTAAGGGCTTGGATCTAAGAAGGTACAATGTATCAATCTGGCTACAACCAAGCGTAGAATAATATTTCTTGAATCCTTCTATATAATCTTCACGATCATCTTTGGCTGTTGGGATAAATAAAACTTTAGGATGCTTCTTGCCTGTTCTAGTAATAATTTCTTTGTGTAGGTTGCCATGCTTGATCTTATTAAAACCTCCATCTGGAAGGATTGGTCCCACTTCTTTGCCTCCAATCGCAATAATCACCGACATATAAATTATATTAACATAACTTAGATACTGTTTCTTATCGGTATGTATACTGGTAGTAATAAATCATCTTTTAATTACTAAATTACGCGTCGACTATATCTATATACTTACGTTTATTTTAAATATGTGAATTTAGGGACTAAACAAGCTATGAGGTTTTTTTGAGTTCTTCGAGGAGGGATTTTTGTTCACGACTTAACCTGCCGGGAACTGTCACTTTTATTTTTACATAATGATTACCGCGCTGACCACTTCTAACATGTGGAACGCCTTTTCCTGCAAGTCTTATCAGTGTCTCGGGCTGAGTACCTGCGGGTATACGAATCTTTACCTCACCATCAACTGTTTCAATCTTCAACTCATCCCCTAGTGCTGCCTGTGGAAACGATATCTCTTTCTCTGTCACGATATCATAACCTTGGCGCGCGAATTTGCTACTGGATGCAACGTCAACAACTACATCATATTCGTCAAATCTGATCCTAGAACCACTATCAACACCTGCTGGTATTTTTATTTTTTTTGACTTTCCATCAATTTTCACTTCTTTAGCAACTCCCTTTACAGCCTCATCAAAACTAATTCGAATTGAATACGCAGGTCTTCTGGTTCTATTGCCAAACGGTGATCCACCACCAAAAAACTGCTCGAATATATCAAAAGGATCAACTCCACCTCCAAAATCAAACCCTCCAGCATTACCACTGGTTGAGTATTGGTAGCTAAAAGGTCCGTATTGACCACCTGCTTGACCTCCTCCACCGCCTCCTGCACTACCCATTCCTCCCTGCTCAAAAGCGCTATGTCCAAATTGATCATAATTTTGCCTTTTAGAAGAATTTGAAAGCACTTCATATGCTTTAGTTACTTCTTTGAATTTTTCACCAGCCTCTTTTGATTTATTCTTGTCAGGATGATATTCAAGGGCCAACTTACGATACGCGCTTTTTATTTCTGCATCAGTTGCGTTTTTTGAAATTCCAAGTATTTGATAATAATCTTTTTCACTCGCCATAATAAATAAAAAATCCTAAACTCCAATATCTAAATCCTAAACAAATCGAAATTATCAAAAATTCATTTATCAAAACGTTTTAAATTTTAATTATTTGTATTTTGAAATTGTTTAGATATTAGAAATTAGAAATTAGGATTTACTCTACCACTTCTCCTTCAACAGGTTTTTCTTTATCTTTTTCAGAAGTTTCATCTTTAATATCTTCTGCTTTACCATCTTTTTCTTCACTTTCTATTTCTGGCTCTTCTTGTGCTTTTTGACCCTGTTCATATGCCGCTTGACCGATTTTCTGAAGCGATTCTGAAAGCTCATTTGTTTTACTCTCCAAATCTTCTTTGCTACCACTGTCCAAAATGTCTTTGAGTGATTTTATTTTTTCTTCAACTTCAGTCTTTACATCATCTGGAACCTTATCGCCTGCATCCTTGAGAGCTTTCTCAGATGTAAATATGAGAGAATCTGCGTGATTTCGTGCCTCAATCTTACCCTTCTTCTCTTCATCTTCTGCAGCGTGTACTTCTGCTTCTTTAGTCATTTTCTCAACTTCATCTTTTGAGAGACCAGTGCTTCCTGTAATTTGGATCTTATTTTCTTTACCTGTTGCTTTATCTTTGGCACTCACACTTAGAATTCCGCTCGCATCAATATCAAAAGTCACCTCTACTTGCGGGACACCACGAGGAGCTGGTGGAATACCCTCAAGAATAAATCTTCCCAAAGATTTATTGTCCGCTGCCATCGGACGCTCTCCTTGCAGCACGTTTATCTCTACTTGTGTCTGATTATCAGCAGCAGTTGAGAAGGTTTGTGATTTGGAGGTAGGAATCGTAGTATTTCTATCAATTAGAGGCGTTGAAACACTACCCAGAGTTTCAAGTCCCAAAGTCAATGGTGTTACGTCCAGAAGCAATACGTCTTTTACATCTCCACCCAATACTCCAGCTTGAACAGCTGCACCAATTGCTACCACCTCATCTGGATTTACTGACTTATTTACTTCTTTACCAAAAAACTTTTCAACTACCTCAACAACTTTTGGCATGCGAGTCATACCACCTACCATTATTATCTCGTTAACATCTGTCACCTTAACTCCTGCATCTTTTATTGCCTTTTCAACAGGCTTTAAAGTCTTTTGAATCAACTCATCTACAATTTGTTCAAGCTTGGAACGACTCAGGGTTAAAGTCAAGTGAAGGGGTCCATCTTTGCCCTGGGTTATAAATGGCTGATTGATTGATGCCTCTTGAGAGCTTGATAGTTCAATTTTTGCTTTCTCAGCTGATTCTTTAAGTCTTTGCAGAGCCTGAGGATCTTTTCTTAGATCAACATCATTTTCTTTCTTGAATTCATCAGCTAAATAATCAATAATTTTCTGATCAAAATCATCTCCACCGAGATGCGTATCACCATTGGTTGATTTTACCTGATAAACTCCATCCCCAAGTTCAAGAATAGAAATATCAAATGTCCCACCTCCTAAATCATAAACAGCAATTGTGTGGGCATTTTTCTTATCCAAGCCATATGCAAGCGCAGCAGCTGTTGGCTCGTTAATAATACGCAAAACCTCAAGTCCTGCAATTTCTCCTGCCTGTTTGGTAGCTTGTCTCTCTGAATCATCAAAGTACGCAGGAACTGTGATCACAGCCTGAGTTACTTTCTCACCCAGATATGCCTCAGCATCTGCTTTAATCTTTTGAAGAATTTTAGCTGAGAGTTCTTGAGGAGTAAATGTCTTACCATCAACCTCAACAACTGCCATGTCATCTCGTCCGCTCTTGACTGTGTATGGAAGCCATTTAATGTCATCTTGAACCGATTTATCTTTAAATTTACGACCAACCAATCGCTTGACTGAAAACACAGTTTTTTTAGGTTTGATCGCCATCTGACGCTTGGCAACATCACCTACAACATGCGCAATCGGATCAACAACTGATGGAATAGTATTTCGCCCTTCAGCGCTATGAATCACTTTTGGTGATCCACCCTCCATTACAGCCATTGCTGAATTTGTTGTTCCTAAATCAATTCCTATTATTTTTCCCATATTTTTATGAATGTTTCCCCACTTTTACCTGAGAAGGCCTCAACACTTTATCATAAATCATGTATCCTGGTCTAATCTCTTCTATTACCTTATTCTCCTCTCCCTCGCCAACTGCTATCGCCTCCATAATTTCCGGATTGAATTCTTTTTTATCTACATCAATTTTTACAACTCCCTCTACTTTTAAAACCTCTAAAAATTGATCTATACTTACTTTTAATCCTTCATTATCAATATGCTGACCTGCTAACATTAATGTATCAAGTACAGGTATTAGCCTTGCCAAAAGTTCCTGATTTGCTATTTTTACCCAATTCTTTTTGTCGATATCTACTCTCTTTTGTAAATTTTGATAGTCAGCAAGTGCTCTTTTGTATTTTTCCTCAAATACCGATACTGTTTTTTTAAGGATCTCCACCTGATTGTCCTCATCTCCTAAATCATCAACTTCTGTAAATTCCTTTTCTAGTTTATCATTTTGTTTTTTTATCATCTTTATATTTCTATTTCCAAATCTTTCTTAATTCTAGCTACCATCCCTGAGCACTTTCTTTAATCATTGCTCCAAAATATCTAACTATCGGTATTATAGATGTATATGAAAGTCTAGCAGGTCCCAGTACTCCGATTTTTCCCTGAACATTCATAGGTGTCGTATAATCCGTGTAAATAAACCCGTATGGCCCACGAAGTCCATCTCCAAGCTCATCTTCTATCAACACATGTATCTCTTCATCTCCGTGAACGTTTGCGAATATCCCTGCAAAACAGTCATATTCATCCAGCGCCTCAAGAAGCGTTTTTGTGACATCTATATCCAAAAATTCGGGCTTATCCAGGATGTTTGCATATCCTGATGAAAAAATATCACCCTCGCTTGTTGTCGCAATTGCCAAAGAATTGGTTTTTGCGGCCAACGATCTAGTTGCTTCCTTGAGAAATCTCTGCATACGATCCCTGTAATCCCAAACGTTTTCTTTGAGTGCAACCTCTTCCATGGTTGAGAGCTCTTTCTCCTTCATAAGCTCTCTCACGTAAAACTTGAGACCCTTGGCTGTCGGAACACGACCCGCAGACGAATGCGTCTTCTTTATGTAACCATACTCGGCTAAGCGCACCATCTCATTTCTGATGGTTGCTGGACTAGCTGACAGGTTGTGTTTCTTTTCAATCGTTTCAGAACCTACAGCCTCTGCTGTTTCAATGTACTCCTCAATGATACTTCGCAGTATCTCAATCTGCCTTTGAGTCAGATTATGCATAATTTTGCTAGCAATAACTCTTTGTTTACAAGACTTGGCACTAATATAACATGACTGCCAAAACATGTCAAGAGTCAATCTCAATATCTTGCATAAATTTAATTTTTCTGCAATGCTGAAGATATGAAAAAGATTCTTTTTCTCTTCTCTTTCCTGATCTTAATAATCACTACTCCAAATCCAGCTTCAGCAGCAGCAGTTGGTCCAGGACAAACCTGTGGAATTCTTAATCATTGCGACCCAGACCAAAGACTAACCTGTGTTGATCCAGGACTGGGACTCGGTGGAGGTAGCGCTGTATGCATGCCTGAGTTTAGCCGAAGCGAGGGCCAACGTTGCGACAATGGCGATACAATCGGGGGAAGAGGAATTGAGGTCTGTAAAAAAGGCTTAACCTGTGTAGCAGAGGGTGGCGACACCTACCGAACATGCAAAAAAATTGACAGCACAGACCGACAACAACCTGCCCCATCTCCACCCTGTAAAAAATTCGAAAACGGTACTTGCGCAGAATTCAATACAGCTCTTGGAACATTCAAGACTGAACCAAGTGATTTTGTAGTTAGTGTATTTGGATTCCTGATAAGCATGGCTGGTGGAATAGCGATATTACTGATAATGATCGCAGGATACAAAATAATGACCTCCAGAGGTAATCCTGACCAGATTCAACAAGCAAGAGAGCAAATGATTGCTGCAATAGTCGGCCTGATGTTTCTTATCTTCTCGTTTCTATTCCTACAGCTAATCGGCATTGACATACTGAAAGTACCAGGATTAGAAAGTGATCAGGGTGTTCCTACCAGGAAATCATGTGATGTTGCAGGAAATGATCAATGTCCTTCTGGACAAACTTGCAAATCGAATTCAGGTGGAAGAGACGGAACTTGCAGATAGTTAGATATAAAATTGATAAACATGCATTGGAGAAAAAGACCCATCAAATTTTTGCTGCTTAGCTTATTTACCCTTTTTGGAATAGCTGGATTAACATTCCTATTTCCGCCAGATTATAAATTGAAATTTGCCGGAATGGGATTCAATACCACATATTTTTTTCTCACTCTTTTATTTTTGTTTTCCTTCAGCACATCTACCTATCTATTAAAAAATACAGCACATGGTGTTCTGGTCGCAGGTTTTATAATAAGCATCTTTGTTTTTCGCCTGAATGGATTGAGTCATCCTTTCTTTCTGGTTCTTCTTGCAGGTCTGTTTTTAACACTTGAACTCCTCTTTGCATATAGAAAATAGGCTCAAGCTCTGGTACAATTTGTTTATTGTCACAAACAAAACCCATGGCTAAGTTTTTTATCACCAACGCTATTCCTTATGTAAATGCCCCTCCTCACGTCGGACACGCTCTGGAATTTGTCCAAAGCGATACGATCAGAAGATACCGTCAGATTCTCGGCGACACAACACAACTGCTTTGCGGTGGAGACGAAAACGCGCTTAAAAATGTCCAAGCTGCAGAAGCAGCAGGCATACCGATCCAAAAATTTATTGACAAAAATGAAAAAACTTTTTATGAATTATCAAAAAAACTAAATGTAGAATTTGACATTTGGCAAAAAGGAAGCAGTAAGTCCCATCATGAAGCAAGCCAAAAACTCTGGCTGCTTTGCGATAAAAATAACGATATTTATAAAAAATCCTATACAGGACTTTACTGCATAGGCTGTGAACAGTTTTATCCACAAGAGGAGTTGGACGAAAATGGAGAATGCTTTGAACACCCTGGTAAAAAACTTGAAGAAGTGTCTGAAGAAAATTATTTTTTCAAACTTTCAAAATATCAAAACCAGCTTATCAAAATAATAGAATCAGATGAAATAAAGATATTCCCAAAATTTAGAAAAAACGAAATGCTGTCTTTTCTAAAAAGCGGACTTGATGACATAAGTATTTCAAGATCAAACAAACGCGCTAAAAATTGGGGAGTTCCTGTTCCTGGTGATGATAATCAAAGAATGTATGTCTGGTTTGATGCCTTAAATATCTATCAGAGCGGTACAGGTTTTGGAACTCAGGATGAAAAATACAACAAGTGGTGGCCTGCTGATCTTCATGTGATTGGAAAAGGTATTATCCGATTTCATGCAATTTACTGGCCAGCTATTCTGATGTCTGCAGGACTTGATCTACCAAAGGGAATTTTTGTTCATGAATACTTTACTGTTGATGGAAAAAAAATGAGCAAAACTCTTGGCAATGTAGTTAACCCAATCGCACTTGCTGATAAATATACAGCTGACACTATTCGCTATTATTTTCTAGCCAAATTTTCACCATACAGTGACGGGGATTTTTCTGAGGAAAGATTAAAAGAAGCCTACAACTCCGATCTGGCAAACGGACTTGGAAATCTGGTTTCCCGAGTTGCCAAACTCTGTGAGTCAGTCGAATACAAACAAATGAAAACCACAAAAAACACAATCGAGCATGTCTCTGACAGCTCAGGCTACACAAATGCAATCAACGAATACAAATTTAACGAAGCTTTATTTTTTATCTGGCAAAAAATCACCAGGGTAGATCAATTTATAAATGAAGAAAAACCTTGGGTACTTGCAAAAACAGATGTTGACAGATGCAAGAGCATTCTTGCTCACTGTGTTGATCAAATACAGGAAATTGCGATACTTTTGACACCATTCATGCCTGAAACCTCTGAAAAAATAGCAGAGCAATTCAAAGGCCCGGAGATAGTTTCAGGTCAACCGTTATTTCCTAGAATCGCATAAAGATTTAAAACGTATGACTTAAGATTTATGAAATTTTCTTTAATCATACTACTTAAATAGTAAATCTAAATATATGATAGACGTTCACGCTCACCTCAACTTTCATAAATTTGAAGAGGACTTTGATAATGTAATCAAAAAAGCATTTAGTGCGGGCGTTACCAAAATCATCAATGTCGGGACGCAAGTTTCATCAAGTGAAAAAGCTGTGGAATTAGCCAATAACTATAAAAATCTTTTTGCAATAGTCGGCGTACATCCGCATCATGCGGACAAGATTGATCTCCCATCAGATTGGCTTGAGAAACTTGAAAAACTTTGCCAAAATCCAAAAACTCTGGCAATTGGAGAAATAGGACTTGATTATTATTCATATTCATCAAATGGGATCGTTGATCCCGTTCTGCAAAAAGAAGTTTTTCAAGCACAAATTGATCTTGCCAACAAATTAAAACTTCCTCTTCAGATCCATAATCGCCATGCTGGAGAAGATGTAATTAAGATTTTAAAAACGAACAAACATAAATTACAAAACGCGCCGGGCATGTTTCACTGCTTTGCTGGATCAAAACAAGTTCTTAAAGATGCACTCGAGCTAGGATTTTATATCGGGTTTGATGGCAACATTACCTACAAAGGAGTTGCACCCGGCGAGACGATTGCCCTACCTCAACTGGCTAAAATAACACCAGTTGATCGAATTGTCATTGAGACAGATAGTCCCTACCTTACACCAATACCCCACAGGGGAGAGAGAAATGAACCCCGATATGCTATAATTACTGGACAATATATAGCTGATTTAAAAGGCATATCGTTTGAGGAATTTGAACAACAAACAAACAAAAATACTAAGAAATTATTTAGCAAATTAAAGTAAGTCTCAATTCTAAAATTTCATACTTTATTTTTTATACAAAAAAATGACTAGCTTTTTTGAAAAAATCTTTACACGCTACCCTATAAAAACCAGAAGAACTCTTGAACTTCTACCAGGAATGCTCGTATGGACAATTGTATTGTCTCCAATTTGGGGGTCTCTATTTCTCCCGACAGCCACTGCCTACTTCATACTTTTTTTCGATATGTACTGGCTATATAAATCTATATCTCTAATAATCTTAACATCTCTGGCCGCAAAAAAGGTAAAGGCAGCAGAGGAAAAAAACTGGTATATTAAAGCAAAAAAACTCAAAGACTTTGACAAAGTCCATCATGTACTTGTAATTCCAAATTTTGGTGAAAGCGCTGCAAAGGTTGGTACCACCCTTGAAGCCTTAACGAGACAATCGCTTCCCAAGAAATATATTCACATCATCCTCGCAATGGAAGAACGGGAGCATGAAGCAAAAGAAAGAGCAGAAATTCTCTTAAAAAGATTTAAAGGAAAATTTGGAAGTCTTTTCGTGACCTTTCATCCTGACGTAGAAGGTGAAGTAAAAGGTAAATCCTCAAATGAAGCATACGCTGGACGAGTTGCTTACAAAAAACTTTTTGTTGATGGGAAACTTGATCTTGACTACGCAACTGTTTCATCAGTTGATGCTGACTCAATATTTCACAAAGAACACTTTGCCTTTTTGAGTCATGCATTTCTTAAAAGTCCAGAAAGACACTATAGATTCTGGCAATCTGCTGTTGTTTACTACAACAATATATGGAAAGTACCATCCCCTATCCGCATAATTTCATTCTTTGGCAGTCTCTGGAGAACAGCTCTGCTTATTCAAAAAGACAGACTCACCACTCATGCCACCTACTCACTGTCATTTAAGCTTTTGAAAAAGATAGGGTACTGGGATGTGGATGTTATACCAGAGGATTATCGAATCTTCTTCAAAGCATTCTTCAAAACCAAAGGTCGCGTTACGGTCGATCCGATCTTCCTGAGAACATCCATGGATGCTGCCCACTCGACAACATATATGAAAAGTCTTAAAAATAAATACTCCCAGGAAAGACGTTGGTCATGGGGCGTATCAGACAACCCATTATTTATAAAATGGTGGTTTACAGTACCCGGAGTTCCTTTTTATAAAAAGACTGTTCTCACATTCAATGTATTTCTCGATCACATTCTCTGGCCGACCAATTGGTTTATCATAACCGTTGCTGCCAATATAATGGCATTTTTAAATCCAGTTTTCTCCAGAACATCACTAGGCTTTCAACTACCGCAATTGGCGGGATTTATCCTCAGCTTCTGTACACTAGCGCTGCTTGGCATGATGTATCTAGAGTACAAAATTAGACCTGCAAATCAAAACCTGAGTCTCAGTCGTAAAATTCTTTTTCCATTTGAATTCCTACTCATGCCTCTTGTGGGTTTTTTCCTCTCAGCACTCCCGGCTCTTATATCCCACACTCAACTCATGTTTAATAAGAGACTTGAATATAAGGTGACAGAAAAAGTTTAGATTTTTTGTCTTCCTGATCTATTCAAGTCAAAAAATCTGTTAAATCATGAAAAAACTATTAACAAAAATTGAAAATAGCAAATCATTTTGGTTTCTTCTTATCGCTACCGTTATATTTTTCATCCTAAGATTACCGTCCCTTATTGAACCTCATTGGTATGGAGACGAAGGAATATATCAAGTAATCGGAATTGCCATAAATGATGGTCGCCTTCTTTACTCACAAATTTTTGATAACAAACCTCCTCTTTTATATACGACCTATGCGCTATTTGATAGCAATCAGTTCCATGTCAGACTATTATCTCTATTTACAGGGATTATCGCCATTAGCTCATTCTTTTATCTATGCAGATCTGTGTTTAGAAATCTAAAGTCATCTATTATGGCATCATCGCTGTTTGTAATCCTCTTTGGACTTCCGGTTCTTGAAGGAAACATAGCAAATGCGGAGAATTTCATGTTGCCTTTTGTAATTACTGCTGCACTAATCGTATACAAACTCGCAAATAATAAAAATCAAAAAATCACAAATTCAAATCAATTATTCTTGGGAGGATTACTTCTGGGTCTTGCATTCCTATTCAAAACTGTAGCAATATTTGACTTCGGAGCATTCTTGATCTTCATGCTCATAGTGAACTTACCGACAAAGCTTCCCAAAAATAAAATGGTAGACGTCGTTAAAAAAGCAATAAAAAAACTTCTACCATTTATATCTGGATTCCTTCTACCTCTTAGCATAACCATCATTTACTTCGCAGCGAACAATGCCTTGTCCGATTTCATAAAAGCAACACTGGTTAGCAACATCAATTATGTTGGTTGGAAAAACGCCCTCCTGATCCCCCAAGGCTTTCTGATCTTTAAGTTGCTACTCTTATCAATTCTTGTTTATATCACCTATTCAAAAAGGGGAAGCCTTAGCAAACCGCTGATATTCTCAACACTCTGGCTCGGATTTTCTATGTTTAGCGTGTTCTTTTCAGGCCGCCCATACACACATTATGCACTTCTTGGATTACCAGCATTTTTGATACTTTTTGGATTAATTGTTTCAACAAAAGAAACTAAAATAAGACCATACCTGGTCTTATTTTTTGCAATAATAATTTTAATAATCGGTTCTACATTCAAGCCCAATTTTAAAAAATCCTTAGATTACTATCAAAACGCGTTCATGTTCCTAACTAACCAAAAAAGTGTGGAGAGCTATAAATCGTTTTTTGATCAAAAAACTCCCAGAGACTATATCATCTCTTCTTTTATTAGGCAGCACTCTCGTCCGGATGATAGTATCTTCATATGGGGAGATAGTGCACAAATATACGCGTTATCAGACAAAACGCCACCGGGCAGATATACTGTTTCTTATCACATAAAACAGTATCCAAACGCATTGCGCGAAACGCAAATTGCAATATTTAAAAAACGTCCTAAATATATCGTCATATTAAAAGAATCCTCAATGTTTCCTTTTGCACTATCCAATTACTCACTCGTTTTTTCTTTTGAAGGAACAGACATATATGAACGAAACAACTAAAGTTATTTTTGCTGACAAGATAGTCAAATGGGGACTTGTATTCTCAAGCGGACTTCTTCTTTTTGAAACAATATATATTCTAATATTTTACTTCTCACTTCAGCCTTTTATTCCGCTTTTTAACCAGCTCCCTTGGGGGGAGGCAAGGATTTCGCCAAGGATCGGCATCTTCTTACCTGCTGGTCTAGCACTTGTTATTTTTTTCGGAAATTTCTATTTCATTGTGAGGATTTATGAAAAAAATCCCCTACTTGCACGTATTACCGCCATAACAACATTGCTGATATCAATACTTTCTTTTATTTTTGCATCCCGTACAATTTACCTTATAAGCTAATGTATAATTTCCTAAACATTCCGTTCGCACCATTTATCTTAGCACTATTTATTACCACACTCATAACCCCTATTTTAATACCTATTATCAAAAAATTGGGTCTTGTTGATGATCCCAAAAAACATAAGCATCCAGGAATTATTCATAAAAAACCAATACCAAGGGGTGGTGGAATACCTCTTTTTTTAGGCGCTTTTATTACAGGCATTGTTTTTTTGCCAATAAATCAACAAACAATTTCAATCTATGCTGCCTCTTTTATTGCTCTTTTGATTGGTGTTATCGACGACAAGCTTAACGCTCAATCAAGAGACCTGTCACCATACATTCGTTTATTATTTAACATTCTCACTGCATCGATTGTTGTCATAAGCGGTGTTACAATCAGCTTCATTACCAATCCTTTCACTGGTGGGATTCTGCGTCTTGATAGTATTTTTTTGCCATTTATTAGTATTCCTATATCAGACATAATTTCAGTTCTTTGGCTTATCTGGATCATGAACATGATCAACTGGAGCAAGGGTGTTGATGGGCAAATGCCAGGAATTGTGGCTATTTCTGCAATAGTAATTGGAATACTAAGTCTCAGACTGAATCCAGATTCAAACTTTCTTGACGCTCAGCTTTCTTTCATAATAGCAGGCTCTGCAATCGGTTTTCTGTTTTTCAATTTTCATCCTGCAAAAATATTTCCTGGATACGGAGCAACAAGCATCTACCTTCTTCTCGGCATCGCATCTATACTTTCAGGCGCTAAACTAGCAACTGCTGTACTTGTAATGGGTGTTCCTCTTGTTGATTTCGTATTTACAATCATCAGAAGAATTGCCAATAAAAAATCTCCCTTCCATGGTGACAACAAACATCTACATCATTTATTTTTGAAACTTGGCTATACCCAGAGGCAAGTTGCGTTGTTTTATTGGTCTATCTCTGCTATATTAGGTTTAATTTCTTTAACAATAAGCAGTAGAAGTAAAGTATTTGCAGTAGTTATGATGCTGGTAATCGCTAGTGGCATACTTGTTTTTTTACATTCGGTAATAGACAAAAATAATGAATAAAAAAATGCGGAACATCTTGAGACTTTTAAGACCAAGGCAGTGGATCAAAAATTTTGCTATTTTCGCGGCACTTATTTTCAGCGGAAGACTCTTTGATCTAGCTATACTGCAAAATGTCTTCCTGGGATTCTTGGTTTTCTGCGCCATCTCATCATCAATCTATATAATAAATGACATTTTTGATGTAGAAAAAGACAGAGTCCATCCATTCAAAAAATTCAGACCACTTGCCAATAAAGATATATCTATTAAGAATGCATTTATCATAGCCATGATCCTAGCTTTTGGGGCAATATTTACAAGCTATTTTGTCGCACCAGGATTTTTTCTCATAACAATCATTTTCTTTTCTATGCATATTGCGTATTCTGCATTTCTAAAAAACATTGAGATACTTGACATACTTACACTAGCAGGAGGATATATACTCAGAGTTTATGCTGGAGAAGTAACAACAAGCTTTCATATTTCAGCATGGCTTCTACTCACAACAATTGCACTGTCACTTTTCCTTGCTATTGGAAAAAGGCGTTCAGAACTTTCTCTTCTTGCCAGATCCTCAGTATCAAAAGTAAAAACAATAAGGATTACTTTATCTCATTACTCAGAAAAACTCCTTGACGTATATCTTTCAATATTTGCAACCTCAACCTTTGTCTTCTATTCATTGTTCACATTTCTTGTAAATCCACAAGGATATCTTTTTCCATTTGATATCTTACCTGTTGAAATATTGGGTAATTACCTTCAGAAAAAATGGCTGATGATAACAATTATTCCTGTAGTATATGGAATCATGCGCTACCTCCAGAGGATTTATGAAAACCAGGAAGGAGAATCTCCAGAGAGAGTACTATTCTCAGATAGAGCTCTTCTCACGTCAGTTGTCGTATGGGCAGCTCTTGTGATTTTGATAATTTATTCTTAAGTCAAGCCTCTATTCCTTTTCAGCATAATCACTACTAACCCACCCTACGCTTCCATCTGATAATTTTATCTGGTACCAACCATTTTCTTCACTTATCAAATCAAGCACTTCACCAGGTTTAACCTGACCGATTTCAGAAGAATTAAGACCACCTGATGACCTGACCCTTAAAAATCCTGTAGGTGTCTGCAGGATTATTACTTTTTCTGTCACTATATCAGAAGCTACAGACGGGGATTCATTAATCACATTATTCACTCCCTTTTCTCCTGTGCTTAAATACACAGCAACAGTAAGCTTGTATCCTTTAGGGGTCCTTACCCTGATAGTCTTCTCGGAGTATCCCTCCTTTTTGATAGTGAGAATATGGTCTGACTCAGTAGGGTTTTCAAAAAGCAATGGTGTCTTCCCTATCTCACTATTATCTAGAAGGGCTGTTGAGCCTTCAGGAAACGAAACTACGAGCAATTCTGTTTTTTCCTTTTCCAATATTGGTGACAGGGATATAACACTTCCCTCAGAGAGGCTTCCCTTACCAAATGTCCTATCAACTACTGTCAAAACACCTTTTGAAACATTAATTTTTTCCTGGAACTGGGCCAACCCGCTCCCAATCGGTTCCAATCTGATCGTGTAATCTCCTGATTCAACCATCTCATCGGCTTCGCACCTGCAAAGGGGTGTTTCGCCTATAAACTGATCATCCAGATATACCCGTGCTTGTGGTGACGAAGTCACCTGTAGTGCTCCTCTGGGTGATGTTGTTGAGATAAAATATCTAAAGGCAAAGAAGAGAAAAATTGATATAAAAAATGAAAGGATCAGAATAAGGAAAACTTTTTTCATGGCTGATAATCTATGTTATCAAACCTGAGCACGATTGACAATCTATCGAGAAGTTAATAAATAGAACAGAATGACTTTTATCAAAATATTCAATAGCCGGGCAACATTTATGACGCTAACTACTGTTGCATTGACAATGTTCCTTTTTACAGATGAGAGAAAAGAAAAAAAACATTCACAAATTACAATTATAAACTTCTAATAATCCTCTCTATTTCCCTAAGGTATTTTCCGCTTTCAAGATCGTGCCTTGCATCAGTCACAGAAACAACATGCTTATCACACTTTAGGCTTTTATGTATATCCAGAGCCCTAGTCTTAACCATGCTAACTTCATTATCTCCATAAAGCATGAAGGTATCAGTATTAACATTTGATGCTATATCAGATGACTTAAATTTCTTAAAATCCTTTATTCTGTTCTTGCCAAATAATTTCTTCCATGAGCTTTTAAGATAAGGGATATCTTCTATAAAATATGGAGAAATAGAGCAAAGTATTTGCGCATCTACCCTTACCCTACTTGATGCAACAAGGGCAATGTATGCACCAAATGAAAATCCGAAAAAATATATCTTATCTGCTGAACTTTCTTCATACTTTTTTAGAAATTCTTCAACATAGTCAGACATCACTCTATTTTTCCAATCAATTCTTACAGGAATTGGTTCTATTCCTTTCTCTGCAAAAAACGAGGCAATCTTTTTATATATAGGATCGCTTGAACCCTACCCAAACCCCGGGATGATAAACGCAACTTCTTTCATAGCAGTTCCTCCTTTATAGTGTTTTGTAGTCTCTCAAGCCCAATCCGGCGGTGGCTATACTTGTAGTTTTCTTCATCATCCAATTCTTCATAATATTTATTTTCCTCAGGTATTATAAATACTTTATCCCATGGATAATCCTTTGTAGACCCTTTATAAACAACAGGCGTCAAATAACCCTTTATCTTTGTTTCTGATAGGTAAATTTTGCCGTTTATATATAGTGCTAGAACTGCCCTTAATTGTGCTTCTCGTCTGTCTGCAGGTATAGCCTTTATTTTATTGACTATAAAATTAATATAGCGTTCTTCATCAAAATCATCACCATTCCATCTCTTGGTATGCACACCAGGGCCCATGTCGTAATAGGGTATCTCAATACCACTGTCATCAGAAAGTGCGGGTAGTCCTGAAAGTTTTGCATAAAACTCCGCCTTAGCACGAGCATTTTCTTCAAAGGTATCAAACACCTCATCAAAATCCTGTTGGATTCCCAGATCCGATAGCGTTACAAGTGCTAAGGGTAAATCGGAAAGAAATTCTTTGTAATCTTTTATTTTCCCATTATTAAAAGTCGCAATCAAAAGTTTCTTCATCTTATTATCAACATATTAGTATAATCTCCAATCTTAATCATCACTGCAACATCCCAGACTCGTTATACTCTAATACGGCGCAGTATTAGAGTGATAAATCTTTTACGGCAGATTTTCTTTTCTTACGCTTTTTTAACTCTTTTCCGGCACCCTGTACTAGTCTATCAAGTAAAAAATATTCCGGGTATTTTTCTTTTACACTTGATCCTGATTGCATCATTTTCCTTTCTATATCCATTTCAATCTTATGCAAATATTTGACTGCCGTTTTTAACCCTTCACCATCAACAGACAAAATGTTGTTTATTTTTGAAATTGTTGAATCTGTAACCTTTACATATCCTTTTATTTCCTGATATGTGTATCCTTCAAGAAGCATTTTTGCTATCTGGATTCTTTTGGAAAGCATTTTCATTTCAGTATGAGTAAGAAGATCTTTGAGAAAGATTTTGACTTGTTCCTTGTTTTCAAGATGCGTAATAAGGCTCCAGAAGTTATTAATATAATATCCCATATGCTTGGAATCAATTTTAATACGAGATACTTTAGGCATAGTTTGCTACACTCTAATACGGCGCAGTATTAGAGTATCATTACTAATGTATTTTTTCAAGTCCAAATACTTCTAATTCTCCACCGCAGTATTTTATAATTATCTCAATTGCATCTCTTAGAACTTCTTCAACTTTTTTAGGAGAAATGTCATAAGCTCCATCAACATTTATATAAAGATTCTTCGTAGATTCTGTAACTGCGGTTCTTTTGGCATCACGATAATTAAAGTCCATATTAAATCCACCATTTTGATCAAAATAAGCTATTTCTCCTTCTTTGTATGCGGTAGGCTCTTTATCTCCAAGAAGATGTATCTCCTCACCCTCCCCTGCAAATCTCAGCACTGTCGGAAATTCTAGCTTGTCCAGATCAAAGGCACCAATTGAAACTCTATGCTTCATAACTACCAGATTATAGGCATCGACTGCTGTATTTATAGTGTATAAGCCTTTGTTCAAAGCTACCCGACGTAGAAGCGCTTCAGGACTTGGACGCCTGGAGTGCCAGTCAACCCCCATTTCTTTATAAAGATTACGATAACTAACAATTTCTGGATACTGTCCCAACTCTTGGGTAGTCAATCCAGTCAGAGAATTTAAGAACTGGCTTTTCTCCTTCTCGAGATCCGGATTTGTTTTTTCAATTCTAACACCTTTTATGAGAGCTACTCCGACAGAAATTGATGGATGCTTTTCAAACAATCCTAAATCTATAGAAAAAATTTCAGGCTTTTTTAAAAATTCAATATTAGTATTTTCTTCATCTTTAATGTTTAACTTTTCAACCTTCACCGCTGTTTCATTAAATCTTTTTTTCACAAAATCTTTATCAAGAGAGAGGATGAGCCATGCTGCCTTTGGTCCGTGATCTTTGCCTATTAATGACAAATAAATTGCCGAAAAAGTCTCTTTACCTTTTAGGCTAAGTTCTTTTCCTAAATCATAAATTTTTGTCTGGAACTCTTCTGCATCCCAGTCTTTGTCAAGCTCTTCTGCTATTTTTTTCAATAAATTTTTTTGCTGTTCAGTTAGCTCTTTTGCTAATTCGGGAAGACTTTCCGAGACAACAAACTTTTCTGACTCGGGCGCAAATTTCTCAATCCAAACTCTTGCATACTTTGCCCATTCTTCTGCATTTTCTTTTTTTATCGCACCACTCATATTGGGCATCTGCACCCATTGAGCCAGAGCCGAAAACCGAACGCTCGGCGGTTTTTTAACCTCACCTATTTGTGAAAGTTCAAAAATACGAGCAAGATCCTCATCTGTTTTTTCAAAATATGCATCCGCTGCTTTTTGATAATCATCATACAATTTAGGAATTATATCCGTTCCTTTTGGTTCAAATTCAACTGCTCTGTTTGGATGATTCTTTATCATCAAAAATCTTACCAACTCAGCCGGCAAAACTTCCAAAAGCTCTTCTCCTGTAAGGCCTAGTCCTTTTGACGATGACATTTTTCTCCCATGTGATAAAAAAAACTCATAAGGAAGCTTTAGGGGTGGATCCTTACCAAAAACGTCTTTGACAATTTTTCTTGCTACATCATAAGTGCCTCCTGCGGAAGCATGATCTTTTCCAGCACCTTCAATCGTCACTCCAAACACCCACCACTTTGCAGCCCACTCGACCTTGAATGGAATTTTTCCATTACCATTAAATGGTGAAATTCTACCCTCTGCTCCGCAACCATGTGCCCATTTGACAAGATCCTCTGAGCAGACAAATTCAACCTCCTTACCATCCCATCCGACTACTTTTGTCGTTCCCAACTTACCACACTCCGGACAAATTATCTGAAAAGGATACCAATCATTACTTATGGATTTTTTATACATCTCTTCATAAACTTTCCTAACTTTTCCTGAATTATCTAATACCAATTTAATCGCATCGTTATAGATTCCCTTTTTGTAGTATTCATGAGCCAAATATATCTCTGCTTCAATTCCTAGCAATTTGAAAAGATGGCTCATTTTGTTGCTGTAATACTCCCCAAATGTTCCCTTCCCATCTGGTCCAGGAGCAATATAAATTGGCATTCCCATGTATTTCTCATGCGACTCATGAAGATCTTGAGGCAATCCGTCAATTGGATCCATATCATCAAATCCAAATGTATATTTTGTCTTAACTTTTTTATCCTTTAAGATGCGACTCAAAACATCATGGATCATAGGGCCTTTTAGGCCTCCCATATGCACAATGCCCGATGGTGTCCATGCATCATTAACCCACTCATCACCTTTTCTGTTTCCCAATAATTCATCAGCCCAGAACATATGCATTGATTATAGTTGAAATACCTATCTTTGTTAAGGCAGGGAAAATCAGTAATATTTTAATGAAGTAATCTGTTCCAAAATTTCCTCCCTGGCATCAAACCATTCTTCATGCGATAAAGGCTCAATTTTTCCCATGTCAATTGCAGGGTTCAAAGCATATATTTCACCATCTCTCAAACTCAAAAATTTTTCAACTCCTCCATATATAAATGAAATAAACCCACGACTACTACCCTCCCCCAGGTAATTTGCTATATGGTTTTTAACTAATTTCTTTACTCTTTCACCCGCAAGGGTTTTATCAGCAA
Organism: Candidatus Levyibacteriota bacterium; assembly: GCA_029260965.1. Lineage (GTDB taxonomy): Bacteria > Patescibacteriota > Microgenomatia > Levybacterales > UBA12049 > JAJDCH01. The sequence goes on along the minus strand of JAJDCG010000001.1, from coordinate 235,566 downwards.
AATTCTCCAACATTTCAAATTCCTGCCTTAATAGCTTGTGAGCATTTATCAAGACATGATCTCGTCCGTCGTCTTTTTTTTGCATTTGTATATTTAACATAAACCTTCACCGCCTTTTTTGCCCCAAAACTTACCACTAAAAAACCCCTCTTTAGTGAGGGGTAGCATTTCTTGAAAATCACCAACAAAGCTACCCTCTCAGAGAGAGGTTCTTCTTTGCGATGACTGGATAAACGAATATTGATTTCATGATCTGGATAAATATTATCAGATAAATTTTATGATTGCAATGGTCTAAATTACTATCTCAACCTCAGTCTTGAGCTCAAATCCAAATGTCGCAAAAAACTTTTTCTTAACTGTATCTATAATCTCAAGCACATCTGCAGCCCTAGCTCCGCCTAAATTGACTATAAATAAAGCATGCTTTTTAGAAATCTGAGCATTCCCAATACGAAGACCTTTTAGACCCCATCTATCGATTAATGATGCAACTGCCACTTTTCCATACCATCTATTTTCTACGCTTTCTCGCAAGTCTGGATAAACTGACATTATCCTCCCTATCTCTTCTTGTGTTCTAGGATTTATAAAAACTGATCCTGTATTGGGATACTCCAGGGGATGTTTTTCTTTTCGTGTCTGGATATTTTTTTCATATGTTTGTCTTGATTCATCCAGATCAGTGTTATCAACTTTTTTCAAACGAAATTTCGCGGAAATCACAATCAGATTTCTATTTTGTTTGATAAAACTATTTCTATAGGAAAAATCAAGATCCTTATTTGTTAGAGTTCTCAACTCCGGAATCTTTGCTGTGATGTCTAGTGCTTGGATTGACTCCAAATTATCCTTTACCTCGCCACCATACGCACCTGCATTTCCCCTGACTGCCCCACCAACAGTTCCTGGAAGTCCTCCTCCCCATTCAAGCCCTGTTAAATTATGACTGAATGAAAACTGAATCAAATCATCAAACTCAACTCCTGCAAAAACCTCAACCTCTTCGTTTTCTATACTGATGTCATTCTGGTCTGAAGAATCTAGCTTAATTACTACCCCATCAAAATACCCATCTGTAAAAATGAGATTCGTTCCCATGCCAAAGACAAAAAATTTCTTTGCCTTCTTTTCTTTAACAAAGTCGAATGCTTCTAGAATGTCAGTCTTACTCTTACAAACAATCAAATAACGCGCTTTACCACCAATCTCATACCATGTAATATCTGAAATTGGAAAATTTTCGTGAATAATCATGACATTGAAGCTCTATTTCTTCCTGAGCACATCGGTCTCAAGAACCATATCCTCGGGGAGCCTGAAGATTCCCTCATCAAGCCTTTTTTGATCCAAAAAGTGTGAGATAAATCCAACCGAGCGAGAAAGAACAAAAATTGAATTAAAAAACTCTATATCTGCAAGTTTTTGCAGCTCCTCATCAGACATTTTCTCTTTATCAGACAATATATCAAGCATCACCGCAGCGATCGCACCATCTACATTGAGAATGAGGTTTCCTTTTTTGGCAGTTGTTGTCTTCTCCACATCGAGTGCAAATTTTGTAAATCTTTTTTCTGAAAGTTTGTCCGCGAATTTCAAAAGCTCAGCGACTCTAGGATCAGGAAAATCAGACCTATACTTTTTATGACCGATTCCTGAAATATAGACTTTTCTACTAGCAAACCCTTCAACAAAATCCACGACACTTTTCCCACTTTTAACACCCAACAACCAGTTACCAGCTGCCTCATTTATTGCTCCGCCAAATCTCGGTCCTATTGTCAGAAGACCAGCTGCTAGAGATGAGACAAGATCTCGCCCTGCACGTGCTGTGACAATAGTATTAACAGCACCTGAAACATATGGTCCATGATCTACCAAAAGTCTTAAAACAAAGTCAACAAATTCCTCGAGTTCTTTGGATTTTATTTTTTTTCCGAGAAAAAGAGAAGAAGCAATACTAGCAAATGAATTTTTGCTCGCAAATTCCAAAAGATCCTCTCCCAAAAGCTGTGGATTACCGTTTTTATCACCTGAGATGCCACTTGTCACGAGTGCTTTTTTTCTATCATTCAGCTCAACCATATGAGTATTATACTCTTTTTTAGGCGTGTCATAAACCTCTGTCTCATCCTTTATATAATCCAGAAACTCCTGATAAGTTTGGGCAACTTTTGCCCCTGCCTTTTTAAGAATTTCTCTTTTTCCCCGAGCTGTTTCCTCCTGACTTTCTGCTAGTGCTTTAGCATGACCAAATTGGGGTGGAGCATCAAACATCTCAGCAACAGACCCTGCGATATAACAAACAACCTTTTTACTGACTTTTTTTGACTTCAGAAGCTCACTTAGATCATACTCGTCGGTACCCCCCAATTCACCAAAATACACAACAATTTTTGTTGCAGGATCACGCTCAGCTGCCAAAAAAGCATTTTCTGGTGAAAGAATAGGAAATCTTTCACCCCCAAAAGAAAGCGCAAACGATACTCTACCACCAAATCCTGTCACCGTATTTATGATTTCATTTGTCATCCCTCCTGATCCAGATAATACCGCAACCGAGCCCTGATCCAAAAGCTTCGCGTTAATAAGCTGCCTATAATTAACTCCTCCTGCTGCACCCATCTTGAGAAACCCTGGTATGATCAATCCCACACTTGCAGGACCAATTATGAAAATGTCTTTGTTTTTTATCTTTGCCCAGGTTTTTAGTGAATGAATCTCGGGTACATTTTCTGCAAATATTGATCCTCCCAAAAGATTTGGAAATGTCTCCAAAACCTCCATAGTGGATGAAAAAACACGTCGACCTGAGGAAAAATTTAAGAACAGCGAAATTTCCTTTTTTAGATGTTCTGAGATATCACTAACTGTTGCAAAAACAGGAATAAGCACTTCTTTTTTACCAAAAAAATATCTCTCAAATTTTCTCCCGTTTGCAATTATCCCAATCAGGCTTGGTTCTTTTTTACCAGCCAAATAATCAAAATCAAGGATTGACTGGATGATGCCAGGATGACTCCCAACAGTTACTATCTTAAAATCTTTTTTTCTTAAAAAATCTATATCTAGCATATTTACTTTAACGCACTTATCGCAACCGACACCACCTCTGGCAATTTCATCTCTGGACCAGACACAACTCCGCCTAAACCTGCTTTCAAAAGAAACTTTTCCATATCTATTATTCCTTCCTCCTGATGCGGACCTCCACGACGAACAAATATTTTTACATTTTGTTTTTTTAATTCTTTTTCATACTCAGATAGCGCTTTTATAACTCCCTTGAAAGTTATACGTATATCTGTGAAATTGGCAACTCCACCAGCGATGACAAAAACTTTTTTCTTGGCCTTTGATTTGAGAAGAAGACTAAGAATATTTCGGGTATAAATATATGTCTCCTCAGCATTGGGATTTCCACTATAGTCCCCATAGTTAGCAAGGTCGCGTCCAAAGCCAAGGTTGTATACCTCGTCTGCAAGAACTACGCTAGCACCGCCTCCTGAGAGGAGTACGAAAATCGAACCGTCAGGATTGAGAAAATCAAATGCAAATGATGCCTGAGATTTCGCAGACAACTCTGCAATCTTTTTTTCTTCATTAGTTTTTGCTTTGATCTCTCCTGTTCTAAGATTGCGCTCATCCCATGCGTTTTTAACGAAAAACTGCCCTGCGCTATCAACAGTTGATGCTATATCAAGAAAATGAAAACTTCCATTCTCAACAACCAGAGGGTTTATCTCCAAAAAAGAAAAATAATACTTATCAAATGCTTGAACAATTTTACTCAATATCCCTCTTGGCAATTTGATACCAGAATTAATTTCTTCAAACGATTCTTCACTCGTAATTAATGCTTTTTTTACCCCACTCTGATTTTCCTCTATATCGATTCCTCCTCTTTCTGAATAAAGCACTTGATATCCGTCTCTCACTCGTTCAATGGAAAAGTATTTCTCTGATGAAGAATCGTGCTGAATAAATGGTTCGATTATAAAATGTTTATATCCCAACTTGGAGAACTTTCCTATCTCTTCTTTCAAATCTGTTGGTCTTTTGTTAAGAACGACCAACCCTTTTTTCATCCTTTTTTTTATACCTTCATCGATTTTGATTACATAGGATTTTGACTGATCCAACTCTCTGAGTTTGCTAAAATCATCTCTTGATGCATCAAATGAAATACCTGCATAATCTTTTCCAAGCTCTTCTGACAACAGGATCTTTGCACGATACTCACTAAGCTTCTTTCTGGCCATAGATAGGACTTAATTATAGGTGAAATAGGCTCAGAGAGCAAATACCTGTTGACAAACTGTCAAATATTATATATATTGCACGTAATCTATGAGAAATGGTCCTGAATTTTCTTCTATTAGATTTGCTCCAGATGATACTATTGGTAAATGGGCAGATAAAGAAGGTACAACCGGAAATTCCGGAGGCGCTTATGACCCTTTATCGGACGAGGCTCAAATTGCAAGAATGGATACTGACGGAGGACCACCCCCAAGAAGAGACTTTACCCCAAGGAGAACACAGTCAAATGCTCCTAGACTAGCTTAATCTACAAATTCTGCTTTTCTTTTATATTATATTTTAGACGAAGAACGAATCAAACTACTAACCTATGGAGACGATTGTGTAGACCATTTTCCCTGCAGGTGCCTCTACCTCTATGTCATCACCGACAGTTTTTCCAATAAGCGCCTTGCCAAGTGGTGACTCATGGGATATTTTTTTCTCCTGCGGATCTGCCTCCCACTCACCCACTAGTGTAAATATTTCTTTTTTGCCTTTTACCTTCACTGTTACCTCAGACCCCAAATCAACTGATTTTGTCTTGTGATTTGCCTCGTCTATGATCACTGCCTGCTTAATAAAAGACTCCAACTCCTCAATCCTGCCATCTATGAATGATAGCTCCTCACGCGCAGCGGTATACTCAGCGTTTTCTGACAAATCTCCCATCTCACGAGCAGTTGAAAGCCGTTCAATTACCTCGGGCCTCCTTTTATTCACTAGATCCTCATGCTCTTTTTTGAGATTCTCAAGCCCCTTTGGGGTAAGATACATTTTTTTATTATCAAGACTCATATATTTATATTAAAAATCCCTCAACCATTAAATTGAGGGAAACAGATTTGATCAATTGTGAGAAAGTATAAAAGATATTCAAAGCTTTGTCAATAAACCTAATTCCAGAAATTTCAGCCTTAATTTATATAGTGTATCAGCCCTATAGTCAACCGGATGCAGTGCTAAAACTCCAATATCTACTTTTTCCCGCGTCTTATTCCTTTGAATCAATGATTCCTGGAACTTCCTCAGGATAAATTCAAAAAAAGAACAACCAAAGATAGCACCTGTCATCCTAAATAACAAATTGTCTCTTCCTGTAATGTAAATGCTTTTGTCTGTCTTCTCTATAGAAAAATTTGGGAAAAATTTGTTAATCCATTTATTTTTACTGACAAATCTTGAATATGTACAATCTCTCTCAAAAAGTGGTTTCAACTGTACTATTTCATGAGCTGTATAGATGTCCCTATCAGCCTGACTCCAACTCAAACTTTCCTCATCAATCACCATGTTCACACATATTTTATCGGCTGGATTTTTATCAAATCTAGTTCTTCTCAAACCCATGATCTGGAGCGCAAACAATATCCAAAATCTGGTTACAAATACAGTTTTTTTAGAAGCGACAACAAATAAATCAATATCATCCTCACTGTCTGCATCATACATAGCCAAACCTCCGCTTAAACCAATTAGCTTGATCGTAGGTATACATGAAATAACCTTCACGGTTTTTTGAGCAATGTTTATTTTTTGGGAAACTTCAGGTAGATTAAACAACCTTCTGTCGATATTTGAACGCTTAGTGGAAAATGCATAAAAACCTTTTTCATAAACTATCATTTTTTTATTAATAAGTTCCAAAAGCCCTTGATTAAATTCGTTTTGTGTAATTTTTTTATCACTCACTAAATATTCCCAGAGCTCCCCGCGACTCAAGGGAAAACTGAAAATATCACTATAAATCAATGTTTTTAGTATCGAATCTTTAACGGACGCCATATTTTTCATAGACCTGACCAATACCTGAATTTAATGTTTCAATAACTGTTTGCACAGAAGCGCCCTCATTAGTAATACTATTTACAGCATTTTCTATGTAAACATTGCTGCTTGAATTTATCCCTCCCTCTCCATCCTGTGTATTACCTACAAAAAATGACGACTGCGCTTTATCTAACTGAGACACAAAAGGAAAAATCAGTGGATTATCTGAAAGAGATTCAGCCAGGTCAGTTCTGGCATACAATTCACCAAAGGCCCTTGTCTTAGCAACGGTTGTATAGAATTTCTCCGCTGTTTCTTTTTGAGCCAGATATTTCATAAACAAAAGCGCGGCATCTTGATTCTGACTTTTGGATGAAATCCCCTCTACCCAATAACTCGCAATCGTTGTTTCTGTGCCAGGCAGCTGAGGAACTGGATAGACCTGAAATCCAAGATCGGGATTCAAACCCTGTATTGTGAAAATATCCCATGAATAGCCGATATACATAGCCAGCCTTCCCCCAGCAAAAGCAACAATTGAATCATCAAGCGTGCTATCCCAAACATTCTGACTTCCAGTTGCAAAAGAGGTGTAAAAATCCAATGTCCCCACCTTGTCAGCACTTGATTCAGGAAACTTTCTCATATCCACTCCTTGCTGAACCATTAAGAGAGAAATTATGTCAGGCGCATGAGTAACATTGTTATATGTCCCAAGTGCCGCACCTGCTGTTATGATACGCCCATCGCTGTCTTTTACGGTCATGGCTCTTGCTGTCTTTATAAAGTCATCCCAGTTATCTGGAGCATCTTCCCCAGATGCTTCAAGGAGCTCAGTGTTGATAAAAAGGGCCAAAGTATCAGCTCCCAAGGGAATACCATATATCGCACCGTTTTGCACAAGATCACTCTGCATAACTGGATAAAAACTTTTCTTGAAGTCGTCAGGATTTATAACATCATCTGATAACGGGAGCAGAAAATCAGACAGCATGGGAACCCATGTGTTATGGAAACGAAATATATCAGGCGCGTCTTCAGTATTGTTGCTTATCCTTGCAACCAACTTTTCCCTATATTGTTGCGGGTCCTGCTTGATGTAATTTACAGTAATGTTTGGATTTTCTTTTTGAAAATCATCTATCAATGGCTCTACTACTGCCTGATCCTCCCAGAGCCCCCACCAAATAAGACTCGCATCTTCAGGGGTCTTATCTTTTGGCGCAAAAATAACCACAATAATAATTATCAAAACCAAAACACCCAAACCAATTAATACTTTCTTCAAAAGACCTCCTCCTAGAATACCTGTTTTTATAGGAGGAGGTGGACTAGATGGTGGCTGAGCTTGAGAAGAATCCTGAACTCCTTGAGGAACATCTAACGGATTAACAACAACAGGAGGGGTGCTATCTAACGGATTCTGAGGAGACTCAGGCTGGGGTGGTTGTTGGGACGACTCTTGACCAACAGGCGCAGTCTGATCTTGTGATTGAGGATTCTGCTCCACTCCCCCAAGGCCCTCATAAACTATGTTTTCATCTTGGTTCATATTTATAGTATAATACGGGAGAGTAAACTATGGCAATCCTATCGCAAAAGCTTCCTAATTTGGCAAAGAATATCCCAGTTCCAAAAAAGCACCACATTAACCGTGGATTAAAAATGATTTTTTGGTTCACTATAGGTGCAATAATAGGATTTTTATTTTTTGTAAGTTCACTCTATCTTCTCTATCGCAATAAAAACGAGAACCGTGTTTATGCTGGTGTTATGATAGACAATATAGAATTTGGTGGTAAAACAAAAGATGAAGTTGAGAAATATTTTGAAGATAGAAATAAAATAATCCAAGATACCACCTTCTTTATTGCATCAGATGAAGCTATAGCCACTATATCGGCAAAACAGATCGGATTTGGTTATGACAAAGAACTTCTTGCAACCCAAGCAATGTCAATCGGTAAATCTGGAAACCTACTACCTGACATGCGCCTTGCCCTCCAAGCATATATTACAGGTATAAATTTACCAACAGCAATAAAATATGAAGAAAAAATGCTTGATGAAATGATTACTCCTTTTGCTACGAAATTCAATGTCAACCCCATAGAGGGAATTTTTAATTTTCAAAACGGGCGCGTTACTGCATTCAAGCTTTCAAAAAACGGTCAAGAGGTTGATGTCCAGAAACTCAAAAAAGAAATTGTCACAAAAATGTCAGAAGTTGGAAAAAATGGCAAAGCTAAAACATTCAAATTACCAGTTCCTGTAAGAGTCCTGGAGCCAAAAGTTTCAACAGAAAAAATAAATAACTACGGAATAAGAGAGCTTATCGCAAGAGGCACATCTTCTTTTGCAGGATCAATTGAGAACCGCGCCTACAACATCAACCTAGCAGCCTCTCGAATAAACGGCGCTCTCATTGCTCCAGGTGAAGTCTTTTCATTTAACCAAACAGTTGGAGACATATCTGGTCTTACTGGATACAAACAAGCATATGTTATATCAGGTGGTAAAACCATACTTGGAGACGGAGGCGGAGTCTGCCAAGTATCTACAACTCTTTTCAGAGCTGCTCTAAATGCAGGCCTTCCGATTGTAGAGCGAAATCAACATGCATATCGAGTTGGATATTATGAACAAGACCGTGGCCCAGGAGTTGATGCTGCAATATATACTCCCAGCGTTGATTTAAAATTTAAAAACGATACAAATAAACACATACTTGTACAAGCATATCCCGATATGATCAATTACACCCTGACCTTTGAACTTTATGGAACCCACGATAACCGTGAAGTAATAATAAATGAACCGGTAATACTCAGCACGTCTCCAGCTCCTGAAGCAGAATATATTGATGATCCAGAACTGCCAAAAGGTGAGATAAAACAGATCGATTTTGCCGCAGCTGGCGCCAATGTCTATTTCACAAGAATTGTCAAAAGAAATGGAGAAATTATACAAGATAACAAATTCTCCTCCAACTTCCGCCCCTGGAAAGCAGTTTACCTACGCGGAACAAAGGAGTAGTAAATTTTAAATAATTACTAATTATAATTAGATATTTGAAATTGGTATTGTTTGATTATTCCAAAACTATGGTGGGAAAAATATTAAAAATTGGGGATGCAGTAAAACTTACTAAAGAACTAAACATAAAGGGAAGAACTATCGTTCTGGCTGGTGGGTGTTTTGATATTTTACATGTCGGACATATAGCATATCTAGCAAATGCAAAAAAACAAGGCGATGTATTGTTTGCACTCCTTGAATCGGATGAAAACATAAAAAAACTTAAAACAAGCAACAGACCAATCAATAGACAGGAAGACAGAGCAAAAATTCTTTCCCACTTGGATATTGTTGACTACATAATAAAACTCCCTTGCTTCAAAACCGACGAGGATTATGACAAACTGGTAATTTCCCTAAAACCTGCTATAATTGCAACCACGAAAGCCGATAACTACATTTTTCATAAAAAACGACAAGCAAAAAAAATCGGCGCAAAAGTAATTGATGTTACTGGTATTGTGAAAAACCAATCAACGTCAAAACTGGTAAAACTCTTGAAAAAATTAATATGAATTTCAATAAAATAATAATAATCTTCGCGATAATATTACTTGCATTTGCAGGCTTTGTATTTTTTCAATTTAAAAACAATCAAAGCAACAAAAACCCTGATGCAAATTCTAAAGTCACCATAAAAAATCAAGAATTCAAAACAGAACTGGCAACTACCTCAGCACAACAACAAGTCGGACTTTCAGGACGTGAAACATTTCCAGAAGATAATGGATTACTTTTTATTTTCCCCCGTGCAGACCTTTATGCATTTTGGATGAAAGATATGAAATTTTCTATTGACATTATCTTTATAAAAGACGATAAAATCGTAACTATATTTAAAGATGCTGAAGTACCCGAAAACAACAGCACCAACCTGCCACTCTACCAACCCAGCTCACCAGCAGACAAAGTCTTTGAGATCAATGCAGGTCTATCTGAAAAATACGGATTTAAAGAAGGCGACACTGTTGAAATCAAACTGGCAGAATGATAATTCTAGGAATTGAAACCTCATGCGATGAAACATCAGCAAGCATAATTGAAGGACTGGCAAATAAGGTCTTTTTAAAATCAAATATCGTTTCTTCTTCTATGGAAACGCATATCAAAACAGGCGGTATAATTCCCGAAAACGCTGCGCGTGAGCAAATAAAATTTATTATTCCAGTTATTCAAGATTCACTTGAAAAAGCAAACACAAAACTTGATGATATTGATTATCTGGCTGTTACTTACGGCCCTGGTCTTATCGGATCATTGCTGGTCGGGGTTGAAACTGTCAAAACCATTGCATACGTTTTAAATAAACCAATAATTCCAGTTAATCATATGCTCGGACATGTTTATGCAAACTTCGTTACAGAAGACTCAAAAATTAAAACTAAAAACCCAAAACTAGGATCCAATAACCAAGAACCAGGAACTAATATCCAATTTCCCGCCATTGCTCTCGTTGTCTCAGGTGGACATACTGATCTTTTACTATTTAAAAATCATGGGGAGTATAAACTACTTGGTGGAACGCGCGATGACGCAGCAGGTGAGGCGTTTGATAAAATAGGAAGACTTCTCAATCTTGCCTATCCAGGCGGACCTGAGATCGAAAAAGCTGCAAAAAGTGGTAATCCAAAACGCTTCCGTTTCCCCCGCCCACTTATCGGATCAACTGATTTTGACTTTAGCTTCTCAGGTCTTAAAACAGCTGTCCTTCGAGAAACTCAAAAAATAAAAAGCCTTGATAAACAAACAACATCAGACATTGCTTTAGCAGCTCAGGACGCCATAATTGATGTATTGATAAAAAAAACTCTCAAAGCAGCACAAAAATATGATGCCAGATCAATCCTCATCTCAGGAGGTGTTGCCGCCAATCAAAAACTCAGAGATAAATTGATTCTAAATGCTAAAAGCCAAAAGCTAAAAGCTGAGATTTTTGTTCCTCAAAAATCTCTCTGCACAGATAATGCTGCTATGATCGCAACCGCTGCTTATTTTAATCAAAAACCAAAAAGCTGGAATGAAGTATCAGTCAATCCTGAATTATACTTCGATACAAAATAGTCTAATGATCTAAATCATTAGACTAAAAATAAAAAAACTTTGTGGTACAATATTTGAAATATGGATACACTACTGCCTATCTTAATAATACTTGTAATAGGCTTTGGAATTATTATTTATCTTCTTAATAAAAAACTTAGCCAAAAACAAACAGATGCAACACTTCTTGAATGGCTGAAATCAATGCAAAAAACAATTGACTCCCAATCGGAAAATACAGTCCGCACTCTTCAGGAGAATTCCAAACAATTAAACGAAAGACTTGATAAGGCAGCATCTGTCATAAGAGGAGTTGGTGAAGAAGTGGGCAAAATGAGTGAGATAGGCCGCAGCATGCAGGAACTTCAGGATTTTCTTAAATCCCCAAAACTCAGAGGAAATATTGGCGAACAAGTATTAAAGGATTTGATAACTCAAATTTTCCCCAAAAATAGTTTTAATCTTCAGTACACATTCAAATCGGGCGAGAAGGTAGATGCGGCTATTAAAACAGATGCAGGCATACTCCCTATTGATTCTAAATTTCCTATGGAAAATTTTCAAAAACTTTCCAGGGCCAAAACAGAAAATGAAATAAAACTATACAGAAGAGAATTTTCAAAAGATGTCAAAAAACATATTGATTCAATCGCCCAAAAATATATTCTTCCAGATGAAGGAACTATGGATTTTGCACTGATGTATGTACCAAGCGAATCAGTGTTTTATGAAATTGTTAACATGGAGGACATCTCCGAACATGCTAGACAACATCGGATTTATATAGTATCCCCCAGCACTCTCTATGCTCATCTTCAGACAATTCTTCTCTCTTTTGAAGGTAAAAAAATTGAGTCAGAATCACGTGAGATTTTCAGACTTTTAAGAGCGCTTCAAATTGATTATGGAAAGGTAAGTGATTCTATGGACACGCTTGGCAAACACATAGGCAATGCTTCAAATCAATATGCAAATGTAAATAAGGGTTTTAATACACTAGGTCAAAAAATAACAAGCGCAAGAAGCCTCAGTGAACAAGTAAAAAAAGAACTAGAATAATACTTATGTGATTCTTGCTCTCTAAAATATTTTAATTGGGATTTTAGCTAATACCCCGTGAAGTCTTCAAAGAAGATTTTGTCACCTGATACACCCATTTCCTGCAAAACTTTTTTTGTATCCTCAACCATCATTGGCGGGCCAACCACAAAAAATTTCTGATTGTTTAAGTTGGAAATATTTTGCGCTATCAATTTCTTATCTATTTTTTTGTCAGTAAAAAACACTCTTATATTTTTATGCTTAGCAGCTGTCTCCTCAAGCTCTTTCTGAAAAATTCTAGCGTTTTCTTTTTGAGACACAATCAGTGTGATTTGAGTTTTAAAATCTTTATCAGAGACATACTTTACCATACTCCTAAAAGGAGTTATTCCCATACCTCCTGCCAAGAAAACCAGCGAGGCACTTTCCCTCTCATCCAAAACCAAATTTCCCATCGGCCCAAAAAAAGTAACTTCATCTCCTTTTCTAAGAGCAAAGATCTTCTTTTTGAATGTACTTTTAACTAGCTTCGTAGAGATTGTTAAATACTTTTCAAGGGGAGATGAACAAATCGTAAAATATCTATGCATGCCCCTATTGTCCGAATCTTCATGAGGTAAAGTAACACGTACATACTGACCTGGCAAAAAATCAAAATCTTCATTTTTTAAGAAATAAAAAGTATAGATATTGTCAGCGAGTTTTTCTTTTCTTGTAAATGTCAATACGAATTCTTTTGCTTTACTTTTCATATTTAAGAAATGTGTAAGAAATGCAATAATCTATTGCCCTAATGGGTTTGGATATTGTAACATACTCTAACATGAGAGGAGGTGATATATAATTGAATAAAAACATACTAGTAATACTCGTAGTTGTTTTAGTAATAATTGTTGGTGTTGTTTTGGTGAATAATCAGAATGCTTCAAAATCTAATAATCCCGTAGATAGTGGAACAAATACAGAAGAATCCATGGAAAAAAAATCAGACAGCGATGAAGTAACAGAGCATGAAGATGACGCCATGATGGAAAAAGAAGAGACAACCGTCACTCTGACCGAAGAGGGCTTTGAACCAGCAAACCTAACAGTTAAGGCAGGTACAAAAATCGTATGGCTAAACGAGAGCGGTGATGTTGCAACTGTCAATTCCGACGATCATCCAACCCACCTCGACAATGATCTTCTAAACCTTGGAAGATTTGGAGATGGTGAAGAATTAAGCGTTGTGATTGATCAACCCGGAACATATGGATACCACGATCATCTCAATCCACAACGCCTAGGTACCATTGTGGTAGAATGACTACTAAATGAGTGAGACAAGACTGAACAGCGAGCAGCTCTCGGCTGTAAATCATGGTAGTGGTCCACTTTTAATCATAGCTGGTGCTGGCACCGGGAAAACTACCGTTGTGACTGAACGGATAAAATATCTGATTCAAAAAAAGGATATATTGCCATCTGAAATACTGGCTCTTACTTTCACAGAAAAAGCAGCCAACGAAATGGAGGAACGAGTCGATCTTGCTCTTCCCTATGGCTATACCCAAATGTGGATTGAAACCTTCCATGCATTTTGCGATCGTGTTCTTCGCCATGAAGCAATCCATATAGGACTTAATCCCTCATTTTCACTCATGACTGAGGCTGATACATTACTCTTTCTTAAAAAAAACTTATTCAAGTTTGAACTTTCATACTTTCGGCCTCTTGGAAATCCCATGAAATTTTTAAGTGCGATGATTACCCACTTCTCTCGCCTCCGAGATGATGACATCACTCCCCAAGAATATCTTAATTACGCTAAAAAGCTCATCCACTCAACCCAAACACCTGAAATTAATAAAGATGAAATTAAAAAGACACTTGAACTGGCAACTGCCTATAAAACATATGAAGAACTAAAAGCAGAATCAGGAATGATGGACTTTTCTGACCTCATAAGTAACACCCTCAAGCTTTTTAGAACTCGAGAAAATATACTCAAGGATTATCAAAAAATGTTCAAATATATTTTGGTAGATGAATTCCAAGACACAAATTACGCCCAAAACGAATTGGCAATTCTTTTGGCAGGACAGGACAAAAATATAACAGTTGTAGGCGATGACGATCAAAGCATTTACAGATGGAGAGGTGCTGCTATTTCAAATATGATTCAATTCAAAAAACACTTTCCCAAAAGTAAAATAATCTCTCTTACCAAAAACTATCGCTCAACACAAAAAATTTTAGACGGAGCATATCAATTAATTCAAAACAACAATCCAGATAGACTTGAGGTGAAAGAAAAAATAGACAAGAAACTAACCTCAATGAGGGAAACCAAAGGTGAAGAAATAGAGCTAGTTTATACCAATAAGGTTGAGGATGAAGCAGAGGAAGTTGCCTTAAGAATAATAGAGGAAAAGAAAAAAAAACCAGCACTAAACTATAATGACTTCGCCATATTGGTTCGTGCTAATGATCATGCACTACCCTTTCAAAAAGCAATGGAAAGAAAAAAAATTCCTTATCAATTCCTCGGTCCTGGAAGACTTTTCCAGCAGAATGAAATAAAAGATCTTATTGCATACCTAAATGTTTTATCAAATTTTGAAGATACGTCATCACTCTACCGCGTCATGACGCTTCCTATTTTCGGAATTGCTGCACGTGATGTAGCAGCTACCATGAATCATGCAAAAAAAAATAATCAGTCACTTTTTGAAGCTATGGAAAATATTGATGCTTCCAATCTAACAACTGAAGGTAAAGAAAAAATAAATCGATTAATAAAAATGATAAAGCGTCATCTTGAAAAAGTTCCTCTAGAAACAGCAGGGCAAATACTCTATTACTTTTTCGATGATTCTGGACTCTTGGGACACTACCTGGATCCTAAAACCCCAAGAACAGAAAAGGAAGCACAAAACATTGCCAAATTTTTTGAAAAACTCCAAAATTTCGCAACAAACAGAGAAGATGCATCAGTTTTTGCAATAGTTGACTGGATAGATCTCTCAATGCAGCTTGGCGAAAGCCCGCTTGCTGCTGACATTGATTGGTCACAAAACAATGCAGTTAATATACTTACAGTTCATTCAAGTAAAGGTCTTGAGTTTCCTGTTGTTTTTGTGGTAAATCTCGTAACCCAACGTTTCCCAGGACGCGACAGAAGAGAGCCAATCCCCGTGCCTGAGGATCTCATCCGAGAACTCTTACCCACTGGTGATGAAAACATACAAGAGGAGCGAAGACTTTTTTATGTTGCTTCAACCCGTGCTAAAGACAAACTTTTTTTAACAGCTAGCAAATTTTACGGCGAAGCAAAAAGACCACGTAAAATTTCTCCCTTTGTTGTAGAAGCTCTTGGCGAAGAAATTCTAAATATTATCAATAAACATGACGAACAACCAATAGGGGAACAGCTAACATTACTTGATCTTGCCAACGCTCAATCCCAAATTATAGACACCAACAAATCACAAAACAAAGATCAAGGAACAAAGAACCAAATTTCATATATATCCTACTCTCAACTTCATACCTTTCAGATGTGTCCTCTTCACTATAAACTAAGATATATTCTTAATTTTCCTTCTCCGCCAATTGCAGCGCTCAGCTATGGAATTAGTGTCCACAGCGCACTTCGTGATCTAGTTCTGCTTGATAAGAAGGGTGAAAAAATAAGTACTTCCGTTATAAAAAATCTTTTGGAGAAGAATTGGATAAAAGAAGGATACACGGGTAAAATTCACGAAAAACAAACATTTGAACAAGCACAAAAAATGCTTGATAATTTTTACACAGACTACAAAAAAAGCAATCCTGACACACTAGCTATTGAATTACCATTCAATTTTTGGCTTAATAAAGAAATTAAGATTGGAGGCAAAATTGATCGCATCGACAAACTCTCTGACAAAAAAATTGAAATTATTGATTACAAAACTGGACCAAATATACCAGATGAGAAAAAACTTAAAAACGATTTTCAGCTTTCTTTCTATGCACTAGCTGCAACAGAGATTAACGACCCTATTTTGCATAAAAATCCCGATGACGTAAAACTCACTCTTTATTATCTAGAGACAGGTCAAAAACTATCCACTACCCGTTCGTCAGAAGAATTAAATGAAACGAAAAAAAAGATATTGTCACTTGTAGATGAGATAAAAATTAGTGAATTTAAATGTAATGGTGGAAGATTCTGCAAAAACTGCGAATACAAAATGCTTTGCAATACAGTTTCTTAAATTTCCTAGGAGGAGAGTAAGCCAGATTCTGTTTTACCCCGTTAAGCACAGGGTTAACCGCAATTTATCTCAGTGATGATATTTATGTCATCTTCTGTCCGCTGGTTGGCGGATGCCCTCAAACTTCGGCACTCGGGTAAGAATCCTCAAGCGTGCCAATCGGAGGTTGCAGCAGGTGGGATTGTCCGTTTCAAACTCACTCGTTTCTGCTACTCTCAAATTTTGTCAATTCAAAATCTGTTCTTAATGCCTATGTGAGTGAAGCATTAAGACACCAGCTATTACTAGTCGGAGCGTAAACTCCGTCCCCTTCTTACTGCTGTCTGGACTTTCCTTTCCGATATAAAATCGAAATAGCGGTCCTTCCTCCTAGGAGCCTATATTTTATATTATTTTTACAAAAACTTCAACTCAACTACTGGCGCTTGAATATTTTCTTAACGCAAATTTCCACACCTTCAAACTCAAAAGGAAAATGCTTATTCCTACTGCCATAGCAAACAATATTATTTGAGCTGACAAAAATCCCAAAAGTGCCATTGGAGGAAAACTGATCATAATCCCAATCGGTACCACAAAAGTTATAAATCCTCTCAAGGGCTCTTTATAAATATCAATCGGAAATCTACCCATCGCTGTCAGATCCTTATAAATCCAAAGCGCGCTATCGATCTCTGTTGTGATAACCCCAAGTGCCAAAACAAAGATATGAAGCGCTGTAGTAATCAAAAACGCGTTTATAATAAGTATTATATAAATACTTATCCCAACAACTGTCACACCATTGATATTGCTAGTTGCTACTATCAATAGCACTACTGCAATTATTATTGTAAAACTATCAAGTATGTCAGCGCCGCCAAAAAGTGATCTGAAAAGTGGCGATAAGGGTTTCACCAGAAAATAATCAAAATCCCCTGAAACTACATATAGCCTAAATCTATAAACCTCTCGAAAGAAAAACTGAGGTACACTATCAATCAAGTTAAATGTTGCAAAAAAAAGTATTACTTGCCAAGTGTCGTATCCTGCTATAGTCTCTGCTCCTGTAGCAACTATCACAATAAAAATGAGGAGAAAAGCAAACCTAAGAATTTTTCCCAGTATGAACATTGTTGATCCAAATCTTGATTCAAGTGCAATTTGCGCTGCTTTGGTTGTCAAAATCCACCACACTTTAAAATATTTATTAATCATAACTATCTACCGTATGCCCCATAAATTTGAAGACCTTTAGTCCATACTTTTTTTAGCAACAAATGAAACACAACAACCCAAAAAAGGGAAATGCTAGTTCCCATTAATATCTGATCTATTGCCATTTGCCCCAGATAAATTTTAACTGGAAAATATAGAAGATACGAAAAGGGAAGAAATTGAATAAAATCAAAAATAGGCTTTGGCAGGATATCTAATGGAAAAAGAAAACCAGTAAAAAAATTTAATATGATTGTAAAAAAAATAAACCTAGGAGCCCAGACTTCTTGACTCCAGAACCCTATTGATCCTAAAAGTACATAGATAAAAAACATTATTCCTATACCGCTCAAAATGCTAAGTGCTGTTAAAAGTAACAATAATAAATCTGTTTGAATAAATATCGGAGGTTTTAGGATAACAAAAAGAATTGAAAGTTCAATAACTGTTAGACTTATATTCATAAATTTGTCACCAACATCTTTTGAAAATAAATATGTAAAATAATTGAAAGGTTTAAGTAAAAAATTAGATAAATTTCCCTGGATAATATCTTCTCCTACTGCATAACTCCTACTAGCAACAACAAATGAGTAAGTTAGATGAACCAAGATAATATATGTTAAAATTGATGAATTCGTATAGCCAAAAAGCTCTCTGCCTTCAGGAATGAGTGCGCTCCAAAGAAAATAAATTGTCAGAAGAGAAAGTATCATTCTTACCCTCCACATGACAAAATTAAGCCGATATGTAAATATCTCACTGACCAAATTTTTCCCAACCAAAAAATATTTATTCATAATTCTCAACTGCTCGCGCTTGTATAATTTCTTAGAGAAAATTTCCAGAATTTACTTGATACAAAAAGAAGTCCTAGCGCAACTGCAATCAACAAGCCCGCATCAAACAATGTTAGCTTATCTATAAGCGCTTTTGTTGGAGTTGAAACAACAAGTGATACAGGAAAAGCGAATAGAAAAATAAACATCTTCATAGCCCAAAGTATTTGCGGAGGATATCTTGCTAAGTTATCCGTTGAGTATGGTATTTCGTCAATATTATATAAATCGGGAAACCAGATAATAAACGACATAATAATAAACCAAAACGCATAAAGTGCAATTAAACCAAAAAATCCAAAAATTAAAAAACTTACAATATTTATTATTCCAATTTCAATTCCTGCTATGCTCATGACTATAAATACATAAATAACAGACAATACAATTCTTGCCATAGAATAAATACTCAAGTGTCCAGTGCTAACACCAAACTGCGAATTAAGAGGTTTTAACAGAACTCCATCCAGTCCTCCAAGCCTGATAAGATTTATCATATTTTCAAAATTCCGGGCAAAAAGCATCCTAAAAGAACCCCCCACCAATATATTATAAGTTCCTGCCAAGACAAATAGCTCCTCTCTACTCCATCCGAAAATTGAGGTGCTCCTGGCACTCAAAATATAAATTGCTAAAATCGAAAATATTCCCCAAGCTACGTTTCCGAAAAGTCCTGTCATAAAATTTCCCATATGAAGAGATGCTCTACGATAATTAAGCCTAATAAATAAAATATAAATTTTTACGTATCTTTTCATATTAGTGTCCAAGATCTGTAAATCTCATCAATCCTTTTTTCCATACTTTTCTAAAGAGTAAATACAAAATAGATAACCACAAAATCTGAACACTAATTACAGACATGAGAGCGTTTACAGATAATTGTCCCTGGACCGCAACAACAGGAAAATAAATCATATATGCAAATGGTAAAAAGTAGGCAAGATTTTCAAGAATTCCAGGAAGTAGGTTAACCGGCACAATAAATCCTGCAAAGATAATGATTAATATCTCAACTAGCTCACGGGCTCCTCTTATGTCTGTTGTCCAAAGTCCCGTGATAGCAAGTATCATTTTAAAAGTAAAACTTAGCATATAGGCAAGTGGTAGCATAATTACAATTAGCATCACTTGTAACACGGATAATCTAAATTCAATATAATTATTAAATAAAACAGAAAGTACTATAAATATGATTGTTGCAATGAGACCCTGAAATAATCTATATGGTAATTCATGAAAAAATCTTTGCCAATAATAAGAAAAAGGTTTCAAAAGTCTTCCCGATAACTCACCATTTTCAATATCATCCCTGAGAACCGGGTGCTCAGGATGTGTCATGAGAAGTGCTGGTGCAACTATAATCAAAAAATAATATGATGAAACAGATGACAATGTCCAACCTCCAAGATCTCCTCCATTTTGAAGAAAAACTCCTCTTATAAATGCCAGATAAAGAAGTGATAAAAAAGTGTATGTATAAATAAATACAAATGATCTGCTCGGGTGTGATAGGAGATATTGAAAGTGGAGTAAAAAAATCCGTAAAAGTCGCATAAGATTATTTATTCTTGTTTGAGAAAACATCACGGATTATTTCTTCAATGCCTGCTTCCTCTATATTAAAATCCTCTATATCATATTTCTTTAAAATTTCTGCTGCTACATGATTTGACTTTGTACGCTCAACTGAAATAACAACTCTTGTACCATTCATTTCAGTGATTTTACCAAGTCTTGCAAGCTCCCTCTTTTCAATTGGTTTCTGAAAAACAATCCGAAGCTCTTTGTGGGTTGCATACTTCTTCACAATTTCTGAAAGATTTCCATCATAAAGAACTTTTCCATGATCTATCATAATTATCCTTTTACAAAGCTGCTCCACATCTCGCATGTAATGGCTGGTCAAAATAATTGTGGCATCAAACTTCTTATTATATTCTTTGACGAAGTCCCTGAGATTTTGCTGCATCACCACATCAAGCCCTATTGTCGGCTCATCCAAGAAAAGCACTTTTGGTTCATGGATTAGGGCTGCTATCAGCTCACATTTCATCCTTTGGCCTAGAGAGAGTTTTCTTACCTGTACATTAACTATATCTTTTACATCAAGAAGATCTATCAGCTCACCTATTGTTTTTTTGTAAGAGCTGTCTGAAACTTCATAAATTTCTTTATTGAGAAGAAATGAATCCATCGCAGGCAAGTCCCACCAGAGCTGGTTTTTTTGTCCCATGACAAGCGAAATCTTTTTTAGAAAATCATGCTTCCGTTCAAAAGGATTAAATCCAAGCACTTCAACATTTCCAGATGTAGGATATAAAAGACCTGAGAGACATTTCAAGGTAGTGGTCTTTCCTGCACCATTTGGCCCGATAAAACCGACAAGCTCTCCTTCATCAATCGTAAAAGAAACATCCTCGACAGCCCTTGCATCATAATATTTTCTATTTACAAGCGATCTAAGTGAGCCCATAAATCCTGGTTCTTTTTGATGAATTTTATAATACTTTGTCAAATGATCAACTTTTATAATCATGGAACTATTATACACAAAAGAAGTCCCCTGAGACCAGAGAACTTCTTTTTATTGACAAAACTAATTTGAATTACCTTACAGCTTTTTTAAGTGTTTTTCCCGCTGTAAATCCTGGTGCTTTGCGAGCAGAAAGTGTTATTTTCTCACCTGTCTTTGGATTTCGTCCAACTCTTTGCTGACGAGACCTGATACTAAATGTACCAAAACCAGTTAATACAACTTTCTCTCCTCTTTTTAGAGAATCACGGATTGTATTGAGTGTTGTCTGGACTGCATCCCTAGACGCCTTGTTAGTAAGGTTTGCTTTTTTTGCAACCACTTCAATTAGATCTTTCTTTGTCATAAATAAATCACCCCCTTTGTACGATTAGATCTACAATACAAGTAAAAAGAAATCTTGTCAAGGGTTTAGCTTATGAAGTCGGGGTTTCTGGATAAATAGAACGGAATTCACGAATTGCAGTTACTTTTACAACGCCTGGAACAGCTTGAGAGCGGCTTACCTCTTCCTGAATTTTTCTTGAAAGAATGACTGTCTCATCATCACTAAGTCTTCCTGGATTTATAATAACTCTCAGCTCACGTCCTGCCTCAAATGCATACGCATCCTCTACTCCTTCGTAATTTTTGGCAATCTTTTCCATCTCAGACAATCGCTGACCATATTTTTGTAAATCTTCATATCTAGCGCCAGGTCTTGCAGCGGATATTGCATCGGCAACATGAACTATTATTGACTCAACTGATGAAAAAGGCTTGTCTTCATGGTGCTCAGCCACAGCATTTATAACAGGTTCTGGAAAATTATATTTCTTCAAAAGTTCAACACCAAGAGTTACATGTGAGCCCTCACCCTCCAATACTTTTCCAATATCATGAAATAGCGCTCCAAGCCTAACAATATCAACATTCGCTCCAATCTCCTGAGCCATATGAACAGCTATTTTTGTTATCTCAAGCGAGTGAACCAACAAATTTTGTCCATATGAAGTCCTGAATTTCATCCGTCCCAAAATCGGATAGAGATCTGATGGTAGATTAAAAACCTGCACCTCTTGTGCTACCCTTTCTCCTTCTTGAAACATTATTTTCTCAAGTTCTTTGCGAGTTTGTTCAACTACTTCTTCTATACGAAATGGCTGAATCCTGGTATCTTTGAGCAGCACCTCAAGCGCTCGCCTGGCAACCTCACGTCTCACCTGATCAAAAGACGACAGTCTAATTATACCTTCTTCATCCAGATCTACATCTACACCCGTGGCCTGTTCAAAAGCCCTGATATTTCTACCTTCTTTTCCTATAATTCGTCCTTTTAGATCCTCTTCTGCTACCTTCACAACAGATACTGTATATTCTGGAATCATATTCAACGCACCGTGTTTGATACTGTCAAGAACTATCTCCTGAGCTTTCTTGTCAGCAGTTATCCGTGCTTCTTCTTCTTTTTCCTTGATAATCTTCGCCATTTGCGCGCTGGCGTCTTTCTCTGTTTCTTTGAGAACTTCACTGTTTGCTTCCTCAGCAGTCATGCTGGCAAGTTTTTCTATTTTCCTGAGATATTCCTGTCTTTTTTTATCTAGATCCTCTTTTTCATGATCTAGCTTCTCACGGAGCACGTCAAGCTTATCCTGTCTCTCAAGGAGTTTTTTTTCAAGACCAATTAAATCTTGCTGTGTTGAATCTGCCATATATAAATATTTAGTAGCTATAGAAGACAAGCGCAAAATTCTGCGCTCATTTATATCAATCTAGTGAAGGTGAATTTAAATTGCTTCATAGAAACACTTACTTCTATTGCTATATTTTATTATACCTTTTTTCCCAGAGTCGAGTCAATCGCTTTTTTGATCGTATACCAGTCAAATCCACGTCTTGCAAGGTACCCACCAAGCCTCATATATACTTCTTGCTTATCCAAATTTTTGTATTTATCAATTTTTCTCTCAACAATTTTCATCGCGATGTCAATCTCCTCACTTCCTCTTAACTCATGCTTCTTAATTCGCAATTCTTCGATTAATTCCTTATCTATTCCTTTTGACCGCAACTCCAGCTCAATCATCCTCCAGGCCTTCGGAGCAAAGCGAGTTCTCTGCTCAATAAACCAACAGGCAAAATCACGATCATTTAAGAAATTTTGTTCTTTAAGGCTTTTGACAATCCGCTCAATAATATCAACAGGTGCTTTTTTCAGCTTCAGACGGTCTCTGAGTTCTTTCTCAGATCTGGGACGATAAGATAAAAATTTAAATGCCTTATCCAGATATTTATTAAAATCATCCATAAATTGTCGGGGTGCGGAGAGTCGAACTCCAGCCATACGGCCCCCAGCCGCACATTCTACCGTTAAACTACACCCCGAGATAGCTTTTGGCTTTTAGCATTTAGCTATTGGCCTTATTAGTTTTTACTATTTGATTTATTTATTGAATTAATACGTTAAGCTCTTTACCCACTATACTACACTTATTAAGCGGTATGGTAATGTCTACATCATTGCGTTATTGTAAACTCGGTATTTTTCAAACTTATACATAAGCTAAGAGCTAGCAGTAAATTGCAAACAGCTAATTTTGTTTTCAAGCAAAATTGCCTCTTGTATTTTATCATAGAACCTTGTTATTATAATGTTAATCAATTATGGCGAAAACACAAGCTAATTCAAAATCTTCTACTCCAGTTCGAGAACAAACTGACAACAAGCAAAAGCTCGAATCAATCCGCATGGCAATGGATCAAATTGAAAAACAATATGGAAAAGGATCTATCATGCGTTTTGGTGAATCAGGTCAGAAATTTGATATCTCAGTTATATCAACAGGCTGTCTTCCTCTTGATTTGGCGCTTGGTGCTGGCGGTCTTCCAAGAGGTAGAATTATTGAAATCTATGGACCTGAGGCATCAGGAAAAACAACTGTTTGTTTATCAACCATTGCACAGGCGCAAAAACATGGTGGCGTTGCTGCATTTATTGACGCAGAGCACGCACTTGACCCACTCTGGGCAGAACGACTAGGAGTAAAACTTGACGAGCTTCTTATTTCACAACCAGACACTGGAGAGCAGGCGCTTGAAATAACAGAAAGTTTGATAAGATCAGGTGGTATCGACGTGTTAGTTGTCGACTCCGTGGCAGCGCTTGTACCACGCGCTGAGATCGAGGGGGATATGGGTGATTCTGTCATGGGTCTTCAGGCACGTCTTATGTCTCAAGCACTCAGGAAGCTCACAGGTGTTATCTCTAAATCCAAAACGGTTGTGATTTTTACCAATCAGCTCAGACAAAAGATTGGTGTGATGTTTGGCAATCCCGAAACTACAACAGGTGGTCTTGCACTTAAGTTTTATGCATCAGTCAGAATGGATATTCGAAAAATTGAAACGCTCAAAGACGGAGATAGAGTAGTTGGATCACGACATAGAGTAAAAATAGTTAAAAACAAGATTGCCTCACCTTTTAGATTGGCAGAATTTGACGTATCTGGGGATGGTATTTCCAGAGAGGGAGGGATAGTAGATGTTGCTGTTGAGATGGGCATTATAGATAAAGCGGGAGCATTTTACCGATACAATGACGAGATGATGGGACAGGGAAAGGCTGCAACGATGGAAAAACTCAAGGAAGACGCAGGGCTATCAAAAGATATTGTTGCAAAAATAATGGCACAAAACAAAGATGGTCGTCCCTCACCAATCGTAGTCGGAGGTGAAAAAGAAGAGAAATAATCCTCATCCACCCACCTGAACCTCAGGTCATCTTCTGTTTTTAGGAAAAGGAATTTTATTAGAAACCTGCTGATGGGGATCCCTGCTGGACTGTTGGTGCTCTCTCTGTACCGCTTATGATAACCTGAGCACCCGTTGCTGATTTGAGAACAGATGTTGCTACTCCACGGGCCGTAACTAATGTCTCTGGAAGAAGAGCAATCTCTGATTGCTGACCCTGTGTACCCGTTGCAGTAAATGTAATCGTTGCAACAGTACCTGTTCCTTGAATTGTTGGACTATTTGGAGTAATACCAAATGCATATGTAAGACGCCCAGTCTGAGCATCATTGTTATCGATCAAAACTACTGCGTTGGAGAAAAGAGGACCAGGAACCACATCAACGTTTGTCACCACTCTTGGATCATAAGAAACTTCAAGTTGTACTGCTGTTACAGCATTCTCGTCTGTATTTATAACTACATCTACCTCTCCCTTCCCACCAGGAGATACAGTAACAGGGTTTGGTGACAATGTAAGCACGGATTTTGCTGCTTGAGTTGGTGTAGGTTCTTCAGATTGAGTTGCTGCTGTTTCATCTCCTGAGGGCTTAGTTTGACCAGATCTAAGAGCAACTACAAAAAGTATTACTGTTATTAATACAAGGATTGATATTAGGGCAAGTGTTTTTTTGGGCATAATTTTATCGACCTTATCTCTATAATAGAACAAACTTTTGCTTTTTTGCAAGAGGCAAAAAAGCCCTAGACTACAGCACTTTAGAAGTTTTGCGATTTGTTTGCTCTTGTGATGATTCGGCTTTGTTGTCTAAAGCGAGAGAAACTAATGCAGCA
This sequence comes from Candidatus Levyibacteriota bacterium, assembly GCA_029260965.1. GTDB lineage: Bacteria > Patescibacteriota > Microgenomatia > Levybacterales > UBA12049 > JAJDCH01. Next base: position 209,959 of record JAJDCG010000001.1, on the reverse strand, counting down.
ATAAGCACCAGATTACGAATCATCGCCTCACCTGCGAGAGATAAAACAGGAAATCTCGGATCAAATCCTTGAGTGGCCAAGACTAAAAGTGAAATAATAGCAAGATAAACTATGGCAATAATCGCAGTAATTCGTACAAACCTATTTGAAAAAAATAACGTGCCCAGGAGAATTTCAAGAAATGCAATGATTATACTGAGAATCTGTGATGTAGCAAGCTCATATGATAATGAATTCTGGATTAGAGCAAGATCCGTACCGGATGCAAATAATTTAAGAACACCAAACCAAAAAAATACAACTCCTAATGATATGCGTAAAAATATTTTTCCTTTGATATGCAAAAATCCCATATTCTTATAATACACCTTTTGCGATGAATCGGTCTATCCGCTAATGATTCTTTATTTTTAAAAACCAATAACTCCTGCGTCTTTCGATTTAGGAGCTATTGATGAATATAAATTCAAATACTACTTATCAGCCTTTCCTGCACAAACTGTGCATGTTTTACCATGCGTAAATGTAACATAAACTGTCGCTACACCGACAAGCATATATACCACATTTGCTGCGCCACCGACTAAAGCCTCGACTAAATTAAAATCGAAAAATCCGACAAGACCCCAATTTAAACCGCCTGCGACAACTAATACAAATGCAACCATGTGTAACATCTTCATATGTATCACCTCCTTCCTATTAACAGTGTCCCACCAAAAATAATACATGTCAAGCCTATCCATAAACACACCATCTATCTGCTATAATATATAAATCAATGATAAAACTTTTTTTTGACATAGAGACCATACCCTCGAGTGAAGAAGACTGGAAAACACACCACGAGATCCTGAAAAAAAAATCTGATAATGGAAAAACGGCTCCAAAATCAGAAAAGGCGCTCCATGCTATGACCTCCTTTGAGGGTACATTTGGCCGTATATGCTCTATAGGCATTATCAAAGAAAATGATACAGAAATAATAAGTAAGCAGGTTTTCTCTGGATCCGAGAAAGAAATGCTTGAAAGATTTTGGGAAATAAGTATGGACGTAGACCGTTTTATCGGACATAACATCTGGGCATTTGACCTTCCTTTTATCTACAAGAGATCAATAATTCATGGAGTAAAACCTCGATTTTTGAATATGGCTCGTTACCGTAATTTACCAATCTATGACACCATGTGTGAGTGGGATCTTTGGAATTTCGGCAAAAGCCAAAAACTAGACACCCTGGCTAAGGTCTTGGGACTTCCAACATCAAAAGATGAAATGGATGGATCAATGGTTTGGCCATACTACAAGGAGGGTAGAATTGATGAAATCAACAAATACTGCATGAAGGACGTCGAGTTAACACGTAAGGTCTACTACAAAATGACTTTTGAAAAAATGCCAGATGATAATGAGGAGGAAGAATCTCAGGAAACTCTATTTTGATTACTTAACCTCAATAAGCTCGACCTCAAATATGAGGACTGCGTCTCCTGGTATATCAGGATCAACACCATATCTTCCATACCCCAACTCTGGAGGAATTGTAAGCCGCCTCTTGCCTCCCACCTTCATACCCGGCAAGCCCATATCCCAGCCTTTAATCACATAGCCCCCACCAATTCTCACTTCAAACGCTTCATCTCTATCATGCGAGGAATCAAACTTTGTACCATCCATCAACCAACCTGTATAGTGAACAACCGCCAGATCTCCATCTTTAAGTTCATCCCCTGTTCCTTTTTTGAGATCTTCTATTTTGAGATTATTTTTATCTACCATAAATATATTATAACTGTTAATCACTTTCCAGACCAGTAAGAAACCTGTAAGTTTTTTCTTATCAAACTCTTACCCGATCTTATCTTCTGTCATATATCCACCTAGTATGCTACAGGTAATGGAAAGGAGTTTTATGCAAAACGGATTTAAAAATAAAAAAGACAACATTTTGGATGACAATTACACATACGAAAACCGTGACAAAAGACAACAAAAACAGGAAATTAGAGAAAAACTGGGCGGAATCAAAAGGCATGGAAACACAATTCTTCTAGAAATACAGACGATGTTTCCCTTTGATTTTTTCCCAGATTTAATTGTGATCGATCCAATGAAACTGTTCATCAATCATCGAAAATTTTTAGCAACAGAAGAAAAAATAATTATAAATATAAAAGATCTGGCTGATGTGATCGTGGAAAGAACGCTATTTCTTGCAACCCTCTATATCACTTATCTTCCCAAAACCGAAAACGTCGGAATCAGAGAACCAATAGAATGCAAAACTGAAAAACTAAGCTACACTGACGCCATGCAGGCTCAAAAAATCTTAAAAGCACTCATGATGATGTATCGTGAGGAAATAGAAATCTCAAAAATGAAGCCTGAGGGTTTAAAAGATATAATAAATCATTTCGGAGAAAATTCCCAACCAATCCCTGACTAAGATTTTCGATTATTTAACCCAAAAGCAGCACCTAAACTACCGGATCCAGCGACTGCAGAACCTACCCCTAATGCAGCCGGAAGCGCCACAGATGCTAATATCAATCCTCCACCAAGAGCAGCCAAGAGATATTTTATCCAATCTCCTCTTGAGCTTTCTTTGGTAATGCCTCTTGAAGCAAGTGCATCAAGAACAGCCTTGCCTTCTTTGGATGCATTCAATCCTGATTCAAGCTGTGACCCAAAATTTTTCTGCAAGAGCTGCCATTCGTGTTCTTTCAGAGAAAGCTTGCCCCCTCTCCCACTTTCCTTCATGATCTTTTCATCTCGTCTGGTCCTAGCCTCAAAAAAACTTGAGAACAATTTTTCTTGATAAGACTGCTTATATCTATTCATAGCTTCACTAAATATATGCTTTTGTTCGTCAGTAAGACCTGTTTCAAGGTCAATGTGCTGCCAATCAATTCCTAAATTCAGATCACGAAGTATCATTCTCTGTATACCCTCATCTCCATGATACGTTGCCCGAAGAATATCTTTGCCTATTTGATCTTTATGAATGATTTTTTTTCTACTTGTTGCATTCTCTATCCATTTGGTCTTTATAGCATGATCAACCCATTTTAAATATGCTGCTGTCTTCTCATCTAGCTCTTCTTTATTTTCCCTATCTATCATATCCAATCTTTTATTCTCCCTAACAAGCATCTCAGCATATCGTTCATCCAAAATATCACTCAGTGCATCTGGCATTATGCTCTCAAGTCTATCTATCAATGCCCTTTCAGCAATAAGCCTATCTGCAACCTGATGCTTCATACGTTCCCCTGCCTCAGATTCTCGCGCGACAATTACCTCATCTGCCTCTACCATCTCTTTTTTCGCATTACTTACCTGCAGCAACTCATGAGCAAGCTGACTTGAAAACTCTCCAGTTGGTAATTTATTTACAGATGTCAGAGAATCTATTCTTTTCATCTTCTGCTCTGCAGCCTCAATATTCTCAACATCACCAAAAGAATCAACCATTTTGGCTCTAGCACTTTCTGAATTATTTATTTCTTGAGTAAGCTTTTGGGCTCTGTCTGTATTTTTTGATTCATTAGCTTTTTGCCTCTCATCCGTAAGCCTCTTAATACGACTATCTAACTGATCTATTTCCAAAACTTTCAAAACACCTTTATCGCTATGCTGCAACTTATCCCTAACCATATGCAACGCAGACTCAATTTCTGTACTCGCACCTGTTCTAATACGCGACTCAATGCTGCTCTTAAGACCATCCATAAATGCGTCATCAACTCCATCAAAGCCCAATGCTTTAATCTCAGTTAATACCTGCATCATTGCCTGATTTAAGCGCTGCTCCGCATTCTCTTTTTTAATTTTTGCTGTAGCAGTTTCTGGATCTTCTTGAGCCTGCGGAAGACTTTTTGCCGCTTCTACAATGCTGGTCATACTTGTGTTGACCTTCTCTGCAAAAGCTGGGTCTCTTGCAAGTGTTATTTCTATATAGTCTCTTTTTTGGCGATCAGTACCAAAATAAGAAAGTTCAGGAAAAATATCCCTTACGCCGTCAATGCCGATTATCCCATCAATTGCCTTTTCTCTTACACTTGTCCAGTCTAAGCCTCCTAGGTCTTCAGGCCTCCTACCCTCAACTTTTGCACGCTTGATAACATCTGCATACTTCAGATAAGCAAGAGGTATCTCCATTGACCTGATTGCTTCTGCGTGTGTAGCTTCAGCTTCCCTTGGTACATCATCAGAAAAGCTGATAGAGCCATCTTCTTCTCTCTTGGCAAATCCTCCACCAAATATGAGTTTGAGGTTGTCTATTTGTGTCTGATCAAGATATCGTTCTCTACTTCTTCTTAAGACCTCCCTAAATGTCTTTTCTCCTGCTTGGTCGGTCAACTTACGAAGTTCTGCTGCCCAATCACGAGAGTCTTGCAATTTTTTGCGCTCCGGGTTTAGAACTCCTGCCAGTATCCTATGGTCTACTTCTCCTCCAAAATGCAGAGCATCTGTGGGTGTTATTTCTATATCACGTGTTTCTGCCATAATATTACTGATTGCTCATCTCATCAAGTTTCTCTTCCACGTCTTGTAATTTCTGTGTATCTATCATCTCATTTTTGAGCACATTTACTGCATCAGCATAAGCAGACCATCTACTGCTCAGCTCGTCCAGAAAAACAATCAATTCGGATTTTGTCTTTATCTCTGGCATCTTATCTATAATAAACTGGGATGAATATTTGGATTCTTCGACCAGCATTTGACCATTCTCAAGCGCTGCAAGCATGGCCTCAGCCAACACTTTGTAGACTTTAGGCACGAATTCTTCTGATATCAATTCCTCATTATCATTCATGTGGTTATATAAACGATAGTTTATAAGGGGTGTACTGTCAAGCTGAAAAAATTTTTATGAGGCTGAAATCTACCTCTTTGGTGATTGTTTCTTGCGACGTGCTTTTCCACCAGTTCCGACATTGCGTCGCTGACGGACTCTAGCATCCCGCGTGAGGAAGCCTTTTTTCTTGAGGATTGGTCGATGTTTTTCTCTGTCTAGTTCATTCAGAGCCTTTGCAATACCTGCTATCACAGCATCCAGTTGTGCAGCTCTACCCCCACCTGTAACACGAATGGTCATAGCATAATTTTGTTGATGAGCATTAGTTATTCTCAATGGCTCTGTATAGCGCATTCTTTCAATTTCGCTAGGGAAATAATCTGCAATCGGATTTTCGTTCACAAGAATCTCTCCTTTTTTAACAGCAGTCTGACCCCAGACTAGATCAGGCTTAACACTTTTATAAAGCCTGACACGAGCAACTGCCTCTTTCCTTCTACCCACAGAATGAACATACTCTTTTTTGTGAGCTCTTTCTTTGTTTGATTTTTTTATCGATACGTTATTTTCATCCATAATTAATTTTTAAATTTATCTCCATATTTATGCTCAACGCCAGCAAAAACAAATAGTCTTGTCATCATGCGATCACGTAGCTTATTTTGAGGCAACATGCCTTTAACCGCATGCTTTATTATATCCTCTGGTTTTCTAGCTCTGAGCTCCTTGAGCGTTTCTTTTCTAAATCCTCCTGGATATCCTGAATGACGATAATAATTTTTTTGCTCTTCTTTGTTGCCTGTTACTTTTACAAATGCTGCATTTGTGACAACTACATAGTCCCCACAGTCAAGATTGCGAACAAAATAAGGTTTACTCTTGCCCATGAGCTTATGTGCAATCACAGTCGCAATTCGGCCGAGAACCTGATCATTAACATCCACGAGGTGCCATTTCCTCTGAACATCATTTATGCTGGTTGCTTTTGTTTGTATCATACTATCCTTTCTTCTGTCTGGAAACCAATTGTTTCAAGAAGCCTCCTTGATTTTTTTGGGGCTCCTTTTTCTTCGTTAACTTTGGAGCAACAGGTATGCTCTTCTGTGTCTTCGTGCTTTTTTTACCTGTCACTTTCTTTACTGTCTTTTTTGTCTTTGCATCAGCTTTTTTAGAATCCGCTACAACAATCGGTCTCTCGGTCCATTCTAAATAAACCATTTTCGCACCATCTGCTACTCTATTTTTAGCAATTTTTATAATCCTTGTATATCCACCACTTCTCTTATCAAACCTTGGTGCAATTTCTTTTATAAGCTTTTCAGCTGCATTTTGATTAACATCAGGATGAATATTTCTGTACGCATTCGAACCACCTTTTTTGGCTTTTGTAATGAGCTTGTCAGCAGCTCCTTTGATAGACTTTGCCTTTGCCTCAGTTGTTCTTATCCTCTCATTTATGACAAGAGACGTCAAAAGGTTCTTAAAAAGCGCTTTGCGCTCATTGGCATCTCTTCTAAATTGTCTTCCAAAAACTTTTTTTTTCATAATAAACAAAAATCCGAAGCACGAAACCTTTTGACTGCTATTTCGGCAGGTCCTTTTCAGAATTTCGGATTTCGGATTTAACTTTAGTTGTTTTCTAAACTGATTCCTCGCTCTTTGAGTTTTCCTTCGATTACTCCTATTGATTTACCGCCCATGTTACGCATGGTAATAAGCTCTTTTCTAGGCAGTGCTAGAAGCTGCTCAATTGTCTCAATTCCACCGTTTCTAAGACTATTGTATATACGAGTAGGAAGATCCAATTCATCTATTGTCATATTCAAAAGCTCTGCTGATATCGAAGATGAAGATTCCTTCTTTTCTTCAGTCTTTTCAGCCTTGGTAGGCTCGAATACCTGTGTAAAATGAGAAGCAAGAACTTTGGAAGCTGTCTCAAGTGCTTCCTTTGCAACTACACCACCGTTGGTCCAGATTTTCAAAACCAATTTATCAAGGTCAGTCCTACGTCCCACACGAGTTGCAACAACCTCGTAAGTCACACGCTTCACAGGAGTAAATACAGCATCAGTTGTAATGGTACCCAGTGTTTCTGCTTTTCTCTCCTCTGCTAAAGAAAAACCATAACCCTTCTCAAGGGTTAACTCCATCTCCAACTTTGCTTTATCACCAGAAAGAGATGCTATATGCTGATCTTTATTAATCACCTCAACACCATCTGGAAGTTGAAGATCTTTCGCTGTTACATTCTTTGTGCCTTTTGCAGAGAGCTTAATAACAGCCTCTGTCTTATTACCATCCATTTTAAAATTTAATTCTTTAACATTGAGAAGAAGATCAACTATATTTTCTCTCAATCCTGTAAGCGTTGAAAACTTATGTTTAACACCAGCTATCCTAACCTGCGTAACAGCCGCTCCAGGAATTGACGCATAGAGTACACGTCTTAAAGCATTTCCCATCGTATGACCATAACCTGGCTCAAGGGGTTCTACAACGAATTCCCCGAAATCGGGATTATCAGAAATTTGTTTAACTTTAAAATCTAAATCATTCATAAGGATTGTATTGTAACACTATCTTGAATAATATTCAATAATCTGTCTTGTACTAAATGGCGGCTTGACATCTTCAACGCTTGGCATTCTTTTTAACCTACCTACAAAACCTTTCTTTTCCAAGAAAGAAAGTGGCTCGTTTTTCTCTGCAATAAGATTTTCTATATCAGGATTTTTCTGCATTTTATCACCAATAGAAACCACATCCCCAGCTTTTACTGTATATGATGGGATGGTCATCTTCTTGTTGTTCACTAACACATGGCCATGGGTAACAGCTTGTCTTGCCATCATCCTTGACCTGGCAAGACCCAACCTATAAACCAGATTATCAAGCCTTGTTTCTAAAAACCCTATTAGCAACTCTTCTGTGTCTCCTTTTTGCGAAGAAACCTCCAAAACCAACTTTTTAAACTGTTTCTCTAAAAGTCCATACATCGCTTTTGCTTTTTGTTTTTCTCTCAACTGCGTACCAAACTCAGACAGTCGTCTTCTTCTTTTTCCACCATGAACACCAGGTGGAGTATTGAGCCTCCTCATTAAGGAAGCAGAAGTCTTCTCAAGTATATTAATACCCTCTCTTCTTGCGATTTTATGTTTTGGTCCTGTATATCTTGCCATAATTAAATTATAATTTGTAATCTTCTCAACTTTACACCCACAAACTATACCCTTCTTTTATTCTTTGCCCTTGGCCCATTATGTGGCATAGGTGTTATGTCTGAAATCGAATTTATTGTTATACCTGCTGCTTTTATGCCTCGGAGCGATGACTCTCTACCATTCCCTGGTCCTTTTATAAAAACATCTACAGCCTTAAGTCCTTTTGCTATAATCTTTCTCAATAACTCTTCTGCTGCAAGACTAGCAGCATATGGAGTTGACTTACGTGCGCCCTTAAAACCCTTGTGACCTGAAGAACTCCATCCAAGCGTATCCCCCTTATCATTTGTTACTGTTATGAGCGTATTGTTAAAGGTCGAAGTCACATAAACTCTGCCAAGATCGCCAACAACTACGCTTGTTTTCTTTTTTGTTTTTGTTGTTTTTTTTGTCTGCTTTGTTGCCATATTACTTACCTGACTCCTTTGATTTTTGAGCTGTCTCCATCTTTGCTGCTACCTCTTTCTTAATCGCACCTATTGTTACCCTCTTTCCTCTTTTGGTTCTTGCATTCGAACGAGTTCGCTGGCCACGAGATGGAAGACCCCTAGTATGTCGAACACCTCTATAACTTCCCGATTCTTTAAGACGTCTTAAGTCTGCTGCAATATCTGCTCTTAAATCTCCTTCAATTTTATATTTCTCAAGCACCTTAGTAAGACTTTTTACTTCATCCTCTGTCAAAGTCTTTGCTCTCTTGGCACCATCTAGATTTGCTGCAGCAAGAACTGGACCCACATTACTCCTTCCTATTCCATAGATATAGGTAAGAGCAATATCAACTCGTTTGTCATCTGGTATTGTGACTCCTGAAATTCTCATATAAATTACCCCTGACGTTGTTTATGCCGTGGATTACTGCAAGTAACCCTGACAACTCCGCGTCTTTTTACAATCTTACACTTTAAACATCTTTTTTTAACACTAGCCTGAACTTTCATAATAATAAATTAACACAAATATTTGTATTTATTCGTGATAATAATCCCAATATATTCGCATTAGCGATAGCGAAATGTTATTCGTCCTTTCCCAGGATCATAAGGGGTCATTTCTAGCTTCACGCGATCTCCTGGTAAAATTTTTATAAAATGCATCCGCATCTTACCAGATAAATGACAAACAACTATAGACCCATCTTCCAGCTCAACCCTGAAAAGAGTATTGGGCAAAGCTTCAAGCACTTTTCCATCTGTCTCAAACGAGCCTTGATGAGCCATAAATTAATATATTCAAGCATTATAACAAATCAGCCTCAAAAGAGCAACATGCACAAATGTATATTTTTAGGCAGTGATTATTACGGGGCCACTCTGGGTTATTGCTATAGTGCGTTCAAAAAGACCCGCCAATTTCCCATCCTCGGATCTGATAGTCCATCCATCAGAATCTAAAGCCACTTCCCCACTTCCCATATTGTAGATAACCTCAACTGCAATTGTCATACCCTCTTTCAAAATTGGAGTACGATCAATGCTGCCATGCAGATATCCAGGCACTTCAGGATCCTCATGCAAGTCTTGACCTACGCCATGTCCGATCAGAGATCGAACCACAGAATAATTATTTTTCTTTTCAATGATATCCTGAATTGTCTTTGAAATATGACCAACTCTGTTCCCCAACTTTGCAGCAGCAATTCCTGCATTCAGAGCTTCTTTTCCAACCGCCAGAAATTTATCTACTTCATCCTGCTTTTTGCTTTCGGAAACCCGAAGGGTTTCCGCCATGTCTGTATGAAATCCATTATAAAAAACTCCGCAATCAACCCCAACCACATCTCCCTCTTTGAATGCATAATCTCCAGGTATTCCATGGACTACAACATCATTTGTTGACATGCAAATACTATGCTTATAACCCTCAACTCGCTTAAAACCCGGCTCACCACCACGCTCACGTATAAGCTTCTCTGCTAAGGTATCTATCTCTAGCTCTGTTACACCTGGCTTTATTGCATTCATGACATGCGCGACAACCTCAGCCAAAATATGCCCCCCTTCGATCATTACCTTAACCTCTTCTTTGGTTTTGTACTTTATCATATTAATTTTCTTCCTTTATTTTATTCCATATCGTCTCAAGCGTCTCGGTGACACTCATAGCTGAACTATCAACTACTACGTATCCATCCCTTTCAGGCTCATTGGAAAGTGCACCCAATTTACGATATGTATCACGTTCATCCCGAATTTTTAGATCATCGATAATCTGAGAAAGGGTTTTGTTGATCCCTCGTTTTTGATAATCTTCAAAACGCCTTCTGGCACGAATCTCAAAATCAGCTGTCAAAAAAAATTTAAATCTTGCATCAGGAAAAACAACTGTTCCCATATCTCGACCTTCTGCAACCACAATTTGTCCTCTGGCTACATACTCCTGACCTATCTGACGCTGTTTGCTAACCAAAAATTTTCTAACTTTTGGATAAACTCCTACAACTGATGCGCCCTCTGACGTATCTGGTTCTATTATTCTACTTGTGACATCCTCATTTTTAATAAAAATTTTGTCTCCAATAAGATTTATATCAAAATCATTAAAAACCGACTCAACCTCCACTTCTTCGAACAAATTCAGATTTTTTCTTATCACCAACAAGGCAACCACCCTATACATAGCACCTGAATGAAGATAGAATGCATCTATTTTTTGAGAAAGTTTTCTGGCAATAGTACCCTTGCCTGATGCAACTGGTCCATCTATTGCGATTACAAATCCATTCTTCATGCAATACCCAGCTCCTTAATTATATGTTGGTGTATTTTTTCAACGCTTTGCTCTCCATCAACCCTTATAAGGATTCCTTTATCCTCAAGGTGGTGTAGAACAGGTTCGGTAAATTTGTGGAAGGAATCAATTCTTTTTTTGATTGCGCCTGGTGTCTCGTCATCACGCTTTTCTGACCTTTCCGAGATCCTTTTAAGCGCAATCTCATCAGAAAGCTCCAGATACACAGCTCTATCAATACCACTCTCAAAAGCCTTTGCCTGAACAACCGTTCTCGGAAAACCATCCAAAATATATCCACTTGAGTACTCAGGGCTGGACAAATAGTCTCTCAACACTTCTATAGTCTTCTCATCAGGAATTAGAAATCCTTCATTCATGGTATTTTTTATTTCTCTACCTAAGGATGAATCCTTGCTGGCTATATCACGAAAGATACTACCCATAGACACATAAGGAACTGAAAGTTTTTTGCTTAATAGATTTCCCTGCGTTGATTTGCCTGATCCTTGTACTCCAATTAAAATTATTTTCATGAATATTATTTTTTATTTACGAGGTATGAATCGTAGCTACGCATCACAAGATTTGCCTCAATTGCCTTAAATGTTTCCAGGACAACCGCAACCACGATTAATATACTTGTACCACCAAGCAGCAGTGTCTGAACGCCTGTCAGGGCGTTGGCAATCCCAGGAAGTATAGCAACCATGCCTAAAAAGCTAGCTCCCACCAAGGTAATACGGGTCAAAATATAATTAAGGTACTTTGTAGTTGGACTACCAGGCCTAACTCCTGGTATGAATCCACCATGTTTTTGAATTTGTTCTGAGATTTTTTTGGGATTAAATACAATTGCAGTATAGAAAAATGTAAATCCTACAACCAAAAGAAAATAAAACACATTATAAAAAATACCAGTTGGCGCAAACCAAATATTCAGGTTACGGGCAATTCCTGCAAGGGTTGCGTTTGAAGAACTGGCAAAAAAATTAGCAAAAAGAGATGGAAGAAGAACAATTGAGACAGCAAAGATAATTGGGATTACCCCTGCCTGATTAAGTCTCAAAGGCAAATAAGTTGCCTCTCCACCCTGATCTCTATTCCCGCGAACACGCTTTGCATAATAAACAGGAATCTGTCTAGTTGCCTCCGTCATAAATACAACTGCTGCTATAACCACAAGACCCAACGCAACAAATGTCAAAGTATTTGTCATAGTTTCAGGTGTAATTGTTGAAAAAGTTTGTGCTACAACAACAGGAAATTGACCAACTATTCCTCCAAAAATAAGAAGCGAAATTCCATTGCCAATCCCTTTCTGGGTTATCAACTCTCCCAACCAAACAAGGAGCATAGTTCCCGCAGTCATGGTCAGAATAAATGAAATCATTGAAAGAGGTGATAAATCTCCTATAATCCCTTGCGATCTGAGGAGCGCATACATTCCGATAGTTTGAAGTACACTCAAAGGTATTGTTAGAAATCTTGTATATTGACTAATTTTTTTACGACCCGATTCTCCCTCCTGTTGCATCTCTTCAAGCTTTGGAAATACCATTGTCAAAAGCTGCATAATAATGCTTGCGTTAATATATGGACCAAGACCCAGTGCCATTATGGAAAAATTGGCTAGCGTCCCACCTGAGAATATATTAAGAAGACCGAGGAATTGATTACCAGCAAAAAGGTTTTTTAACTGCCCCAGATCCACACCAGCAACAGGTATATGTGCTAAAAAACGGAATAACAAAAATATTCCTAAGGTAAATAGTATCTTACGCCTCACCTCAGGCGATTTGACGCTTTTTTTAAGTGTATCTAAAAAACTATACATGCTTACACCAACTAAAGTATTAAGACTGCAGCACCTCTCCTCCAGCTTTCTTAATCTTTTCTTCTGCTCCTTTAGATACGGAGAGTTTTACTTTTAATGCAACTTTCAAATCTCCACTTCCCAGTATCTTAACTCCAACTTTTTTTGCTATCCCCATCTCAACCAAGTTTTTTTTTGCTAATGAATCTATATCAATAGAACTTCCTTTTGGGAAAATATTCAATAGTCCTACATTTAGTATATACGGGTTTTTGCTAAGAGACTTATTACGTCCTTTGCCTCTCAGAAATGGAAGCCGTTTTGTTAATGGGAGCGCACCTCCTTCAAAATCAAGTGGTATGCTATTTCTTGCCTTTTGACCCTTGGTCCCACGACCCGATGTCTTACCACGACCTGACCCATGACCAAGACCTAACCGTTTTTTCTTTTTAGTTTTTAGCTTTTCTATACTATTCAAATTCATAATTAATAACTTCTGATACTATCTACTTCGCTGTTCTTTCTTTCTGTCTTTGAACTTGGCTACTTACCTTTTTAAGCGCCTCTAGAGTTGCATAGATATTGCTTATTTTATTGTTTGTACCCAAAACTTTTGATGATATATTTTCAATTCCCGCAGCTTCAACTACTGAACGCACGGAACCTCCAGCAATGATACCTGAACCATGAGGCGCAGGCTTAAGCATAATCTTTGCTGCACCAAGCTTAATGTCAATTCTCAAGGGTATAGTTCCATTTACAATAGGTACCTCCACCAAATGTTTTTTAGCATAAGTCATCCCTTTTCTAATCGCAGAAGCAACATCAGGTGCCTTGCCAAGACCTACGCCTACCTTACCTTTTTTATCTCCCACAACTGTAAGTGCGGAAAAACCAACCTTGTTGCCTCCTTTGGTTTTTTTGGAAACACGATTTATTTGAACAACTTGTTCATCAAACTCGCTCTGTGATCTTTGATTTTGAAACCTTTTTTGACCGTTCATAAATTTATACTAGCTCTAAGTTTTGGTCCCTAGAACTTAAGTCCTCCTTCTCTTGCTCCTTCCGCTACAGCTTTAACCCTTCCATGATAAGAAAACCTACCTTTATCAAAGGCTACCTCTTTTATCTTTTTTGCAACTGCTTTTTTTGCAATCTCCATGCCTAATTTTTTTGATCTCTCCAGAGGGCTTATTTTCTCATTTCCTGCAATCACTTTTTCAGAAAGACCAATCACAGCTTGTCCGGATTTATCAAAAACCTGTGCATACATATAGCGATTTGATCTATGTACGCTTAATCTCATTCTGTCTGCTGTATTCTCAATGTTTTTTCTTATCCTTGTTTGTCTTCTTATTTTTTTATCAGTATTCATAATTTTATGCTCCTGCCTTAACTGCTTTTCCTGCTTTCCTTCTGATATACTCTCCCTGATATCTGATACCTTTCCCTTTATACGGCTCTGGGGGTTTAACCGCCCTTATCTTGTCTGCTAGATCTCCAACAAGAGATTTATCTTGACCCGAAACAGTAATCACATTATCCTGAACTGCAACAACTACTCCCGGTTTGGGAGTAAATTTAACTGGATGAGCAAATCCAAGTGATAACACCAAATCAACTCCTTGCATCTGAGCTTTGTATCCAACACCTTTTAGCTCTAGCTTCTTTTCAAAACCTGTATCTACACCTTTTATAATATTGGCAAGAATTGCACGAGTTAACCCAAAAAGTGCTCTTATTTTTTTGTCTTGCTTTTGGATTGCATCGACAATTACCTTGCTATCCTCGACCTTTACCGTAATTCCCTGAGAGACCTGATAAGAAGCATTACCCTTGGGACCTGTAACAACCACATCCTGACCATTAACAGTTACGTTTATTCCATCTTTTATCTGTATCGGTTCTTTTCCTACTTTTGACATATATTAAATACTTACCAAATCTTAAATAAAAGCTCTCCTCCAATCCCTTTCTTGATGGCATCACGCCCTGTCATTACACCCTGATTCGTTGATAGTACAACAACAGTACCAAATCCCTGCTCGCGCCTAATCTCATCCTTTGCAACATACTTCCTGATTGAGGGCTTTGATACAAGAGAAACATCTGTTATCGCTGGTCTTCTATTCTGATAGCGTATATCAATAGATAATGTCTTGTGACCATCAATTATCTCATCCTTTACGGAATCCAAGAAGCCCTCTCGAACAAGAGCTTTTCCTATTGCTTTGTTTAGATTCGCATACGGTGTCACAAGATTTTTCTTTCTTGCAAGCGATGCGTTTTTAAGTCTGATTATAAAATCGTAATACATATTTTTACCAACTAGCTTTTAAAACTCCAGGCAGCTCACCTCTCAAGGCTCTCTCCCTAAAACAAATTCTGCAAAGTCCAAATCGACGGATATATCCACGATAACGACCACATATCCCACACCTATTCACCTTTCTAGATGAAAATTTGGGTTTCATTGCTGATTTTACTACGTTTGATTTTTTTGCCATATTATTTTATTTACCAGCCTTGAATTATAACACATCTAAGACCAATTTACCTATTTTTTACTTACCTCCTTAACAAAAGGCATTCCAATTGACTCCAGAAGCGCAACTCCCTCAGTATTCGTTCTGGCAGTTGTAACGATAACCACCTCAATACCCTGGAGACGATCAACTGAACCTGGATCAATTTCAGGAAAAACAGAATATTCATGCAATCCCAAGGTATAATTTCCTGAACCATCAAAACTTGTTCTTTTTACTCCCCTAAAATCTTTAATACGAGGAAGAACAATCTTCACAAGCTTATCAAAAAATCCGTACATTCTCTCACCCCTAAGTGTCACAACAACACCAATCGGATCCCCCTGTCGCAACTTAAATCCTGCAATTGCCTTTTTTGCTTTTGTAACCTTTGGTTTCTGTCCTGTTATTTGAGACATAACTTGAACCATTCGCTCTATATTTTTCTTATCAGAAACAGCATCCTTAACGCCCACATTGACAACAATTTTTATTATTTTGGGAACAGCTGCAGAATTTTTAATACCCAAATTCTTCTGAAGAAGAGTAACTATTTCTTTTTTATATCTATTTTTTAATTCCATATTTTTATATTTCTTTATTACACTTTTTACAAACTCTTGTTTTTGAATCCTTCAACACTTTGTAGCCCACTCTTGTTGACTTTTTACACTTTGGACAAACCAGAATAACATTCATAACTGACAAGGGCTTTGTGAGTGTTATTATCTCCGATTTTTGACCCTCTGTCCTTGCCTTTACATGCCTCTTGTATTGATTTACACCCTCCACAACAACCTTACCTTTTTTGGGTAAAGTCTTATCAACATTACCTGTCTTACCTTTGTCTTTTCCTCTTATCACCTTTACTGTATCTCCTTTTAATAATTTCATAATTTTATAAAACCTCCACTGCCATACTAGCGATCTTCGCAAAACCTGCATCACGGACTTCTCTCGCAATTGGCCCAAATATACGAGTACCGCGTACATTTTTGTCTTTTGCATTATCTATTACTACTGCTGCGTTATCTGAAAATCTTATATAAGAGCCATCGTTTCTTTTAATTTCTTTTTTAGTACGTACTATCACCGCTTTTACCATTTCGCTATCTTTAACCTGACCATTTGGCGCCGCTTCTTTAACCACGCAGTGTATCACGTCACCAATGCTACCAAATTTTCTTTTTGATCCACCATAAACTTGGATAACAACCAACTGCTTTGCCCCAGAATTATCAGCCGATGATAATATACTCCTCTGTTGTATCATGATTTTTTAACCTCCTTGTCCCGGACTTGCTTAACGGGTTTATTGTACAATTCAAATCTTTTGGTTTTTGAAATAGGTTTTGTCTCAACTATTCTCACCTCTTGTCCTACAGCTACTTCTGCACCATTTGTCTCAACCTTATGTTTTTTACTTTTCTTAAGAAGCTTACCATAAAGCTTGTGTGGCGTGCGACGCACGACCTCAACCACTACCGTGTTTTGCATTTTTATTGAAACTATTTTTCCAATTAATATTTTTTTCATTTACTACCTCCTTTGCTCTTGTTTTTTTTTACCTCTTCAACTTTTGCCATTTTTTCCACATCTTCTAACTCTCCAAGAAGTTTCTTCTCATTTATGATTGTTTTTACAATTGCCACCTCTTGTCTTTTCAGGGTTAGCCCACTTGTATTTTTAACCCTACCCATCTGATGATCAAGTTTCATTTGTGACAACTCTTTTTCAATCTCAACAAGCTGCTTTTCAAGTTCTAAGACATTCTCTTCATGTAATTCTTTTTTAATATTTATTTTCATATTTAGTGTGCTTTTGATATAAATCTTGTTTTAACAGGCATCTTATGTGATGCAAGTCTTAGTGCCTCTTTTGCAACCTCTTCAGTAACTCCTGAAATCTCGTAGAGTACCTTTCCAGGTTTTATCGCAACCACAAACTCATGCGTATCTCCCTTTCCGCCACCCATCCTAACCTCTGCTGGCTTCTTGCTGATTGGTTTATCAGGAAAAATTCTGATCCAAATCCTTCCCCCTCTTTGGGTATAGTGAGTAATAGAGCGCCTGCCTGATTCTATTTGCCTTGATGTCACCCAGCCGGTTCCCATTGACTGAAGGCCAAAATCTCCAAAAGAAATCTTAACTCCTCTTGTAGCGTTACCCTTCATAACACCCCTCATTTGCTTTCTGTATTTCTGTTTTCTTGGTGATAACATAATTATTTCTCCTCAGGTTGATTTATCCAAACTTTTACTCCTATATATCCCTTTTTTGTTAAAGCAGGATAACTAGTATAGTGAATATTTTCTCTAATTGTTGACAATGGAACCGTACCTACATGAATCTTTTCTCTCCTTGCTATCTCAGAACCTGCTATCCTTCCGGCGAGTAAAATTTTAACACCTTTAGCACCAGATGCCATTACCCGCTCAGCAGTTGCATTCAACACCCTCTTATATGGAAGACGTCTTGCCAACTGATCCGCAATGCTCGTTGCAACCAGGTATGAATCTAGATTAGGTTCTTTAATCGGCTCAACTCGAATATCCATTTTTGGTACTGCTGCATCTTTTCTGGTACGTACAAAAAATTTATTAATAATCTTTTTTAAGTCTTCAAGACCCGATCCGCCACGTCCTATCACAATACCCGGACGAGATACAAAGATAATAATTTTCAAACTATTGATTGAACGTTCTATCTCAACCCTGGCGATACCTGCTGATTTAAGCCTATCCATCAACATCTTTCTGAGTGAAAAATCCTCAATAAGTGTATCCTTATATTTTTTTTCATCAAACCATCGGCTGTTCCAGTCAAAAACATTTCTAAGCCTTATTAAATGTGGATTTACTTTTTGTCCCATAAATTAAATAATGACACCTTGCGAATTGCTAGTATTTTTTTTACAAACTAAATACTATTCGCTGCTTGCCTTCCCCCCTCTCTTTGCTGATTGTTCAACTTTTTTCTCTTCAACTTTTTCTTTTACTTCTTCTACTACTTTGTTTTCGGTTTTATCTTTCTCTTTTAAGGTTATAACTATATGACTTGCTTTCTTTTTGTATGGATGAACCCTACCTCTAGATGCTGGGTGAAATCTCTTCAGTGCTTGACCCTCCTGCACCATAACCCTTGAAAGTAATAAATTCTCCTCTTCTAAATTGTTGTTTACTTTTGCATTTGAAATAGCACTCTTAATCACTTTGTATATCGGTGATGCTGCCCTTTTTTGAGTTATTTCAAGCACTTCAAGGGCCTGACTCACAGACAATCCTCGTACCGTATCCGCGATGAGCCGAAGCTTTCTTGGACTAATTCTGACATTTTTTGCAATTGCTTTTACTTCCATAATTTAATTATGTCATTCTGAGCGTAGTAAAGAACCTAAATAGATCCTTAGACTATGCCTCAGAAAGACATTTAAAACACTAAGTTTTACTGATCTCTCTTGCAACAACTCTTCCATGACCTCTAAACAGCCTTGTTGGTGCAAACTCCCCAAGACGAGATCCAACCATATTTTCAGAAACAAATACTTTTATAAAATGTTTCCCATTGTGAACCATAAATGTTACGCCCACAAATTCTGGTGGTATCTGACAAGCTCTCGACCAGGTTTTTATAGATTCAGATGAGCCTGTTTGCTTAAGCATTTGAACCTTCTTCAAAAGCTTTTCATCTATGTATGGTCCTTTTTTTACACTTCTTCCCATAATTATTGACCTCTCTTATTTTTTCTTCTCTGCAAAATATATTGATCGGAGTATTTTTTCTTCTTTCTTGTATTCCCAACTGCCACTCGACCTGCATAAGTCTTAGGTGCTGGCATACCTATTCCCGACCTGCCCTCTCCTCCTCCATGAGGATGAGATCTTGGATTTTGAGCAACACCACGGACAGTAGGTCTCCTACCCATGCGCCTTGCACGCCCTGCTTTACCGATTACTTCATTCTTCCATTCAACATTTCCAAGCTGTCCGATTGTAGCATAACCCTCAAGTCTTACTTTTCTTGCTTCACCCGATGGGAGCTTGAGATGAGCGAACTTACCCTCACGAGCTGTTAATATAGCACCTGTCCCAGCACTTCTTGCCATCTGCCCTCCTTTTCCAGACGTTAATTCAATATTGTGAATTACTGTCCCAACAGGAATTTTTGAAAGAGGAAGTGAATTTCCGTTCTTAATATCAACTGACTTGCCGGATATTACCACATCTCCAGCCTTTAGTCCAACGGGAGAGAGTATGTATCGTTTTTCACCATCACCATAATGAACAAGCGCTACATCAGCAGTTCTATTTGGATCATACTCTACAGCTATAATTTTGCCCTCTATATCAAACTTATTTCTCTTAAAATCAACATTTCTCAAAAATCTTTTATGCTGACCACCCTGATGACGCACAACAACTTGACCTGATGCACTTCTACCCGAATGTTTTTTCTTTATTGTTTTTAATTTTCTCATATTTTATTTCTTCTTTTTATCTGAATCTGATTCAAAAATTGACAACTTATCTCCTTTTTTCAAAAAAATTGTTGCCTTCTTTGATTCAACCACAATTGACTCAATCCTTCTGACACCCCTTCTTGTCCTCTTACCCTTGACAACGATTGTTTTAATAGATTGTGGAATTATCCCAAACTGCCCTTTAATTGCATTTTTGATATCTAGTTTTGTTGCAAATCTATCAACCAAAAACGTAAATTTCCTACCTGAATCTTGCATTGATTTCTCTGTAACAATTGGTTTTACTATAATTTTTTTCATTTTTCTTCCTTTTTCAAAAAAGTCCTCTCCAAATCGGAAATAGATTCCTTTGCAAAAATAATCTTTCTTGCCCTCAAAACATCAAGAGCGTTTAATCTGACTGCTGAAATCTCACTAACTCCCTCAATATTTCCTATTGCCCGCCTAGCATTCTCAAAACCATCTGGACGCACAATCAAAAAATTTTTCTTTTTATCATCTAGCGACAGTTTTTTCAAAAGCTCAGAAAATTGCTTTGTCTTTGGACTTATCTTTTCAAAACCCGAAACAAATACTATCTCTTCATCGCTAAACTTTGCTGAAAGAGCTGAGAATAAGGCTTTTTTTCTCATCTTTTTCGGAAAATCAAGGCTAAAATCCCGAGGCTTAGGACCATGAGCCACTCCTCCTTTTACAAAAATTGGAGCCCTGAGCGTACCATGCCTTGCGCGTCCAGTACCTTTTTGTTTATAGATTTTCCTTGATGAGCCATCTACCTCAGACCTAGTCTTTGTTGAAGCATTTCCCTGCCTCTTGTTGGCAAGATAAATACGTACAGCTTGCGCTAAAAGCTTCTTATTAACAACCCCACCAAATATCTCTTTTGAGAGTGTCATCTTACCAGTAGATTTACCATTTAGATCAAACACACTAGCTGATAAGCTCGATGTCTTAACAACAGACTTGCCACCTGTTGTTTTCTTCTTTACGTCAACCATATTATTTTACTTCCTCCTTTTCTTCAGTCTTTTCTTCATTTTCTTTTACTACTTCTTCCGTCTTTTTTTCTTCTACCGATTCCTCAGCTTTTTCAACTTCAATTTTTTCTGCCACTTTCTCCTCGGCCTCTAACTCTTCAACTGGTTTCTCACTCTCTGCTTCTTTAGCTGAAACAAGCGGAACATATTTCTTTTTTTCTCCTATCTTCTCAATAACTACAAC
The DNA here is from genome assembly GCA_029260965.1 of Candidatus Levyibacteriota bacterium. GTDB lineage: Bacteria > Patescibacteriota > Microgenomatia > Levybacterales > UBA12049 > JAJDCH01. The sequence goes on along the minus strand of JAJDCG010000001.1, from coordinate 189,162 downwards.
TCCATTCTTGTTGCCAGGCACTAGACCAGTAACGAAAAGCTTCTTATTTTCTATATCAACATCTACGACTACCAGATTTTTAATGGTGACCTTATCAGTACCCATACGTCCCGCCATTCTCTTACCTTTATAAACCCTCCCAGGGGTCGTAGATTGACCAATTGATCCAGGAGCACGGTGTCTATCAGACTGACCGTGAGTCTTAGGCCCTCCACGAAAATTGTAGCGCCTTACAACTCCTGCAAACCCCTTACCTTTTGATGTCCCACTTATCTGCACAATGTCTCCAGATTTAAAAATCGAATCAACTGTCAGGACCTCTCCTGATTTGGGTAAGTCATCTCCACCTACCCCATCGAGTCTTATTTCATGAATTTTTGAAGGCGCCCTATCTACTCCTTGCTTCTTTGCATGACCAAGAAGAGCTTTTGGTGGATTCTTTTTAGCATCAAACCCAAGCTGCGCTGCTACATATCCATCCTTCTCAAGGCTCTTAACCTGCAAAACAACATTATCTACTACAGAAATCTCTGTAACGGGAATTCTTCTTCCATTTTCCAGAAAATCCTGTGCCTGATTTATTTTTCTACCTATTAATGTATTAATCATATTCTTATTCAAACAAAAAAAAGATAGCCTTTAAGCTATCTTTATACTCACAACTTTGTGATTTGAGCCCCTCTAAATGGGGTGGCCTAGCTCAGGCATTTTTAATCAATCAACTATTTAGAATGTTTAATTTTTATGTAGGGCATCAATATTACCAATCTGTAACCAAAATGGGTTACATTTTAAGTTCTACGTCTACTCCTGCGGGCAGTGCTAAATTTGTCAAACTGTCAATAGTTTTGTCCGTTGGCGACATGATATCAATAAGTCTTTTGTGGACTCTGATTTCAAAATGATCTCTTGCGTCTTTATCAATAAAAGGTGATTTGTTTACTGCATAGACAGATCTATCAGTAGGAAGAGGAACTGGCCCAATAACTTTAGCCCCAGTTCTTATAACCGAATCCAAAATCTGCTGACAACACGCATCAAGAACGCGTGCGTCATAGCTTTTTAACCTGACTCTTATTCTTCCTTTAGGCATAATTTTACCAACAGACTGTCAAAGATCAATCCCCTCTAATATCGGGGCTTTTTTTACTTAATTATTTTTGATATTACTCCTGCTCCGACTGTCTTTCCGCCTTCACGGATAGCAAATCGCAGTCCCTCTTCAAGAGCAACCGGAACAATCAGCTTGACAGTCATCTTTGTATTATCCCCAGGCATAACCATCTCGACTCCTGATGGAAGCTCAGCTGTACCTGTAACATCAGTTGTTCTGATGTAAAACTGTGGACGATATCCAGTAAAGAATGGTGTATGACGACCACCCTCTTCTTTGGTAAGAATATATGCTTCAGCCTCAAATTCTGTGTGAGGAGTAATTGATCCAGGTTTTGCGATTACCTGTCCACGCTCAACGTCTGTCTTCTCAAGTCCTCGGAGAAGAAGACCTACATTATCCCCTGCTTGACCTTCATCAAGCTGCTTCTTAAACATCTCAACACCAGTTACTACTGATTCCTTGTTCTTATCAAGACCTACAATTGATACTGGCTCATTTACCTTGACAATTCCACGCTCAATCCTGCCGGTCACAACTGTTCCACGCCCTTTGATTGAGAAAACATCCTCAACAGGCATAAGAAATGGCTTATCTAGTGGCCTGTCAGGAGTTGGGATGTAGTCATCAACTGTCTTCATCAATTCTTCAATTGCTTTTTCAGCCTCAGCATCTCCTTCAAGAGCTTTAAGCGCTGATCCACGAATAATTGGTGTCTCATCACCTGGGTATTCATATTTGTTAAGAAGCTCACGAACCTCCATCTCAACAAGATCAAGTAGCTCTGCATCCTGAACCATGTCGCATTTATTGAGAAAAACAACAATTGAAGGCACACCAACCTGCTTTGCCAAAAGAATATGCTCACGCGTCTGAGGCATTGGACCATCCGGAGCGGACACAACGAGTATCGCACCATCCATCTGAGCTGCGCCTGTAATCATATTTTTTATATAATCAGCATGTCCTGGAGCATCAATATGTGCATAATGCCTCTTTTCTGTTTCATATTCTAGATGAGAAATATTAATAGTAACTCCACGAGCTTTCTCTTCAGGAGCATTATCAATATCCTCATATTTCATTGCTTTTGATCCTCCCTTTTTAGAAAGAACAGTCGCAATGGCAGCAGATAGAGTTGTCTTGCCATGATCGACATGACCAATTGTTCCGATATTTACATGTGGTTTATTTCTTTCGAATTTTGTGTCAGCCATATTTTTAGACTAAAAATAAATCCCATCCCTAGGATGAGCGTGATATGAATCATACAATATTTTTTTCTACTCGTCAAGAGTTAAAATAAAACTACCTTAAACCACACATTTACCAACCCACCCCTTGACAAAAGTATCCCGATATATAATCATGAAGTAGAGATGGATTCTGCCCAACAAAATCAAGATACAACACCTAGTATACAAACTGATGTTCCTGACCAGCCTCAAACAGCCTCCCCTAGTTCTTCAAAAAAACGATTATTTATAATAATCGGAATTATTGTTGTTGTAGTTTTGACGGCAATTGCACTACTTTTATCCAATTCTGCAAGCTCTCTAACAGAAAACAATGATCAACTCAATAATAACACTGGCACTCCTAGTGGATCCTTCGCAGGAGAACAAGTGCCTGATGCAATTACTGCTGGTGGACTAAACACACTTATCTATGGTGCGTGGACAGGGGTTTCTTCAGAAATAAAGGCTGTCAATCTGAAATCAAACGATTCTACAACTCTGGCAACGCTTCCTTTAAACATCAAAAAAGTTAGTGTGCTTTCTCCTCAGAGACTGTTATATATAGACCAGACTAATGAACGCGACCATGGCACTCAAATTGTTAGCTATCAAATAGCAAATAGACAAACAGAAACTGTAGTAAAAGCAGACAATGGGTTTGGAATTGATGATTACGTTCTATCTCCCAACAAAAAGTACATGGCAACTTGGGAGGTGTCATTTGCTGATGGATCAGAAATACTATCAGGAGGCCGTTCAAGAGTCTATGCGATAGATCTCTCAAATCCTGAAAAAAAACAACTCCTATATAATGAGGTTGCAGATCAACCAATTCATTATCCAAGAGCTGTTCTTAACGACGGAAAGGTATTTGCTGATAAATTTTTACCAAATGACCCTGCAAGTGGTGCTGGCTGGGCATATGGCATGAGCGTTGTAGATTTTGATGGAGGAAATAAACAGGATGTAGAATCAATGCAAGAAGGAACATATGGTACACAACCCTCTCTGTCTCCCGATGGTAAAACGCTTGTTTTTGCTGGCTATGATGGCTCTAGAGGAGACGGAAAATCACTAAATGATGGTTTTCGTCAGGCATTGCTAACTCCAAACACTGTTGAATTACTAGACACACAGACTCTTGAAAGACGGGTACTTGGCAATCTTCCAAACACAAATATCTATTCAAATGTACAATGGGAAACAATTCCAGGAAGTATTACGATAACTCAACTCTCACAAACTGAAGGTGAATCTGGACTATTTTCATACAATATTTCATCAGGCACACTAAAAGAAATAGTTCTACCCGAAGATGAGTTTTCTTCATACTCATTTTTGTCCCACCTGTCTACCGACACCATACTGATAGGGAAAATCGATGAATCAAACTCAAGCGGAGGAAACCTGGGAGAGGAATATGCAGCATCGCTTACTGCTGTCTACAAAAATGACGGATCAACTGAAGAAAATATAAGACTTAGTAATACTCTTGCACAATTTATAACAACACTACCAGATAATTACTTCCAGAATGTCCTCGGTGCCAAAGCGTATGCACAGGAAGCTAATCCGACATTTACTCTGGAACAGGAAAACGATAAAAACAACCTCCAACTTCAGACATTCTTTATGAAAACAGAATTACCAGTAATTAGAGAACGACAACAAACAGAGCCATCTCCAGAACAAAAACTAACCGATAACTCATGCCGTGATCTTGCGACAAAACAATGTCTTGCCCAAGGATTCCAAGAAGATACGAATGCGTTTGACAGATGTCATGACAAGGCATGGGATGCAAACCGTGCTACCAAGGGGACACCAGATGCCGTATGTAAAAAATCTCCACTTTATATCTACGGCACACCTGGACAAAAAGTAAACATAAAAATTCAAACCAACGTCTATAATGACAACCCAAAATATGGAAATGGTTATGAAGTTACTACTCTTGAAAACGGCGCAATGGAAGTAAATGGAGTTGTATATAATGCCCTAAACTATGACTACCGTTCAAATTCAAGACGGCTTGAAAAGCCGACAAGAGGAAGGGTTGTTCCCACATCAAGTGTCAGCTCTATAATTAATAACTATGGGACAAGACTAGGATTAAACAAAAAAGAAATATCAAATCTGGTTAGGTTCGCGAAAGAAAACGTTACCTCTCCTTATGTGTTTGTATCATTCTATGATCATGAGACTTCAAAAAGAATCCTACCACTATCAATCAGCCCAACACCTGACAATTATCTAAATGTAGTATTTTACTTCAAACAAGTATCCAGTCTTCCTGATTTTGAAATCAAAGATCCTCTTTTTCCATCTGAGCCACTCCATCGCTCAGGCCTAACGGTAGTTGAAGTTAGTGAGATCATAGAATAAAATAAAAAATTAAAAATACGAATAAGCCCAAAAACTAAAACTACCAATCCCCTTTTCTTTTAAGTAATTTTGTTTTTCAGTTACAGATTCCATATCTTCAAACCAAACAATATGATCTGATCCCATTTCGTCAGTATATTGAATCTCCGTTTCTCTTGAGTCATTTTTTCGTTTTATACTACATTCAACAAACTCACAACCGTCCAAAAACTTGTCCCTTATTTGTTTATAGGTAAGTGCTTCTCCCATTCCTGATGCGTTACCATTCTCATCTACTTCCCAATCATATCCAAACATTCCAAATACAACCCCCACTTTCCCTGCCGGGATAAACTTCAAAAAATCAGATGTCATCCGAGTCATATCGTATCCATATACTTCTTTACCTCTGAGAGGAAAGTTTGGTCCTGGATTACTACGTGATTTATGAAAATCATAAGCCATTATCAAAAAGTCATCTGCATTTTTTGAAAGTGATTTCACATCAAATGGCCGCAATCTATAAAAAGTATCACCATAAAAAATTATGGTAAATTGTAAATTTTTATCACGTGCATTTTTATAAAAAAGAGACGTGAATTCATCCACCTGCTTAATAAGCGAATCAAATGGAACTGCTGCTATTTCAAGATCAAGCACGATTCCATCAAAACCATTCTCTACTGCAATGCTGATTGCATCATCAGTCAATATTTCTTGTTTTATTGAATCTTTCAAGATTGGAAAGGTAGTATCAGAATCAAGCATACGTATAACTAAATATTTATCTTTGTCAGATGGAACAGAATCCAGAAAGTCTGACATTGCTCTATAACCATCCTCTTGTCTGTTTATCTTATTCCCCAGAGGTGTAATTCCAAAATACATCAGCTTATCATAACCTGTATAATCAGCCTTATCTTCCAGACTCCAATATGGAATAAATATTGAGCGTAAAGATGTAACAACATCCTGATCTTTTGCTTCAGTATCAACTGGCCTGACTGAGGGTAACTCTACTGGCTTTGCCAAATCTTCTTTTACTTTATTTTTGACCGAATTAAAAACAAAAAATGATGCTATGCCCAGTATAAATATAATCACTACAAACCGTTTCATGAGGCTTATTATAACTTATTTGAGGTACAAATCCTAAATCTACTCAACTCTTCCTGTAAATGTAGATTTGGAAACCATGCTTTCTAAAATATTTCGGGGGACTGGATCATAATGACTGGGCTCCATGTAGTAATGGGCACGTCCCTGGGTAAGAGATCTAAGCTGTGTAGCGTATCCTGATATTTCAGAAAGAGGAACCTGAGCAAGGATAATAGTTGCTTTGTTACGTTCCTCTGATCCCATAATCTGCGCACGCTTTGCTGAAAGATCACCCATCACCTCACCCATGTATTCAGACGGAGTTGTAACCTCGACTTTCATGATCGGTTCAAGCACATTTATTCCCGATTTCTTTGTTGCTGACTGTATAGCTTGAGATGCTGCTATCTTAAACGCAACCTCACTAGAGTCAACATCATGATATGATCCATCATAACAGGTTACCTTAACATCAATCATCGGATATCCCAGAAGCACACCATTGTCAAGAGTCTCCTTTACACCCTTCTCAACAGCTTTTACAAACTCTGCAGGTATTGCGCCACCTTTTATAGCATTCACAAACTCGTAGCCTTCTCCTCTTGGTCTAGGCTCAACCCTCAGAAAACAATGACCATACTGTCCCCGCCCTCCTGATTGACGAATGTACTTCCCTTCAGCTTCTGCTTCTTTCTCAATTGTTTCTTTATATGCAACCTGGGGTGCTCCCACATTGGCCTCTACATTAAATTCTCTTTTCATGCGGTCAACCATGATCTCCAACTGTAACTCGCCAATTCCAGATATAATCGTCTGATTAGTCTCATGATTTGTCTTGACCACAAAAGTTGGGTCCTCCTCCATAAGTCGTTTAAGAGAAAAACCAAGTTTCTCTTGATCAGATTTTGTCTTTGGTTCAATAGCAAGAGAAATAACTGGCTCTGGAAAAGAAATCTCTTCAAGTACGATAGGCTTTGCCTCGTCACAAAGAGTATCTCCTGTTACTGTCTCTTTCAAACCTACTATAGCAACGATTTCTCCTGCATATGCTTCATTTATCTCCTCTCGATTATTAGCATGCATCAACAAAAGACGTCCCACGCGCTCTTTTGCACCCTTGGTGCTATTATAAATATATGACCCTGACAAAAGCTTGCCCGAATAAACCCTGAAATAGGTTATTTTTCCAACGTGAGGATCATTCTGAACTTTGAATGCGAGGCCTGAAAATGACTCATCAACCACCAGTTGCCTTACTTCTTCTGCCTCTGTTTTGGGATTTTTACCCCTTACTTCTTTGAGATCAACTGGGGATGGTAAATAATCTATAACCGCATCCAAAAGTGGCTGAACACCCTTATTTCTAAGTGATGTTCCAGCATAAATTGGGACCAATTTATAATCAATAACTGCTTTTCGTAGTGCAGCCTTAAGCTCATCGACATTCGGCTCTTCTCCTCCAAGATACTTTTCCAATAGCGCATCGTCTGTTTCAGTAATCTGCTCAACCAGTTTTGCCCTATACTTTTCAACTTGATCTTTCATCTCATCAGGCACTTCGTCTTTTACTTCATATGTGGCTCCTAGCTCATCTCCACCCCAAACATATGATTTTCGTGTTAAGAGATCAACATTTCCTTTGTATGTATTCTCCGCACCAATCGGAAGTACCATAATTGCTGGATTTGCACCCAAACGATCAACGATAGTCTTAACTGTGAATAAGAAATCTGCACCCAATTTATCCATCTTATTAACGAAACATAATCGTGGAACCTTATATTTGTCTGCCTGTCTCCATACAGTCTCTGACTGTGACTGAACCCCTTCCTCTGCATCAAGAACTGTTATGCCTCCGTCCAAAACCCTAAGAGACCTCTCAACCTCTGCTGTAAAATCTACATGACCAGGAGTATCGATGATGTTTATTCTATTTGGATTTGTCGGATTCTGTGAATGAGTCCAAAATGCAGTCGTTGCAGCAGATACAATAGTAATACCACGCTCTTTTTCCTGATCCATCCAGTCCATTTGAGTGTTACCCTCGTCAATATCCCCTATTTTGTATGTTTTTCCTGTATAGAAAAGAATGCGTTCAGTTGTTGTTGTTTTACCCGCATCAATATGAGCAATAATACCTATATTGCGAATTCTATCAAGCGGTATGTCCCGTGAAACTTTGTCAGCCATAATAATAACAAAAACTCAAAACTCAAAAATTGAGCTTTGAGATGAAACTTAGTATAGCACAGTCACCCAAAATTTTCCAGCCTAAAAACCAAAAACTTCTTTGACTTTTTGCTCTAGTTTACATATGCTAAGTGTGGTCGCATTTTTTGCGTCTTTTTGGCTATGGCAAAAAGCATTAATGATATAAATCTCTTACCAAAAGGGGCTGGTAATTTTTCGGAAATTCTTCTCAACTGGACACTCAATATTGGGAGACTTCTAATAATACTTACTGAGGCTCTTGCTTTGTCAGTTTTTTTATATAGATTTTCTCTTGACATGAGGATTGTTGACTTAAACGATGCCATTAAGCAGCAAAGCGCCATAACCAAAAATTTTGAAAGCTACGAAGCAGAATATAGAAGTCTCCAAGAAAGACTTAGACTTGCTGAAGAATATAATAATAACTCCCAGGATGTCACATCTATTTTTTCCGACATTATTGAAGCAGGAAGAAATAAAGTAACCTTCAATAATATTCTGGTCTCAACAGAACAAATCAGCATCAGTACTCAATCACAATCTGCTGGTAATCTAAATTCCTTCATAGAAAACATAAAACACAATCCTAAAATAGACGCAGTCAGCATAGACAACATTGACAATAAAACATCCACTGCAACAATTGGGCTAAGGATTACAGCAAAAATGAAATAACTAAAATGAAATTTATCAACAAGAAACATTTCGAAAATCTCTCATTAAGCAGATATCGTGCATATCTGAAGCTCATGCCTACTATTAAGAATACAAACACACGAATTATAACAACGCTAATCCTAACATTTGCTGCAATGTCATTCTTCGGTGCATTTGCTATAAATCCAACACTGACAACAATAACTAACCTAAAAAGACAACTAGAGGACAATCAACATGTATATGATAGTCTTGTTGAAAAAAATCAAAACCTCAGTTCACTTCTTGGTCAATACAACTCTTTATCATCAGAATTACCCATCATCTTCTCTGCGATTCCCCAAACGCCCTCTGCTCCTGGAGCTGTTGGGAAAATACAAACACTAGCTAAAGATGCAAACATATCTCTACAATCTGTCCATGTTTCTGAAATTCAATTAACGGGTAGATCGAGAAAACCTGAAGGATATTCTTTTGTAATTTTGATTGATGCTAAAGGTCAATTTGAAAACCTAGTAAAATTCTCATCATCATTAACACAAACAGACAGAATTATTAGCATTGAATCGATATCGATGGTAAAAGACGAATCAACTGATAATCTAGTAATCAATATCAGAGCTCGAAGTTATTTTAAAGAATAATATGCATAAAAATTCACGCGCTAAAAAAGACATTCTATACATCGCGATATCTTCATTTATTCTCACTGCGATCTGGGTGGGTTTTAATATCTATCATGCTGCTGCTACCAGCACTATCAGTGAAGAGCTACAAAAACAGATTCAACCAATCGAACCAAGATTTGACACGCAAGTTATTAAAGAATTACAAAACAGAAAAAAAATAGAACCAGACTACACCCTTGATCAGACAACTATTCAAAATTCAACACCTCCACTTTTAGATGAGCTTGACACTGACACTATTGGAACGCCAAGTGCAAATTAAAAATGAGAAATAAATTCTGGAACAAAAAAATACCAAAAGGCTTAGGAATACTGGCACTACTTATTAGCTTCGTAACGATTGGTTACCTGAGTAGCAATGCCATACTCTTTGGAACACGAGCTGCAATTGGAAATACACCAAAAGATGTAAAAGCCTCCAACATAAAACCTGACTCATTTACAATATCTTATCGTACTGATGAAAAAGTTTTGGGAAGTGTAAGATTTGGAACTGATCAAAATCCAAAGTCTATAGCACTTGATGACAGAGATCAAGAAACTAATGCGCCAAAAGAGAGAAATATTCACTATATCACCATAAATAAACTTTCTCCTGCTACCAGATACTGGTTTGAGATTGTATCAGGAGATAAAACCTTCAAAAACGGAGAAACATTATTTGTTATAGATACCGCAGTTCAGAATGCAGAAACATTGGAAAATGAACAAACAATATCTGGTAAGGTAACTATGTCTGATGGTAATCCTCCAACCGATGGCATTGTTTATGTCTCAACCGAAGATTCACAAATTATTTCCTCTACTCTTTCTACTGATGGAAGCTACTTGATAACAACAGATATGTTTCTCAAAAAGAACTTGAAAGACAGTGTTGAGATTAATCCCAACACTCAACTAAACATATCTATTGTAAGCTTTGATTCTAGCTCTAGCATTTCAGTCCCAGCTGGACAAGCAAATCATATTCCTTTGATAACCCTTTCTAAGAACTATGATTTTTCTGCTGGCGCTACAGAAGATTCCCAGGCTTCTGATTCTGCTGAAATATCACCATTTCCTGAAAATGAGGATGAACCCTTTACTGAACCAGTCATCACAAAACCCCGGGATGGTGAAGAACTAAAGGATGCACAACCTCTAATAAGCGGTAAGTCATTGCCAGGTACTGAAGCTGAAATTATTCTTAGAAATAATGAGAAGGAACTCGCAACTATTGAATCTTCCGATGATATAGGTAGCTGGCACTATAGGCCTGATTCTCCCCTTGATCCAGGATCATGGGAGTTGATAGTAAACGCATTTGATGCAAATGGAAATCTAAAATCATTGAACAGGTCTTTCACAATACTTGCCGAAGGTAGTCAATTTATAGAACCTTCTGTCTCACCCACCTCCAGCACTACTCCCATACCAACTCCCACTGTTGAACCTTTGCCAACTGAGTCTATAACCCCAACCAATTTGCCAACTCCTACGATTAACATCACCACTCCAACTCCCACGCCTGAGCTAATATCATTGTCTCCTACCGTGCCGTCAAGCATCATTACTCAACCACCTATCCCTATCAGTGGAGATGGAACAAGCTTCCTAGGAGCAATTGGCATTATTACCTTCATAACACTTGGTGGTATACTCTTTTTCTTATTCTAATATGAAAATTGCAATCATTGGCGCAGGGTTTACAGGTTTATCAGCCGCATATCAGCTGACTAAAAAAGGGCACAGTGTGACAATATTTGAAAAAGATTTACTACCAGGTGGGCTTGCAATTGGATATCAGGAAAAAAAATGGGCTTGGAGTCTTGAAAAACATTACCATCATTGGTTCACAAATGATAAATTTATCCTAAGTTTGGCGAAAGAACTTGGACACAAGATTCTTGTTAAGACACCTAAAACTTCAATTTACCTTGACAACGAAATTCACCAACTCGACTCTCCCCTCGCGCTATTGAAATTTAACAAATTAACTCTAGCTGAACGATTGCAAATGGCCGCTACTCTAGCATTACTTCGGTATAACCCTTTTTGGAAACCGCTTGAAAAAATAAATGCGCTTTCTATTCTTCCAAGAGCTATGGGCCAGAGGGCATGGAAGATGATTTGGGAACCACAATTACGAAATAAGATGGGTGAATATTCTGATGAAATCTCACTTGTCTTTTTTTGGACACGGGTCAGCAAACGGACAACCTCACTTGCTTATCCTGCCGGTGGCTTTCTTTCATTTGCTCAAAAAATTGTCAAAGCAACAGAAGAGAAAGGTGGAAAGTTTTATTTCAATACTGAAATTAAATCAATTACCGAAAATGAGGATGGGAGAATAACAATAAAAACTGGTAAAAAAACTGAAACATTCGATAAAGCAATTGTCACACTCCCTTCTTTTCTATTTCTCAAACTCACACCACAACTTCCCGATGAATATAAAAACAAACTCGTTAGACTACGGGGTTTGGGAGCAACAGACCTTGTACTAAGACTTAAAAAGCCATTTCTTCCGGACAATACTTATTGGTTAAGTATATGCGAGAAAGACTCACGAGTCTTGGTGGTTGTCGAGCACACCAATATAATGGACAAAAAAAATTATAATAATGAACACCTGGTCTATATCGGCAACTATCCCAAAACCGACGATCCCAAATTTACGATGACAAAAGAAGAACTTTTAAAATACTACGATCCGGTTCTCAAAAGACTAAATCCGGATTATAAAAAGAACTTAATCGGCTATGAACTATTTAAGGCACCTTTTGCACAGCCCATTGTTCCGACAAACTATTCAAAACTAATCCCGCCGATGAAAACACCTCTTAAAAACGTCTTTCTTGCAAATATTGAACAAGTTTATCCATGGGACCGCGGCACTAATTATGCAGTTGAGCTAGGTCAAAAAGTAGCAAGATTAATAGAAAAGAATAGCTAAACCACTTTCCGCAGAAACCATACTTTATTTTTTAATTCTTTTTCTATTCTATAACTATTCGCGTGTTTCAAATAACCCAAATACGACTGCAGGGATTGATTGAAATTATCTGCTCCAATCTTTTCCTCCAATTTCTTAAACATTCTTCTTTTTGTTTTGGTTCTTGGCAGTATGTAATGCGGTAAAACAATGTAGCCCAAAAAATCAATTCCCCAGTCAAGTTTTCTTACTAATATTTTCTTCGGATGAAGCTCAAGTTTTAGTCTGCTTTGAAGAAATTGTTGTGATGTATCAATACATGGATACAAAAACTTTTTGTTTTGGGATAAAATGACAAAATCATCAGCGTAGCGGAGATAATATTTAGTTTTCATCTCATGCTTCATAAACTGATCCAATTCGTTCATGTAAATATTGGCAAATATCTGAGAGGTAAGATTGCCAAGCGGAATCCCTTTCCCCACTCTCTGATCTGAATGAAAACTATTAATCACATTTCCCAAAAGCCAGAGAATGTCTTGATCTGATATTTTTTTCTTAAGTAATTTCAAAAGAATATTGTGATCGACACTTGCAAAGAACTTTTTAATATCAAGCTTTAATGCCCAGCAATCCCTCGTATAATTTTTGCTGACAATTCTTGTGAATTTTTTAAGTCTCTTGACACCGTTATGCGTTCCTTTATTTACCCTGCAAGAATAGGAATCATAGATAAAGTTTGGATCAAATAATGCATAAAGATATTTATACAGCAGATGATGCAATACCCGATCGTGAACTTGCGCTTTATGAATATGACGTCTTTTCGGATCGCTGACATAGAAAGATTGATAACCTTCATGCTTGTACGTTTTGCTCGCTAACTTAACTTGAAGATCAAATAAATTGTCTTCCAGATTTCTTTCAAATTCCTGAACATCAACTCTTTTACCTTTACCCACACGAAATTCACTCCATGCTTGAAATAGGTTTTCGATTGAGATAAGATCTATGTAATTATCATGCATAAGGGAAAGCCACACACACACACACACACAGCTATAGTAATCTGGATATACCCATCTTTGCCAAACTTTACGATTTTTACAAAAATCTATACTCTGCACTTCAGTTATTCCCTAAACGTGACCGTTACAGCTTAGGTCAGAAAATTGACACAATTACCTTGCAAGCTTTTGAGCTTCTTTTCAAAACAAGTGTCGTATCAGCCAATCAAAAACTGGAACTCTTACAAAACATAAGCGCTAAGATTGATCTCTTAAAAATTCTTCTTAGGCTGGCACATGAAAATAAAGATATTAGTACCAAACTATACCTTTCTCTTGAATCGCAACTGCAAGAAATTGGAAAAATGACTGGCGGTTGGATACGTTCAATAAAAAATTCTTGAGAGATTATCCCAACGACTGAACCAAACCTCGGATTCGGATTGTCAACCCAATTGTGATTGAGTTCAGGCTCGTCGTTCCACAAGTTCAGATACGGAGCGTTGTCAGTACCTATGGTGTATTCTTCTCCGCTTTCACACCTCACCGGAAGTTTACTTTCAATAAATATTCTTCCTGAATTGTATTCTCTGCCTATTCAAGCAGAAAAAGAGAAAAATACGGAATATCTCAAGAACAAATACGCACTTTTACTAAGAGGACTCAGTAGAATTCTGGTATCTTTTAGTTCTTAAAAGGATTTCGGTGATCCGATACGTATATCAGGATTCATTACCTACTTTCTGAAGATAGTTTATAAAAATCCGACGCCAAAAACAAGAAGCCAAAATTACGCAGCCAATTTTCCAGTTTCAATTTCATTTCCCCCAACGACCGAACCAAACCCCGGATCCGGATCGTCAACCCAAGCGTGAAGGAGTTCAGGCCCGCCGTACCACAAGTACAGAAACGGAGCGCTGCCAGAACCTACTTGAGAACCAGGTAAGTCGAGAGAATGATCCTCTAAAATCTTGGGATCTTTTAAGTAGAGACCCAATCCGTCAAGCAACGTACCGCCTCTTGCATCCGCAGGCAATTCAGATCTGACATCTTCAGGTTTGCGGTTAAGATTGGGTGTTCCATCATGAAGCCACGTTGAATAAGGAGCTTTTGGAGTTACAAATCCACTAGGATGTTTTTCCCAATCTTTAGTCATACCATCAACATCATAGTAAGGTTTTATGCCAGCAAGTTCAAACATCTTACGTGCTGTAAGACCCTTTTCAGGTACTGGCGTTGGTACGAGAGTTGGAATATCAAATCTACCTTTGTATGTCTCTGGCTGAAGGGCAAATTGAGGAAGTCCGTCAATATATTGATCTCTGGAAACTCCAAGCGGTTTTGCAAAAAGATAAGCTAGAGTATCTGCCTGACGACTCCATTCATGGACAAGTTTTGATACATCCAACAAAACACCTTCTCCTCGCAGCGCTTTAAAATCAAGCTCGAGAACCCGAGCAGTCGCTTTTTGCTGAGAAGTAGCATCTGGGTTTAGTCTAAGTCCTGGAAAAGGGCCTCTTTCTGGCATAATATAGCGGATACTATCACACTATGAGTTGTTTGTCAAGTGATTAATAACTGTCTACAATTACTATATGGTGCGTTTCCTAAAAAAACACAAAATTACTCTATTTCTAACCTTCCTTATTCTGATTGGAGCTTTTCTTAGATTCTATAATTTAAATTGGGGTGCCCCATTTTATTTCCATCCTGATGAGCGAAATATCGCACATGCCGTAACCCAGCTTAAAATTCCTGACCAACTCAACCCCAATTTTTTCGCTTATGGATCACTTCCTATTTACATAATTTATGTTACCGGAATCATAAAAAACATTTTTTTTAATATTCAAAACCTCACATCTGTATCTTTTCCCGATGCAATAATAATAAGCAGATTCTACTCGGCAATTTTTTCTGTAGGCCTTATCCCTTTGATTTTTGTCATTGCGAGAAATTTAGTTTTGAAGCAATCCCTAAAAAACAAAGCCGGGCTCCTTGCGGCCTTCCTCACCACTTTTTCAACCGGCCTTATTCAATTTTCACATTTTGGCACTTTTGAAATGTGGATTACTTTTTTTAGCACTCTTCTTTTTTTACTCACACTAAATTATCTAAAAAATCCAAATTCTAAAACAACAATTCTCATTGGGTTAATTTTTGGCATTTTATTCTCTATAAAAATTTCTTCTCTTGTGCTTCTGCCTATCCCGCTTCTAGTTATATTTTTAGCTAAATCCAACAAAAATCATATTGCGTGGGGCAGCTCTTTTTTGTTTATCATAATCTCAGCAATCGTATTTTTCATCACGAACCCTTTTACCATTTTAGATTATGTATCTTTCCAGAATAGCATGAATTACGAAACTTCTCTTGCCGTAGGCTCTTTACCGGTTTTTTATACTGGTGGTTTTTACAACACCATTCCGGTTCTCTATCAATTTACAAAAATTTATCCATTTCTTCTCAATCCAGTTATCACATTTATCTTTATCCCTTCACTGATATACCTTGTTATAAATAGCATAAAAACTAAAAATAAGTCATACTTATTACTTATTGCTTTTTTCTTGCTGCTTTTTTTCTCACAAGCATTTCTTTTTGCTAAATGGACTCGCTACATGATGCCGACTCTACCTTTTGCCTATTTAATAATCGCAATTGCAATAAGTAACTCTCTGAAATATTTATCTAAAACTAAAGAATTATTTAGTATTAAATATTTTGTATTAAGTATAATTATAAATTCAAGTCTAATCTTCTCCATCTCCTATTTTATAACAGCATTTGTAAAACCAGATACCAGAACTGCTGCTGCTAATTTTGCGGAATCAAATATCGCTTCTAACTCCAGAATACTTACCGAACCGTATGATCTAGGAATTACACCTTTTAACGCAAACTACCAAAATATTCGAATATTCAATTTCTATGAGCTGGAGAACAAATCTGACAAATCTAATTCAGAAAAATTAAGTGAAGTACTTGCAAATTCAGATTATATAATCTTACCAAGCCAGAGAATCTACAGAAACAGAATTCTCAATCCGAACCAGTTTCCGCTAGGAAACAATTTCTACAAAAACCTAATCAATGAAAAATTAGGATATAAAAAAATCTACGAAACCCCATGTGATATTTTTTGCAAAATAACTTATCTTGATAATCCTATCTTCACTTTCGAAGAAACTGCATCGGTATTTGACCATCCAATAATAATGATTTTTAAAAAATAAAATATGAAGATTTCAAAAGAAAAATTTATATTACTTTTAGTTTTTCTAATTGCAGGATTCTTTCGCCTCTATGGAATCAGCTGGGATCAAGGATTTCATCTGCATCCTGACGAACGTGCTATAACACTCGCAGTCGTTGATTTAGAATATCCAAAAAACGTTTCGGAATTCTTATCGCCAGATAGCAACTGGAACCCTAAATTTTTTGCTTATGGCTCACTTCCTATGTATCTCCTCAAATTGTCCGGTGATTTTATGGGAATATTTGATTCATCATTCTCTCAGTACGCAAACATAAACCTGGTCGGAAGATTTATCTCAGCAATTTCCGATCTAATCGTAACACTACTCGTTTTTAAGCTTGGTAAAAAACTTTTTAATGTCAAAACAGGACTTATTGCATCTTTTTTTTATGGAATAAGCGTCCTACCTATACAGCTCTCACATTTCTACGCAGTTGATACTCTGCTTAATCTTTTTATCATTGCAACTATTTATTGTCTACTAAATTTTTATGAAAAACCGACTATTAAAAATTCCGTTCTTACAGGGATCTTCTGGGCTCTTGCACTTGCCACAAAAATAAGTGCTGCCATACTCGTAGTCCCAATTTTTGTCACGCTTGTCCTATTCTGGATAAATAGAGGTATTAAAAAAACCATAAAACCTGCTGCGGCAATAATAGCAATAACATGTGCAACATTTTTATTTATGCAACCTTATACACTAATTGATTTTGAGACATTTATGAAACACACCCGTGAACAATCTCTTCTCACATATGATCCATTTTATTTTCCTTTCACTCTGCAATATGTTGATAAAATTCCATACGTTCATGAATTTGTAAATATTTTCTTCTGGGGACTAGGTCCTGTTTTGGCAATGCTTTCTTTTACAGGAACTTTTTATTTCATCTACCAAACTTTCAAAAATCACAAACAAAAAAGTCATAGAATGAATAATCATGTAATTCTTTCATTTTTTATAAGCTATATTCTCGTTGTAGGAAATTTTGCAGTGGGTTTCATGCGTTATATGCTTCCGGTCTATCCATTTTTTGCCATCTTTGCTGCTTTTTTTGTTTATGAATTTACCAAAAATATCAGACCAAACCAAAAACTTATTATTTACTACTTATTTATTATTACTTCTCTTATCTGGCCTTTTTCTTTTATTCAAATTTATACCCAGCCAAATACAAGAATTCAGGCCTCAAGCTGGATATCTAAAAATATCCCTACTGGCAAAACTCTTGCAGTTGAACACTGGGATGACCAGCTACCTCTTGGGAAGTCAACATACAATATTGAAATACTTGAGCTCTACAATTCCGATACAAAAACGAAATGGAATAAAATAAACAAACAACTTTCCAAATCAGATTACATAATAATCGCTTCTGGAAGACTTAAGGAGCCATTAACAAAATTAACCAACTGTGACAACCTACCTCAACATAGATGCTATAGAGAAACTGCAAAATATTATGAGAAACTATTTTCAGGAAGTTCAGATTTTCAAAAGATAGTAGAATTTAAAACTTTTCCCACAGTTCCTTTTTTAAACACCTACATTGACGACTCCTCTGCTGATGAGTCATTCAAAGTATATGATCATCCAGAAGTTGTGATATTTAAAAAAACAAAGCAAATGTAGTACAATAGAAATGTGGGAAAAAAGGTTATCATTACAGGTGGTACGGGATTTCTTGGAGTTCATCTTGCTAGAAAATTCTTAAAGAAAAAATATAAAGTTACACTCTTTGATATCGCCCCTCTTGATGCAAAAGATTTAATAGGAAAAGTGAAGGTTATAAAAGGCGATATAAGAAATAGAAATTCTGTTGCAAAAGCAATAAAAAATCAGAATTATGTTGTCCATGCAGCAGCAGCTCTTCCAATCCAAATAAAAAAAGATCAGATATATTCTGTAAATATAGATGGAACAAAAAATGTATTATCTGAAGCTCTCAGACACAGGATCAAGCGTCTTATTTTTATTTCGTCAACAGCAGTTTACGGCGTACCAAAAGAACTCCCAGAAACAGAAGACTCGCCCATTAACCCCATAGGCTGGTATGGAATCTCAAAAATACGAGGAGAAGAGCTCTGCATGGAATTTCATCAAAAAGGACTTCAAGTTAACATTCTACGACCCAAAACATTTCTTGGCACAGAAAGACTTGGAGTTTTTGAATTATGGTTCGAAGCAATTTTTTCAAATCACAGTCTGTTCCTGCTTGGAAAAGGAAAAAATAAATATCAATTACTAGCAGTAACAGATCTCGTCGATGCAATTGAAAAAGCATTAATCTCAAAAATAAATGGAGAAATTTTTAATATCGGCGCAAAGAAATTTAGTACATGGAGATCAGATTTAGGATTTGTAATTAAAAAATCGGGTTCAAAATCAAAAATAAGATCTCTTCCCAAAACCCCGTCGCAAATTGCACTTAAAATACTCGAGCTACTTAGGCTATCACCCATTGCTGAATGGCACTACAAAACTTTACCCGTAAACTCATATGTTTCTACTAAAAAAGCTGAAAAACTACTTAAATGGAATCCAAAAAAATCCAATAAAGATTTGTTTTGGGAAAGCTATGTATGGTATAAAAAGAATAGGGAAAAAATCCACGGAAAGATCGGCAAAACTCATCGTGTCGGTTGGAATTTTAAAATCCTAAATTTAATTTCCAAATTATGAACATAGGATTTGATTTAGATAAAGTTTTCATTGATTATCCTCCGTTTGTTCCCGCAGGACTAATTGATAAATTATATAAAAAAAGAGATAATGGTGCGCTCTATTACAGAATTCCATCAATTCCTGAAAAAATAATCAGGAGAGCAAGTCATATCAGATTTTTTCGCCCTGCTATCAAGGAGAACTTAGAATTCTTGAATAACATACCCAAAACAGGGAATAAATTTTACCTCATATCAAGTCGCTTCAGTTTTTTGCAAAACCCAACTAAAAACCTTATCAAAAAGCACAATCTTGATCATCTTTTTGATGAAATGTACTTCAATTTTGAAAACAAACAACCTCATGTCTTTAAAAATGACATAATAGAAAAACTTAATCTTGATATGTACGTAGATGATGATCTGTCCCTAATCAAACATGTCGCCCAAAAAAACCCACAAACAAATTTTTTTTGGCTTAATAACACCATAAAAAACAAGAGACTCACCAAAAATATATTCGCTATATCAACCCTATCCAGCATGTTTAATAAACCGTAAATAAAAATGTATGATTTCATCTAATACCTTATCTCTATTACAGTGGTGGCTGATTATCCTACTTGTAGGCACATCTTTTCTTCCACTGACATTTAAAATTTTTAGTAATTTTTTTGATAAGGGATACATATTTTCAAAAACAATTGGGATAGTTTTCCTTACATATATAGTCTTTTTATCCGGAATCGTACATCTCACTTCATTTAACACAATAAACACTTATGCAATTCTTTTTTTTCTTGCGTTGTTTAATGTACTGATTCTTAATAAGGATAAATCTTATCTATCTAAACTAAAAAAAAACTGGCTCATCTTCACACTGGAAGAAATTGCCTTTCTCGCTGCTCTTTCTTTTTGGACTTATATCCGTGCATTTAACCCAGAAATTCATGGACTTGAAAAATTCATGGATTTTGGATTTATAAATTCCATGCTGAGATCTGAATACTTCCCGCCAAAAGACATGTGGCTTACCCCTTTTAGCATCAATTATTATTACTTTGGCCATCTAGCAACTGCTGTCCTGACAAGACTTGCAAATCTACCATCAAACATAACATTCAACCTAATGCTCTCTACTCTTTTTTCAATGACTCTTATCCAGAGTTTTTCACTTGGAGCAAATCTTTATTCTCAGATGAGAAAAGATAAAAAAATATCCGACATCAAAAGAATCATTGCAGGAATTTTATCTGCATCTCTAATAACTTTGTCTGGAAACCTCCACATACTTTATGCTTTTTTTATACCATATGAATCAGAAAAACCTGTACCATTTTGGGATTTAACGCTTTCATTTACAAACTTTCCTAATTCTTATTGGTATCCTAATGCAACAAGATTTATTTATCATACTATTCATGAGTTTCCCATTTATTCCTGGGTTGTAGCAGACCTGCACGGACATGTGCTTGATATTCCTTTTGTTATTCTAACGATAGCAATTCTACTATCCTTATACATAAGATCCCGTCCCTCTATTCACAAATCACAAATAAAGTCAGATTTTTTAAAAAATAAAAAAATATTGAATGTAAATTTGGTAAATTTGGGAACTTGGAACTCACTACTGATAGGTTTTCTCTTAGCAATCATGTACATGACAAACGCTTGGGATGGAGCAATATATCTATTACTCTCTTTGTTAATTGTTTTTTTAATAACAGGTCGGGACCTCTACTCTTTTGCAAAAACCTCAGGCCAAATCATTCTAAGCCTGTTTATTTTCTCACTTCCATACAACTATTTTTTTAAGCCTTTTGCGTCTGGTATAGGGGTTTTATGTAGTCCTGAATTTCTTATAAAAATTGGAAGGATAGGTCCTTTTCTTTTTGAAGCAGATCACTGCCAACATTCTCCCTGGTGGCAACTGTTAACTCTATACGGATTTTTTTATTTTTTCGTAATCATATTTTTATTTTTTCTTGTAAGACAAAAAAAGCTCCTCAAAACTGACATTTTCATACTACTATTAATAGTAGTATCAACGCTTCTTATCATTGTTCCTGAATTTATATATTTAAAAGATATTTACCCTGCTCATTTTCGTGCAAACACCATGTTTAAATTAGTTTTCCAATCATTCATCATGCTTTCACTTTCTAGTTCATACATAATAATCCGTATAACCTCAAACATCAATAAAAAAACTATACAAATAAGAAACCGTCTGCTTTATGCAATTTACCTCTCAATAACCATGATACTTCTAGCACTAGTCATGATCTACCCAATCCTTGCAATTAAATCTTATTATGGAATAGCCGAAAAAAACATTGAAGGAAAATTAAATGAACCAGTTGGACTTGATGGCATAACTTACCTACAAAAACAATATTTTGATGACTATCAAGGAATATTGTGGATTAATAAAAACATAAAAGGACAACCTGTTATTCTCGAGGCACAAGGAGACTCATACACAGATTATGCTCGAATATCTTCAAATACTGGCCTGCCCACAGTACTTGGTTGGACTGTACATGAATGGTTGTGGCGTGGAAGCTACGAAATACCTGGATCAAGAGTTGATAAGATTCGAGCTGCTTACGAAGAACTTGACACCAACAAGACGAAAGACTTCCTGCAAGATTATGATGTTGAATACGTCTTTGTTGGAGCGTTAGAACGCGATAAATACCCGAATCTGAATGAAGAAAAGTTCTTGAAACTTGGAAGCATGGTTTACCAATCAGGAGAAACGAAAATATATAAAATCAATTCTCTTTAACGCTTTTTGAAGGTTCTACTGTAGGAATTACTATGCCTGATGAGCCAACCATGCAGCTCCCATTATCAATCTTACATTTTACATATTTTTGTATTTCTTCATATTTTCCACTTCCAACCCTAGGCACAAGAACGTATTGATTACTTAAAAAACCTTCAACCAATAATCCAAACCTTTCCTCCTCCTCATCCCCAACATCTAAAACTGCACTGGTTATCTTTACACCTCTTAACTCTTTAGCAAGTTTTATAAAATCATCATATTCATTTTCTTTAATATCTGTATCAATACTTTCATCAAAAACCTCCGCAAGGCTTATGATATTTACTGGATTTAAAAATGTATCAACAGAAAAAACCTTATTTTTAAAAGCTGCTATTACCTTTTCCTGTCTTTCTGAACGAGCAAAATCAGATCCTTCACCATTCAAGCCATGACGAGAACGAACAAATTTTAAAGCTGTTATTCCATCCATTTTTTGCAATCCTTTTTCAAAACGCAAATGTTCATACCTGCATGGAAAAACCTCAAGCTCATCCGCACTTCCGGTTGCTATTTGAGCTGACAGGCTGGCTATTTCAGTTTCTTCGCGGCCACAAAGCTCATCCTCTTTACCATTCAGTGGATATTTATAATCATCAAAAGCTCTCTCAACATCCACATCTAGTCCTCCCACCATATCAACAGCCTTAACAAAACCTGCAAAATCAACTCTTAACCCATAATCTATTGGTTGACCTAAAATATCCGAAACAGTTGCTTTTGCAAGCTTCAAGCCTCCTCCTTCTTTTTTTGCCTCACCAAATGCATATGCAGCATTTATTTTTGCCTGGAGCTGTGGACTCCAAAAATCACGGGGAATTGAAATTAATGTAACTTTTTTGACCTTTGGATCTATGGTCGCAAAAATCATAGTATCTGTAAGTTGGGGTCCATCATGTGTTCCCCCACCTATTCCAAGAAAAAGGATATTCACCTTCTTCTGGTCGGTAGTTTTTAACTGAATTTCTTTCTTAAAAATCAGGTCAATCAGTGCTGGAAAATATTTACCTAGTTTTCCAAAGAATACACCGCCAATGATCAAAACGAATACCAAAAAGCTAAAAACAACTCTTTTTCTTACTTTTTTTTCTCTTCTATCATGCATAAATTAGGAATTTTCAATAATTTTAAAAAACTTATCGGGATCAAGACTAGCTCCACCCACCAAAACCCCATCAATCAATTTTTTTGAAGTAAAACTATCTACATTTTCAGGCGTAACACTTCCTCCATAAAGAACATATTCAACGCTATTAATCTCTTTTATTTTCCCAATCACATCATTTGCATTCTCAGGTGTATCTGGCTTACCTGTACCGATTGCAAAAACTGGCTCGTATGCAACTATCTCAACACCCTCTGGTATACATGTCTCTACTCCTTGAACGCAAAAAATAGGCATCAACCCATTCTCGATAGCTATATTTACTTTTTGCTTCAACATTTCATCATCTTCTCCAAATTCATTTCTTCTTTCTGAATGTCCTATGATTACATAATCACCCAGTACTTTTATCTCTTCCGCATTTACCTCTCCTGTATGTGCCCCTTTGGGAAACGGAGAGACATTCTGAGCGCCAAGCCTAACTGGCAGCTTATTTTTCCTGATATATGTCGCCAATTCCGAAAGCACTGTAAAAGGGGGACAAACTATAATCTCTTTATTGTTTAAGGTTGCAAAATTGTAATCAGAAAATTTTGCAATCCATTGAATCGCCTCAAAATTAGTTTCATAGGATTTCCAATTGGCAACAATAAAAAGTTTTTTCATGTGTTACAATGATTATCATTATACCCCATGATGGATAATCTACTCAAGGATTTAAATGAAGAACAACAAAAAGCTGTGCTCTCAACTCAGGGTCCCATGATAATCCTAGCCGGTGCTGGCTCAGGAAAAACCAGAGTGCTTACACACAAAGTTCTTTATCTAATGCTTGAGAAGCAAATCGAACCCGAATCAATTCTCATGATCACTTTCACCAATAAAGCTGCACAAGAAATGAAACAACGAATGGAAAAAATGTTGAACGAAGCAAAATCCGCATCTGGCCGACCTTGGATTGCGACTTTTCATTCAATGTGCGCAAAAATATTAAGAATTGAGGGAAAACATCTTGGTTTTTCTGAAAAATTCGTGATCTACGATTCCCAAGATCAAATTGATACTGTCAAAGAAGCAATGATTAGGGTTGATGTATCTGTAAAGGACTTTAAACCCCGATCAGTTCTCTCAACAATCTCTGGTGCCAAAAATGAACTAATATCAGCAGCTGAGTATTTAAACTTCGCCAAGGGCCATTTCCAAGAAACAGTATCAAAAATATATCCTATGTATCAACAAATCTTAAAAGAAAATGACGCTTTGGATTTTGATGATCTTATACTTCAGACAATAAAATTATTACGGGAAAACGAAGAGGTTCTTAAAAAATATCAATATCGATTTGAATATCTCTTGGTTGATGAATATCAAGATACCAATAGAGCACAATATATTCTTACCAAGCTTCTCAGTAATAAATGGAAAAATATTTGTGTAGTTGGAGATTTCTCGCAAAGCATTTATTCATGGAGGGGTGCTGACTATAGAAATCTAATACGATTTAAGGACGATTTTTCAGGAACCAAAACGTTTTCGCTTTCACAAAATTATCGTTCAACACAAAAAATTCTTGACGGGGCTTCTGAAGTGATATCAAAAAATAAATCTCATCCTGTTCTAAAATTGTGGACAGAAAACGGAGAAGGTGAAGAAATCGAACTGTTCGAAGCACAAAACGAACAAGAAGAAGCAGATTTTATTATCGAAACAATTATTAAAAATAATATAAAAAATCTCACCGATATTGCAGTCCTTTATCGCACTAATGCACAGTCCCGTATTGTTGAAGAATCACTCCTTCATCACGGAGTGCCTTATGTACTAATCGGTGGAACAAGATTTTATGAACGCAAAGAAATAAAAGATGTTCTATCATATCTGAAGGTTCTTGATAATCCAAAAGATAAAGTCTCTTATAAACGGATTGAGAAAATGGGCAAAAGACGTCTGGAAAAATACTTGGAATACAAAAAGAAAATCCAAGATAAGAATTCCCAAATTCAAGATCAAAGCACCATAGATCTTCTTGACGGTGTTATTCGTGCAACTGATTATCTCGATAAATACGATGAAAAAATCGAGGAGGACAGAGCAAGGCTTGAAAATATTAAAGAACTCCGCTCCGTTGCAATCAATTTTCCTGATCTTACAGATTTTCTTGAAAATGTTGCGCTTGTGGAACAAGAGTATAATTCGCACAAATCCGATACGAGTGAAAAGAGAAATGCCATAACTCTGATGACTCTTCATGCTGCCAAAGGTCTTGAATTCCCCATTGTTTTTATGATCGGCATGGAAGAGGGACTCTTTCCTCACTCCCGCTCAATCATGGATCGCACACAACTTGAGGAAGAGCGACGCCTCTGTTATGTAGGCATGACACGCGCTATGAATAAGCTTTATCTCTCCTATGCAAGAAGGAGATTATTTTTCGGACAAAGAACAAATAATATGGTTTCACGATTTATAATGGAACTACCCGAGCATGTTATTTCCCAAAACTTTGGCTCTCTTAAAAAATCAACTGAGGAAGATTTATTCTAAAATATTTACAAAAGCTGGAAAACCAGGATGGGCAAGCCTGATTCCTTTCTATAATGCATATATTTTACTTCTGATAATCGGGCGTCCTGGATGGTGGCTTCTCTTTTTCTTTGTTCCATGCGTAAATATGGCGCTAAGCATTCTGATATCTATAGAATTGGCAAAAGCCTTTGGCAGAAGTGTAAAATTCGCAATTTTTGGTCTTATCATTTTCTCATTTATCGGATATCCTCTGCTTGCATTTGGAGATGCTAAATATAAAAGAGCCTCTATGAATTCTAAAACCGCAAAGAATAAAAAATCCAAAAAATAAACCTCTTCATATACGCTTACTGTATCTGTTAAAATAGATTCAATGGCGACAAAAAAATTATCTGTTGATGAGAAAAAACAACTAAACGCAGCTGCGACTCATCCTCTTCAGTCATATGAATGGGGGGAATTTCGTAAAAAAACAGGAGTTAAGTTGGTAAGAGGAGATAATTTTCAACTTACAATTCATAGAATTCCCCACACTCCATGGAACGTAGGATATCTTCCTAAGGGCAATATGCCGGATAAAAAAATAATTTCAGACCTTCAAAAAATTGGCCAAGAAGAAAACTGCATATTTATTCAGCTTGAACCAAACGTGATAAAAAGCAATAAGCAAGAAGCAAGAAGCAAAAATCTAAAACTAAAGCCAGCTGCGCATCCATTGTTCACCAGGTATAATTTTGTTTTGGATCTAACTAAGTCAGAAGACGAGCTTTTGAAAAACATGCACCAGAAAACGCGATATAATATCAGGATTGCGCAAAAACACGATGTTGAGGTAGTTGAAGATAATTCAAGCGAGGCTTTTAATGAATATCTCAAACTTACTAGAGAAACTACAAAACGACAAGGGTTCTTCGCACACACACTTGATTATCATAAAAAACAATGGGAAACGCTACCCCATACTGTTTCAACAGATAAACTAAGCTCTCACTTATTAATCGCTAAATACAAGAATAAAATATTGGCTGCCTGGATTTTATTCATTTTTAAGGACACACTTTATTATCCATATGGAGCATCAAGCAGTCAGCATCGTGAAGTAATGGCCAGTAGCCTTATCATGTGGGAGGCAATTAAATTTGGAAAAAGAATAGGACTTAAAAGGTTTGACATGTGGGGAGCACTGAGCACAAATCCTGACAAAAATGACCCATGGTACGGATTCCATAATTTCAAATCAAAATACGGACCTGATCATGTGGAATACATCGGCAGTTTCGATCTGATCATCAATTCAGTTCTTTATGAGGGATATAAAATAGCAAACAAGCTGAGATGGTTACTTCTACGATTCAACAGATGAAAAAATATCTGCCTGTTATTATTTTAATTTCCTTCTTTTTTATTTATAAACTTTCAAATCTGGGAATAAGACTTTCTGACAGCAATATTTACTTTTACACAGGGTATGAGCTTCTTCAAGGAAAAACTCTTTATAGAGATATTTTTTTCACCAACTTTCCACTAATTCCCTATCTTTCATCGTTGTACTTTTTGATAACTGGTGGAAGTCTAAAATTATTTTTTATCACACCAGCTATTGAAGTTTCAATAATTACATTTCTTGTTTACAAAATTTCATTTGAGAAAAGCTCGCGAAAATTGATTGCAATCACTTCTTCTGCTTTGTATCTTTTCTCTTTCATAATACTTTCCACATCCGATCATCAGTCAGGAGTTTTTTTCGCATCTTTGATGGCAGTTCTTTCATATTATTTTTATACTAAAAATAAATATTTACTAAGTGGCATATCAATCGCATTTACTCTTCTTGCAAAAGCATACTTCATTCCTATTGCGCTTTCAATCGGATTATTATTTTTAATAGACAAAAAATGGAAAGATCTTGTCAGATTTGCAGCTGGAGCACTCTTTGCTGGACTGATAGTGATGTTACCAACTGTTGTTTTTGCTTTTCCTGATTTTATAAACAATGTCTTTGAATACTCACTCACCAGATCGCAAGGAATTGATAAAACGCGAATTTTCTGGTTTGCGATCACTCATGACTTCCCGCTTTTTCTTATTTTTATTTTTAATCTTTTTTTGATTAATCAAAACAAATTCTTTGGTCTTGTATCTTTGTTCAGTATTCTTTTCTTGATCTTGTACCAAGACGTTTACTACCTATATCTCAATTTATTGATTCCCTTTCTCTGTCTTTCCTACTATCATTTTCATCAAAAACTCAACAAGGTATTTGATCTACCCAATGGTTTCTTACTCATAATTCTATCTTTCTTTTTTCTATACAATTTCATCTCCTATCATCAGAATTTTCGGGACTTACAGAAAATAAACAACATTGAACAAATTGCAAATATAATTAAAAAAGAAAATCCAAGGTTTCTTTATGGAACAAATGATATCGTTCCTGCACTATCCTATCTAAGCCACACACCTCTCCTCAATAAGGTTATAGACACAAATGCAAATATTTATCGGAGGGGTATTCTTGACGCAGACCAAATGACAGCAGATGCCATAAAACAAAAATCAATAATTGTAACTCATGGTGTTTTCTACCCCGATCAAGGGGTAAGGATTGATACAACAGATGAAATATTTGACAAAGGACAAATAGAAAAATCCTGCACCCTGATAGATAGCTTCCCTGTCCAGACAGAAGGAATCGAAAACAGACTTAATCTATTTAGGTGTTTTTGATAAAAACCTGTATGCAAAAACTCGGACTAATATTTTTCTTAAAAGTTTTAAACCTTTCAAAGAAAAAGCACTTATGATTTTAAATGCAACATATAATCCTCTGTATAGGAGCAAACATTAAATATCACTATCTAGAAGGAAGACTTATTGCTTAATTTCTGGTATTTTATAAACGTAGATTTCGTTTTTTTCATCACTTGCTATGAGGGGTAGGTCCATTTTATAAACAAATGTAACTACACGAGTTCCTGGTTTTAACTCTTCCAAAAATTTAGGTTTTAATCTCTCAAGCGCCCTTGGGATAAGATACGCAAAGACTACAGTCGCACTCGAGAGATCTACATCAAAAAAGTTCTTCCGCAGTATTTTTATATCATTCTCTGCCTTACGCCTCTTTATTCTCATTTTTGAAACCCATACACGTATGGGATCTATCTCAACTCCGACACCCTCTGCCCCGCACTCCCTGGCTGCTACAATGAGTGCTTCTCCGTCGCCTGATCCCAGATCATAGACAATATCAGTTTCTTTTACGTTTGCAAGCTCGCACATTAACTCAGCCCGCCCCTTATCAGTCCTCCACCAGGGAGACCATGGACTGTCAGGCGGCCAGATCATAGAAAGAAGAATGAGGAGAAGGATTATTGTGACAAGTATTGATAAAAAAGCTAACATGATACCTAGTATAAAGTATAAAGTATAAAGTATAAAGGGAAGAAAGAACTATACAATAGCAGCTGCAGGTTTGGACTTCTTTGCTACAAAGTAGGCCAGTTCATATGCTCCGAAGAATACAAAAGTATAGAAAAGGTCCCCGAGAAATGTCCATCTGAAAAATGGAAGTCCCATGATATAACTTGTCATCAGACCATCAAGTCCTCTTGAATATGCACCCATAGCCCAAACACCAAAATTTGTTATCAAGAAAAATTGCACAGAATTGGCGATAGATGATGCCAGCACATTACTTGGTTTTTTGCGGTTTTTTAGAAACATCCCGATCAGTCCTGCAACCATGATACTGCCCCAGACAAAAACTGTTGTATCGTGAAACATCGCTGATAATGGATGAATTGTGCTCAAATCAAAGACCGGATTACCAAAAGGATTTATATATAAAAGTAAATAATCAGAAATTGCTATTGCAAGAAGAGGAACAAGAATTGCAAAACGTTTATTAAGATACGCTCCGCCAAAAAGAGCAGTTGCTGCAATTGGCGCAAAATTTGGCATGTGAGGAACAAGTCTCAACAAAACTCCGCCGATGATCATAAGTACTGCTAACATTACTTTTTATCAAATCTCCTTTCCATAAATCTTAACACAAGATATAGTGCGATTACAAAATACATCGGATAAATAGTATCTTTAATATCTTTTATCAGAATCGAATTCTCATCATTTTTGCCTGACAGATCTACAGACCTGTCTGATTCTCCCAAAACTTCTTCTGTAGAATCTTTTTTTTCGTTATTACTATTTCCCGATATCTGGTCTGCAAATAACCTATTTAGACCAAACGTATTTGGGACCGCACTTGGTGTTGCGTCACTAGTTGTGGTGTAATAATTGGTAAAATAATTTATTGTCGTATCTTTCTCATCATCATTATCATCAACCAAAACTGTAACTGGTGTTGGCGCAGGCGTAACAGTTGGCGTAACTATGGGTGTAGCTGTGGGAGCAGGAGTAATTGTAGGACTCTCAATCGATGTAAAAACATCAAGCACCCATGTCTTTCCAGATAATGCAATTAATGCATGGGCTGTTGTTGTTGCGTTTGAAACAAAAGCACTACTTCCCCAATCAAAAGCTAAAAAGCCTCCATTTACTTCTGATTGTTGAGAAAGAAGCCAGGCTTTTGCATTTGTTGCCTCTTCTGTCTCATTCATCCCTGCTGCATTAAGACCTATTAAAACCCAACCTGTTGTATCTGCATCAGACGTCCCAAAATACCCAAATCCTCCGTCCGCATTTTGATTTGCTAAAAGATATTCTTTGGCATCCTGA
This sequence comes from Candidatus Levyibacteriota bacterium, assembly GCA_029260965.1. GTDB lineage: Bacteria > Patescibacteriota > Microgenomatia > Levybacterales > UBA12049 > JAJDCH01. Next base: position 158,743 of record JAJDCG010000001.1, on the reverse strand, counting down.
ATTGCAGCATCAAGATCTAGATCAATAAGCCCTGCGTCTTTTGCTGACTCCAAAGTGTGAAGTCCTGCACCCGTCATATCTGAAGACGTGCTATACCATTCACAACCAGGGACAGAAAAACCAAAACCTCCATCCACCTCATCCTGATTGTTTATTATAAAACTTAGAATGTTTTGTTTTATTTCTATACTTGCCGCATCTCCGCTTGCGATAAGTGCCAACAGACCAAAAATATCATCATTTAACGAACAGGTATCTCCCATTTGGTTATCATTGTAAAAACTTTCAAGTTCTTCAACAAAATTTACGCCTCCGAAACTGGTGGGATCCTCACCAATTGCGACAATTGCCAGGATCCTTGTCTCCCAATCAGTTGCCGCAGAAGGATTTCCCGGTATATCGGATAATAAAAAATCTTTAAGTGAATTATCAGGATTTTTTATCGTATCAACATCTATCCCATTTGCAGCAAATGCTATCGCAGACCATTGTGACGGCGAACTGAAGCCTGTATTTATCCGCCCCGTCTCATCTTGTTTGGATCTTAAAAAATCCAAACCATTATCAATTACTGCATCGGCATGAACTTTGGAGACAAGAGATAAATAACAAATAATAAGTATAAAAAATATAGATATAACTCTGTTGATACTTTTTGCTATCATAATCATTGTCCTATATACTCCCACAAAACATTATCACCATTATCTGCACCGGTATAGCTACATCCCTGAGACGGCGACTCTCCGTTCACTTTATAAACCCACCATACAGAATTTTCCTTACCTATTCCATTTATCTGATAAACAGCATTACTTTTGATGCTGTTATCATATCTCATATTAAGAGACAGAATTTTCCCTTGTTCAAGAGCCATTGTCAGTACATCACATTGATTTGCTCCATTCGGAATATTAACTTCAAAATTTGACCCCCCTTTTAAGGAAAGGTTTACTTTGTTGTTAACAATATCCTCGTTTGGTCCTGTAGAATCCTGGCTAGTTTGGCTGCTTGTTGACGTGCTGGTTGAGACATATGTATTTGTTTGCGTGGAGGTAGAAACTGATTCTACAGAATTATTTGGGTTTTCATATTGGCCAGGTGTTTGCTGTTGAATAAGATTTTTGTCAGTTTGATTTTCTTGTGTTTTTTCTTTTTTGGCTGTTGGCTTTTGGTTTTTTTCATTTTCAAAAGCTTCTGATACTTGAGGTTCTTTTGTATTTTGATTTTGGGAGAGGATAAAAGAGAAAGATCCTGCAATAAAAAGCGCAAATATAACTATGAAGTATGCAGGAAAACGGGACAGGACTTGTTTGAGTTTTAATTTTTTAATATTTTTCATTTTTGATAAAGCATTCGCGCAGAGTTGGAAGATTTAAACAAAAAACTTCCCGAGCGGGAAGTCATTAGAAGTTAAATTACCTCTTCCTTTGCTCGAAGGATAGAAACTTGAAGATCAAAAGTCTGCGATCTGACTTTACAGTTACGGCATAGCGCTGAATCTCACAGCTTTCGGGCCTTTTGACCTGATCTATTCTTTAATTGATATTAAAATATCACGATAAAAAAGTCTTGTCAATAATCAAAATGGAATTAATTATCAACGAGCTTTTTTATTTCTGGATAAACCATATCAGCAACTATTTTATGACCTTTATCATTGAGGTGAAGATTATCCCACACAAAAAGATTACTGATATCTGATTTTTCTAACATTGGTCTGATTGAAAGAAACCTAAAACCACTTGAATCTACTACGTTCTTCATCCTTGCCTCGTAAGTCTTAATCCGTTCATCCGAGTACTCATAATTCTTGAACAAGACTTTTGATTTTCCCAGTGGTGGTGGACCTAAAAAAAGAATTTTATCAGAAAATTTCTTTGTAATAGTAATTATTCTATTAATTTCTGACTCAAACTGACCTGTGGTCATCTCTTCTTTTCCTTCAGTAATTCTGGAGTCATTTGTGCCTAGTGAAATAACAAATGCAAATGGCCAACTCGATGATTGCCGTACTTCTATTTCTCTCTCTAGTCTTTCTAAAATTTTAGTAGCAGTATCTCCTCCTACACCAAGATTCAACAACTGAATTCTTTTAATCCCACCTGAATCTACTGTTTCTAGATGTAACTTTCGCTTCAGTCGATCAACCCAACCGCCTTCAGTATCCCAAGCACCATATGTAATACTCGCACCAAAAACCAAAATTCTCATATCTTATATTTTAATGAATTTACTACCAATCCATTTGCTAGTTTGTCTGCTCTATTGTTATTAACATTATCTGCATGCGCAGGAACTTTTTCATAGTCAACCGTTAAACTATTTGCAGATATAACGTCCTGTATCTGTTCAAATATTTGTCTGTTTTCTTTTACAAGATCTGGTGATTTTTTAAGATTATTCAGAGATATCTGACTATCAGAATATATTTTAATTTTTTTAAATTTTTCCTTTGCTGCCCATAATAAAGCATGGTATATCGCGTATGCTTCAGCCGTGTTGTTCGTCTGCTTTCCTATCACTCTCCCCGCACTTTCTGTCTTGCCTGATACAAAAGCCCAGGCAGCTTTTGCACCATCATAGCCGTTTTTGGTACATGCCCCATCTGTCCAAATTTCTGCGTCATATTTGAGAGGGATACTTTTCTCAAACAAACCTTCGGGCTGTTTATTGACAACCTTGAACTTTTCGTCATGATAGAGTTTTTTACATTTTGCACAAAAATAATATGCCGAAAAATAATAAGATTTTTTCAACTGTTCAGGTGTCCTTTTTGTCGCTTTCTCAATCAACCTTCCTCCGCAATCTTTACAAACTTTCATATAATATAGATTCATTTTATCATATATGATATCATCACAGACAGCGATGAAATATAAGAGACTGGGCATAACAGACTTAAAGATTTCAGAAATCTGTCTTGGTTCAATGAACTGGGGCGAACAAAATACTGAAAAAGATGCTCATAAACAATTGGATTATGCTACAGATCAGGGAATAAATTTTATTGATACTGCAGAGCTTTATCCTGTTCCCCCAAACGAAAATTCCCAGGGAAGAACAGAGATTTATATTGGAAATTGGCTCAAAAAAAAGAATAACCGCGACAAGCTAATAATAGCATCTAAAGTAACTGGACGATCATCGCTTACATACATTCGTGGGGTTAAAGAGGAGCTACGACTTGACCGGAAAAATATCCGGATTGCAATTGAAAATTCACTTAAAAGACTCAAAACAGACTATATTGACCTCTATCAACTACATTGGCCTGATAGGGATACAAATTACTTCGGAAAAAGAGGATATAAACATAACCCTGATGACAGTGCTATTCAAATTGAACAAACACTCGAAGCCCTTCAAGAATTAATTAGTGAAGGAAAAATCCGCTATATTGGTATTTCAAATGAAACCGCATGGGGAGTTATGGAGTACTTTCGTCTAAGTCGAGAAAAAAAATTACCAAGAATTCAATCTATCCAAAACTCATACAGTCTTATTATGCGTGGATATGAGGATTCGCTTGCTGAAATAAGCATCAGGGAAAAACTAAGTCTTCTTGTGTACTCTCCTCTTGCCAAGGGTGTATTAACCGGAAAATATATTGGTGGTGTATTTCCAAAAGGTTCCAGGTTTGATTACAGCAAACGGGACTTTAACCGTTATAGCCCACCTCACGCTCAGCCTACAATTAAAGCTTATGTTGCGCTAGCCAAGAAATATAATCTTGATCCTGCGCAGATGGCACTTGCATTTGTAAATTCCCGCGACTTTGTTACAAGTACCATAATTGGGGCGACTACATTGGGACAACTCAAAACAGATATTGGAAGTATAGATATTCAGCTTTCTCCTGAGGTTTTAAATGAGATTGAAAAAATTCATCTAAGTAACCCGAATCCTATTGCATAAAGCCTAGACTCGCGCAGAAAGAACTGTAGCGAATGAGTCAACAACTGTCTGAATTCTCTTTTCTAATTTGTTTATAAAATTAATTATCATATTATATTTATCACCTCCTGCCATTTGACTTAAAAAGCTTTTTATCATCCTGGGCAGTCTGCCTGTTATCTCTCTGCCCAGGATGACACTTTTCAGATAGTTTATTTTATGGTCATTACCGGGCTTTTTGCTCATTCAAGGCCTTATTTTTTGCTTCGCTTAGGAATGGCCATTTTTATCTATCTTTTTCCTGCCTATATATACTTGCTTAAGGTACATCACCACTATATATCTACACTGTGAGAAGTTTAAGAAGATTATGTAAGAGGTGGGTGAGAAAATTTGTAGTTTAGCTACTTAACCAAATGTGAAAGCAAATGCTTCTATTCCCGGACTGAACTCCAAGCGTAAAAGGTGGTTTTCTATACCTTCTTTTAAATCAATAAGATCATAAAGACTATCTGAGTCTATGGTCACAACACCGTCAACAACATCTGCACCCGCGTTTTCATCACTTATTAATTCTCCGTCAAGATATACCCTTACCGTACCACTTTGTCCGGGATTTACAGGACGCATAACCAAAAAAACTTTTTCTGCAGTGAAATTAAGATTCATAACAGAATTATCCACTGATGCTGAATATTCATCGTCAACATCCCAGATGCCTCCTAAGCTAAAAGTGCTCTCTGGTAAATTTTCCTGAAGAGTAAAATCCTTCTGCATGCTTGAAATATTCCCTTCTGGATAATGATATTCCATGCGCCCGGAACCGAGATATGTCTCGGGAGTTAATCTCCTGACACCGGATCTTTCATCTTCCTCTCCCACCTCAACATCAACATCTTGTCCTGCCTGCCTTAGTAAAGTCTGTATCACTTTTTCTGTCTCAGCATATGCTCCTTCTCCAAAATGGGTATAACGAATAAATCCATCTTTATCAATCAAATACTTTGCAGGCCAATACCTATTGCTGTATGCTCTCCATGTTTCAAAGTCATTATCCTGAACAATCGGATACTTTAACTCAAAGTCACTTATAGCTTCTTGTAAATTCTCAGGATTCTTTTCAAATTCAAACTCTGGTGCGTGAACTCCTATTATCACCAAACCATCATCACTATACTTTTCATGCCATGACTCAAGATACGGAAAAGTTCTCTGACAATTAATGCAAGTATAAGTCCAGAAATCAATAAGCACTACCTTCCCACGTAATTCACTAATTTTAAACGGCTTGCTATTAAACCACTCTCCACCTGGTATAAGCTCTGGCGCTTTTATTTTCATGTCTCCAAGATCATTGGGAATTTCTTCTCGACTATCATCATTTTTTAATTTTTCGAGTTCTTTTTTTATGAAATCATTGTCCTCAAATTTCGTCAAACCAACTCCGTATTGTGGGAACTTCGTTAAAATATAAGATTGAAAATTACGATCTACATTAAAGTAAATTCCAATTGCTGTTATGATCATAAGTACTCCAAAAGCTTTTTGAATTTTTGCAGCGTTTGGGATAAGCCATGGAACTTTTTGCAAAAGACTTCTACCGCCATACATAATTGCGAACATCGGTATTGCTGTACCTAGCGCATAGGAAAGAGTAATAATAACTGCACTAAATCCCACAGTGCTTGTCGCGGCAAGTGTGATAATTGATGCAAGAATTGGCCCTACACACGGAGTCCAAATAAGCCCAATACTGAACCCTATTAATGTCCCCCCAATAAAACCCTGCCTATCGGTAGACAAGCCATCCTTACCTATTTTGGGTGTTGCAAATTTGTTTGATAATTTATTAAAAAGCTTCTCCATCAACAACTGAAATTGTGGCAATAGAAGACTTACACCAAATAATATTAGGATAACAACAGACACTGTTCGCAGCGCATCAGCTGAAAGTCCAGTTGCTCTAACAATTGCGGACAAAAAAAGTGTGAAGAAGGTGAAGCTCAGAATAAATCCTGTCACAATTCCAAGAGGTTTTCTTTTTCCACCACCAACACTTCCTGAAAGAACTATTGGTAAAATAGGCAAAATACAGGGAGAAAGAATTGTTACAAATCCTCCTAAGAAAGAGAATAAAGTAAGTAAAAACATAATCTATTTAACAAAACAACAAGCTCTCTTGAGGAATATTATTCTACTCTACTGACGAGCTCTGTTAGACCTCCACCATTCCAGGTCGTGATCTGCTCTCCGTCTTTATCAACTTGTACAAATGTATGTTGATAGGTTACCCCGTATTTTTTTGCAAGCTCTTTCTCTTCATTATCTGTGTCTGAATCGTTATAATTTATTCTCAATATAGTAATGTCTTCTGGTATCTCTTCTGTCTTTTGCGTAAACTCAGCATTTGCTACTTTGCAGGTTGGACACCAATTCGCGTAAAAATACAATACTCTTTTTTGTTCAACTGATTGATCATATGCATCTTTTGAATACAAAATATATCTTGATTCTTCAGGATTCTCTGCGGGAACAGTTTCTTCACTGACCGAATCTTTATTCATTTCCATAACATCAGCTTGAGGTGAATTGACTGCATTATTCTCAGAAGATTTTTGACCGACGAGGAAAAACCCACCACCAATCAAAATGATCAAAACTAAAATAATGATGGTTTTTGATTTCATAATTTAATGTTAAACGATAAAGTAGCCTATGTCAAGTAAAGTTTACATCTGGCATGATTTATCGCTTCAACTTCCCATAAACACTCCCCAAAATTTTGGCAAGAAGCATTACCGAAACAGCAATTATCAAAAATGGATCTACTTCATGGTTTGTGCTCTGCGCGATAATTCCTATTATCAAAACCGCAATTCCTGCAAAATACGCAAAACGTGAGGCTATATATTTATGCAGTTGCTCACGTTCATCGCCTGGCTTTTCGTTCCACAGGAATCCTGCAAATAATATAAATAGGATTATTAGGAATGGAACCATAAAAGGACTAAGAGATTGAGGCATTAAAAGATCTAAAGGATCTATAAAAAACACCAATAAACTTACTAGGAGTAAGGATATTATTATTTCACTTGTGAAGTTATTTTTCATGATTTCAAACTAAATATCTCATCAATTGGCTTTTTAAAGTATTTTGCAATTTTCAGTCCCAACAAAAGAGATGGCGTGTAATTTCCTTTCTCTATTGCAATAACAGTTTGGCGCGATACTCCTACCGCATCAGCAAATTCCTCCTGAGTTATATTTTTTTCTTTTCTAAGAACAGGAACTGTGTTATTTATATATTCTTCCATATACTATTTTTGTCAACATAATTAAGTTCATATTAATTTGTTTCATTCTTTTTGTCAACTAGGCTTTACATTTTTATTTTAGTTTATTATACTTTGATTATAAAAAACTTCCTTTCCAAAAAATTTATAATTACTACTTTTATCCTGCTTGGAGGAGGGATTATTTTATTTAATCAAATATTTTCAAGATCATCTCCATCAGAATTTCAATCAACAAATCCAGGAGAGACGGTTGTTAGAGACATAGAGCTTCAAAATGATTTTACTGGGGCAAAAGTCAAAAAAGAAGATCTTCTCCAGGGCTGTACTGGTCAGGACTGCATTCCCAGTATTGATGACCCAAAGTTTGAATCTATCAACGAGGCAGACAATTGGCTTGAAGATACAGATACTGTATTTGCGATAGATTACAAGAATGAACAAAGAGCATATCCTCAACGGATTATGAACTGGCATGAAATTGTAAATGATGAAGTCCAAGGTGAGCCAATTGCAGTCACTTTTTGTCCTCTTTGTGGATCAGCCTTAGCATTTGAGAGAAAAGTAAATGAGGTTATTACTGAGTTTGGGGTTTCTGGCAAACTACACGATAGCGATCTTGTTATGTATGATAGGTTCGAAGGGAATCTCTGGCAGCAAATTACTGGCGAAGGGATAGTGGGTCCAGCCGCAAGACGAAATGAAACTCTCAAGCAAATTCATATTTCAACTACAAATTGGCAGACATGGAAAAAAGAAAACCTTAATGGAGTTATCTTGTCTCGTGAAACTGGATTTTCCAGAAATTATGATGCATATCCATACGGAACATATGAGCAGGATGACGAGCTCTATTTTGGAGTTAAAAATTTGAATAAAAAGCTACAAATCAAAACAGTTGTTTATGGAGTAAGTATAAATGATGCTAGAAAAGCATATCCTGAAACTATCTTTGAAAAAGATTCTGTAATAACAGATACATTGGGAAATGCCAATATCAAACTTGAAAAAACAAGAAGTGGTAAAATAATAGTTACAAATCTAAATACTGGTGAGGATATTATCCCAATCAGACTGTTTTGGTTTGCATGGGCCACATTCAATCCAGATACACTTATTTATGAAAATACGAATTAAAAAAGGTCACTTAAAAATTTTGTCTATTTTTGTAGTAATACTTCTGCTGATGGGAGCTTTTTCTTATCCAAAAAAGCTGATTAAAAATCCTACACCTATCTCTGCATCTGAAATAAAAGAACTCTCCACTAATTATTACAGGTATTCTGATAAATCACTTGAGATGTCAAAATCCCACGGAAAAACCATTCTGTTTTTCGCAGCAACCACCTGGTGCAATACCTGCTCAAACCTTGACAAGGAAATAAAAGAAAAAAGTATGCATCTACCAAAAAATATAACCATTCTAAAGACTGACTATGATAATAATAAAGCTCTGAATAAAAAATACTTTGTCACAATCCAACACACTTTAGTAATGTTGGATAAAAATGGAGAAGAAATTAAAAGATGGATTGGGGGCGATTTTGAAGAGCTTATTAAAAATATCTAAATTTATCTATGAGAGAATCTTTTTTCAAGACTAACGCCCAACTAACTTGCCCCGCGTGTAATTATGTGCAGAAGGTTGAAATGCCGACTAATGCTTGTCAACATTTTTATAAATGTAAAAATTGTGATACTATGTTAAAACCTAAAACAAAAGATTGTTGTGTGTTTTGTTCATATGCAGATAGTTTATGTCCGCCAAAACAAAAAGAAAAAAATAAAATATGAAAATAAAAGATTGCAAACATTTACCTAAAAATTTCGTTGGTCCAAAAGCTGAAAAATGTGAAGAAAATCACAATTGTAACCTGGGACAAAGAGTCTGCGTGACATGCGGTTATGTTGGGTGTTGTGACTCTTGTAGTCAGCATGCGAGAATTCATGCAGAACAAACAAAACATGAAGTGATGGCTTCATATCCAGCAAATGAATCATCTTTTATCTGGTGCTATGTTGACGATGACTACCTAGAGCCAGATGAAGAAAAAAACTTAAAAGGTAATAAATAAATCAATTTAGAGATACTGCTTCTAGCTCTTGAATCTGATCCTCAATTCCTTGCTTACTTTCACTACCAAAGCTTACCAACAACCTGTCATTTTCTTCAATAATTTTATTCAATACATCAGGATCGTTTTTCCCATTGATATAAAATTTCAAATCACCATTTTGTCCAGTACAAAAAGTTTGCCCTGTCCCCGTTATTAGGCAATCTTTAGTTAAGCTAAATGGAAGTGTCTTAAAAAAATCATTCCATGTCTGATTTGGTTTTTTAACATTAACAACATTTGGATTTCTTGAATCAATATATATGTCTTCTGAGAGATCATGGTACATTGAGGCAGTAAAGATTCTTCTTGTGCCATTAGTGTATATCAAAAACCCAGCAACATAATCAGCTTCAGTTGGAGTTGAACTTACCTTTATTGTGTTTTTTGAAGATCTGGTTGGAACAACCTCTTTTCTATTTTTAACTTTCTGATTAAACAAAAAATATCCACTTATCAATAAAGCAAAAATCAATATCATTAGTAAGACTTTTTTTAGCATAGATCTTAATCTAAACATTTCAAGCATAACAAAATTTTCTTATTCTCTCAATTGCCTAAAATAAATTTTAAAAACTTATCAGAACCTATTTTATTTTTATTTATATATTAATTATTAACTTAATTAAGTATAAATCGCATTAATAGTTTTTCAAGGAATATGCAAAAATTATCTTTTGGAGTTTTGAACCATTTTATTTAATACTTTTAAATAAGTTTCAAGCTCAGTTCTTGTTACTCCTTTTAGCACATTTGCAATTGCGTTCTTTGCAAATGGTTCTATTTTTAGAATTAGCTTTTTACCATTTGCTGTTGGTGTAACAATTTTTGCTCGCACGTCATTTGGATCAGGAGTTCTTTTGAGTAATCCTTTTTTCTCAAGATTTTTTACCAATTTTGTTACCATGGGTGGATCATATCGGAGAATATCAGCCAAATCTGACAATTTTATCCTCTCACTTTCAAAAACTTGTCCCAAAAGTTTCCATTCGGGAATTGAAATATTATATTTTGAGAGTGGAACTTCAAGTTTCTCATAAAGCACTGCATATGCCTTTCCCTGCAAAAGACCCGTATTGTACGCATTTAATTGTTTGTTGTTTTTCATATACTTAATTAACCAAGTTAATATTGTATATTAGCAAGTAAAAAATCACAAGAGCTATTTTAAAATGATATAATTGAATTATGGAAAAAGCAACACTTGCCAATGGATGTTTCTGGTGCACAGAGGCGATATTCAAAAGATTAAAAGGGGTTGAATCTGTCATGTCAGGCTATACTGGCGGACAAAGAAAAAATCCATCTTATGAACAGGTTTCAACCGGCACGACAGGTCATGCGGAGTGTATCCAGGTTGAATTTGATCCAAGTGTAGTTTCATACGATACAATTCTTGACGTTTTTTTCGCAACCCATAATCCAACTGAACTAAACCGCCAAGGGAATGATATCGGTGCACAGTACAGATCTGCGATTTTTTCGCATAATGATGAGCAGAAAAAAATTGCTGAGAAAAAAATTGATGAATTAAATAATTCAGGAAAATATGAAGATCCAATTGTTACCGAGATAGCAGAGCTTTCAAGTTTTTTTCCCGCCGAGGAATATCACAAAAATTATTATGATCAAAACCGCAATCTAAATATGTATTGTCAGGTAATAATTGATCCTAAAATCAAAAAACTCCTATCGCAATTTGGTAGCAAGGTAAAAGACGAATATAAGTGATTTATGCTAAACTATATCTGATATGACCAGGAATCCAATTTACAATGCGTTGGCAGCTAGTGCTTACATATCAATCATTGCATCAATTCTGTACTATGCGCCCAAAGCAGCAGGAAAAATAGATGACAGCGTCTTTGCGCCAATTGCCTTCATTTCACTTTTTACTCTATCTGCTGCGGTAATGGGTTATTTGTTTTTGGGTAAGCCGATCCAACTTTATCTCTCTGGCAAGAAAAAGGATGCGGTAAATCTTTTCCTAAAAACAGTTGCAGTCTTTGCAGGTATCACGATCCTTATCTTCATCGCTATTTTTTCAAAAATAGTCTAGACTATTGTGAAAGAACTAAACAATAAATATAGTATAAAAAATATACTTACAGACAAGAGCTTGATCTATAGACTTTCGAACTTGAAAATTACCGTTAATCTAAGTGATAAGTTCGGAGAATTCCTATCTCTCACAAGCGAGGATCTCCAAAAGGATTTTATTTTTAAAAACTCTAAATCAAAGATCCTGAGTGTATAACAATTTCATTTGTAACTTAAAGTAAACAAAACTAAAAATGTTAAACCTTATTTATCCCTTAATTGCAGTAATTGCAGAAAGCGCAGGCAAAACAGTTGATAAGATAAGTTTTACACAAACTCATATAACTCCCCGACAAATGATGCTTCTAACTTTTATTGTGATGACTTTATGTTTACTCTTGTTTCTTCTATTTACCAAAAGCGCGTTTCCAACTCTTTCTCTTATCTCTATTAGTCTTGTACTTCTGATCGGAATGGTTTCATTTGCAAGCAACATATTTGATGAATTAAGCCTCAAGGTTGATGATCTTTCGCTACGGGAGCCATTAAATGACTTTCAACCGATTCTGGCAGGCTTAATTGGATATTTTCTCTTTCCATCTGAGCGTGAACCAATTTATTTATTTATGTTTATTATCAGCATTTTTATCGTCTATTATGGAACTCATCGCAGAAAACTGCGTAATTTTCAAATCAGAGGAATGCACTTTCTCCTACTTGCTGTTGTATTTGAATCAATATTGCCAAGCATATATAGTGTTGCTCTAAATAAAATTAGCCCAGCATACCTTGCGTTCTTTCGCGTGTTTGGGGTCCTAATTTTTTCTCTATTATTCTTTCAAGTCAAACCGATCTTTGAAACTTTGTCCTACAAGATGACCTCTTATAGTATTCTTGCAGGTGTAATTTATGCAATCGGCGCAATTGTTAGTCTTATTGCTATAGATTTATTGGGAGTTACACAAGCCATGCTTTTGCTTCTCTTGGGACCGCTTCTTCGCTACACGTCTGGGTATTTTATTTTAAAAGAGAAAGTCAGAATGGGAGAAATGTTATCAAGCCTACTACTGGCAATACTGGTTCTGACAACAATTTTTATATAAGGTTCTGCAAATACGACTTACTCGCTTTCTTTCTGCGCCTCGTTTATCAATTCCTTAAGGTTTGTCGGAATTGGGTTTTTCTTCAGAAGCTTTGCCATGTAGGTTGTATTGTGAACAAGAAATCTGAGAGTTTTATTGGTGTAGAGATGCTTTTCTCCACCCGCATCAATATAACTTGGTCCCGGTCCTGCGGGTCCTACCCAATATGTATCTACATTGGGAGGAACTACACATCCCAGATGAGTTAGATTAAATAAAGTATTAGCTGCTACATCGTGTGCTCCATCTTCATTTCCTGTCACGATACATCCTGCAACTTTTCCATAAAGCGGGAACTGTCCTGTCTTTTTATCCCCTTCCTCATATGTACCATCAAGACGCTCAATAACAAGCTGGGCAACGGATGATCTGACACCAAACCAAATAGGGGCTGCGATAATGAGAATGTCACAAGACTTAATTTTTTTAAGAATCACCGGCCACTCATCACCCTTTCCTTCATAAGAGGACACGCCAAATGGGATTTTATAATCAACAACTCTAATGATATCTGATGTAACACCAAGTTTTTTGTATTCCTTAACAACCTTTTTGATAAGTGCCTCTGTGTTGGAGACCTTTGGAGATTTCTTAAGAGTACAATTTAAAATTACTGCTTTCATAATAATCCCATTTTCTTTTTTACTTCCTCAACTGTTTCCCGGGCAATAGCAATTGCTTTTTTATTTCCCTCTGCAATAATTTCACCTACTATTTCAGGATGTGTTTCAAAATATTTACGCTTTTCCTGGATGGGCTGGAGCTCTTTATAAATTGCATCTGAGAGAATCTCTTTCATCTCACTATAGCGGATTTTTTTGTCTCTGTAATCTAGTATAAATTTATTATACACTTCATCTGATCCAATCAATTTTAACAGTGTAAACAGATTTGCAACTCCACCTTCTTTTGGTATCTCCCCTCCAATACTACCGGTATCTGTTGGAGCTTTCGCAATTTTTGCTTTTATTGTCTCCAGATCATCAACAAGATTAATAAAGCTTCCCTCCACACTCTTGCTCATCTTTCCTTCACCAAGAAGTGATGGAACATATTGACCCTCTGTTTTAAACCTCTTGGGTTCCGGAAAATTCGTTCCATAATCCTGATTCATACGACGAGCAATTTCACGCGCGACCTCAACATGAGGCTCCTGATCAAGACCAACTGGCACACTATCTGCTTTATAGATCAGGATATCTGCTGCCATCAGGACTGGATAATTAAGTAGCGCCATTGTGACATTTTCAGGATGCTGCTTGACCTTTTCTTTAAAAGTCGGCAGATGTTGCATCTTGGCAACTGTCATAACTGATGAAAACAAATAAGCAAGTTCCAGATGATATGGGTTATCAGCTTGTTGAAAAAGAATGCTTTTTTCAGGATCAAGTCCTGCAGACAAGTAATCAATAATTACCTCGCGTCTATTTTTCCTTAATTCCTCTACATCATATGGAGTCGTCAAAGTATGAAGATCAGCAACCATATAAAGATTCTCATAGTCAGGATTGTCTTGAAGCTCAAGCATTCCCTTTATCGCTCCAAGATAATTACCAAGGTGCAGTCTCCCGGTTGCTCTGATACCAGATAGCACCCTTTTTTTCATATTCATAATTTCATCATTAATATTATCTGTTTGCTGAAACTTTCGCAAGCAAGAGTTGCTGAGCGTACAAAAACTTTAAGTAATCTGCAATAAAAATTCCATACTTATCTAACAGCTCTTCCGATCTGTACTTAAAACCAATTAGGCTCTTTCTACATGATGTAGTATTACACAAGCATTTTTCAACGGCTATTGAAACATGCTCTGTTGTCTCATAATCCCATGTAACCTCTTCGCCTTTTTCTATATTACGCAGAGCAATAAAGTCATAAGCATTAAACTTATTATTCCTTATACCCATGTTTGGGTCGCAGGAATGATTAATACTTCGTGATTTTTTATCAAGTTGTATGTGCGTAGCTTTATCGATCTGAAATGAATGCATTGTCCTATCAGGTACCTTTTTTATTTTTTTACCCTGTACAACAATTTCACCTTTCATAAAATCACGAGTTGCAAATAGACCAAAATCTTTATCACTTGTTTTTCTAATTACAACTTCATTTTTCATAATATATTAACTCCTTCATTAACCCCTCTTCTACCTTTCAAATAAAACAAAGGCATCACATCTTGACCTTTGCTGCGTCTAAAAAGATTGTATGCACGGCTTGTCGTTCTGGATTCTGCGGCAAGAATAACTCCCTGCTGCCCCATTGCATACCCGAACACTCCATATTCCGCACATCCGCGTATTGTTTGCTCTAAATTTTCTTCCTCACTCAAACCTAATCGCCCTTTATTTAATCCAATACTATCTCTATGCAATTGACTGACTAGTTTCTTTCCTTTGCTATCTGACTTGAAATATTCACAAGCATCTCCCAATATTTGATCCTCATCTATCCCCTGATCATCAAAGAATTCTGTCATGGGTATTACCCGATATGAATTAAAAATTCCGCTATCATTCTTTTGCAGTCCTGAAAGTTCTTCATCGGTTTTTGCCAAACTTGATGCAAAACACATTTGAATATCATCAGCACTTAATTTCCTACCATATGTGTCTTTTGCAGTAATTTCAGTTTCAGAACCATAATTTGCTAAAACCAAAGTTCCATTATATGGAATGCCGTGCTTATTTAATATCCGCAAAACAGGTGGCACTTCCCGAAAAACTTTTCGGGCGATAAAACTTACTTCCCCACCTAATGATTTAAAATCATATTGTCCCTTTGAATCCCGTGACCAATCAGGACAACATGGCGTAAAAATATTTATCGGTTTGTCTTGAGTATGAGCAAACACAACTTGGGCAATAAAATTGTGCATTTCATCTCCGAACTCAGGTAAAATAATCCTATCTGTAATATCCGCCAAATCTACAAGCACCCTACCCGCCACTCTTAATGCGTCCCGCATTTCCGGCTGGATCATAACCTGTGCATCCTTTTTTGATCCGTCATAAATTCCCATGTTTCTTTTACTCATAGCGTTTACCTCCTTTAATACTTTTCCAATTTTAATATTATTTTGATATGTATGGTAAGAAGAAAAGACAGAAATACTATCTGATCCTGACTCATCAAACATGAACCTCATAAATTCTCTTGCTGTAGTAAACTCAACTACATTATTATTTTCTCCAAACCGACCCCTCACCTTTTTCAGGCTGTGGGGTTTCCTTTCCATTAGTATTTATTTCAAATTCTTTCATAATCAATAAAAAACCTCTCGAATTGAGAGGTTCATGTAGGTGTTTAGGAAATTTTAAACGCGAAAATCAGCCTCCCAAAAGAGTTAGGCTGTTCCACCAATTTTTTATATTTTTATTTTTATACATATTTAAATCTCCCTTTCTGAATTTCGCGTGATCCTCGTGTCACTGTCGCAACCCCGACTTTTAACTTGCTTGAAATATCCTGATGTGTAATTCCATTTTTTAAAAGTTTTACAATTTTCAGCCTATTTGGAATTTCAATAAGTTCTTTGGGTGTCAAAATTCCATATAAAAAATCTTCAAGCTCACGTCTACTTTTTAGCTTCAAAACCACATTCATCAGTTCATTCAACTCTTTAGAATTTCTATTCATTGTTTTATATTATACTAGTATGCTGATACATAAGTCAAGTAGTAAACTTATATTGAAAATTTAATTAACGAAGAATAAAAAGATAAAAAAGCAGAGCGAGGACTATTCTATATATACCAAATGGTACAAATGTATGGTTTTGTACAAAGCGTATGAGGAACTTAACCGCGATCATTGCGAAAATAAAAGATCCAATAAATCCAACTGACAAAGCTCCCCACTCCTGTCCAGTGAATGAAAGATCAGTTTTCAAAAGATCAAGCCCTGTGGCAGCAGCCATTGTTGGGATTGCTAAAAGAAAAGAAAACTCAACTGCGGCTTTTCGCTTGGTCCCTAGTATCATTGCTCCTATTATTGTTGCAGCAGCGCGTGATACTCCAGGAACAACAGATAATGCTTGAAAAAAACCAATCAAAATTGCATTTTTTGTTGTAATATTTTCAATTTCTAAAACCTTCAGACTTCTTGATCCAAACCATTTCTCAACCAAAATCATAACAACTCCACCTATCGCAAGCGCCCAAAGCGTTACAAACTCATTTCCCAGCAAATAATTTTTAATCAACTCATAAAGAAAAAATCCCACTATCGCAGTTGGAATAAAAGCTAGGACAATAGGACGCCATGTTTTTTTGATATTCCAAATCTTATTCCAGTAAAGAACAACGACTGCAAGTATCGCGCCGAGTTGGATAATTATTTCAAAACTTTTGACGAAATCTGTTTGGGGAATATTAAGAAGCTTGGCAGTCAAGACAAGATGTCCAGTTGATGAAATGGGAAGAAATTCACTCAGTCCCTCAACAATAGAGAAAATAACAGCGCTAAAATAATCCATTTCAATAATTATAACAGGTATCAGTTGTCTTGAAGCGCAGGAGATTTTATATCAACTTCGAAAACTTCCCAATAATTTTCAACTTTTCTCATTTTTAAGTTCAGTGGCTTTCCATCAATCGGAACTGCAACCAGTGCAACACTACCTTGTGTTGTAATTTTTATTTCATTAAGAGCCTTAAACAAATTATCCTCCCTGTATGTTGCTTTTTCTATTTCTCCTTTTTCCTCAATATTATTCTTTAACTCTCTTTTTGCATTGTCAATTACAACCGCTCTCGTAAGACCTGTATTTATTCGGGGTGCAAGATTTAACTTGACGATTTCAAACACATTTAGATTCAAATTAATACTTGTATCAACCTGCGCCTCAGGCACTATCTCATCTGCCATATTATCAGCTATCTGATCAATATCTGCATATTTATCAAAACCTTCATAGTCATGCGCACGCACCGCTTGGTACATCTGAAAGACAGAATACTGAGGGCTAGATACTACATATGAATAATACATATATCCCAAAACTCCCACTAAAACTCCAAGCAAGATTAATCTATTCTTCATAATACGCGCTTATTATCTATCACTTTAGGTGAATAGTCAAATTCATCTGGACAAACATAGACAAATTAAATACTATTGATATATGAATCAGCTTGTTAAGGGTTTTTCAACTCCAGTTATTGTTGGAATCGGACTTGTTGTTTTAGGTGTAATAGGTTTTATCGTATTTATACAAAAAAGCACACTTGAAGATTTGTCCAATTCAACAAAAGAAAAAATAATACACGAAAAAAATGATACTGATTTTATTGGTGAATCAACTGGAACTATAACTAACCTCATAAGTAGAGGTAAAAATCTCCAGTGCGACTGGAAAATTCCAGGTGAGGCAGAAAACAACCTGTTTGGAACAGGTAAAATATGGACAACGGACAATAAAGGGAGAAGCCAGATCGCAGGCAACACAGCTGGTGTAAATATGGAGGCAAACACAATCTATATCGATAACAACATCTATATGTGGCTTGAAACAGCAGGTATCAAACAAGGTTTCCAATTCACAAATGAAACACTTAAAGAAGAAACAGAATCAATGACCGCGGAAAAAAAACAACAAGCCGAACAGATAAGTCGTGAGATGAGGTTTAATTGCCAGCCGTGGACGCCTGATGAGTCAAAATTCCAGCTCCCCACTGACATAGACTTTCAAAAATCTTAATCAAAAAGTTTTTTGACTATTTTCTCCCTTTCTTTGTCTGACAATTCTTTGTAAAAAAGTCTTTTGTGAATATCCAATTTTTTTTCCAATTCGTCTGCTTCTTCCCTTGGGATAATATGAAAATGAAAATGATTTACGTGTATCTTACTATCTTTTTTATACGGGCGGTAATTTTGTCTTATTTCAGTCCCCTTTGAAAATTTTGAGAGAATTTTTTCCTGATAAAATCCGAGAAGATTTATCATTTCAAGCGTTTCCGTTGGTGTTAGTTCTGCAAATTTCTGGACGTGTCGTTTGGGGATAATGAGCAAATGTCCTGGCACAACTCGTGGATTACTGAGGATAACAAAAGAAAACTTTTCTTCTTGAATATATCTATTCCTGATTTCATCTCCACAAAAAGCGCAATTTTTCATAAACCAATTATAACAATAGATTGGCCAATAGAAAAACTTAGCCATAAAAATAAATATAAAATCCTATTACTCACCCTGTTATAACAATGAATTGCGTTTCCATGATACTAGCATCATAAAGTATGCCTATATAAATATAATGGGAATATGGTAAGAAAAATGAATGATAAAAGGCTAAGTTTTTTTGGAGTTATCCTCGAGCCACGCGGCGATTTCTTCCACTGAAAGATGTTCATTTTCTACACTAAGCGGAAAATTAACTACTTCTTCCTGAGAAATCTCCAAAGAATAGCCGTTTTTATACAAAAATCTAACAGCTATAGCAAAAGTCGTACGTTTATTGCCATCAACAAATGCATAATTAAACATCATGGAATGAAAAAGCGCTGCAGCTTTATCAAAGATTGTCTTATACAGATCAATTTTACTAAATGGAGCTTGAGGTCTTGCCAGCGCAGATTCTACAAGTCCCAGATCTCGAATCCCATGACTTCCACCATATTGATCAATCATGTCTTCGTGAATTGCGGCTACTTCTTTAAAAGATATGTATCTTACTTTCACTTTTTGGCAAGCTCTGTGAGGCCTTTCTTATATTTTGCATTAAATTTTTTAAGCCAACTCAAAAATTCCGGACTCATACTTGTATCAGGGTTTTGTTCTGTGCTTACCTGCATAATATCAGAATCAGAATCTGCCTGAACAAATACTTTCTGACCAGCCTTGAGTTTCCTTTCTTTTGCAAAAGTGCTGGGAACAGTTACAGCAAGAGAATTTCCGACTTTTATTACAGTCTGTTGCATATTATAACCATGTTATAACATAAGGCCCCACTTGTCAATATATTGCACTCATCTCTTCATCTATCTTCTTGAAAAATAATTTCGTTAACTCCGCTCTTTCTTCAGCAATCTTTTTTGATTCTTCAAGATTCAGATGATCTATTACGCTTAGCCTTTTCTTTTTATACTCTTTCTTACCCTCTACCAGATCAAGCCCGCGCTCACCCGATGACATAAAGCCTCTTGCGACTCCCACAGCACCAAGCATATCTATTATGTCGCAGTCTTGCACTATTTTGCCCTCAAGTGTTGTCGGCTTATCTACAAAATCATAATGGTGTCTGATGCAATATGTAACCTTCTCCACCTCATCATTAGTAAACTCGGGTAAATATTTTTTTATGCTTGGAAGGTTATTCTTTGTTATTTCGTGAAGCAAAAGTGCGGCTTCAAAATTCTCCACTTACCCTTATAGACTGAGTTAATTTGCTCACCGTATCGCAAAATCCGTTTGATGTGTGAATAATCATGCGCTCCATGTAATTTATCTTTGAAGAGTTGGCGGAGGTTGGTATCCATGAGGAAATTATAGCAGAACTGAAATAAGTTTATATAAATATCTTGACAAGAAAAATAAAATTTTATAAATTACAATTATGAATGCATCAACAATGTTACTCAGACTTGTAAATTGGGTTTTGTGGTTTATCGGACTTATCGTCGGACTCCGGGTGGTGCTCAAATTTTTCGGAGCCAATCAAAGTGCGCCATTTGTTAAATGGGTTTATGAGACAAGCGCTCCGCTCCTCACACCTTTTACTGGCATGTTCCCATCACCTGCAATTAAGGGAGGATTTGTGATAGAATTTTCAGCGCTTTTCGCGCTCATTGTATATGGATTAGTGGTGTCTGTAATTGAGGAGTTAACAGCTCAAATGCAATACAGATCAGAATCAAGAAGAAAAGGAAAAAAATAAGATTAAAAGAGAATCTGCAAGAAATACCCGATTATTAAAAAAGAAATTCCAAGTATCCCCACGGTTTGTTCCCTTCTCATCTCTTTATAAACTGCAGGATCTATTTTGTGTTCTTTCCAGACCCTTCGATGCACCATGATAGCAGTAAGCCCTATCATGACCTCGCCAGTAACTTGAAATGTAAGACCAAGAAATTGCATAAGTAAATACAGTATATCAAGACCCTCAGCAAGTAAGAGCTATGATAAATTATCTGTTGGTTTTTGTTTTTGAATCTTTTCTCTTATTGCCTGCCAGACTAAATCAAGAAGTTTATCAAATCTTGAAGGTTCAAAAAGTTCTCGTTTTGTAAATAAATAGATAAAAGCTGCCAGGGGAAAGAGCGTAATAATTGGGTTTATAACAAGACCCATGAAAACAATCAATCCAAAAAACCAAATCGCCCATCTTTTGTGCTCAATTATTCCATAAGCTGCAGCAAGTGCCAATATCCCAACTGAGGTTCGAAATATATATACCCAAACATTGTTTTTTGTCGCATCAAGGATATCAGCAAATCCTGATCCAATTATCCCAAGACCGCCAAGAAGCGCAAAAAGCGCGATTATTCTGATTGGAAAGAGAAGTCCCTTAGCTGGTAATTCTACATGCAGTTCATCAGATATTTTTTCTGCTGCTTCTTCAATTTCATGCATTTTTTCACTCTCCTGATTATTTATTTGATCAACCATAGGTATGTATATACTCTAGCATAGATATTGGAGAGATTAAATGAGATTATTTTTCTTGAAGTACTGAAAGAAAATTACCAGCTGGATCTTTGAACCAGGCAATATCAGGGCCCATGTTGGCTGCAATCCCTCGAAGAATCCCTTTTTCATCTGTTGCCATATCACCTGTGTAGTGTTCAAATCTTATCCCTTTTTTTGATAATTCATCAACTGCTTTGTTTATATCTGGAACTATAAAATTAAGAAGTGTAAATGTTGCAGGTATATGATTTTCTTTTTCGTAAACAAATATCTTGCCTGCTCCCTTTAGATTAAGATACAATCCCATGTCATCCTTATCGACATTTACTCCAAGTGTATCACCATAAAATTTTCTTGCTTTCTCAAGGTTGTCAACTGAAAATCCACTGAATGCAGGTGTATTTTTAAACATATTATTTAGTATAAGCCTTTTTGAGTTTTTTGATATCAAATTTTTTCATTTTAAGAAAGGCTTGTGTGACACGTTCTGCCTGCTCTTTGCTACCTTTCTCAAGCATCTCGTCAAGAATCTTTGGAATAATCTGCCAGCTGATACCATACTTATCCTTGAGCCAGCCGCATTGCTCTGATTCTGGAACAAAAGATAATTTCTCCCAATAATAATCTATTTCTTCCTGCGTATCACAGTTAAGGATAAATGAGATTGCTTCACCGAAATTGAATTTGTGATCTAGAGAGCTATCCATTGCAGCCATCCATGTGTCAAAAAGCTGGAAGTCAGCAAACATGATATTTCCTTCTTTTTCTGGTTTTTGATCTGGTCCGTAAGTCATTTTGCTGCCCATCTTGGAATCTTTAAAAACAGATAAATAGAACCTAATCGCCTCATCTGCCTTTCCAGAAACTTCATTTGTAAAAAGAAGAGCTGGGACAATTCTGGGTCTTTGATCACCCTCAGGATGTGTAAAGATTAGCTGCCATGAAAGGCCAAATTTATCCTGAATCCAGCCAAAGCGTTCAGAAAATGGATATTTATCAAGAGGCATAAGCGTCTTTCCGCCTTCTGATAATTTTTCCCAGAGTCTATTTACCTCCTCTTTGGTTTCGCAGCCAACAATAAATGAAATTGATGGATTAAATTTGAAAAAAGGTCCAGCTGAAATTGCCATAAAATCTATTCCCAAGAGATTGAAGCTCACTGTGTCTACATCTCCTGATGGCGTATTGTGAAGTTTATACTTGTTGGTAACTTTTGATCCTTCACCAAATGTCGATACATAAAAATCAGCTGCTTCAACAGCCTGAGTATCAAACCATAGATGAGGGACAATTTTTTTATTTGACATAAATATAATTCTATATCATAAATGTAAGTTTTTTGTAAGAAAATTAATTACTAAAACCAGAGAGGGGTGGTGTCTGTTGGATCACCGTTGTTATAATTTACGGTTATTTCTTGGTGCTTTTTGATGTTTTTAAGCGCAATAAATTTCATAATGCTTTCACCTGACACCTTTTTATAAGTAGCATTTGGAGTATAGGTATGGTTATAAATAGCGCCAAAACCAAGGGCTATTGCTAGTGTTTCTTTTTTGGCTCCAAATGAAAAAAAGTACGTTACTAGAAAGCTTTGATTTATGTTTGCAAAATCATTTACTGGTATTTCTATCAGAGGACAGGTCTCGATAATTTCTCCTTTTTTGATATCAACTCTAGCAAATACTCCACGACCAGAGTCAGGGATTTTTGAAACGGAAACGTAAATCTTGTCTGATGAGACTATTGTCTTCATCCAGCCATTATATCAGAGGAGTTATTTTGTCCTTCTTTTTGCGGGTTTTTTGGCAGCAAGCATGACTTTTTTAGCATCCAGCCTTTTTGCTGTTTTGTGAGGTCTTTTTAATTTATTCCTTTTTTTTCCAACTCCTGTATCTCTTTTTGCCATAAGTGTATTATATACTATTTAGGATTTTTTCGCATTGTCGTTAAATTTTACTCTGGCTTTAACTAGTTTTTTGATTAACTCAATCGGTAAATTTTCATCAAGAGGCAGACGGATGGTTGCTTTACCTGTCTGGTATTTTTTGAGCTCCTTACCAAATTCCTCAACAATGGGTGGCATAGTATAAATCCCAATGTGATTTTTAGCAAAACCAAAATAAATAAGCCTTCCTTTGTAACTGTAATAAGGCATGCCATAACTTATTTTTTCTGAAGCTTTTGGTGCTGCGGATTTGATAGCAGAACGTAACTCTTTGAGCCTGCTTTGTATTTGTTTCGGAGCATTTGCAATATATTCATCAACTGTTCTAATTTTCATAAATAAAGTATAGCAAAAATTTATTATCCTACGGGCTGGATTTGGGGAGTACTTAGGTAGGCAAAATAAAACCGAATCATTCTTTTTATGATAGTTAGAAGCTATTTCATAAATACTCTTCTATAGCAACGGCTTTATTCGCCGGCTTTTCGGATTGTTTCAAGGTCAATTTTCTTCATTGGCATAAAAGCAGCGGTTACTGCCTCAGCTTTTTGAGGATCTCTCATCAGTTCATCCAAAATCCTTGGAACTATTTGCCATGTGACACCGAAGCGGTCTTGACACCATCCGCATTGTCCAGCTTCAGGATCTGCTGAAAGTTTTTCCCAGAAGAAATCAATTTCTTCTTGTGTTTCGCACTCCACAATATATGAAGTTGCGCCGTTAAGTTTGAATTGATCAACAGGACCACCATTGAGAGCCATGAAGCTTATTCCATCAAGCTCGTATTCAGCTGTCATAACAGATCCTTCAGGTCTTCCGGAAACTTCTTCTGATGCTTTAGGAGATTTTGTAATATCTCCTATTTTTGCACTGTGATCACCTGGTGCAGAATTAAAAGTATCTATGTAGTAGTTTGCTGCCTCTTCTCCGTCATTGCCCGCAAACCAAATGCATGTAATTAGTTTACTCATTTTATTTATTCTAACACACTTTAGGAACTTTTGGTTGAGCTCGAGGATCGTAAGGTTAATATAACCAGTAAATTTGTGTGCATATTCAAGATGTTTGAAGATTTCAAGTTTACTGGCCAACTAAGAAAAAATGAACAAAGTGAAGCCAGTAGTAGTTCCTATACAGGGATAAATGCTATTATTTATATATGAAACAAGACATATTACATTTGGAGTTTAAACGACAGCTGGATAATTTGCTGGATAACGGCTACCCCGAAGCAGCAAATTTATCCAGAGAGAAATTCAAGGCTATAGTAGAACCACTTATAATGAAGGTGGACTCAGCAACATATGATATTGATTACGAAAAAGGCACACTACCTTTTGTAATTGTCGTATCAAACAAATTTGTCTCGACGGAGTTTGCCATGACACACGCCAGCAAAGACGGCAAAGATGGAATAATAAAACTCTACCCACATGAACCCAGAAATTTCAGTCCAATAAAGGATGTACCTATTCCAAAACAAAACGTTTATATGTGTCTCAACATAGACAGAGGGAAACTAAACATAAATCTCCCACCAAATGAAGCATTTGACTTAATAGCTAAAGATAGTCGTTTCCCATTAACCATTGATGAGGGAGTTGCAATCATTACTCACTATCCTAAATTTTTGATGAAAAATAATTGCTTTTCGCTTTTAGCATCTCGATGCAAAGGGAATAAAAGAGTTCCAGCTATATGGCTAAATTCAAAAAAACAACCAAATCTTGGGTGGTGTTGGGATGGCAATCCACATACATGGCTTGGGTCTGCCTCATGTAGCCAAAGGCTATATTAAATATTAACTGGGTTGATTAATTTCAAGGCCAAATTAATTATGCTCCCCAAGTGGAACGATTTCTACGGCTCCAACTGGTTAGAGATTATTGATTATCCTGATGTTGTTATGCAACAGACAAAAACATTGCTCTCAATTTAACTTTCTATGACAACCTTAAGTTTCTCCAAAACCTCTTGAGTAAAAGGCTCATCAACATTTCCAGTTTCAACATATTCAAGTTGTGTAGTATTTTGGTCAATCGATGTAAACGTATATCTAACATGATAATTCCCATCCTCTGTTTTCCACTCGATGTAATCATTCTCCCTGTAATCGGTAACGATTATGTTAAATGAGGTCTTGTCATCCTTATATTCTGTATAAACAGTCCCAACTTTAATTGGCGACTCATTTGTTTTTTCATCGATAATATTTGGCACCCAGAGTTTTGCCTTTGGTGGCGTAATACAAAATGCAAAAACTTCCGCAAGTGGTTTTTTAATAATTATTGTTAATTTGTTATATTCCATTGTTTTTTTCCTCCCAACTTTTAACTAGATCTAGAGCTGCTTGCTCGAAATCAGGAATAAATACGAGGTCTATTTTATGACTGTTACTTTGGTTAAGTAAATAATTACTGGTAGTTCCTTCATAATAAAGTTTATTTACCATCTCAGGTGTCTTCTTGCAAGCAAATACGATTTTTGATACACCTGCCCAATTTGCTACCGAAAAGCACATGTTGCAACATTCCAAGGACTCATACAACACTGCACCTGTTAAATCAGAAGATTTTACTTTTTGACAAGCTGCTCTTATTGCAGAAGTTTCGGCATGCCCCGTTGGGTCGTTGTTCTTGAAGCCAACACTAATCCCTTCAGCTAGTACTTGCCCATTCTTGACAATGATTGCTCCAGCTGGGAAACCATCTTCGTCAACTGATTTTTTTGCTTGTTCTATGGCTAGTTGTAAGTAATGCTTGTCGTCCATACTATTTCCCTAGTAAATCAATCTCCATCCGTATATCAATATACTCGCCATTTACGTCTCCATCACCATTTATCCAAACTTTTTCTGGAACTGCTTTATAGACCCTTCTTGGCTTGTCTCCTTGAAACTGAGCAATTCTTGACAGGGGGTCTTTCTTCTTGTTCACTCGTCCATCAAGGCATTCTAGCGCATGTGCTATTTCTTCAGGATCAGTAAGCATGGATGTCTTTGCTTGAATATATACTCCTTCACCAGTTCCTTCTGCTGCTGTAGAGTCATAAATAACCAGAAACACTTTGTTGTTTTCCGCTATGTTCTTTGAATGCTGACCGTTTTGATCTGATGCCCAAAAGAAATTATACTCGTCATCGTATGCTGAATAAACAGGGCTATTCCAAGGAGTTCCATCTTTGGAAGCAGTAGCAATAGTGATATAAAGAATTTTTGAGATTATATCTTTGGCTTTCTTAACATTTTCATCTTCCATACTAATGATGTGATTATATCAGAGGTTCAAATGGATTATAATACGATTATGATAACGCTTACTTTTGCTGATTTTGCAGTTTTGTTTTTAATGAACTTAGGACTTGCAGCTATTGTTGCATATGCTGTGAATTATGCGAAACGAAAGGCTGAATTGTCCGCAGAGGAAGGGTAGTAACGATAAAGAGTACCTCAAGAAAACAATCAGAGAAGCGGTGGTTGAAGCACGAAATGTCTTAACAGAATTACGTGTTCATGAGTTTCGAGTTCAAACAGGAAATAGAAGGCTTTCAAGAATGAATGCCCTGGTGGAAAAAATTAGTTTAGCTGATACGGAGTTAGGTACGAAAATATGGGCATATCAACAAAACAAACCCTAATTAACAAGATAGAAAACGCTCACGGCAGTCTTTCATCATGGAGAATAAAAATCGAAGAAGCAATCGATATTGCTTATGGCTCTGCTATAAAATTTAAGGTTGGAGGTCGTGACGCGAGAAGAGAAGTATTGTTTAACATCGGCTCGAACTTACAGGTGAATCACAAAAAAGTATTGATAGAACTGGATGATCACCTCATACCCTTTGCAGAACAAGAAAAATGGAGTGAAAAGTATAAGGATTGGGTCGAACCTCAGAGATATACTGATTTGTTCGCACAATTCCCGGATTTGCGACCTGCAAATCCCATTTGGCTCGGGGATCGTAACGTTAATATAACCAGTCAATTTGTGCGTATCTTCAAGGTATTTGAGAATTTTAGGTTCATCAACCAACTAAAGGAGGAAATGGAGAAAGTACGGCCAGCGATGGCTATAGTCAGTTAGGATTTAGTAATAGGTTCGTTTATATAGGCATACTTCATTTCCATCGGATCATTTCTTTCGTTATACACATCACTTAGACGATAATAAAGCATTTGCTTGTAAGGATACCCAAAGAAAAGTAAACGTTTCCAAAATTTCCAATGTGTTCTTCCCTTAAAATGACAGTAGAACAATGGTACATAGGCATACTCATCACCTGCAGTGTCCACATGCTCTATCCATTCATACGGCACTACGCCAACTGGAAACGCATTAAATACATGTTCTTTCTTGCTTCCCTTAAACGACAGGCTCCCATCTGATTTTCTATATACTTCCCTTGGCATTTCAGCAAAAAACTCAATGCCATCAAATCTTGTAGTTTTTATTTCTGCTTTGATATGGGAATATCCTTCAAATCGTCTTTTCTCGTTGGATGGATAGTCTTTAAAATATCTGTTAATGTTTACTAAATATACTTCACTATTTAATTTCTTTCTCCGAATTTCTGATAACAATTCATCTGCCTTATTTTTTATAGCATCTTTGTGTTTTAACCTCTCCCTGTTTGATAGTCTTTGGGATAAAAAGAAAACGTGATAGGCAATAAAACCTTGTATCACCAAACTAATTGTCCAGCCATAGTTATCTTGAAGCCAGCTTATTATATACATCATGTGACTAAATATTTTAAAAACTTAAATATTTCATAGTTAAATGGTGCTTTCATGGGCTTATTAAAAACATCGTTCCAATGTTGATATAGTATGCCTGCCATAATTTTCCCCATTATCTCACCAAACTTCACTTTGTTAATTTTTACATTATATTTTTGACTAAATATTTTTAAAAATGGCTTTTGTTGAGTTAATAAGTCGGCAACATCTTTTTCATTTAATGATATTTTTAACTTTGTGTACCTTTTGATATAGGAATCTAATGAGTACTTTAGTATTTTAGGCGGGAATGAGCTTTCGAAGTCTTGGTTGAACCCAAAAGTTTTTTCAATAACGCATTTTTTCTTAATGTTCTTAATAAATGAGTCTGACTGTCTATCCATATCGTACGATAAGAGAACTCTTATTCCTTGCCTATTTTTTTCTTTAATAAAGTGTATTAAATTCTGTATTTCACCCTTCCCTCTATAGCTGTAGACAGGAAAGTCAAAGTTTGCATATTTTGCAGTTAGATACATAGTCCTTATAAAACTAAGTTCGCTTTCTCCCTCTACACAAACAATTTTTTCATACAAATGTTTTCTTTTAACTAATCCCATTTCGTGCCTTAAAGATTCAAGAGGTTCTACTAAATGTGTTAATGCTAAAAAGTAAGTAGGGGTACCTTTCCAATACCACTTAGCATCATTTCTTGAGAGCTGGAATTCCCAGATTTTTAACGACAAGGCAGAATCTATTAATTTTCCCAAGGCTCGTAAAAAATGGAATCTCTTTGTTTTCGGGAGAGAAATAAAATAATCGTAACTTACATCAATAGCATTTTTTGCAACTTTGTTTAGAAATTCAGTTTCTATATCTGGGTATATGAAATGGCTATGAAATAAGATAAAAAGATTGTCCTTTGTTGGTTCAGGAAAATCCTTTAAAAATTGCCTAATGGCTTTATCTTGCTCTAGTTCGTAGTAGCTCATATATTTGTACTTCAATATCAATATTTGGCACTTTTCCGTACTCCTGCAACGTAGTTAATTCCAAAACTCGTTTTCATTCCTAAATCTAGGGAAGTATGCATCATCACTTCTTCTTTGAGAAGCGATTTTATACATAAATTCCAAAATATTGAGAAAACTCTCAAGAGTTAAATATTCCATTGTTAGCCGACAGTAAAGCATCGCATCGAGCGCTACACTAAATGGCCCTCGCTTTATTGTGAACAACCCACCATCATCTGGTGTATGTGCGTACAAACCATCTTTTACTGTAAACATTACCTCCTTTTCTTTCTCAAAGGTTGCTATTTGTTTGTCTAAATCTAGTTCTGTTCTTCCTACGATTCCCACGCGAGGATTCGAACCTCGGACCTTGAAGTTAGCAGCTTCCTGCTCCCTGCCTGCCGGCAGGCAGGTACCGCTGAGCTACAAATTGACAATTTTGCTCCCCCGCGAGGATTCGAACCTCGAACCTAGCGATTAACAGTCGCGCGCTCTACCATTGAGCTACAGGGGAATATCTATGTATCCCAACTTGGCATACATGATAAGAAGTATTTTAACATTTAACACACTTCAAATCCAGAGGATAGTGGATTATTTTGTCAGATGAGTCTGGCTCCATTTATTTAGCTCGTTTAGTACTTTTCCAAGTGATACGCCATGCGCGGTAATCGCGTATTCTACTTTTGGGGGGATGACAGGATAAACTTTCCTTGAGATTAATTTATTTTTTTCCAGCTCACGAAGAGATTGGGAAAGCATTTTTTGAGTTATTTCTGGAATTTTTTTCTCAAGCTCAGAGAACCTCAGCACATCATGTGATAAATGCCAGAGAATTACCATTTTCCATTTTCCTCCAATTATACTCAGGGTTTTGTCTAACTGACACATGCTAACATCTTTCATACTTGGTATACAAAAAGTATGTACTTGTTAAATCCATACTTAGTATGTATTATACATCTAATATGCAATTTAATAAACTGGCAGATAAGAAAACATTGGATAAAACAGTCAAAAGCCTCAACGATAAGGGATATGAAGCAACTATCGTAAAAAATAAAGAAGATGCATTGATTGAGGTAAAAAAATCAATTCCAGAGGGAGCAACTCTGATGAATGGCGCATCTGTGACCAGTGAGCAAATAGGATTTGTCGATTATCTAAAAACAGATAAGCACAAATGGAACAATCTACATAAAAAAATTGTTAGCGAAACTGATCCTATAAAAAAAGCCAAACTGCGAAAACATGGATTGCTGTCAGATTATTACCTGGGAAGCGTACACGCCCTTACTCAATCAGGTGAATTTTTGGTTGCCAGCAATACTGCCAGCCAACTCTCACATATTGTCTATTCTTCCGAAAATCTTATTTTTATAGTTAGCACCAAAAAAATAGTTCCAAATCTGGAATCAGCTATGAAAAGGCTTGAGAAGCATATCGTTCCTCTTGAGGACCAGCACATGAAGGAAAAATACGGCATGGGAACAAGTCTAAATAAAATAGTTATCTTCAAAAACGAAAGCCCAATGAATGCCCGCAAAATCAAATTCATTCTAATTGAAGAAGACTTAGGCTTCTAATTCCTCTCAGCGTTTTTATAAATTTGAAAAAAGCTGTATAATATATTTATGACCATACTTATCAACTGGTTACTCAGTGCAATCGTTATTTTTGTGACCGCCTATATCCTGCCAGGCGTACAACTATCAGGTTTTGTTTCTGCTTTTGTTGTAGCTGTTGTACTGGGTGTTATCAATGTGCTTGTAAAACCCGTTATTATCCTTCTAACCCTCCCTCTAACAGTTGTTACACTAGGTCTTTTTGCATTTGTTATAAATGCATTGATGATACTTCTTGCTAGTGCCGTTGTACCTGGCTTTTCGGTTGACAGCTTCTGGTGGGCGCTTTTGTTTAGCATAATCCTTTCGTTCATCAACTACTTTGTCGCAAAATCCAACCATGGTTAAAAAACCTCGAAGCATTCAGAGGATCTATATTTATCTCGTACTCGGGAACACACTTGCCGCATCCTTTATCTGGGGAGTCAATACACTTTTTCTACTTGATGCAGGACTTAGTAACCTTCAGGCATTTGCTGCCAATGCTTTTTTCACCCTTGGTCAGGTAATTTTTGAGGTGCCAACAGGAGTAGTTGCTGATACATATGGTAGACGCATTTCATATCTACTTGGCGCAATAACCCTCTCTTTATCAACAGCGCTTTATTTATTCATGTGGCAGATTCAAGGTCCTTTCTGGGGCTGGGCCGTCTCTTCTATGGTGCTTGGTCTTGGGTTTACATTTTTCTCAGGCGCACTTGAAGCGTGGTTGGTTGATGCTCTCACTGCCACCAATTTCACGGGTGATCTGGACGGCGTTTTTGCAAAGGGTCAAATTGCATCAGGTGTTGCCATGTTAACAGGATCAATTGCTGGTGGTTTCATCGCACAAATGACAAACTTGGGTGTGCCATATATCATAAGAACCGCAATACTTATCATAAATTTCTTCACAGCATTTTTCCTAATGCGGGATCTGGGATTTGCACCCCAGAAAAGCAAAACGCCTCTAAAAGAAATGAAGAAGATATTTAAAAATTCCATAGATCACGGCCTCAAAAATCCTCCTGTTAGATGGATTATGATTGCAGCACCATTTACCATGGGCGTCAGTTTTTATGGATTTTATGCACTGCAGCCATATTTACTTGAGCTTTATGGAAATAAAGAAGCATATGGTGTCGCAGGTTTAGCAGCAGCCCTTGTGGCAAGTGCTCAAATCGCAGGAGGGTTTAGCGCATCCTATATGAGAAAGCTTTTTAGAAGACGCACTACTGCTATTTTTACCGGAATTCTAATATCTGCAGTTATTTTAACTTCCGTATCATTTGTTCAGAATTTCTATGCTGTTCTGGTGCTTATTTTCATCTGGGGACTGATGTTTGCAGCACTAATCCCGATAAGACAAAGTTATCTAAACGGTCTCATACCATCACAGCAGCGCGCGACTGTATTGTCATTTGATTCTTTAATCGGATCAAGTGGAGGTGTTATCATACAACCAGCACTTGGAAGAGTTGCTGACATCTGGAACTACTCAACCTCTTATGCTGTATCTGGAATTATTTACGCGATGGCTCTTCCCTTCATCTATCTGGCGCGTCGTACAAATCCAGCATCAGATATTATCGAAAAGAAAAGAGAAGTCAATTAGACTAGATAATCACGGAGCTTGTTACCACGACTGGGGTGGCGGAGTTTGCGCAGAGCCTTAGCTTCAATCTGACGGATACGCTCACGGGTGACCTGAAACATGCGTCCCACCTCTTCAAGTGTCTTGGGCCTGCCATCATCCAGACCAAAACGCTCTTTCAAAACCCTTCTTTCACGATCAGAAAGTGTATCAAGCACCTGATCAACCTGTTCCTTGAGAAGCTCACGACTAGCAGAATCAAAAAGAGTAGGTGCGGAACTATCTGATATAAAATCTCCGAGGCGTGAATCTTCCTCGTCTCCAACCGGCGCCTCTAGACTGGCTGGATTTTGGGAAATTTTTATAATTTCAAGTGCTTTATCAGGTTCAATTCCAAGCACTTTTGCGACCTCCTCTGGTGTGGGTTCACGACCAAGCTCCTGCATCAGCTTTCGCTGACTTCGAAGAAATCTGTTAATATTCTCAACCATGTGAACTGGAATTCGGATAGTACGAGCCTGATCGGCAATTGCACGTGTCACAGATTGCCTGATCCACCATGTAGCATAAGTTGAAAACTTAAATCCTCTTCTCCAGTCATATTTCTCTACCGCACGGATCAAGCCCTGATTCCCCTCTTGGATAAGATCAAGAAGTGTCAAGCCCCTACCAATATATTTTTTGGCAATTGAGACAACTAGTCTCAAATTTGAATTTATAAGCTTCTTTTTTGCTGCAATTTCGCTTTTTTCAACTCTTTTGGCTAAATCAATTTCCTGATCAAAAGTAAGAAGGGGTATGCGACCTATCTCTTTGAGGTACATACGCACAGGATCAGATACCGATCCCTCTGTCAGGACTGTGAGAGCCTCAAGCTCTTTTTCCAGATCTTCAATTGGTTTGTCCTGCTCCTGCGACTGAGCAACTGACTCAAACACATCAATACTACCCTTCATGAGCTTGTCATAAAGAGAATCAAGATCTTCGATATGTTCTTCTGGCTTAGTGTAAATTCCAAGTATTTCTTCTTGCGTGATATAGCCTCTTTTTTTAGCACTAGCTACTACTTCTGAGATAACAGGGGTTAATTTCTGGGACATAGTTTCTTATTTTAACACAAATTGGCAAATCTAGGTAGACAGAAGATTATTTTGAGAACACTAAAGCTATTTTAGCTTTACGCTTTGACCATGTTATCAGAATCTTTTGGACCAAGCATTATCACATCTCTTCCACGGCTCAAAGCTGAATTATAGTGCAGCCCCACACCCTGGCCAAAACAAACAACCAATTTTTTATTTCCAAAACCATCTCTCACTAAAGCTGGAGAAAGATTCCTTTCCTGAAGACCATCTCCTTCTACGCCAGATTCAGCTCGAATCTTATACGGCACTTCTGAGCCCAATGCTGGATTGAAATTTGTAAGTAGGTGGGGTGCAAAAAGATTAACATGTAGTAATTCAGTAAGTGATAAACCTACTTGACCCTCATCCAATGTTTTTGCTACATCGATAGTTGCTCCAGGCCTATTAGTTGATGAATCAGTTCTAACCCAAATCACATAAGGCGAAGTTTGTGTGCCATTGATATCTACTACATCCCAATCTAGCCTTTTTTTGTTTTGCTCTCTTCTGATCTGCTCCTCTCCTCCATATCTGGAAAAAGCATTTGGTAGCTCGAATTCTGATACTAAACTTACACCCAGCGTTTCTGATCTCCTTGAGCCATGATATTGTTGATAGACCTGTTGTGAACGAGAAATTCGGGGATCAATCACCACAAGCGTATCGTCTTTATGCTCAAGTAGTTGTTTTACTCCCGCAGGAACATAAAAATCTTGAAGATAATCGTCTAAATCTTTTCCAACAAAAGCAAATGGAAAACCGAAGAATAATTTTTTGGCACCTCTTGTTACCTGTTCTTGCAAAGAAAGAGGGGGTAAGAGTCGTTCCCTAGATGAACCAATAATGTCATTGCCTGGCCTTACATGTTCTGTCCTCATTGCTATCTGGCTGAAATAATACTCCGTTTTTACTAGTTTGTCAACCTAAATTCGCTACGAGAGCTGAATACTCTTTCTGTAATTTTTCTATATCCTTCTCTTTTCCATCCCGCTCTTTTTGCCTTATCTCCTCAGATACTTCCTTCAGCCTTTCTCGGACATAGATAGTCTTCAGGTTCTTAGCTATTTTTTCAACCTCATTGTGATAGTGCTTCTCATCACTGAACTCAGGTAGTGGGAAAAGAAAACTCGTATCATATGAGGACAAAAGCTCCTGTGGAAGAGTATTTATAAATTTATCGGCATCAAATTTTTTATTTTTTCCCAAAAACTCTGAAAGCTTATCCATTATCTTGTGTTGGGATTTTTTAGCAATTCCCGTATCTGACAATATCTGTATCGCGGATTTGAGATCCTCACTCCGATTATCTGATTGGAGAATCAGCGCGAGCAAATACTCCTCAAGGATTTCATCTTGTGGTCTTTTGCTGACAGCATCTATTTTAACTTCTGTCTTTTCTATCTTTTTACCTATCCTCTCAACCTCTTTCTGGATACTCTCATATGATGTATCCAGTTCTTTAGCAATCTTTTTTAGATAGTGCTCTTTGATTATTTCGTTGCCGATTTGCGCTACATAAGGAAGTGTTTCATTGGAAAATTTTTTCTTTCCATCTGCTATATTTACATCAAATAATTCAAGTGCCTTTTTAATCAAAAATTCATAAACAGATACGTCTTCTTTTGCTGCTTTCTTAAAACCAGTAGGGTTTTTCAAAAGAGCTTCATCCGCATCTTTTCCACCCACTATCTCAATAACTGTCGGAGAAAGACCTTTTTTCTCAACTACTCCTATGCTTCTCTTTATTGCCTCAAGTCCTGCTTTGTCAGTATCAAAACAGAATGTAATTTTTTCCGCAAAGCGTCCAATAAGATTAACCTGCGCTTCAGTAAGCGCTGTGCCCTTCACAGCAACCACATTTCCAATACCATTTTTGTAACATGCCATCACATCAAATTCTCCCTCAGTTATTATGACCTGATTCTCACGTCTGATTGATTCTTTTGTGATATTAAGTCCAAAAACATGATCGCTTTTGTGATAAACAAGCGTCTCCCTCGTATTTATATACTTAGAAACAGAAGAATTATTATCAAGGATTCGCCCTGAAAATCCGACCACGTTATCCCTGTGATCAACTAATGGGAAAATAAGTCTACCCCAAAAAAAATCTGTTGGCTGTACGCCCTTTTTAAAAGCAAGTCCTGCCTCAATAACATCCTGAATGTTATGCTTTTTTTTCTGAGTAAGATACTTTACTAAACCATCTTGTGTACGAGGTGCAAAACCAACCTTAAAAGATTCAATTAACTTTTCATTAATTCCTCGTTTCTTGAGATAACTCAATGCCTTTTCACCTGCTTTATGTTTTGTAAGTATATAATGGTAATACTCCTTTGCAAGAGCATTTATTCTATAAAAGCTTTCTTTTTGTGAAGAGGTGACACCTGTATCTCTTGATTGGGAAAGCTCTATTCCAGACCTCTTAGCAAGCATCCTAAGTGCCTCTGGAAAATCAACTTTCTCATACTCCATAACAAAACTATACGCATCCCCTCCCTTGTTACATGACCCGAAACAATGCCAGATCTGGCGTTCTGGAGATATAACAAATGACGGGGTTTTTTCATTGTGAAATGGACAATTTGCCTTAAAATTCCTGCCTGCTTTTTTTACAGTCACATACTCAGAAATCAAAGATACAATATCTGTTTTATCTCTTATTTGATCTACCTCATCCATATTGAGGAAAGTATATACTCCCTTTCGGTCTTTTGCAATTATGGTAGAATACATAGACTATGAATAGTTTTTCAGCTAAAAATTTTTTTGACTTATCTGATATATATTTTGCTGATCTTTTTAAAGACAAGGAGAATGTATGGGAAGTTTTTAATAATCTTGAAGAATACATCCGAGAACAGTTCAAGTCAGGAAAAATAAAATCAAACTACAAAAACCGCAATGACGTCTATATCGGCGAGGGAACAGTAGTTCATGAAACAGCTGAGATCACAGGTCCTGCAATCATAGGCAAAAACTGCATGATTTCTCATGGTGCATTTCTTCGCGGAGCGTGTCTCTTCGCAGACAATGCGAAAGCAGGCCACGCAGTAGAAGTAAAAGACAGTATTTTTCTAAATGGGAGTATTGCCGGACATTTTAATTATGTTGGAAATAGTATTATTGGCAATAAAGTCAACCTGTCCGCAGGATCAATACTTGCAAATTATAGACTGGATAAAAAACCAGTATCCGTAAGCTCCGGTAAAGAAAAATATCAAACTGGTCTCAGAAAACTAGGCGCAATAATAGGAGATGGATCAAATGTAGGTGTCAACTCCGTTCTTAACCCTGGAACAATCCTTGGCAAAAGTACAATTGTCTATCCACTAATATCCGTAACTGGCACGCACCAAGAAAACGAGATAATTAAAAATTAAAAATGCAAAAATTAATTCTTTTTGACATTGACGATGTTCTTTTTGATACGAACCGCTTCAAGAAAAGCTCCCTTACTGAATTCCACCTATATCCAGATGTTGAAAAAACGTTAGCTGAATTATCTCAAATTACTCTACTGGGTATCTTATCCAAGGGAAATGTTGAATTTCAAAACAAAAAACTAATAGAAACAAAAATAATTCACTTTTTCAGCAAGGACCATCTCCACATTGTTGCTCAAAAAGATGCAAATCTGATAAACGAACTAAAAAAATATAAAAACTTTGATGGGAAAATTTTCTTCGTAGATAATCTTTTGATAAATTTATCACACGCCAAACATGCGCTTCCTACTCTTGTAACGATTTTTTTCAACCGAGGCAGGTACTCAAATACAAATCAAAATACCAAAGAATTTTTTCCTGATATTACAATCCAGAACCTAAATGATATAATACCCGTTATAAACTCGAAAGATTAAATTATGTGTGGAATTTTCGGCTACGTAGGAACTAAAAAAAATGCTGCTCAGACTGTCCTTGAGGGACTCAAGCTGCTTGAATATAGAGGCTATGATTCTTGGGGTGTGGCAGTAAAAGAAAAGGGGGGAAACAAAGAGCAAAAAACAAAATTCGTTGTAGAAAAACGTACTGGGAAAATAGCTGATGCAAAACTAAATTCTAAATTCTTAATTCTTAATTCTAGTTTGGCCTTGGGCCACACCAGATGGGCAACTCACGGTGGGGTTACAGACAAAAATGCACATCCACATATCGACTGTACAAGAAAAATAAGCATAATTCACAATGGAATAATTGAAAATTATCAAGAATTAAAAAAGCTACTTGAAAAAAAACATCATAAATTTTTATCTGATACTGATTCTGAAATCATTCCTCATCTAATTGAAGAAGAATTAAAAAAATTTGGTTTTGCAACTTCAGTAAGAAATGCATTTAACATGTTAAGGGGAATGAATGCAATTGTTGCTGCATACTCAATATCAAGCGAGATGGTAATTGCTAAAACAGGCTCCCCCCTAGTAATTGGAGAGAATAAAAAAGAATTTTTTGTTTCATCTGATGCAACAAGCATCTTACCACACACAAAAAAAATGCTTTTTATAAAAGACAATGAGATGGCAATAATTGGTAAAAATCTTCAGCTAATAAATCTGGGAGATGGTAAAAAACAAAAAATAAATTTCGAAACTATAAATTGGAAAAGTCAAAATTTAAAAAAGGGAAAATTTCCTCATTTTATGATAAAAGAAATTTCAGAACAACCAAATATAATCCGTAATATCGCGACTACCTATCAAGACCAAGTCTCATCCCTAACAAAAACAATTAAAACGGCAAAGGGTACTTTTTTTATCGGTGCAGGAACTGCTTCTTTTGCGGGTTTAATAGGTACATATTTTTTCTCAAAAATAGCTAATAAACATGTCAATATGGCATATGCGTCTGAATTTAATTATCTTCTTGATTTTATCAAAAATAAAAGTCTCATAATTGCGCTTTCACAATCTGGAGAAACAATAGATGTAGTAGAACCACTCACAATTGCAAAAAAGAAAAAAGCCAAAATAGCAACTCTCACCAACACTCAGGGTTCAACAATTTACCGAATGAGCGATGAAAAAATTCTCTTGGGAGCAGGGATAGAACAAGCTGTTGCCTCAACGAAGGCATATATTGCCAAACTATCAATACTTCTAATGCTCTCTTATCAATTAGTAAATAGCTCAAAAACTGCATCGGAACAACTAATTGAATCTGCAAATGAGATTGAAAAAATAATAAAAAACAAAAAAAAACTTAAGCCTGTGGTTGAATTGCTTGCAAAAAACAAACATATCTACATCATCGGAAGAGGTGTTTCATATCCAACTGCGCTTGAGGCAGCACTCAAAATACGAGAAGTTTCATATATTCATGCTGAGGGACTGGCAGGGGGAGAGCTAAAACATGGAACAATTGCCCTTATCTCAAAAGGAACGCCCTGTATTGTTTTTGCTCCCCTGGATGAAACACATGATGCTATTTTATCAAACGCCATAGAGATAAGATCCCGCGGTGGAATAATAATTGGTGTGAGCAACAAAAATCATCCGGCTTTTGATTATTTTATAGAAGTTAAAAATACATCTGATGCAACAGCACTTTCTCAAATAGTTCCGCTACAACTTATCGCCTATGAGCTGGCACTTAAAAAAGGCTATGACCCTGACAAACCAAGAAACCTGGCAAAAAGCGTAACTGTTAAATGAATTTTTGGTATTAAATAAGTAAGTATAAAGTATAATAGAATCCTTAATGCTCATATCGCTTGCACAAACGGCTGAAATTTGATATTAAAACAGACATGAATAAAAATTCTAAACCTCGGATTGTAGTAATAGGTGGAGGAACTGGCAGCTTCACAGCGCTCACAGGTCTCAAAAAATATCCTGTTAATCTTACTGCAGTTGTTACTATGATGGATAGTGGTGGATCAAGCGGTAGGCTACGAGACGAACTCGGAGTACTACCCCCCGGAGATATCAGACAATGTCTTGTTGCTCTTTCTCATTCCAGCACCTTGATGCGAGATCTTTTTACCTATAGATTTGAGGATGGTAATCTAAAAGGGCATACTTTTGGCAACATATTCTTGTCAACTCTTGAAAAAACAACGGGAAGTATTGAAAAAGCAATCTCAGAAATTGGAAAAATTTTGAAAATTGAGGGCACGGTCGCGCCTGTAACTTTTAGCAAAACTGATCTCTGCGTTGAATTGATAGATGGTAAAATAATTGAGGGCGAGACACACATAGACGATGCTGATGGCAAGAAAAAACGGTCACGCATAAAAAAAGCCTTTCTAAAACCAAAAGTAATCTCAAACCCTACTGCAATAAATGCAATAACGCATGCTGATCTCATCCTCATCGGACCTGGCGATCTCTATACCAGCATCATCCCGAATCTGCTAGTTGGAGGTGTTACAAACGCTCTCAAAAAATCAAAAGCTAAAAAAGTCTATGCGCTAAACCTGATGACAAAATACGGACAAACGACCCATTACAGCGCTTCTGATCATGTACAGGATCTTGAAAAATATATTGGTAAAAATATGCTGGATTTTGTCTTGGTAAATAATAAGATGCCAAATAAAAAAACTCTTGAGTGGTACGAAAAATTTGCTGAGGAACCTGTTTTAAATAATCTAGAAAAAATAAATACATTTAAGATTATCAGCAATAATCTAATCAAAGACGTGATTCTCAAGAAAAATATTGCAGACCAACAAAGACGCTCAATTATTCGCCACGATCCTGACAAACTAGCAAAAGCGGTAATAGATCTTTTATAAAATTAGACTGCAGCTTGTGAACCAGTATAAAAAACTCCATAGCGTTCTTTAAGACAGCTATTGGCTCGCGCAGTAGCTTCCTTTTTAAATCTAGCACTATCTTGCTCATCGACCATACTTGTCCTTTGCCATTGAGGACTACCTCTCATATCATCTCTTAACAACGGATGACCTTTCGCACCATACTGATGAAATTCAGGATCAAGGTTTGTAATCTCGAAGCGTCCCCTTACAAGTGGCGTAAAGACCACATCGTCTTTAAGAGCATCTCCTTCGGGATCATCCAGAACACCTCCCAGCGCTTCTTCAATAATTGGAGCCATGGCATTTGCTTTATTCCGATGCCCAATATAAACAGTCGCTTCTTTTCCTGGAGCATCAGACTCTTTACCACCACCTTTTCCAATTTTAAATGCAGTTATTGCCCCGCATTCTTCCATTGCAGTTAGAAAATTACCAACTGTTTGTACTTTTGCGGGATCTTGCGCATCAAAATTCAGATGAAATTTCCAGCCCTTGCCCTGGCTGGCTATTTCTTGAAAGATCAATTTTCTTGTTTGTACAGGTTCGTTTTCTTCTCGTAGTCTACCGGATGTTTGGTTTCTCTTGTTCCATTCCCACCATGCAGGATTAAGCATCTCCGCCTCACCGTCTAAATCTAAGTCTTTTAGACGTGACTCAACAATTTTTGAAACAGAATTGAAAAAAGGATTATCAGCTCCTTTGGCAAATACCAGTGGCTTAGGTTCATCTTGGTCTTGGACTGGAGGAAGTCCTTGATCCCACCAAGTTTTTTTATCACCATTTTTTTCACTTAAACTATTTCCCACATTACCCAACGGTGCTTTACCAGTAACTGTTGGATCTTTCCACCATTCATTGTCATCCATAGATTAATTATATATAAACGTAATAAATACTACATCTGGTGTATAAACAAAAAGATCTGCTTGTGACAGATCTCTTTGTTGAAAGTTCACAAGTTTCAACTTATCGGTTTTACCCTCCAAGCCGATTCCCATGCCTTTCGAATTTTATAGTCCCGCAAAACTAAGTCTCTAGAAAGCCTAATTTATTGGCAAGTCAGACAGTTGTACACCAATCAGACATATCTAGCGTAATACTTTTTTTAATGACTTGTCAAGTATTCAGCTATTCCACCACGCTTGCAGCGATTTTTATCCCTTCAGAGAAGGTAGGATAGGCATGAATCATTTCAGATAATTCACGAGCTGTTGTGTGTGTTTTTATAGCTAGTGCTACTTCGTGAATCAACTCTCCAGCACGAGGCGCGACAATTGAACCCCCTATTATGAAATAATTTTCATCAGTAATTATTTTTACAAATCCGTCAAAATCATTTGAGGTATTTGAACGTCCCAAAATAGAGATCGGTACAATACCTTTTCTGATTTTAATCTTCTTATTAACAGCATCCGCCTCACTCATGCCAACAGATGCAACCTCAGGCCTGATAAATACACATCTTGGCACCACAGTCAGGTCTGGTTTAAGCTTCTTGCTTGAGAAAGCGTTGTGAGCTGCTATGTAGCTCTGATAATAGCCTGTATGTGTGAAGAGATATGGTCCCACCACGTCACCTGCTGCGAAAACATGAGGATTTGTGGTCTGAAGATACTTGTTAACAACAAGCCTACCTTGATCAACCTCTATGTCTGCTTTTTCTGGAGCAAAGTTGAGAAGAGGCTTCTTACCAGTTGCAATCAAAATCTCGTCATATTCTCCAAAATACTGCTCTGACCCTTTTTGGAAATGAACTATTTTTTTGTTGCCTTTTTTCTCAACTCTTATAACACTCGTCCCAGTCAATACCTGTATGCCAACATTTTCAAAAAGCGCCTTCACCAAATCACCGACCTCCTCATCTTCCTTGCTTAAAACCTGATTAGATCTATTAACTATAGTTACTTTAGATCCAAAATCAGAAAAAATCTGTGCAAATTCACAACCCACAGCTCCACTACCAAAAATAAGGATTGATCCTGGAGGCTTTTCAAGATCTACTGCTTCTCTATATGTGATATACCCCACATCCTCAAGGTCTGTAATTGGAGGCACAAAAATACCTGATCCTGTACCTATTAAAAATTTAGCTGCAGAATAAGTCTTGCCTCCTGCTTCCACTTCATGAGATGAGATAAATGATGCTTTATGTTTTATTACATCAATACCGTCTTTTTGAAATGACTCAGTACCGTGAGCAGCTCCAGTGCGCGAAACAACCAAATCTTTCCATTTTTTAACAGCATGATAGTTTAATGATGATTCTCCGACTTCTGTTCCTAAAAATTTTAAATTTTGGGATTGATTATACGCATGAGAAGCATGGAGAAGAGCCTTGGTTGGTACGCATGCGAAATTCGGACACTCTCCACCTATCGCATCTGCCTCAAA
The DNA here is from genome assembly GCA_029260965.1 of Candidatus Levyibacteriota bacterium. GTDB lineage: Bacteria > Patescibacteriota > Microgenomatia > Levybacterales > UBA12049 > JAJDCH01. The sequence goes on along the minus strand of JAJDCG010000001.1, from coordinate 116,476 downwards.
GATAGCAACTTTTTTACCAAGATCACGCGCATAATGGGCACCAACTGATCCACCTGCACCTGATCCGATGACAATAAGATCGTAATCGTAATGATGTTTTTTTCTAAATCTACTAAGCATACTTAAATTTCCTGTGGTACCTTTTAATAAATATCCTTGTGAGTGTCATACATGTAGGCTACATCAGGATTATACTTTCTCAATGTCTTTACAACTTCTTCGTGAATTTTGTGTGCTTGTATGTCTTTTTCTTTTTTAAGAGCATCCAGCACCTCATGGGTTACCATATCTGCAATTACTTCTGATTCTTCATCAGTCATGCGAAGCACCATACAGGATGCAAAAACGCTAGCGTAGATCTTGCGCTCATCAAATTCCTCAATATGCCCTTTTCTTTTAACCAAGTGTGTCATATCAGCCAAAGTTAATTGTTCCGTTTGCAATAAGTATCAAAAGCCAACCAAGAGCAATCAAAAGATAGCCAATTGCAAATCTCATGTAGCCCTTGTTGCTCTGTTTCCACTTCTTAATGCTGCTTACTTTTGTGCCTCCTGCTACCATTAAAAGAATTATGATAAGTGGCAATACAAAAACTATATTATATAAAACAAGCATCATGAAAGCCTGGAAATTAAAGTTAAGCGAAAGAAGTGTAATGATTGCCAGATAGGGCGCGCCTGTACATGGAAGCTCCACGCCTGCTATGAATGCACCAAGGAATATGACTCCTGGTACTGTAACGTTTTTGGAAAATTTGTGAATTTTTTCAGCAAAATAAGGAGGTATCTGAAGCGAAAAGCCCTGACCGTACCAAAAAAAGTCTTTAATCTCCAAAAGTCCTGCAAGTATAACTAAAACACCCACAACAAGCGACAAATATTCAGCTATATAAAGTGGCACACTTGCCAAAAAATAAATGAGACCAAGTCCAGCAATCAGATAAGTCATGAAAATAGCAAGGATATAAAGACTACCGAGAAACAAAAGTCTTTTAGTAGATCCCTTACCTCCAAGGATTACTGACACCATAAGAATAAGAACTCCTATAGCGCATGGGTTTATGCTGTCAATTGCTGCTGCAGAAACAACTACTGATAGTGTTGGTAGATCAATTCCCATTTGGCCTCCTCTCTATTTCTTCTATCTCCTCTGCTACTTGATAACTCTTACATAGCTTGTCTGTCTTATCCTTGGGGGTATCAAACTCAACGATTATGCAATCTCCTGGTGGCACTGCCGAATTATCTCTGATGATAAAGTCAACTGGATTATCGAGCTTTTCCTGAAAAAACTGATTATTTTCATCCGTCCTGTAGACAAAAACCTGAACTTCCGCAACACCCTCTTGACAGGATTGTCCATTCTCAAAATATACATCTCCATCAGTTGTTGGCATACTAAATGAATTCGTACTCAGATGTCCACCAACCACATTAAAAAAATTCCCAAGGCTGGCATCCAGAGACTCCATCACTAATCCTTCTAGGTGAATTCTTTTGTCATTATGTTCATGGAGGGTTGCTGTACCAATCTTATTACTGAAACCCTTCGGGTCTACCAATTCTACCTGCCTCCCACAGCTCCATACTTCAAAATCAGCATGCCAATGAACAGGACCACCACTTGATGAGATTGTGTTTAGATAGATGGTTGATCCTGCCATCAAGAGCGTTGGTATAATGGTTGCAGTTATTATTCCCCCAAAAAGCATCTTTTTACTATCTTCTGATAGTTTTCTCTTTTTTAGAGAAATTACGGCAAAAAGAACAAGTAGTATTGTTCCCAAAAGCAGCACATTTAACGCATAAGAATTGAGCAGGTCTTCCATAAATATAGATCTATATCTAGATTAACGTATTTGTAGATATTCTACAAGGCCTATCAGGCATCCATTCTCATCGATGAAAATTGATCAAGTATATTTTCTGCAGATTTAAAAATCAACCAAATCAGACCTGATGCTGCCATTATATAAATCCAATCCAGATAATCAACTGCTTTTATCTCAAAAAGACTTGCAATTACAGGGATATATACAATCATAAGCTGAATAATTACTGTCACAAAAACCGATATGAGAAGCCAGGGATTTGAAAAAAATGATACTTTATAATCATCACGTATTAAAAAAAGGCCAACCAGCTCAAAAAACACTATTGCCGTAAATACAGCACCACGTGCCCGCTCCAAACCAAATGGAAGATCAATCAAAAATATACCAATACAAGCAATGGTTAATAAAACTCCAAAGACAATCATCTCAACCCAAAGCCTGCGCGTAATAATATTTTTTTGAAAAACTGCAGGCTTGTGTGAGAGGATATTTTTCTCCGCAGGATCAACACCAAGTGCAATTGCTGGTATCCCATCAGTAACGATATTTATCCAGAGAAGCATTGTCGCAGATAATGGCAATTTCTGAAATAGCATTACTGATACAAAAACCAACATCACTTCACCAATATTGCACGAGAGAAGATATGTCACAAATTTACGAATATTGTGGAATATACCTCGCCCCTCCTCAACTGATGCAACTATCGTTGAAAATTTATCGTCCAACAAAACCATATCAGCTGACTCCTTAGCAACATCAGTACCCGTTATTCCCATTGCAATACCAATATCTGATTTTTTCAAAGCTGGCGCATCATTTACTCCATCTCCTGTCATCGCAACAATATGACCTTTTTTCTTTAATGCTGAAATAATTCTCATTTTTGTATTTGGATTAACTCTTGCATATATACTTATATTTTCAACTGTTTTTATAAACTCTGAATCATTCATTTTCTCAAGCTCTAAACCTGTCAAACCCTCACCTGTTATACCGATCTCACGGGCAACAGCACGCGCCGTATCTATGTGGTCTCCTGTTATCATCACGACTCGTATTCCTGATTCCTGACATGATTTGATAAGTGGCGCAACCTCAGTACGCGGCGGATCAATCATGGCTTGAATACCTAGAAAAGTTAAACCTGACTCGAGTTTTTTCTGTCCTGAGCCTCTCGAAGAATTTTTTTGTTTCACAAATTCTGATTTTGATATTTCTTTAAAAGCAAATGCAAGACCACGTAGAGCTTCTCCTGCCAACTTTTCATTTACTGCTAAAATCTTTCTTTTTTCAGTGGGGGAAATATTTGAATGATTCAAAACTTCTTCCACAGCACCCTTGGTATAAATTACCAATTTGTCATTTTTTTCAACTACTACAGACATCATTTTTCGTTCACTACTAAAAGGAATTTCTAAAACTCTTTTTCCTTTGGGATTTATACCGGCCTTCGCAGATGAAACAAGAAGTGCTGCCTCTGTGGGATCTCCCAAAATATTTTTGTCTTCAAGTTTTGCATTGTTACAAAAGAAACCACATTCCAAAAGCGGGGCTACTTCTTTAACACCTATCTTTTTATCCCCAAAAAGGAATTCTCCTTTAGTTACATAACCTGCACCTGTAACTTCAATCAGTTTTCCTCCAAAATAAATTTTTCTGACAGTCATTTCTCCCTTTGTGAGAGTCCCTGTTTTATCAGAACAAATGGTATCTGTTGATCCCAGTGTCTCGACTGAATTAAGCTTTCTAACCAACACGTTTTTTTTGAGCATTCTTTGCGTACCAAATGCAAGCGAAATGGTAACTACCGCAGGAAGCCCTTCAGGAATTGCCGCAACAGCAAGCGCAACACTTGCGATAAATGAATGAATAATACGCTGTAGGATTGGCTGACTAGTAAAATCTTCAGCAAAGAAAACAATAAATACGAAAACAACAAGACTTATTGCCAAGACAACAAGCCCGATTATCTTCCCTATTCTTGATAATTTTTTTTGAATTGGTGTTGCTTCTTTTTCAACCTCAGCAACATTCTTGGCGATTTTACCTATCTCAGTACCATCTCCCGTAGCTACAACCAAGCCAATCCCACGACCTGATGTCACAGATGTTCCTGCAAAAAGCATATTTTTCTGATCTGCAATCTGCGTATTACCAGAAATCAGATCCGTAAATTTTGAAACAGGCACCGATTCACCAGTGAGTGATGCTTCATTTATCATGAGAGAGTACGCTTCAAGCAATCTCATATCTGCTGGTGTCTTGCTACCTTCCTCAATGATTACTATATCTCCTGTTACCAAATCTGCCACATCAACCTCTCGCTCTGTTCCATCTCTTAACACTTTTGTTTTATATGAAAGTAGTTTTTTTAATGATTCAATAGCTTTTTCTGCTTTGTACTCCTGGATGAATCCAAGAAGCGTTATCATAAAAACAATCGCCAGTATCAACCCAGCTTCTATGAGGTCAGATGGATCACGTTCTCCGAAGTAATAAATAAATAGTACTAAAATTGAGGCGGCAATAAGAATAAGTGTCAGTGTATTTTTGAACTGGGACAAATAGAGCGCGAAGGCAGATACTTTTTTCTTTGCTGTTAGCTGATTGACACCATTTTGATCAAGACGCTTTTTCGCATCTACCTCAGACAGTCCCTGATCAGAAGTTTTGAAAAGACCAAAAAGCTTTTCTTTTGTTAATTGATAAAAATGGGCAGTTTCTGTCATTTGGATTTTTAAATTTTGAAATTGTTTCGAATTTAGGATTTCGTGCTTCGGATTTTTATTTCCTGGACTATTCCAGTTTATCAAAAAAGCCACCTTATTTGACAACCAAATCAAATCTGTAGTAAGTTAATGGTATGGGTATTTTCGGACTAGGACCAAAAACAGATCAGGAAGCTCACGTTTGTTCACACTGCGATAAAAAAATAAAAGCAGGTGAGCCATTCACAAAAGAGGGTCAAAAATACTGCTGCGAAAAATGTTGTGGGAGTATAGATAAATCTTCAAAGAAAAAAGCCAAATCCTGCGAATTCTGCTGATTTTAATACTTCTCAACCGAATCATATTTTAATGTAACTTCTATTACAAAAACTGCATTCATTATCTGTTTATTTTCTATAATTACTGAATGCTCATCGTGTGCTTCAGCATATCTTACCATAATCGTATCACCTAATTCTATTTTTAGATTATTATGATTTTGTGAAATATTTTTATTAAAATAATCAATCGGATTGCTTTGAAAATTTACCGTAAGCTCTCTTCCTGATGAAGATTTAATTTTTACATATTTATCGTTAATTTCAATCAACGATCCAGCAATTTCTTTTATAACAGGACTATTTTTAGTGGGAGGAAACTCCAATGGAGTAAATTTCGGATTAAAAAAATTTCCTTCTCCAGCACCACTTGGAAAAAGATCTATACTTCCTGTAAAGCTGCATCTGTCATCAGGGTTACCTTCACAATGTTGAATCTGAGTAAGAGAGTAAATCAACATCGGATTATACCATTTAAATTCAGGCTGTTCTGGAAGAACGTAAACTCCCAACGCCTCTTTGCTTATTAATGCTTTATCGGTATTTTCTCTATCACCATGCTCACCTATGACTATTACAATGTCACCTTTTTTAAGTGACTCTTTTGAGGTTAAGATCTGATTTTTATATATTTTTGTATTATTCGTGACAGTATATTCTTCCGAAGGAATTTGAATTTTTTCTGGAACGTTTGAAAACTCTATTGTTATTGTATTTTTTGACAGTTCTATAATTTTAGACTCTCCTAATATCATATGTTCATAACTGCTGCTGTTTTGTTTCCCACTTGAAAATTTATCTTTAATAAACATTCTTGCATTGCGGACAAGACAGTTAGCTTCCAATATTTTCTGAGCATCTCCTGCGCTAAGTCCTGATCCTTGTTTAATTTCAAATTTATTAGTTCGATTTTGTAGATAGTCACCAAGCGAAGATTTACACTCCTCTTCATAGTTTGTATCAAGCTCTACCCGTCCGGTCGCATTAACATATTCTTTTAAAATCTCAAGTTTTTTTTGTTCCTCTTTTTGAGCATAGGTATATCCAGAAAAACCCAAAACAGTACCTACCAATAATATACTTGCAATAAGTAGTCGTGGTGTCATTTTCATAATTTTCATAGCAAATGTTTTCTTACTTGTTATACGAGTGTGCTGAATAAAAGTTTCAAACCTCTTCCATCCTAGCCATAAAATACTGGTAAAAAGAATTGCGAAAAATTGAAACCTTGGGATAGATTCAAGTAATGCTTCAAAATATAAAAACATCTGCGAACGGACAAAAGTGTATTTTGTAATTGCTAAATTTATTAAAAATAATATATCATTACTGAGCCACTTGGTGATAAAAATAAAAACAAGTACAAAAAATGTAAATGCCAGTTTTTTTTGGATTGTCTTTACAGACTTTATCTCTGAAATTAAAATCAAAGTATCCTCAGTCAGACTTTCTCTAGCCTTTGCCTTAAGTTCATTTTTTTGCAACAGTTTATCCAGATTATCCATTCAGCTCCTCCTTTAATTTTTCCTTTGCTCTTTTAAGCCAAGTACGAATAGTATTTGTTGGCACGTTCATAATATGTGCAATTTCTTCATAAGTTTGATCCTGCCAGTAATAAAGACTTATAACACCTTGATATTTTATTGGTAATTTCATGACTGCTTTTTGCACTGAATTCACAGCTTCCTTCTTATCCAATTCTTCTGGCGGTGTTGGCATGTTGCTTCTCAAATCAGAAACATCTTCAAGAGAGAAATGTTTCTTCTTTCTTAAATAATCCAGACTTAAATTGGTTGCAATCTTATAAATCCAGGTAGAAAAACGGTATTTATCGTCATACTTTTTAAGCTGAAAATAAGCTTTGATTGATGCTTCTTGCACCAAATCGTTTGCCTGTTCTGGATCATGCACCATAGCAAGACAATGTCGGACGAGACCTGGCTGGTAACGTTCCAAAAGTAATTTATATTTCTTATCATCCCCTGCCAGGATTTGATTAATTATTTTTTTCTCATCCATCTCGCGCCCTTATTATACGCACTTTGGAGAAAAAAAGTTTCAAAACATTCTTTGAGAGAAACTTTCTGCTATCATAAATCTATGCTGGCAAAAGTCATTTCCGCTGCTGTTATCGGACTTGAGGCTGTACCGATTGAGGTAGAGGTGGATATAGCTTCCATGGGACTTCCCTCATTTACCATTGTTGGGCTTCCTGATAAATCAGTTGATGAGGCCAAAGAACGAGTGCGATCTGCTATCAAAAACACAGGCGCTGAATTTCCTGCCAAAAAAATAACAGTTAATCTCGCGCCAGCGGATCTACCAAAAGAAGGCGCGTCTTATGATTTGCCAATTGCCCTTGGAATACTGATGGCATCTGGCCAACTCGTAACTGATGCTAATGATGCGATTTTCACAGGCGAGCTTTCACTTGATGGACGTGTGCGTTCCATAAACGGGGCACTAAATCAAGCAATATTGGCCAAAGATAAAAAATACAAAAGACTTTTCCTGCCCTCAGAAAATGCTCGCGAAGCAGCAATTGTCACAAAGCTTGATATTTATCCTGTCAGCACACTTAAAGAGATTTATCAACATCTAGCAAATCTAACTGCAATAAAGCCCATAAAGCCCCTCAGGTTTTCTAGCCAAAATTCAAACACGAGCTTTGAGTATGATATGCGTGAAATAAAAGGCCAACAACAAACCAAAAGAGCGCTTGAAATAGCAGCAGCAGGTGGGCACAATATTTTAATGAAGGGCCCGCCTGGCGCTGGAAAAACGCTTTTGGCTAGATCCTTTCCATCAATTCTTCCAGATCTTACGTTTGATGAAATGATTGAAGTCACTAAAATTTACTCAATCGCAGGTCTTCTGGGTAAAGATGCAATGGTCAAAACCCGTCCTTTCAGATCACCCCACCACACAACCTCCCTGGTTGGTCTCATAGGTGGTGGCTCTCATCCAAAACCAGGCGAAATCACACTTGCCCATCGCGGAGTACTCTTTCTTGACGAATTTCCTGAATTCCCACGCAGCGTGCTTGAAAGTCTCAGGCAACCAATTGAGGACAATATTGTTTCTGTCTCCAGATCCAAAGGCAAGGTAACTTTTCCAGCCAAATTCATGCTTGTTGCAGCTCAGAATCCTTGCCCTTGTGGATATCTTGGGGATAAACAAAAACCCTGCAGCTGCGCGCCGTCACAAATCCTTCGTTATCAAAAAAAGGTCTCAGGACCGCTTCTTGATAGAATTGATATTCATATCGAGGTTCCAGCTGTAAAGGTAGAAAAACTAACTGAAGCAGATTCAGGTTCAATTGAAGACTCTAAAAGCATCAGAAAAAGAGTACAGGCTGCACGAAACAAACAGATCAAGCGATATAAAAAATCAAACATTGCATCAAATGCTGAACTGACTAACAGGGATATAAAAGTTTTTTGCGCACTAACAGAAGAGTGTGTAAATCTCCTGCGTGTTGCAGTCAGCAAGATGAATTTATCAGGTAGATCTTACTATCGAATGATCAAGCTCGCACGCACCATAGCTGATCTAGAGGGAAATTCTGAGATCAAACCTAACCATATTGCTGAAGCGCTACAATACAGACCAAAAACTGATAGTTTGTACTAAAAAACTAAGTTCCGGATTTTCTAATACACATTCGCCCAATTCTAACAGTTCCTGCACCCTTAAAAAAATCAATTAGTCTGACTTTGGTCGTACCACTTGGCACAACCAATGCATTTGTCACCCAAACCGCTGAGCTGATTGGAGGCTCAGTAGCACTTGATCCACCTATAAAGGCTAAACCCCCAAGCTCGTATTAGCATTATCTCGACTGCCATCAGAGTTGTGCTCAACTAATAAGAATTCGTTAAGGGTGTCTCCCCATGTTCCATCATCTGAACCTGGTATTGGTAATCGTGCCATTATTAATTTATTTATCTATATATATTTATGTTCGCTAAAATATTAAGCGTGTTGGAGTCCCGATCTTAATAAGGCTTAACCAACATAACAGTAGATCATGCCTGCAGTACCTCCAGAAATTGCAGCAGCAGGGTTAGGCGCTGTAGTTGTCAGACTTGTAGTTGAGTTCCCCCCCATTGCAGGCGCCATGCCCGATATCCCAATGCCAATTGTTTGACCACACATTGTTGGCATAGTACTTGCAACCATTAAAAGCCCAACATAATACAGTCCTGTGTAGGTCGTAGTATAAGTAGAGCCAAACGTAAAAGTTTTTGCTGCATTAGCTGCCCACGTAATTCCTGTGTCATTTGCTGATTGAGATCCAACTAAAGCAAGTGAAGAATCATATAGAGCAGCCCATCCATGTGTACCACCAGACATGGCAGTTGTACCTGCACAAAAAGTAGCTGATGTTACTAGAGTGCCAGCTGGTAACCAAATAGATACCAGTCGCATAGTACCCGAAGTAGGAGCAATAGCCGTATTACCTGCTAGTTGTCGATCAAAATTTTGAAATAAAGCACCAGTAGGTTTTGTGTCCTGAGCGTTAATACGAGTTGTTGTTAACGATTGTGCGGTACTACCTTGTTTGGTAACAATTTCAATTAAATTGCTGGCACCAGATGTAATGCCTTCAACATAGTTTGTGCCACTAGGCACATGAACTCTACCTATGACGACATTATTAGTTCTTGTACCAGAAAATGACACACCTCTTGTTTGTGGAAACGTATGACCAGATGGGGCCCGATCAAAAATATCAAGTCCAATCAAATTATTCCCACTACTTGCAATCAGCACACCACCACCTGAATTATCATTTTTCTGATTTGAGTCAGCCATAAACCCAGCGATATTGCAATCCCCAGCAGTTAAGTTCAATCCCCAACGTCCATTATCCTGAGCCTCGCATCCAGTCAACGTATTACGTCCGGCAGTAATCAGAAATCCATCGGTTGCATTAAAATATGCTTTGGAATTGACGATACGATTATTGGCGCCTGCTATAGTAAAACCCACTCCATCAGCAGAGGAAATTTCAAGATTGCTATAAAAAGAATCTGGACTGTCAACATATACGCCATTACGACACTGCTGAAAACGAATGTCACTAACAAAATTTGACGCAAATGAACCAATATTACGAAAACCATAACGAGGTGTCGCAGCTGATCCTGTATTTCGGACAATCAAACGTTGCAGACGATGAGCGCAATCTGAATTAGTACTGATTGCACCTCCAGTAAAAACGCCACCTGTATTATCATAATCAATACCAGCAACCGCTCCACCAGCCGAAAAATTTCCATCTATTAACATGTCATAAATTCCTGTAGCATGCACATTGACATCAGCTAGACGAAACATTGCTTTTCCAGCTGAAAAACCTGATGCTTTCACATGTGTCCCAGGACCTTGCCCTGATATTTCTACCCCTGTTTTCATCAAAATCTCGTCTGAGACAGTAAAAGTTCCATAACTAAGAACTACCCTTCCTCCAAGAGTTACAAGACTTGTAATAGCCGCATTGATCTGTACTTCATCATTGACTCCATCGCATGTATAATCTGCTACATCTTTTATATCCTGGGCGGTGTTTGTAGCAGCAATTAAAACTTCAGGTGTTCCAACTGAGCTCAACGTTTGCCAACTTGCAACTGTTGCGCTGGTTGCTTTGAGAACTTGTCCAGTAGTTGGCGCATCTGCACCTGAAATAACAACTGATGCCCCTGTGGTCTTGAGTGAGCCTGCATTTACTCCATTGTGTGTTCCGTCTGAATTATGCTCTTGAGATAAAAAATCATTGAGCACATCTCCCCATGTTCCATCATCTGAACCTGGTATTGGTAATCGTGCCATTATGTTTTCTCCTTTCCACCATAGCTTCCTGACCCGAAACCAACTGTTTGTTTTTTGTAGAATTTAAGAAGATCTGCATCTTCAAGCTTTCCCAGGATAGTCAGAGCTCCTGTAAAGGATAATAAAGTCATGCCTGAATAACTCAGAAAATCTTTTCTGCTCATTTCTTTATTTAAAATATTTTTAATAGGATTTGTCATTATCTTACGAGTATGATGATTTGATTAATGGTTGATAATTTAATTTTCTAGTTGAACTTTGAAAAAACTTAAGCTTTCTAAGCTTACTCCTGTTTAACCTGCTCCGCGATGACACACTTGCAGCCTCTGCATGTTCCTTTTTAACATGCGCCATGTAATTACTTACCCAAATAATTAAAATTGATACTTGATATAAACCAATCAGGGGAAGAGCCATTATGGTCTGATTTAAAACATCTGGCGTAGGTGTAAGTATGGCTGCAATTATAAAACTAACCAGTATTACATACTGTTGTCTTTTCATTAATTGTCCAGGTTTTAGAGGAGTAACACGGTTGATAAGAAATAAAACAAGCGGGAGTTGAAATAAAATTGCAAATCCTGCTATGTACGCCGTCACAAATGAGAAATATTCAGTAGCTGAAATTAGTGAGCGAACCTTATCTGATCCAAATTGATTTAGAAAATGAAGAGCTGCGGGAAGACTAAGATAATAAGCAAATAAAATACCGCTTGCTGTAAGCAGACATGATGCAATCAATAAACGACTGATGAAAACATGAAAATGTTCTGAGAGTACAGGTTCTATAAATTTAATAACATGGTAAGTAAAAACAGGGATTGATATAACAAAACCAAAAAAAATACTTAACTTAAAAACAAAATCAAACCCTCCTGCTGGAGACGAATAGAAAAGTGGCTGACTAAGAGGAGAGATAAGAAAAGCTAAAATCTGACTGTTTAATAAAAATCCGATTATTCCACCTATAAAAAAACTAAACAAGGACCAGAAAAGACGGGATCGTAGCTCGGAAATATGATCCAAAAATGTTAAGCCTTTTTTTACTGATAATTCCATTAATTGGTGCAGGTATTGCGCGTCAAGACTTTTTCTCTTCTTTTTTATTGTCTTTATGACTATCGTCTGTAAAGCCTTTTCTTATGTCTCGTATTGCCTCACCAACAGCCTTTGACAATTCGGGAAGTTTTTTTCCACCAAAAAGCAAAAGTACGATTACGAGTATTATTACTAATTCTTGAACGCCTATACCAAACATAATTATTTCCCCTGTTGATATCAACTATATATGCATATATACTGAAAATCAAGAGCTAAAATGTTACTAACCATAAAGCTGAAAAGCTTAATTCACCTTCTTTTTATTATCGTCTTTTTTCTACTTGGTTTTTTTTATACTAGTGAACAAGTGAATGCTTCCACATATGGTGGTTGCTCCTATGGAGGAGGTTCATACAATCATCAATGCCCGACACCAACTCCTATATCCTCATCAAATTCTGGATCATCCAACTCCGGCTCATCAGGTGACGGAAGCAGTGTTTGCACAAAACAAGCTCCAACATCTCCACCAGATCTTTTTCAAATAGACACAACCAGAACTACTGCCAAGCTTTTTTTCACACCTTCCCAACACCCATATACAGGATATTATGTTTCATTTGGTGATGGAAAAAATAGCGAAGGCTATGGTGCAGAATTTTCCCTAAGCCAAAGCACTGGAGCCTTAGAATATGACATTTACCTTCTTAAGCCCAATACAATCTATACATTTAAAGTGAGAGCTGCAAATGACTGCAAGACAGGTCCTTGGAGTAATAATTTGACGATTAAAACTGGTGCGAATAACACAAAAACAGTAAACAAGTATTATCCCAAGAGTCAGGCAAGTATTGGCTATCTTGCCATCAGCTTTAACTACATAAAAAACACTGTTAAAAACATTGCTAAGCCTGTTGAAGGAAATAAACAACTAGTAAAACCAACCAATACTCCTCAAGAAAAAACGATCACAAACCCGCCCAGTGCTCCTCAAAAATCTTGTTTCCTCTGGGTCTTTTGCTGGTAAGCTTTTTGGCTACAATCAACTTTTTTATAACAACTTTTCCTGTTTGCCGCTTTTGTCTTCAGGGTGTGTTAATCCCAAGTGCTCGTAGGCTGCCTTGGTCGCCACACGACCACGAGATGTACGTTTGATAAATCCAAGCTGCATGAGATATGGCTCCACCAAGTCCTCAAGCGTGCCACTATCTTCAGAAATGGTTGATGCAATTGTTTCAATCCCAACAGGACCTCCATGATGCTTATCAATAATTGCACGAAGAAATTTAATATCTAGAGGATCAAGCCCCTTCTCATCAACCTCAAGCATAGAAAGAGCTTTCTTGGCTGATGCAAAATCAATATGACCTCCGCCTTTGACTTGAGCATAATCCCTAACTCTTTTGAGAACCTTGAGAGCAATACGTGGTGTACCGCGCGCTCTTTTGGCAATTTCTATTATACTGTCTGTATCTATTTTTACCTTTAGCTTCCCCGCTGCTTCCTGAATGATTTTTCCAAGTTCCTCTGCTTCATAAAAATTGAGTCTATGCGTTACTCCAAATCTGTCCCTCAGGGGCGCTGAGAGAAGTCCTGCGCGAGTTGTGGCGCCAATTATCGTAAACTGTGGAAGATCAAGCCTGACAGTACGCGCCGAAGGTCCCTTGCCAAGCACAATATCAAGCGCGAAATCCTCCATTGCAGGATAAAGTGTCTCTTCAACTGTTGGGTTGAGCCTGTGAATCTCATCAATAAATAAAATGTCACCCTTTTCAAGATTGGTCAGAATTGATGCCAGATCACCAGAGCGCTCAAGCGCTGGACCTGAGGTGACCCTGATATTGGCTTTCATTTTCCGTGCCACGATATGAGAAAGCGTGGTTTTTCCAAGCCCAGGCGGTCCATACAAAAGGATATGCTCAATTGCCTCACCTCTTTTGGTTGCTGCTTCTATCGCAATCTGAAGCGATGCCTTTATGTTCTGCTGACCATGAAAATCCTCCCAGGAAGAAGCCCTGAGGGATACGAATAGTTTTTCCTCTTCAAGTGTTACCTCCTTTACTTCTTTTACTTTTGTTTTAGACTTATCCATAACTTTAAATTCGAAGCACGAAACCCGAAATCCGAAACAAATACAAAACTTAAATTATCAAAATTATAAACTATTCAGACTTTCTTATAATTGAACCAAAAATGTTCATCAGCTCTGTTGCTTCCTGGATTAAGCGTTTCCACTCTTTCTCAAGCTTGGTATCACCACTTGTATCTACCAAATTTAACCAATACCTACTTTCTTTTGCCTCTTTACGGCAAATCTTAGTCCTTAATACAAAATCTTTTTTACTAAATGATTCGTTTGCTTCAATATAATTTGCGCCAACTGAACCTGATGATCTCACAAGTTGTTTTCCATCTTCAATATTACCGATCGTTTTTGGTAATTGTTTGACAAACGATCTATTGTCTTTTGCAAACTGTAATGTCCTATCTTCTAAATCATAGAGTTTTGAATTTCTTATTTCTCTCATTTGATATTGTTTCTAGTTTCGATATTCGGTTTTCGAGTTTATTTTCCTAAATATTTCAGGGCAAGTCGTATTTTTTCCTCAACAGTTGCTCCTTCACCTTTTAATAAACTAATTGCGCTTTGTGCCTCTTTGGTTGAATAACCAAATGATCTAAGTGCTCCGATCACTTCATCATTATCTCCCGAATCTGCTGAAAGATCTATGTCCTCTCCACCTATTTTATTCTTCAGCTCAATTATTATTTTCTGCGCGTTTTTCTTGCCAAGTCTGGGGACTGATGTAAAAAAATTAACATCATTTGAGGTAATTGCCTTCATGATATCCATACGTGTCCCCACTGAAAAAACATTCAAAGCAGTCCGACAACCAACACCATTGACACTTATCAGATATTCAAAGACTCTCAAATCTTCTGACTCAGCAAAGCCATAAAGCTCCAATGCATCTTCCCTGACATGTGTGTAGGTAAAGAGCTTGATTTTAGAACCTAAACCATCTAGTTTTGAGGAAACACTAAGAGGAACAAGCACGCGGTAACCAACACCATTCACATCAATTATAATTGTCGGATCTTGTCTCAGTTCAACAACTCCTTTTAAAGCACCAATCATATTACTGAGATTATAGCACTAAAAATTCGAAATCCGAATGTTCTTTTTTTGTATTTGATTATTTGTATTTTGACATCGTTTCGGATTTCTTATTTTGTGCTTCGAATTTATTTGAAAATGCATGTGTTATGGCAACTGCCAAGGCGTCTGCTGTATCATCAAGTTTTGGGATTTTATCAAGTTTTAATAAAACTTTTATCATCTGACCCATTTGATTCTTATCTGCCCTGCCATAACCTGTGACCGCCATCTTAACCTGCAGCGGTGTATAAATCCCGATCGGAAGCTTAGCCTTAACCGCTGCCAAGAGAATTACACCCCGTGCCTGTCCAACCACCATTGCTGTCTTGGCATTGGTATTAAAAAAAAGATCCTCTATTGCAAAGCTCTCTGGCTTTTCAGTCTTTATAATTTTTGTAACCTGATCAAAAAGTTGTTCAAGCCTTGTATCAAGTGGCAAGTCTTTATCAGTCTCAATACAACCATAGCTTATTGCTATTTGCTTGTTGCCTTTTGCTTCTATGATTCCCCATCCACATCTCCCAATCCCAGGATCTATTCCAAGTATCCGCATATCTACATTATACAAAGACAAAAGACTAATTGCTTGTTTTAGCAGAAAATTTAAGGTAAAATACATAAATACATGAAACACCCAAAGCTCACTGCTGAAAAAAGGACTATTCTTGGAAAAAAAGTAAAAAATCTCAGACGTGAGGGCATTCTCCCAGGCAATGTTTACGGAAAAGGTCTTGAGTCTACCGCACTACAAGTAAAGCTTGCTGACTTTGAAAACGTTCATAAAGAAGCAGGAGATTCAGGACTTATTGATCTTGAATTTGACGGTAAAACTCATCCTGTTCTGGTCAAAAACCTTCAAATGGATTTTGAGACACACACACCTCTTCATGCTGACTTTTACCAGGTAAACCTCAAAGAAAAAGTAAAAACCACAGTTCCGCTTGCAATTGTAGGCGAGGCTAAAGCTGTTGCAGAAAAAGTCGGCCTTCTTCTTCAACCACTATCTGAAGTTGAGGTTGAAGCTTTACCCGACAAACTCCCCGAAAACATTGAAGTAAGCGTGGAGCATTTAGCTGAGCTTGATGCCCATATACTAGTCGGTGACTTAAAGGCTCCAGAAGGAGTAGAAATACTCACAGCTCCTGACCAGACAGTTGTGAAAATAGCAGAACTTGTCGCACCTGAACCAGAGCCAGAACCAGAACCCGCAGAAGGTGCAGAAGGTGAAGAAGGCGAAGGTAAGGAAGGCGAGGCCAAGGATGGAGAGGTAAAACCTGAAGGCGAAAAACCAGCTGAAAGCGGAGATAAAGAAGAAAACAAAAAAGAAGAATAACTATTACTCTTCTATCTTGACTCCTAAAACATCTGCATCTTTGAAATTTGGGTCAAGCTCCTCTACTTTTGCTAGATTCAACCTTGCCTCATTTATATTTCCAAGCTTATATTCCAGTTCAGCCATACGGTAATAAACATCCCTATAATCACCGTTTTTGCCGATAAATTCCTTCCAAAAATCCAGCTCTGCACTTATTTCTTTCTGCCTATTGCTTGCATCTTCTTGCTTACTTAGATTGTGGGTCAGAGACAATCCCTGTACAAAAATGCCTATAACAAGCATAGTTGCAACCATACTAAAGGCTAGATTTTTACCTTCTTCGGTAATAAATCGGGATATATTCGGGGAAAAAACTTTTTTTTGAGAATCCTTGCCCATTGCCTACTAATATAATTCAAATTGGTAAAAATAACAACTTGTATTGAGTATCTATTTTCGAAACAATAATTTTAATGTTTTTTAGATATTAGAAATTAGATATTAGAATTTCAGCATAGGGTATTTCTCAATCATTATCGATTCTTTCCCCTCAGTCAAGATCCCGTTTTTTCGAAATTCCTGATAAATAGCCTCAGTTACAAAAGGCATGAAGGGATGAAGGAGTTTTAGCTGAACAGAAAACAGAGAACAGAGAACAGAGAATGAGTTTTCATCAATTCTACTTTTAACATCTTCTATATAAACATCCGCAAACTCATGCCATATAAATTCATAAAGCCTTTCTGCAGCTAAATTAAATTTATAATTATCCAAACTTTTTGTGACTTCTTCTATCAAATTTACTGTTTTTTTCACCCACTCTTTATCAATTTTATTGTCTGCAATCTTTTCTAAATCCTCAATTTTTTTTGCTTTTTGCATACTGCTTTTTGCTTTTTGCTTATTCACTTCAATAAACCGCGCTATATTCCAAAGTTTATTGGCAAAATGCTTCATGCCCTTCACTTTTTGCTCATCAAACATCACGTCATTTCCAATTCCCGCACCAAAAATAAGGGCAATTCTAAGCGCGTCGGTTCCGTATTTATCAACCATCTCCAAAGGATCAATGCCATTGTTTAAAGATTTACTAAACTTTCTTCCCTGTTTGTCACGGACAATGCCATGTAAATAAACTCGACTAAAAGGAACCTCGCCCAATAAAAATCCGCTCATTAAAATCATGCGAGCAACCCAGAAAAAAAGAATCTCATATCCTGGCATCATATTGGAGTTTGGATGAAATGTTTTAAGATCTGGTGTTTTTTCAGGCCAACCAAGAGTTGAGAAAGTCCAAAGACCACTGGAAAACCAAGTATCAAGGGTGTCTGTATCCTGTTTCCATCCATCTCCCTCGGGTGCCTTAAGCCCAACGTACATATCATCATTTCTGTACCAAACAGGAATTTGGTGTCCATATATAATTTGTCTTGAAATACACCAATCTCTGAGATTATCAATCCAGTGATAATAGATTTTTTCAAACCTTAAAGGCTTGATTTTTACGCCTCCTGCCTCAACTGACTTTTTCATAATTTGCTTAAGTGTAACCTCTGAACCTGATTTGATACCTGGAATTTTCGAATTTTCAATGCGGAATTCTTTATTAACAGCAACAAACCATTGTCTTTTAATCTGAGGCTCGATCATACCGTTGCCTCGATAATTTGTCGAAACATTATGCTCATAATTTTCATCTATCCTATCTACAAGACCTTTTTTTCTCAGTTTCTCAACTATCAATGCTCTCGCTTTTTTAATATGTTGCCCCTCAAATTCCCCTGCAATTGGAAGAAGTATGCCCCTATCATCAATCACTTTTTCAATATCAAGTCCATGTCTTTGAGCTATTTCAAAATCAATTGCAGAGTGCGCAGGGGTGATCGTCATAACACCAGATCCTTTATCCATATCCGCAGCCACGTCCTTAATAACAGTTGCTGTCATTGGCCCGTTTATCCATTCAAGGTCAATTTTTTGTCCATGTTTATAATCCTTGTATCTCTTGTCCCTCGGGTGCATGACCACATATTTATCGCCAAATTTTGTCTCAGGTCTGACTGTTCCAATTATAAAAGGACCATATTTGAAATAATAAAATGGATCTTTTTGACTAACATGCTCTATCTCATCATCCGCAACAGTTGTCTGACTTTTCGGATCCCAATTAACTATCCGATCGCCCCTATAAATAAGTCCTGCCTTGTACATCTTCTCAAAAGCAGTCCGCACTGCAAGCTCACGCTTTTCATCTAAAGTAAAAGAAAGCCTCTCCCAGTCAAGTGAGAAGCCTATTTTATGAAGCTGTCCCAAGATTCTATCCTGATTGGAAACTGCAAACTCATTAACCATCTCAAAGAATTTCTCGCGGGGAAAATCATGCCTTGATTTTTTATGCTTTTTATATAGCTCTTTTTCAAATTTTGACTGAGTCGCAATTGCTGCATGATCTGTACCCGGAATCCAAACGGTCTTATCTCCACGCATGCGATGATATCTAATAGCAATATCCTGAAGCGTTCCTTCAAATGCATGACCGATATGAAGCGTACCTGTTACATTTGGAGGAGGGAGAACAATAGAATATGGTTTTCCGTCAGGATTTATCTCAGGCTTGAAATAACCATTTTTCTCCCAAAAATTATATAAATCATCCTCAAACTTCTTATGATCGTATGCCTTGTCCATTGAGCCTAATTATAACACAGGGTTAGACATCATGAAAAAGCTCCGCCTCATGAGGCGGAGCTTTGTTAAATACTCACCTTGTCAACTCCAATTATTTATCTTGCTTCTCAACGTTGACTTTAATTTTTTTGGGCTCAACTTTGGGAGATTTAGCAAATTGCACCTTCATCACACCGTGCTTGTAGTGAGCCTCAGGCTCTGTATTTTGATCTATCTCACCTGGTACGGCGACTCTGTATGAGAAAGATGTAGCAGCCTGCCTGTAGAACTTTCTCTTTTTATCTTTTTCCTCTTTTTTTTGTTCACCTCTTATCCAGAGGTATCCGTCATGAAATGTAACCTCTACATTATCAGGATTCACACCTGGTATTGCAGCTTCTACATAGACTTTTTTCTCATCCTCTGAGATAGAAAGACCATTTTGGCTTACAGGAGAATTAAAGAACTCATCGTCATCAAAAATAGACGATAACGAATTTCCCGGAAATGATAAAAATCTATTTGGAATCAAATCGTATGCCATCTTCTTCACCTCCTTCCTATTAGCACTAATATACAACGACTGCTAATTTTTGTCAAGAGGTTTTCTTTTTGAGGTTGAATATGGACCCAAAACGATCGGACCATGATCTCTTAACGGATATACATATAGCCACAAAACTCTATCGGAAAAAACTTTATCAAAAAATTCCTGTTTTGTCTCATTACGCTTTATAGGAGACTTGGAAAAGGGGTCTAAAAACCCAGGTCTTACACCCGTGCTTGCACCTGCGACATATATAAATCTGTTATCATAATTAATAGAATTATCCGCTGATCCTGATGACAACCTTACTCCGTATCTTTTTTCTATACGCTTTAATTCTTTGTAATTATCTCTACTAGCCAAACCTCCACTTCTCTGCAGTTGCTCAAAATGAAGGGTTGTTGCTGCCCTCACGATAGCCTCTCCCATTGCAGCGACCCGTCCATCATCTTCTTCTTCACTGTGTTCTCTATGTGTCAGGCCTAAAACTTCTCCCTCTCGGGATAAGACTGCAACAGCTGCCTTTCCTGTCCAAATCTGTCGGGGTTCTGAACTAGCATAAAGCTTTATAAGGGTTATAAGTGTGTGGTCAACCTTCTTCTCAAGGTGTTTTTGTATTTTGGCCCATTCAGGAGGAATTAAAGCATCAATCTCTTTTATGTTTGCGGATCTCATATTCCTAGCCAAGCGGATCAGAGCCACCTCCCTCTCCTTGCCATCTCGAATACCCGCAAATTCTCTAAGTTGTGCCCGGAGATCTACATTGCCCCCCTCAGCCTCTCTGCCTGTCCGCCTTTCAGTCATTGCCACGGGATTATACCATAAACACAATCAGACTTCCTACTAGCTCGCCCTAATTGACCGATTTATGATGTGGGGGTAAAATAAACTAATGCAGATTGGCAAAACACTTTATGTTAAAACGCGAAAAGCCTGGCGCGCTTGGCTCTCCAATAACCATAATAAAGAAAAAGAAATCTGGCTGATTTATTATAAAAAAGCATCGGGCAAGCCTCGAATTACTTATGATGACGCTGTAGAGGAGGCTCTTTGCTATGGCTGGATTGACAGCACAGTCAAAGGAATTGATGATGAGACTTATGCTCAACGATTTTCTATCAGGCGTGCAAAAAGCAACTGGTCTGTACTTAATATAGAACGGATGAAGAAGCTCATTAGAGAGAATTTGATGACCCCAGCAGGCCTAAAATACTACACACCTATAAAAGAACAAGGGATATCACCTGATATACTCAAAGAGCTTAAAAAAGACGAACTTGTTTGGACAAATTTTCAAAACTTTCCAAAATCATATCAAAATATTAGACTAGGATTTATTGAAGCTGCCCGATCCAGACCAGATGATTTCATAAAAAGACTAAATAACTTTATTGAAAAAACTAAAAAAAATAAAAAAATTGGCTGGGCAGGTAAAAATTTAAGATAACCTATGAAAAAAATATTGATTTTTATAGCAATTCTCACCTTGAGCTTTGGAGCTTTCAGCACGCCATATATTTCAAACGCTGCGCGCGATCTAGTCTATCAATCATCCTGTAAAAATCCAAAAACATACAAAATAGGATCAATTGATAACCGCTATAATATGTCTGAATCCCAATTCCTTTCTTATGTTGATGAAGCAGCCCAAATTTGGAATTCTGAGTATCCGTCAACATTATTTGAATACGATCCCCAAGGTGATATTGAGATAAATCTGGTCTATGATCAAAGACAATTTCTCAACAGTCAGATCAACGAACTGGATACTCAGGTAAAATCAGAGCAAGGCGAGCTGGATACCAAAATCGCAGACTACAACAGGCGCGCGCAGGAATTTCAGATAATAGTTAAAAAGTTAAATGAAGATATACAGTACTGGAATGAGAGAGGAGGCGCACCACCTGATGAATATGAGAGTTTAATCCAGAGACAAAAGTCAGTACAATCCGAGGCAGAATCCTTAAAATCTGAGGCAGCATCTCTTAATCAATCAACTGATATCTATAACCAGCAGGTGGGAGAGCTTAATCAAACAATAAGAAATTTTAACGAGGAGCTTAAATATAAACCTGAACAAGGAGAATATGTGTACTCTGGAGGTAAAGAAACTATCAATATTTACTTTGACACCTCCCGGGAAGAACTAGTGCACACCCTCGCACACGAATTTGGCCACGCCATTGGTATACCACACATGGAAAATGAATCAGCTATTATGTTCTCAAAAACAACTACTGTGACTGTTCTTTCTGCAGATGACAGGATCGCGCTGGAGACAGCTTGCGCGGAGAAAAATATAGTTGAAGAAAGATTGCAAAGTATACCACAAATCTTCGATCAATTAAGATCAAACCTAGCAAGGTAGTAGGCTAATTATCTCTGGTCATTTTCTTAAGATATAATAGAAATCATTTTAGAAATCTGACAAAATCAAAATCGAATCTTCTTTGTGGTAAGATTCACTATTTTAAATATTTAAGAAGAAAGACAGCAGAATTATCTTTACCGTATTGATAATCCTTTATATATCCAGCATCTTGATAATTATTCTTCTTATAAAAATGGATCACTCGTTCGTCATCAAAATTGGTATAAACAAACATCTTTAAAGCACCCATATCCTGAGCCTCTTTTTCAACCTCAGCTAGTAAAAGCGAACCAACACCCTTATCGGCCATATCTGGATCTACTGCTATCACAACAATTACCCATTTCTCTAATCCTTCTTTTCCGTTTACGGGACTCTCCTGCTTGGCAAAAATCATACCTACAATCTTATTTTCAGAAATAGCTTTTAAGCAAACTCCTCTACCTTCTAAAATAATTTTACTCATTTCTGAAAAAGAAAACCATATATCCAAATTCATGTCTGGGGTATCTGAAAAAGCTTTTGCAATAACCAAATGTACTGCTTCAATATCCTTTTTAAAATCAATCTTTCCAAGGTTCATAATTTAATTATACTATAAAAATTCAACCTTTCCCCCCCATATAAAATTCTTTTTTCTTTTTTTCAAATTTCTCAAGCGAGTAGCGGAGCGTAGTGCGAGGCATGACTTTACAATGCTTATCCAAAAACTTGTAGAGTGCTCCAACGTCTCTTATCCCAACCTCCCGCAGCATCCAGCCAACAGCTTTGTGGATGAGATCATGCATATCACTCAGCAATATCTCTGCAATCGCGAGAGTATTCCCAAATTCATTTTTGCGGATAAAGGCGAAAGTAGCGACTATAGCAATTCTCCTTTCCCAGTGATTTTTTGATCGAGCAAGTCTATAAAGAATTTTTTTATCTTTGTCAGATAAATAATCTCCAACTATACCAGGTGCTGAAACATCAACCAAATCCCAATTATTCACTTGCAATGTATTCTTTATATAAAAATCAAAGATTTCTTTCTTGCCCTCTTTATCAGCTTTTTTATATTTGTGCATTAGGATCACCAGCGCAACAAATCGGTACTCATGAATCCTATCATCTAGAAGCTTTTGCAGGTCAGGTAGACTCAGATCAGTATAACCTGATGCGATCTTTCTCTGCTCGGGAACGGTAAGCCCGAGGAATATATCACCCTCGCCATACTCGCCCTTGCCTGATTTAAAAAATCTCTTGGCAAACTCCGCCTTCTCAGCACTCCCAAAAGATTTTATTTCTTTTTTTAGCTGTAGCAACTTTCCGTTCTGATTCACAATCTTATATTAACTTAATTTAAATTATTTCAAAACTCTGTGTTATACTCAAGTCACACCCCATGAAATTTGTTGATGAAGTTGAAATAAAAAATAAAACTGTTCTTCTAAGGGTGGACTTTAATGTCTCGCTTAACCCTAACCTCTCAATTGCAGATGATCAGAGAATTAAACAATCTCTTCCTACTATCAAATACCTTCTCAAAAACCACAACAAGCTCGTGATTATTGCACATCTATCTGAACCTGAAAAAAGAAATTCTGATGACTCTCTCATAAGAGTCAAGAACAGGCTTGCAGAGTACCTTCCTGATAAGAAAATAGTCTTTGTAAAAGATTTTTTGAAAAACCCAGAAGGACTAACAAAAAATAATCACGACATTGTACTCCTTGAGAACATCAGGTTTTATCCAGGCGAAACCAAAAACGATCCTGAATTTGCCAAAGAACTGTCAACACTTGGTGATGTCTATGTAAACGATGCCTTTGGTGTCAGTCACCGTGAGCACGCATCAGTTGTTGGAATTCCCAAACATCTTCCTTCATACGGAGGCTTACTCATGAAAAAAGAAATTACTATCCTTGATCGGGTAATGAAAAATCCCAAGAAACCGTTTGTTGCAATCATCGGAGGGAAAAAAATAAGAACCAAGATAAAATTTATAAACAAGCTTGTAACTGTTGCTGACTACCTTCTTCTTGGAGGAGGTCTTGCTAACGCTTTCCTGGTTGCCGAGGGGCACAGTTTTGACAATGGGCCAATTGAAGAACAGGATATAAAAACCGCAAAAGAAATATTATCTTTGGCACGCGAAGAAAAAACTCGTTTTGAATTACCTAAAGATGCGATTATTGCAAATGACAAAAATGGAAAAACCAGCGAGGTTAAAAAAATCGAAGAAATAGAACCACATAACCAAGTACTAGATATCGGTCCTGAGACGGAAGCAGAGTTTGGAAAAATTATAGATCAGGCAGGCACCATTATCTGGAACGGACCAGTTGGCTACATGGAAAATCCAGTTTTCAAAAGAGGAACAGACTTTCTCTACTATTCAATTGCAGAAAACGAGAAAGCAATGTCTGTAATTGGAGGAGGTGATACTCTGGCTGCTATCTCCAAAAAGGAATATCTAGATAAAATAACCCATATCTCAACTGGAGGAGGAGCAATGCTTTTCTACATTGAAAACGGCACCCTCCCTGGCATTCAGGCACTAAGCTCACAATAGTTTTCTGCTATAATTACTTTTATGATAAAACTCCCCAAAGCTTTCAAAGATCGCTTTAGGCTTTTTTTAACAGGACTTGGTATGGGAACAGCAGACCTGATCCCAGGCGTTTCAGGCGGAACAATTGCTTTTCTGGCAGGAATTTACGAAGAGCTTCTTTACTCTATCAAAACAGTCACAGGCGACGTAGTCAGACTCCTGCTGCGTGGCAAAGTAATAGAGGCTCTAAAACTAACACCATTCAAGTTCTTAATACCCTTGGGAACGGGTCTCTTAATAGCTATTCTAACTCTGTCAAACATATTGTCACTTCTCCTCACTGAGTACCCAGTATATATCTGGTCATTCTTTTTTGGATTAGTTCTTGTTTCAGTCTTCGTAGTGCTTAAAAGAATTATTAAGTGGGATCCATCAGACAAAATTAGCTTTATTCTATCAGCTGTATTTGCCTATCTTATCGTAGGTCTTGTACCAGGTCAAACACCAGCTACCCTACCATTTTTTTTCCTAAGTGGAATGATAGCCATCACAGCCATGATTCTTCCTGGAATTTCAGGTTCTTTTATTCTTCTTCTTCTAGGTAAATACCAACAGGTATTATACGCTGTAACAGGAAAAGACTTTTTAACACTCGGTGTTTTTTTTCTCGGTACAATCGTTGGAATATCGCTTTTCGCAAGAGTGCTATCCTGGCTTTTTAAAAACCATCACGACATATCTATTGCTATACTTTCAGGCTTTATGCTCGGTTCAATTAGAAAAATTTGGCCATGGCAGGATGTCTTAAAAACCGAAATTGACAACCATGGAAACATCGTACCAATAATTGTAAAAAACACCTTACCACCAAGTATTGACCTCAACTTTTTCTCTGCCATCCTCCTGATGGTGCTTGGTGGTTATCTTGTCTATCAACTGGATAAAATCCACGCGATTAAATCTCAAACCAAAGATGTTGGTAGTAAACAATTTGAAAAAGAACACAGCGAGGCTCTCAAAAACCAATAATATTACTTCTGGGCAAAATTAATCTGAATATCGCGATTTTCTGTAAGGCTTGTCTCAAAAGTAACTTTTCCTCCAAGATCAACCATACCCTCCCCAGGATCAACTAACCTAAAATCTGGAGGATATGAAAATAATAACTTGTACGAATCCTGATCTGTACCTGGCTGTTTATAAATTCTTGTTGCATAGGAAAATTGAGAATTATTTGTATTTACACCCCCTGTAATCAGATATGTAACTGAAACCTTCTTTGATGATTTGGGAGGAATAGTAACAAAAAATCCAATTTCTTTTTTTTCAGATACTATGCTTGTTGCGATCTCAAGTCCTGCTGGTGGTACAAAAGCCTCTGCTGTGTAAACAGACGGGTCTGTAATCGCAACTGTTGTCAAGACAACTTGATCGTCAATCGATATATTGGTAAGTAATGCATTTACAGGAATTAAAAAACGCACATAGTTTTTGTACTCACCTCCGTATGCGCTTTGCTTTTCACTTGTATTAGCATAGACCACCTCAACAGTTGTTCTGATATTTCCCGACTGATCAAGAACAGAGTTCTGCAAAAATTTTCGTTTTATATAATAATTTACCTTGTTTTGTCCAAGATTTGAATCAACAACACCTAAGTAGTCGAGAAAAATATTTCCTTCTCCTTCCCTGGTGTCATTTAGAGATGAGGACATCTCATTGACACTTAAAACATCCTGTATTGACTCGTTTTTCACTGCAAGCATAAGGTGCTTCTCCTTTATAGACTTACCGACAGCATTCATCAGCGCTATGTACGGCAGGTCTTCTCTCAAGGATAAATCATTAAGAATAGCTCTTGAAAGAGCACGAAGAAAATCCTTTTTTTGGGTAGATCCTGGGAAAAAATCGCGCTCTGCATGATTTTGTGTCAGAAGATAAAAATTGTCTGCTGTAACGCTTTCTTTATATTCGGGGACCTCAACACCCTCCAAAACACTTAACATTTCTTTTATAAAATTAGTATCCAGCGCAATTACACCATCAGTCTTGACTCCAATAGATTTTTCTAAAAGATCAGATGCAGCTCTGGCGTTTGAATCAAATGAAACGCTATAATTGCTGTCTCTTAGAAAGAGATGAGATGATCCCAAATACCTCCTCAGCTCCATTGGTGGCTCCACATGAGTAGTCAACTTGCCATCAGCATCATAAACATCCATTATTTCAAACTTGCCCACCCTGCCTTGATTCAATGATAAAATCGCATATGATCCGATAAATCCACCCGTAGGTCTTATTTCCATGTTGTTTTGAAAAATAACAAGGTATGTTTTTTCACCTTCGAAACCCAGAAGTATAGGTAGTGTATCAACAAGATTTCCCACCAATGAAGTCATATATGAAAGCTCCTGTATTTTTGTTTTCAGGTTCCCAGGAAGTCTATCCTCTGCTTTTATTTTTTGCAAATTCAAGAGAGAGTTTCGAACAGTTGTAATACTTTTATAAAAATCTTTTTTTGGCTCCTTACTTTTACCAGCATAAATCCTAGTCAAATTATGTGCAGCTGCAAAAAGTTCTTCTTCGGTCTCAGCAACCTCACGAGCAATAGTTAGATTTTCAATCAGCCTATTTTTTTCAGAACCGAGTAGATAAAAAAGAAAATAATTTTTTGTCAATTCTTCTGATACTAAAAATGCACTTCTAGCTGTTGCTGCATAATTCTCTGCCAGTTGAAATTTGGCTCGTTCTCCCACTTTTGCAGACATATTTACTGAAAAAAAGCCAATCAACATTGCAAAAATCAATACGAAAACAGGTACAAATACCATAAAAATTATAAAAAGCATACCTGAACGAGGTGTAATTTTTAATTTTGTTTTTCTGTCTAGTTTTACTTTTTTCCTTGGCGTAACTTCTGTTTCATTTGAAAATAAAAAATCAATGGTTCGGAGCTTTTCTTCAAGATCATACATCTTGTAAGCATGAACCCCTCCTTCTGGAATATAAAATGCTTTTTCTTTTTTTGGTTTTCTTTCAAAATCTATTTTTACGTCATTGTTTATTTTCTGAATTATACGCGCAACTGAAAGCTCAGTGAATGGATGCCTAGGAAATATATATCTGAGCTGTGCTGTATTATCATCACCAAATGCAAGTCCTATTACTCCAATAATCACATCTTCTGTCAGTATGGGGTAGAGCTTGCCCGCTCCTTCATTCTGCAAGTCCACCCTACCATACTTTCTGGCTTGATATATAAGTAGGTTTACTGGATTTGCCTGCGTAAGTTCATTATCAAATGTTTCACCAAAAAGAATAATACTGATATTTCGATATGCTGGGTTAGAAAGCCTTCTAAAGAGGTGTTCTGTGCTGTGATAAATTGAAGCTATAAAAAACACTCTGGATTTTGATTGATTCGCTTTTCTTAAAATAGATGGCAACATCTCAAGAACTTCTGACTCACCGGAAAAAATTATAAAAATATGTGAATAAGAATTATCAGGAATAATAGGAATTTTTCTTTTATAAGGAATGTGTATTACATTTTTATGCTCTTTTGGAGTTTTTGAACTTGCAAGCACCACTAAAAATTGTTCACGCAGCTTTTCTGAAAGAACTTCACCCAAAAATCCTTTTTTATCGATAATCAAAAGTGGAAGCTTGTTATTTTCCTCAGTTGTAACTAGGACAGGTCTATTTCCCATACCTTCATTCTACATTTGTTTTCGTGTTGCGACAAGAGAAATTTTTTAGAAAAGAATAGATTGATAAATAAAGCTTTCTAGTATTTTTTAACTATGCATCTGGCTAGATTCAGAAAATTATACATCACGCAAAACAAAAAAATGAAAAACTATACTATTCCAAGAATAACAACTCCTGTATACGCAAGCACTGCGGTAAGAATTTTTCTCCACACCAAAGTTTCGTGCTTAAGAATGAAATATTCAAAAATGATAATAAGAAAAATTTGAGCATTGTTTATCGCATCAATTCTTCCGACCTCACCGCCTATGCTATATGCCGTGAAAGTAAAAAAGTTAAAAAGAAAATAGAAAATAGAAGAAAAAAGAATAGGTCTAAAAGCTAACAATGACTTACCTTTTATAGAAATAATGATATCTTTTGGATTTGTAAAAAACCCAAAAATAGAAATAAATAGAAAACTCCAAAACATATAAATTATCGGATTGATCTGAAGGACTATGCTTTTGTCTAACGTATAGGCAACACCAAAAAGTATTCCTGATAATATGCCATAAAAATGGTTCTTCTCAAGCTCTAGATTTTTATAATTAAGGGCAATAATGGCGCTTAGAACCAAAAGTATCCCTATGAACTTGAACATGCTGATACTTTCTGAAAAAAAGACAATTCCCAAAAAAGTTGAAACGAGAACAGATAAAGAACCAAAAATATTTGAGATGCTTATGCTTTTTACTTTAAAGCTTCTGAGATAAAACACCATGCCAGCAGATGAGATCACTGTAACCGCAATCAGGTTTGGAAATATATTTGATTGAAACACATCAAATACTTCTTTTCTATTTACTGAAAAGAATAGAAAAGGCATGGTGTAAATTGCTTGAGGGAAAAATGTCAAAACAGCACTAGCTCGCTCTGTAAATGCATCCTTTTTATTCAAGAGATGCTGTTGTATCAGCTCTGCTACAGCAAGAGATGTGGCTGATAAAAGCGCAAAAACAAACCATGTCATGTGTGCATTATACCTTATCATCTCTAATCCTAGACCAGCACAAGCCCAGAACCAGCGCAAGTATCAATTGTCCTTGTTGGAGAGTTAGGAAATAATGATCAAATAGTCCAATGGTGAGGATTACTGTTAAAAGTCCTACAAAGAGCATCTGGCGACGTTTTAAGACATGTTCAAAAGTCTTTCCGAGAAAATAAATAAAGAAACCGAACCCCACAACTCCTGTTTCTGCAAAAACCAAAAGAAAAATGTTATGAACTGGCTGAAGCTGTGTCCCAACCATTAGTCTATTTTGAAGCGTAGAAAGCGTGGGAATAAAATTTCCAAGTCCTACACCAAATAAAAAATTTGCTCTTATCATTTCCATTGATTTTTCAGCCAAAATCTGCCGCTGAACAACCGACTCATCGCCCAATGAAAATTCTACAAACCGAGCGCCAATACTTGTGGACAACCCAAACAAAATCACTAGCGCAAAAAGCACTACTCCCACTATTCTATGTTTTGTCTTTCTAAATCGCGCGATGAACCAAGATCCAAGAACTAAAATCAAAAACCCAATTGCAATTCTACTCATTGTTAAAAAAAGAGCAACGCTACTGATTATCAGACAACAAACTGTTAACCAAAGACTACTTATAAATTCTTGCTTTTTACTTCTTGTTTTTTGATTATTATGTTTTATTAATAAAAACACTTCAACCATCACAACAATAAGCAAAAATCCTGCTAAAACATTTGGATGGGGGAACGTGCCATAGGGACGAAGCACCAACTCTCCACCCACTGAAGCATTTGCTATCCCGGGGGTTGATCCTGTAAATGTACGCTCGCCTAGAAAGTAAAGAATACCCCCAACCGAACCCTGTTTGACAAACTGAATAATTGCGATAACTGATTGGACAACCGCAGAACCAAAAAGAATCAGAATAAAATTACGGATTTGCATTTCTGTTTTTTCTTTGTCTCTTATATAAAAAACCAAAAAGCTCATTTCCAAAAATTTCCAAAGAAAATAAAAACCTCCAGGAATAAAGCTAGAAAGAAGGATGTTGAAGATGAGAAATATAACTAGAATGATGAATAAATAATTATGAATTAAGGATTTTTTTAAAATTGGAAATTTCTTACTCATCCACACACCAAAAAGCATAATTATTAAGACGTCTGTAAAATATACTGTGGGGGATAGGTAATCAATTCTTATTCCTGATATTTTTGAAAAATCAGGCCAAAAATGAAGTCCTAGCTGGGTGGGTAATAAAAAAATTAAAAAATAAAATAGAAACTTTTCAAAGCTTGAAAACAATTGTTTCATTGTTGTGTTGTTTTATTGTTCTAGCAACGTAGCTATCCAATCGATAGAACAATCTACCTAGGCTTTATTATCAACACACGGTCACGGCCAGACCCTGCTGATTCTGATGTTACTTCTTTATCATCCTGAAGAAGAAGGTGTACAATCCTTCTTTCCCATGATTTTAGGGATGATATTATTTGCTCGTTATTTTCAGTTATTGCTCTTTCTTTTGCTTCATGTGCAAGCCTCTCAAGATATTCAGTCCTACTTTTTTTATAACCATCAACCTCAATTGAAACCCTGATAAACTTACCAATTGCCTTGGCAACCATTAGTGAAGAGACCAGCTGAAGCGATTCGAGAACTTCACCATGATATCCGATAACCATTCCTGAATCTTTGGTATCCATAAGGATTTCCAATGTATCATCGGCTTGAGATAGCTCAAATGTTCCTTCGATTTCAAGCTCAGAAAATAATTTCTCAATTACTTCTTCGGCTTTTTTTAAATCTTTATCTGTTATTTCAATAATATCCATTTTACTTTTTCTTTCTTAATAGAGATTCAAGGCCCCCAAGACCTGCCTCCTTGTACTGCTGCATAATACCAAAAATCGTAAAAGTATTCCAGTAGAGAGAAAGTCCTATTGAAAATGAATATGAAAAAAATCCAATCATAACTGGAAGAACATACATAATTTGTTTTTGAAACGATGCGGCAAAATCATCTGGCTTCTTGTCTCTTGGAAGAACTGGTTTTTTATCTACAACTGGTGCCATCATTTTTGACAAAATAAACTGCAGGACACCTGTTAGTACAGGAACAAGCAGTATCACCGGGCCCAAAACAGAAATCAATTCTGATGGTTTTTGACCAAGGGGCAAGCCAAAGAAATCAAGACTCCAAAGAGCCTTGAGTTTAATATCTTCAAAATACAGCAGGGAGTTAAGATCAGTAACCTTCTCAAACTCTGTAATCTTTAACAAAACGTGATAAAGGCCAATAAAAAGCGGGAACTGCACAATAACAGGTAGACATCCTGCAGCTGGGTTAAATCCATGATCTCTATACAAAGCCATCGTTGCTTCTTGTTGCGCTTTCATATCTCCTTTATGTTTTTCTTTAATTTTTGACAGGTGTGGCTGCATCAACTGCATCTTCTTTTGTACGTTGATTTGTGCTCGAGTCAGAGGATATAAAATCACACGAACAAGAATGGTTAAAAAAATTATTGAAAAACCCAAAGAGTAGGGGATAGCAACTGAAGACACAACACCATATATGGCAACAAGTACATTTATAAGTGGATTTACAATTAGGGTATCAAACATATTTTTGGGCAAACGGCTGACATCTCAAAAATCTTTTAAAAGAAATCATTAAACCTTTTAAGGCTCCATTCTCTTTTATCGCTCGCATTGAGTAGTCTGAGCATGTTTCTACATGCCTACAATGAACCTGAACAACCTGGTCCAAAATTGGCGAAATTGTTATTTTATATATTTTTATAAGAACTATTAAAACTTGCTTCATTTTATCAAATTGTTTTTTAACATCTGCTTTTTCAAAAGATCACAGACTTCCTCTTGCTTCTTGCCTATTATACCTTTTTGAATAAAAAAAATCATATCGTATCCTGTTTTTATCTCTCCAAGAGTCTCTTCAACGCATGATCTCAACACCCTCCTTGCTCTATTTCTGCCAACTGCTGTTTTTTCCACACTCTTTTTTATCACAAAAGCAAATCTACTAACTTCTTTTTTGTTTTTTGAATATTTAAGCAGAAAGTATGTTGTGTTTTGAAAAATAGGATTTTTCAGACGTTGTCCTGCTGGTAAACGGTGGCTCTTCTTTAACATTTTCTAGCATTAAACTGCAAGTCTTTTTCTACCCGTCTGCCGTCTTCTCTGAAGCAGTTTTTGCCCTGAATGAGATCTCATTAAGACTAAGAATCCATGCTTTCTTTTTCTTTTTATTTTCTTGGGCTTGGTCAACCTTTCCATGCTCGTTAGTATACCACAAGATCTTATAAAGTGCTACTTGACAAAAAGTTATCCACATTATTTAATGTTAACCCTGCCCCATGAAATATGAACCGAGATTTAAACAGTGTTTGGGAAAAAGTCATAGAAGATATTAGGCCCACTGTGTCAGAGGGACATTATGGCACCCTCTTGAAACCTGCTGTCCTCTCTTCTATTGAAAAAGGGGTTGCAACTGTAAAAACATCATCCCCAATAATCATCAACATGCTTCGAGAAAGACTCGTTAAGGATATTGAGAAGAAACTTGAAAAATATACAGGAGAAGCAGACATATCAGTAGTATTCGTTCCAGGCGCTCCCATGGTTGGAGCGAAAGTAAAAAAAAGAAATGACGATGGAAAAACACCTCTATTCACACCTGAATCTGATGAAAAAAAACTATCCTCCCCAACAATAGGCCATCTTCCTCGTGTAAGAGCAGACTATACATTTTCAAACTTTGCAGTATCTGGAAGCAATCAACTAGCATTTGTTTCATCCTCTACTGTTGCTAAAAATCCTGGAACTTCATACAATCCCCTCTTTATTTATGGCCCTGTTGGGGTAGGCAAAACCCACCTAATGCACGCTATTGCTAATGAGGTTTATATCAAAAATCCTGATCGTAAAATCATCTATCTCACAAGTGAAGAATTTACCAATGAAGTAGTTGAGGCGATAAGAAACAATGACACTGCTAGGATGAAAAGGCGATTTAGGTCGGCAAGTCTTCTTCTGATTGACGATATCCAATTTGTAGAAGGAAAAGAAAAGGTACAGGAAGAGCTGTTTCATACGTTTAATATATTGATAGACAAAAGCGCCCAGATCGTCCTCTCTTCAGACAGACCCCCACAGGAAATAAAAAAACTTGAAAAAAGACTTTCCTCTCGCTTTGCAGGAGGACTTGCAGTTGACATACAAGCCCCCGACTTTGAATTAAAAACTGCAATCCTCCTCATAAAGGCAAAAAAATTTGGACATGAGCTGCCAATTGAAGTCGCCAAGTTTCTCGCAGAAAAAGCAGAAGACACAAGAAGTTTAGAAGGTTTTTTATTGAGAATAATCACTGAAGCAACCACCACCAACTCTCCTATAACACTGGAGATGGCTGAACGAGCAATAGGAGGTATGTTTGAGGAAAAAAGAGAACATCTCCACGCAGAAGATATAATAAAGTCTGTTTGTGAGTTTTACAGAATCAAATCAACCCAGTTAAAGGGTGCTAAGAGAGATGCTTCTTTTGTAAAAGCACGACATATAACAATGTTTCTTCTTAATAAAGACCTTGGGCTAACGCTTAAAGATGTGGGGGGTATTCTAGGGGGGAGGGATCACACCACGGTGATGCATGGTGTGGATAAAATAGAAAATATGGTGGACAATAAGACTGATTATTTTGGGGATATTGTAGGGATAAGAAAATTATTTAGGGGATAACTTATGATAATTACAAAAATAAAATTAATCTACAAGATATACCCATTTTTATCAACTTTTTATCCACATTTTTTTATGCCTGAAAATTTGGTAAATATTGCTTTTTTCCACTTTTCCAGATACACTACTACAACAACAAAAAGTATTATATGAAGACAAAGATATCCATAAAAAAACTCCAAGAGAAATTACCTTTTATAAACCGAGCTGTTTCACCAAAAAGCCAACTTCCTGTTCTTCTAAACATCCTCCTAGAAGCAAAAAAAAATAATTTGAGAATAGCAAGTACAGATTTAGAAATTGGAATAGAGGTAGATATAGATGCAGCAACAGAAGAAGAAGGCTCTGTAACAATACCAGCAAGGACATTTATAGACCTAATAGGATCTCTTTCAGAAGAAGAAATCGTTCTAGAGGAGGACAGAGAAACATTGATAATAAAAACAAAGAAAACAAAATCAGTTCTTCAAACAATCAAAAGCGAAGAATTCCCTAAACTATATAAAAACAAAGGAAACAAGATTGCAACTCTAGACGCTGTTTTAATAAAAAAAGATTTCTCATCTATCATATTTGCCTCTAGTATGGATACAACCAGACCAGCGTTATCAGGAGTGTTGATTAAAAAAGAAGAAGAAGGATTTCTTCTTGTTGCAACAGACGGTTACAGGCTTTCATTAAAACACCACAAAATAAAAGGCAGCAATGAGGAAGAAACAGAAAATATCATAGTACCATCAAGAGTTTTCAGAGAATTGTTAGTCTTAAAAGAAGACAGTGAAGAAATAAACGTTTACACGTCTAAAGAGAGTAGCCAGATTATTTTTGAACAAGGGAAAACAATCCTAATAGGTAGGTTGATAGAAGCAATATACCCTGATTATAAAAAAATAATCCCTACAGATTTTTCAAGCAAAATAGAATTCGACAGGGAAGAGATGCAGAGGGCTGTTAAAATATGTTCTATTTTTGCTAGAGACAGCGCAAATATAATAAAAATGTCATTGTCAAAAGACAAAATTATAATTTCTTCTCATACTCCACAAACAGGAGAAAATTCTGTAGAAGTAGATGCGAAATTAAGTGGAGAAGAAAATGAAATAGCATTTAACGCAAGATATTTACAAGATATATTGGGGGGGGTGGAGGAGGAAGACATGATTTTTGAAATGACGGGGCCGCTTAATCCCGGTGTTTTTAAAATAAAAGATGACAACTCATATCTTCATTTAATAATGCCAGTCAGGGTCCAGAACTAGAAGAGATATCTTCTCCAAAGAGCCTCACATAATCCTCTGTTCTAACCGGTATGAAAACATGCTGCTCATAAACCTGTCCTGTTGCAGGGTTTACGATTATAGCAATACCCTCGTCCGCGTAGATGTGAGTTTCTGCAGATCCTCCATAAAAAGAAGATCCCAGGAAAACAAAACGCGCATCACCATATACCTGTGTGAAGTCATTTAAATTCACAGAAAAATCTGCACCTATAGGTATGGATTCAAAAATAATATTATCTTTTCCTTTGGTTGTTATTATTCTCTCCCGACCAGGAACAGAAGATAAAAAATATTTTTTTTCAGTACCATCAGAAAGACTCTCTGTACGTATTAGACCTTCTGTGCCAATTGGTTCTTCGTTTCCTTCAAGTACGTCAAAATCATTAACTAGTTGTTGATCTGTTTGTATTGTGTTGTCTGAGTTATTGGGTGCTTGAGAGGGTACTGTGTTTGAGTGTGGAGCTGGCGAGTTGGATATTATAAAATAAAACATAAAAAAAACGAATAAAAGAGGGACAATGGGGATTAAAAAAAACCTATATTTTATTATAAAATTTCTCATATTTAACATCCCGGAACCCAAAAACCAAGCTTTTCTGTGTTGATGTCGACATGGAAATGATTGTTGTGTCCAACTATGGGTTTCATATTCATTCCTAAAGACTTTCCTGTAGCTCTTGAATAGGCCAATACCTCATTGTTTACGGCTTGATCATTATACCAAATATTTAAAATTAGATTCGTATCCACAAACAGCTTGCCAAGTTCAATTGTTGCACTCCTGTTGTAATTGCCCTTTGTGAAGTCAGCAACCCAATCTGAACCTGTTGTGGTTGCGTCAAGGTCTACTGCACGTCCCCAGTTGTGTGATTTATGACCAAAAGCGTTCAAATCACCTATGTTTAATCTTCCTCTAGGGTGTAGTTCTTTCCATCTTTTAGCAACAGTATAGAGTACGCCCACCAACTCCTGTGAGCCCCATGATTGCCCAGGACACGTCTCAATACGGTAAGAACCATCAGTAGAAGGGGGAAGTTGATAATAGCCGGCTCTAGTCGGGTGTTTTGTTAATGGTTGGGGATAAATCAGCCCATTGATATCTTCGGCTCCCCTACATGGAAAAGGGAGCACAGCTTCTTCACTAGGAGTGCCTATTTTAGTTACCCAACAACTTACAGAGCTTTGTGCAAAGCTTTTAAGCGGCAAAAAAAGACTCACGAAAACAAAAATTAATGTGATGATAAAAACAGATATTTTCTTCATAATTTATTGAACATCCTTTAACCACTCCTGTGCCCTTTCCTGTATAAACAATCGATCACCCCAGGAGAAGATAATTTTTTTGGGATCAACATTCTTGCTTTTTATGAATGAAAAAATTTTCTCTGCTCCTTCCAGAAAAGAGGCTTGCATATTGCTGTAATTAGGATCATCAACAGGCATGTTATAGTCAATTCCAAATACCTCAACAGACAAAGTAAAACTGTTTGTTTGAAACTCCCTGGAAGGAATGAGTATTGATAGATCTACTCCTGTGGATGAGACGAGTTCTTCAGAATATGGTAAGTGTGGATAGAGATTTTCTATCTCTTTAATCGAATTTTTTACTTCTATAGAGTTTTCGTCTATGCCTTCAGTAGTTGTTGG
This sequence comes from Candidatus Levyibacteriota bacterium, assembly GCA_029260965.1. Classification (GTDB taxonomy): domain Bacteria; phylum Patescibacteriota; class Microgenomatia; order Levybacterales; family UBA12049; genus JAJDCH01. The sequence goes on along the minus strand of JAJDCG010000001.1, from coordinate 79,712 downwards.
TATGTTGGTGATTGTTTTAAAAGCAGGAATTTTGTTTTCCGAACCCGTTTGTTTTATGGGCGTGGTTCCTGTGTCGTCTTGATTGTCTGTTTGTGAAAAAGAAAAAAACACAAGAACAGTCAAGATTATTATGAGAATAATAGCTAAAGCAAAAAGAATAAACTTACCTTTTAAAGCATACATAGTTCTAGTTTATTAAAAACAAACGACAATAACAATTTAATTTGACTGCGAAACCCATTTTATAGCTGTTGCTGCGCCTGGTCGAGAGTCTGTTTTGGGAGGATTACACAAGGTGTGATCAGCACAATAAACAACATACATAGTTGCGTGCTTTTCATCAAAAAGGTTTACGACATAAGTGTCGTCTTCTCCGTAGAAGAGTTTTGGACAACCAGTATAGGGTGTCTTTCCACAGTTTGCGTTACCACCGCCATTGTATCTTGACAAAGCTTTTACAAGGTCCTCGTAGCTATTCAGGTTACCGTTAACCTTTTTTTTCAAAAGAATTCCTGCATAGATTGCTGAATCAGCAAGAGAACTAAAACCACAGCCCCCACTGCTGAGTTTTTCAGCAAGACCATCAGTAGCTCCTTTTGTATTATGCACGCTGCACCCTGGTCCATTTTCAACATCTGGTTCTCGGGAGCCAATAGTTCTACCACTGACAATAGATTTGTTTGGAGCAGCCCCTCCCTCTCTGTAGTGTATGCCTGCAAAAACCTGCCAGGGTAAGCCTGTGGCTAGAGAGGCTTTTTCGTATGCTTCCTTGTTCGTGGTGTTTTGTGTTGATAGTATGACTGCTGATTTGCGGTTTAGAACCGAGGGAGAGTCTGGGGGTAGGGGTTGGGGCAATAGTTTTGCGATATCGCCTGTCGGAGTTCCGGTGCCTGGGTCAGTTCCGCCACCAATAACTTCACCCTCGGACAGGTTGATTATGTTGACATTTGTTAGCCCATCTTTTATGCGCAGGCTGATGTTTAGAGTGGTGTTCACATTATTTATAGGGGAAATAAACTCGCTTAGGCTCCACGTAGCTGTCCTTGTAGAAGCGTCAAATCTAGCAGAGGGAGAGGAGGATACATAGTCGGTTTCAGAAGGAATACGATCTTTTATTATTATATTTTCTGCCGTGTCGGGATATGAGACATTTATCTGATAAGTTATTTCCTCTCCTGAGGAAGCTGTTTCTGGGCCAGTTTTAGTTATTGAAAGGATTGAGGGTTCGGGATTATTAAACATAAATATAAAGCCAAAAAGCAGAATAATTACAAAAACCACGATTAATACAATTAATGCAACAGGCATTCCTGCACCAGCTGCTGCTGCGCCTGCTGCTACTGCTTCTCCACCAGCTGCTGCTCCTCCACCAGCTGCGCCACCTGCGCCCTTAAGTCCTTTTGCCATTTTGCTAAAACGACGGATTTGCCTCAGGGACGGTCGTTTATGTTTACTGTCTTCATCATCTTTGTTTATACTGCCATGCCTGAATCCTTTCAATGCGTCTGTTGCTGCGTTTTTTCCCTTACCCTTGCTGAGTCCCCTTGCACCTTCTTTAAGAGCATTTTTTATTCTGCCACCCTTTTGTGATACACGGGCCCCACGACCTGGAGCACCAGGTTGGCTAACTCCTTGATCGTTTTCGCCATCTTCATCCTGGGGTTCCTCTTCAGGAGCGTCATCCTGTCTTTCTTCATCATCCATTATTTAATACTAGCAAAGTTTAGGACTCGTTGGTAGGGTTTGTGGTGGGTGGCTGTGGTGGTGTGTATGCGCTTGTAATGGGTTGTTGTGGTGTTGGTGGGTTGTTCACAACATCTGTGTTAGCAGGTGTGTTTTGGGCTTGTTGTGGAGGAATGGGGTCCGATGCCTGGATTGAAGACGTTTGAGATTGGGTTTGTGTTTCTTGTGGGGGTGTGTATTCCTGTATTGGTTTCTGAGATAATGGGGCTGATGCTTGCGAAGTCTCAGTAGGAGCAGTGGCTTGTTCCACTTGTGCAGCGTTAGCCTCAGCTTTTGCATATTCCGCGTCTGCTTCCTGTCTTTTTGAAACCTCCTCAGGATTAGAGGTGATTAATTCGTGTTCAAAAGGAGCTGCAAAAACCTTCATAACAACATGGTTTTGTCCTGCAAAGAAAAGTCCTTCTCCAACATCAGAAGATAGAAGAAGTGCTTTTTCCCCTTCAGATAGATAAAAAGTTTCAGATATCATGTCAACCTCGGCTGTTCCTTGTTTGAGAAGAATCTGAATTGAAGAATTAGTTAGAACTGCCTTCCCGTATTCATTTTTGAGAAAATCTTCCACATCTTGTGTTGCAGTAGTCATTCCTAAATAATATTTACGTGCTCTTTTGGCGATTGAGTAGACAAATGATGCGCTGTCTTGATATTTCATCATGTACCATGCCTCGTCAAGTATTAAAATACGCTTTTTAAGTGATTTTTTGACTCTGGTCCAGACAAAGTCAAGAATTATGTGCATTGCAACAGGTCTTAGTTCTTCTTCAAGATTTCTTATCGAGAAAACAGTTAGGGGATTATTGATCTCGAAATTTGATTGCTGGTTAAATATGCCCTGGGCTGATCCTTTGATGAATTTTTCAAGCCTGTATGCAAGATCCTTAGCCGGCTGATTTTCCATGCCGAGAAGGGTTTTGTAAAGATCCTCCATCAATGGCGGTTCTTTTTTTTGAGTTGCTGGGTCAGTAGTGATGCCTTTCTGTCTGTACGCTTCAATAAGTGCACGATCCATGATTGCATCATGTTCAGCATCAAGCTCTCCAGTAATTATTTTTAAGAGGCCATGAAGTGAGAGTATTTTAAGTCCAAGTTGATTTTCCCCCTCTTCATAGACATCGGCAAGATCAAAAGGATTAATTTTTATTTCAGAATTTGAAGAAAAATCTACAACCTCACCGCCTAGAACAGGAGTTAACACTTCATATTCTCCCTCTGGATCAATAACTATCACTTCAGTGCCGAGCATAAATTGTCGGGCAATTTCCAGCTTTATGGCATAAGATTTTCCAGCACCAGACTTACCAAGAACGATTTCATTGGCATTTTCTAGTGAAAATCTATCAAAGATTATCAGGGATCCGTTTTGTTGATTCACGCCATACATAACACCCTTGTTTTGGGTGAGAACAGCAGATGTAAAAGGAAAGGTTGATGCGAGAGATGTTGTATCCATGTTCCGTGTGATATAGAGCTTGTCTTGGCCGATTGGAAGTGTGGATTTGAAGCCTTCCTCCATTTGGAGTGTGGAGGTTTTGCCTGTCAGAAGCAGGGATGAAAGTGTGGTTTTTAGTTCTTTTACTGTTTGGTTGAGTTCATTTAGGCTTTCGGCTGAAACTGTTATGTAAAATCCAAACTGGAAAAACCGTTCAACCCCCTTTGCTAATTCCTCCTGAAGGCCAAGGGCATCCTCAAGGGCAGCTTCAACAGAGGGGTCTGCAACCTTTCCCTGTTCAGCATCTGATGAAAGGGTTGCTTGCATCTCTCCGATTTTTCTTTTTAGATCTGAAAGAATGTCTGTCGACGAGGTAGGATAGCAAAACATGGATATATCAAGGGTGTGATCATAGTCAACAATTGGAGTAAGCCAGCCAGGAGAAACATAGCGTGGATAGCCAGCGATAAAAAGAGTAGTGTAAAAAGTCTCACCAACTCTAATATAACGGAAATCTACTTCTACTGAAGATGGAGCAATAATGTCGATTACTGAGGTTAGGCCCTTTTCAAGTTTTTCAAGAGCTTTTGTGGATTGTTGAGTGTTTTGACTTACAGCCATTTTGTTGTTTTGTGCAGGTGTCTGAGTGGTGGGCTGTGTTTGGGTGTCTTTGTTTTTTAGAAATGGGATTTTCATGTATTTTCTCCTCCTCCTGCTGTTGCAACGAATGCATTCTGAGTGTCTGGCTCTGCTTGTTCAACATTCAGTGCGTCACCCTGGTTGTATATGTCATAAAAGAGCTTAACCAGCTCGTCTTTTTCGAGGATTTTTGCAGATACAGCAAATTTTTGAAGCTGAGCCATAACGGTTGATGACTTGGACTCTAAAGCTCTTTTGGCATTTTCTGCAATTTTCTGAGACTTAGAAACAGTATCTTTTTGTTTTTTTGCTTGTTGTGGCTGGCTTGCATTGGGCATGTTGCCTTCTAGAAAAGAGTATGGCACCACAATAAAGAAAGATTTGTTCAGAACTACATTTACAGTTACTATCTCCTCAACGAAATCGCGGTAGTAGCTAATGTATGTTGCCAGCCTATCGTTCTTTGAATTTTTCTTTGCCTCATCCAATTCGTTTAAGTAGTTTGATATATCCATCCGCTTGTTGCGTATTAGAATCTGTATAGGAAAAGAAAGCGAGTTGAGAAGGGATGCATATGAGGCCACTCTTGAGTCTTGTTCTCTTTTTGATAACAATGCAAAGTTACTTGCAGTGATTTCAATGATTAAACAGGCGTTTCCACCCTCTAGAACAACTATATTATCAACAAAGTCAACAATCTCTGTAAATTTTTGCGTAGACGCGTTAATTTTTTGTGCCATACTTTAGTTAAATAAGTCTCTTCTTAATTCTTCCCGTTTGTCATAGGATATTATTTCAATTGGTAGCATAACCTGATCTCTGGCAGCTATCTTAATTGAGTCAAACTTGTGTTGATTTCTGGGATCCTCAAGTGTAACCGTATAGGAGCCTGTGGGTAAAGGGGTGGCTGAGGCAAACTGTCCGAGAGCGTTAGTTTTGAAAGCGCGTACAGCGTTACCATCCTTATCGGTTATTTCAACAAGTATGTTTTGTAGTATGTTTCCTCTTGGGTCTTTTACTATTCCCACAACAACATTAGGAGAATCAGGGACGAGGATTCCCATTTTTTGTACGCTTTCTTTAGGAATTGACCGAACATGTGTGGGGTTTGGGGTTGTGTGTATGGGTGCAGAAGATGGGCTTACTGCTGTAGTAGGTGTTTCTGGTTTGTGTTCTTGGAGCTGATTTTTAAGTTTTGATAGTTCATTCTCAAGCAGTTTTTTTTGATCATGGGCATTCTGGATCTGCTGTTTTAATTGTTCTGGTTTATTGTTTTGCGGATTTGTGTTTTTTGTAGGTTCAGGATTTGCGACCCGCGCTGTTAATGGTGGCTGCACGGGTGCTGTCTGAACAGCAGGAGTAGTTTTTTGCACTGGTCGAGCAATTGGTTCTTGGATGGTTTGATTTTCAGCTTTTTGTATAGACGCAGGTTGTGGGGGTTGCTGTATGGGTGGTTGTGTTGCTGCATGCTGTTGTAATGCAGGTGTCTGGGTATAGCTGCTTGCCAAGGATTTGAGAAAAGCAAGCTCTTTGTTGTCAAGGTTATTTTTTATTTCAGGACTTTTATTCTTGTCAAGAAATTCTCTGAGCTGTTTATTTTTGGTGTTTGTATGGGTTGGGTGATCCTGCATCGTTTGTTGCGTGTTTTGGAAAGCGCCTCGTGTTGGTAGCGAGATGGTCATGAAGCTAAATCTTCGACCGTTTTTGTGATAAAGGTATTGATTGGGTGAAAAAACTGCCTTTATAAAATTACCCAGCATTACATCCATCGGTCTTCCATCAATTGGAAGAAAGGCAATCATAATTCCACTACCAAAAGATACGGGTATTAACAATGCCTTTATGAGGCCCCCTGCAATACCCTTCAGGGGAAGATAGTATAAAATTACTGAGGTAATGACGCCTGCTGCAACGTAGGCGAATTGTTTTACTGTCATGCTGCCAATAAGCTTGAATTTGAAGCCTGTTACGTCTTGGGGTATAGGGTGGTTGTCCATAGTAAAAAAAGTGTATAACGTGAAAAATATGTTTGCAACTCTTTCAAAGTAGATCAAAAAAATTTTCTTTGAGGCTGGGTCTGTGAAAACTTGGAGAATTTGTTATTTACATCCAGAGGCTATGTTGTTTAGGTCTCCAATACAGTCGCTGCTACCGGTAGCATAGCCGATGAACAATACTATAGCAAAGGATGAGAGCACGAGTACTAAGCCAATTATGGCATAGGTCATAATTTGACGAGCTCCTGCAACTTTTTTTGGATCTCCACCTGAGGTTATAAGTCTTATTCCAGAGTAAACTATGAGAATTACAGCAACAACACCCACAAAAGCAATGCCTGCATTTATGAGGTTTCCAAATACAGCAGGTAAGCATCGGAGAGTGGGCACTCCATCAATTACACATCCAGATACTACCTGATCCCAGTTTTTAAAAAGCTGCGCGTGTGCATTTGATGGATGTGCAAGACTAGCTGTCGTAAAAAGCAGAAAGAAGTGAAGGATTTTTTTCATAAGACTAATTCAGAATATCAGAGGGAAAAGTAAAACACAAGAAGATTTAGATTAGAAAGTTGGAAGCTCTAGGCTACTGACAGGGCCAAGACCGAATACGTTCAGTATTATTTGTACTATAAAGTAAGCAACAAAAGCAATTAGTAGACCTACGATTGCTGCAACTATGTGCCCTCTGGCTGAGTCAACCTTGGTTTTGTCTCCGCCTGATGTAATCCAACGGATGCCCCCCCAGATCAGAAAGAAAAGCGCAACAATTACAGCTGCGATGAGAAGAAAGGTTAGCACTGTGCCAATAATGCTTCCAGTATCACTTGCATTAAATTTTGAACAAAGTGCGTTGAATTCACCTTTTGGACAGGGATCAACCGTCTGCGCAAAAGCACCACCTGCTAACGAAAGATAAGATACTACTCCCACGGCTGCGCTTACTAGTTTTTTCATATAGGTTGTCTTTATACTAGAACACTTGTTTTGTTTTTGTCAATACTTAAGTTTAAAAGAATCCAAGCAACTCTACTCCAAAGATGTAGCCCAAAATATTTACTAAGAAAAATGCCACAAAGGCAACTATCAGGCCAACAATGGCCCATGTTAGTCTTGCTTTTGCAGCTTGGAGTTTTTCTTTGTCTCCGCCTGATGTGATCCACTTGATACCTGAGATGATAAGAAAAATAACAGACAAGATTATAGCAATTATTATCATGATTGTAATGGCGTTTCTTAAAATCTCTCCAGTATATGATAGACCTGATTGACCAGTTGGCACGCTGGGAATACTTGAAGGTGGCTTCGGAAGCTTGGCTTGTGACAAAATGCTCATAAGTCTAGATTACTAAGTTGGAGATAAAAATGCAATTGATTGGTTAGCATTTTGGTAAAAAGCGAAATCCTCGTCCCTTGATTGTTTGAAGATGAATGGGGCTATTCGGGTTCTCTTCAATTTTTTGTCGCAAGCGAAAAATTAGCTGATCTACTGCCTGGTCAGTAATTCCTGCAGTTGATTTTTGATCAGACCAGACAAAATTTATAATCTCTTCTCTATTAATAATTCGATCCTTGTTGAGGATGAGGAATTTGAGCAGCCTGAATTCTGAAGATGTTAGTTGGTCAGAGAATATGGCATCATTATTTTTAATGCTGTTTGTATTCTCATCATACATAAACTGATTTTTTCCATTTTTGAGTTTTTGATACTGTGTTTTTATAAATTCTGAGAAAAGAGGTATTTGTATTTTTTTATTTTTAACAACACCCACGTTTTCAAGATGAGTTCTTATATTTTCATTATCAAAGTTTCCTTCTATGAGGTCTGATTGCTCTGAAGGGAGAAAAGAGCGCCATAATTCGCTTAAAGCGCTTTTGATTGATTCCTGGGACAGTAAAAAATCGTTGAGATTCTTAGGCTTAGGATTTGACAATAGAATTTCAACAGACAGCTTTACCAATCTTCCATCACCACCAGTGAGTTTCATAATCTGTTCAAATACTCCTGATGGCAGTTTTTTATGGGAAATTTTTTCAATATACCTAACCCTGAAGGTTGTCATTTCAAGATCCACAAGCCCTACATAGATTTGATTGCCTGCCACAAATTCGTAGAAATCTGACAATAATGTAGGCTCAAGAGCGTCTTCAAGTGGTCTGTTGATTGAAAAAACAACAGAAAGGCTGTATTTAGCTCTTTGTCTGAGGGAGCGCAAATTAGTAAAAAATTCTGGTGTCAAATACGGAATGTATTCATCAAAACGATCAAACAAGAAAACAATTTTTGTTTTTCTTTCAATTGTTAGATAGTCAATGGCTTCTTTCAGAGCCTGAAAAAGTACAAGCTCATCATTATAAGCAAGATTTTCTTTAAATAGTGAGTTAATCTTATTGTATTCGTTCATTTTTTTCTCTTTTAATGAGTTGGTCAGGCTCAGAAATAGAAATTTTATTGCGTCGAAGAGGGGTCGTTTTCTAATCTCAGAAAAATTGGCAAGCACAAAATGAATATCTTTTTTGTCTCCGAGATATTTTTTTCTAATAGCATCATTGTGGGAAAGAAGACCAAGTATAGATGATCGTCCAGCACCAGGTATGCTTATGAGTTGCGTAGACTTTCCTTCTTTTACATAAGATATTATTTTTTTTATCTCTTCTGAACGAACAGTATCGGGATATATAGATTCAAAACGTTCTGGTCCCATGAGGCTATTGTAATTGTTCTGCTTATATAGCACAACTTTTTTAATATTTTGTAATGTTTCTATAAAATAAAAATAAAGTGGACTGAATGGGTTTTGATTACAATCCAATCATTATGGAGCATGAAATTAAATTGACACCACAGTCTGCCAGTCGATATGATAGAGGTATGTCAGAAGCAGGTGCAGCAGTTCTTGAAGGAAACAGTGAGACAAGAGAAATATATCAAGCTTGGGATGAATTTGTGCAAGAAAATCATGGTAGAAGCCTTGATGAAATCCGGCAAGATGCAGGAACAAGAGATCTTTACTATCAAATTAGAGAATTTATCAACCGCAAAGAAAAACCCTTTATAGGAAATGCAAGCTCCAAAGAGGAGTATCAGAAGGCAGAAAAACAAAAGAAAATACTTACAAGCGAAGAGGAAAGAAGGTTTAAGGAAATAATGGAAAATGAGGAGTTGAGTAATGAGGCTGTTCTTGCCAGCACGCATAGACAACTTTACGAGATTGAAGAGAAAGTAAAAGCTTTCACAGAGCAGGAAAGGCTTGAAGGCGGTGGGGATGAGCCTGTTCCGGGCGAGGTACTCAGAAGTGAAAAAAATTTACCCTATGCTAGAGAGGGTGCTAGTGAGGTTGAGCAGAAGGCTGCAAGGAAAAGCTGGAGGAAAGAGGACTGGAGCGAATATGGTTGGCCAACTGAGAAAATAGTTGAGGTAGGAGAGGAGCTTATTAAAAATCTTCATGTTTCAGATGATGAGACAAGGATGCTTCTTGAGATGTTTTTGGCTCGAGGCAGGAAGCCAGATGAGCTCATCAGTTCTATCAAAACAGCAATGGCTGCATACAAGAGGGAGACTGGTGAAGAAATTGATCATTCATCCAGCAATGAGAATCTGAGAAAAAAGTATAAAATACTGACAGGAGAGCATGACAGGTGGCTAGATGATGATAAAAAGGGAGTTGCCATTAGTCTTGACTTGCCAGAAGAGTGGGTTAGGAGGCTTGTTTTCCCCAAAGCACTTCTCAAGACAGGTAGAAATGCAACTGGTAACCTTAACATAGAGGAGTATGATGCATCACCAGATACCATTGAGGAGCTTGCTTGGCGCATGATGCATTCTACATCGCATGATAAATGGGGAATTGCAGATAAATTTCCTCTTCTTGAGATGAGAATTGTCACAAAAATGGAAAAAGGACACAAGGTTGTTGATGCAGAGAGAAGCAAGTACTATGTGAATGAAGGAAATATGGTTGAGTGGGTGAGAAATAAAATGTATGAGATGTATGACTTGAATCCTGATGATCCACATAATTTTTTCGAAGAAGTAAGTCTTGCACGTATAGGTTATGGAGGGACTTTAACTAATCTTATGAGTATGTTTGCAAATCCTACTGGAGGGTTTTTTAAATCAGAAGATGGAGAAACAAGATATAACGATCTTTACGCACAATGGATAAAAGAAGCCTGGGTTTTGTCCACTCTTTTAACCCAGACAGCGCAACTTAAGAAAGTAAGAGCAGATGGAGAAAAGTTTAAAGAAACTATTACTGAGATGATGGCTGGGAGTACTCTTACCAAGGATGCCTTGGGTAAGAACCTGATGAGCCATATGATGCTTTTTCCAAATGAGTTCAAGAGCTCCAGAAAAGGAGAACCTCTTTATAGCGACAGTGATGTCGGGGCTGCATACAATAAGATGTACAGAGTTTATGATGCGCTTTCTGATTTTTCAAAGCTTCAGGAAATATTAGGTCAGGATTCAAATTTTTTCAAAAGAGAAACCTGGGAAAAGGGCTTAATGAAAATACTTGGTGAAAGCACAAAGTCAACAGGGGAAAAAGAAGTGCAGGCCTTTTGGGGATTTGAGACGCATGAACAGTTTGTGAAAGCTTTTGATAAAAACGGACAGATAACCACCAAAAGCAATGCTGATAATTTTGTAAAATTTATTAATTTTTTTGTCCAGAAAAACGAAAATAAAAAAGTAGTGCTGCCCTTGCGTGAGGTGATGAAGGCAACAGTTGCTGAGCAGTTCCATCTCAGGACAAAGACGGGGGATGAGCATGAAATTAACCTGAAATTTGCAGATCTGCTTTCATATGGCATGACCGCACCTGCGCTAATTTGGGCAAGAAATGATGTCTATGAGCCCTCGGTTACGATCCCTGGTAGAGCCATGAATCTTTCGGCTTATCGTGTGAAGGTACTTAAGAAAGGAGATCCTGGCGGTTATTACCCTGGAACTTTTCAGGAAAAAGCTTTGGTTACTGATACATGGAGAGGAGTAAACACAGTGCACTTCACAGTGGATAAAGAGGGTAGAAGGCATTACACCACGGCAAAAGAACAGTTTGATGAAACAGACATAATGAAAACAGCCCAAGAAAGGCAACTCCAGAAATACAGGAAGAAAATTGAAGAGATGAGGAGGCAGGGTGCGTCTGAAGCGGAGATAGAGAAGGAAGAAAATGGACTCAGGTTTTTGACCAGATACTTTCAGGAACAATATCAGAAAATGACGGGAAGGATAGCATTTAATGAAAATGCATTGTTTAATTGGGCAAATGACCAGCTCGGAAAAGGGCTTGACATGTATGACCACATAATGAGCGCTAAGGAGGAGTTTGATTTTAAAAATTTTACAGAGCATCATCCTGTTCAGGGTCCTGTTTTTCAAAAAGAAGTGTTTATACAGGATTTTCAGAAAAAGCTTGTTACTCCATATAGATATCTTATTTCTGATTATGGTAGTCTCGATTACTCGAAAAAGGATCGCTATCTTGATCAAGAAGCATCACTGACAGCAGGTGAGGCTATATGGCGAGACATGACTCTGGGTGAGCATATGTTTGGTTATGACCTGCTCAACAGCAGTTCTTTTTGGATGAGAGATAAAAAAGGTAAAGTCGTAAAGGATGTTGATGGGCGAATAAAGATAGATTATAACAAGCTAAATGACCCAAAACATATGAAGCTTCTTGTAAGAAGAGCTGTGCTTACAGAGTTGGCATCTAAATTCGTAAGCTTCAGAAGCTATTCGATGACGGATTCTCGATATAATGAGGCATATTTTCTGACTGTCGCAGACGCGCTCAAAACTTTGCCAAAAGATATTTTAGGGAGCGAATTTAGTCTAGGTGATGTCAGGCTGATACCAGGATATTATGAACAAGAAGAGATGCAGTGGTTTGGGAATATAACCAAAACATCACTGCTGCGCTCTACGCTCAGGAGTGCTTTGAAAGAAGCGTTTTTGGGACAAAGAGGAAGTCCTGATAGCAGGATAGGCCTGGCTACATACCTGGCTGTATTGGGCACTCTGCTAAAAGGTGCTATACAGACATCAGAAGGAAGATAAGCCTGCCTGGATCAGGCAAGTTTATCAAGCAGAGTTGTTCCCATCCCCGTTTTCTTCGCTGAGTATTTCCTCGAGAACACGTTTTGCTTCCTCTCGCTCCTCGGTGCTGTAAGAGGATTGATCTTTGTTGATGAACTTATTAGCAGTTTTTGCATGATAGTTGTTTTGGAATCGTTCTCTTGCTTCAGGCGTGCTGTTTCTTAATTTTTCATCCATACGTTCATGCAGACCCTCGATGCTTCCTGCCCTTATGGTTACATGAGGAGTGTTTATGTTTGTGCTGCTATTTTGGTTGCTGCTACCTTCTGATCCCCTTTCTCCTCCAGTTCTTGATGCGTGTTCGTCTCCGTACCAACCATGTGCGCCCAAGCGCCTGCCACCCATCACGTCTTGTATGTGTTTTTTTCTATCATCCGTGCTCATTTCACCTACCCACTTTCGATAATCGCTAGCACTTTGGACAGTATTTCCGTTTTTGAGTTTTGCTTTACCTTTTACTTTTTCCAGACCAAAATGCTCGTTGTTTTTAAGGATTTGTTTATTGGTTGCGGCCATTCCATAGCGCTGCCTGTTGGTGCGTTTTTCAGCTTCATTAATGGCATATTTTTCTCCTCCTAGACTTTTTATAATCGGTATTTTTCCAAGTGATTGTTTGGCAGCAGAAGTGCTGCGCTCCACGCCAGCTGAAAAGCTGCCGATTGGATTTCCTGCATTATCGCGTCTTGTGGCATTGGCTTTTATTCTATTGGCAAGCTGCCCAACTGGTGCAGCACCAAGTATCAGTCCTGTTTTGACAATGCCAGGTGTTTTCAGATTTTGTGCACCCATCTTGTCTCGTAGGATGTCTCCTATTGCAGGCCCTAGGAGAAGGATGCCTAGTGCAATTAAAACACCATAGTTCGTGTTTGCGGTATTCCCAAGAAGCGGTGGTGTGAACGCAGTAGTTGAGGCGTTTTCATAAAGACCAACCATAAGCCTGGCTCCTACCAATAGAAAAGCAGTCAGAGGAAAAACCGCAAGGTTTGCAAATATTGAACGAAGCCATTTTTCAAATCCAAGCGGTTTTGAAGGTAGAAGCCCAAACGCGATATAGATGGGTCCGGTGATTGTGTAGATAAGAGTATAGGCAAACGCCTTCAGAAGCATAAACCAGATTCTAAAAAGCGTGGTAAGGAGGACTGTAAAGATGATGATAGTTGTGAGAAGGCTTGCAAAAAAACCAAGTCCATTAATCAGGCCCTTTTTAACACACTGGATTGGATTCCCCAGCGTACTGAGCAAACCACAGTCTCTTGATTCATCGTCTTCGTCAAGAAAAATACTTCTTACAGTATTATTAATCAATTGTCCCGTAGCACCCCCTATTGCTTTGGTCATTACATGAAATCCGCCGTCCCTGTTGTTGCCCTGTAGGTATCCCCTTCCCTGTAAAACTCCCTCCTGTTCGCTGTCGTCGCATTCAGCAAATACTTGATGGAAGAAGGTCATTGGTGTCTGAAGAATATTTTTATTTACTTGTTCTGCTATTCCTACTTTGTTGTTTGTGGACTTACAGGAATCAACCTTGATACTTTCTCCCTGGGCGTTTGTGAGCAGGTTTACTCCTGCATATGTTGTGACCCACATCATATCAATCAGCACAGCAGAGATTGCATAGGAAAAGGTGATAAGAAGTATTGCAATTATGACTCTAGGGATTTGGTTTTGAATACCCATAACTGTTCTGGGGTCGATTTTGACCCTGAGCATAATGCCGATGCCAATGAAAACGAATGCAAGCACCAGAAGGGTGTAGGCTGCGTTACGGACAACTTCCCAGACAGCAAGTACTGGACTGAGTGCTTGAAAACCATATCCTGCCTGTGCATTAGCGTCTTTTACGATTCCAAAATCGCGCGTCATATAGTGCACAAATTCTGTAGTAGATGTAATTGGTGTATAAAGTGCTGCAATCATATCCGATGTGCCCCCCAACATCCCTCCTGCCTGAAGTTTGCCATTATCATCATACTCTGGAGGTATAAGTCCTAACTTTTTTGTTTCTGTATTGAACCCTAGACAACCCTGTTCTGGATAAAGTGGATCTATGCCTGTCATTTGGCAAATGACTGCAGACATTATTTCGATCATTGTTGATTGTGCGAGGGTGTGTTGGTTGCGTGGGACTTCTGGATTAAGATTGGATGTTGGTAATTGGGCAAAAGATAAGGATGGAGCTGCAAGAAATGTAACTAAAAACAAACAAAAAGATAAGAAGACTTTGCGGGCAGAGAGCATAGCTATTTTAGTGTGAGGTATTTTGATAGTGTTGTCAAGTTGCGGAGGGAGGGGGATTCGAACCCCCGATAGTCTTTCGACCATACGAGCTTTCCAAGCCCGCGCACTAGACCACTATGCGATCCCTCCATCATTTTTTTAAAATTATAATTTAGCTATAAGATTAATATAAAGCTGTGCTTACAATCTTTGTTTATAATCAATCTAATTATAGCCTATTATTTGCATAAACTAAAAGGAGGATATAAAATGACAGAAGCATTATATATGGAGCCAGAAAACGGAGAAAATCCTACAAATCCAGACGAACAGCGCCCCACTGGGGAGGATGCGGTGGACGAGGGCGAGGAAAGAAGAAGACCGCTTACTGGAGGTAGGCGCTCTTTCGGTCCTCGTGGAGGAGCGCCTGGGCGAATGCGTCCTCCAAATAATCCTGCAGGTGATGAGTCGTCTGATGTACCTGTAAGAGATGAGAGGGAGACATCTCTAGAAGAATTAATTGCTGAGGTTTTGAGACTGGGAGCAGCAGGGCGACACGAAGAAGCGCACAATTTGTTGAAGGAGGTTCTAGCAGTAGAGGGTGGTTCAGTTGATGAAGCAGGACCAGAAATCCTTGATGAAAAGGGGAATGTCAGAGATGATGTGATAAGTGCGGCAGAAAAGGTAATAAACACAGAGGAGCTTACAGAGGAAGAACTTGCTCCCGAAGAGCAGGAAAAAATGTTAGCTGATTATAATAAAATAATGGCAGAACTCAAGCAAGAAAAAGCTGATGTTGATGAACTAAAAGACAAAGAGCACGATCAACTAACAGAGGAAGATAGAGAGAGATTAAAGGTGGGAATGTCAAGAATGATGAAGATTAAACAAGAAAGTAAATTATTCTCCGTAGAACATCCAAAGCTGAAAAAAACAATTAAGATAGCTATGTATACGATTATTATCGGAACTCTTCTTAGTTATTATGCAGTTATATTTGGACTTTCCGCAACAGCAGGTGGTACAGCACCTCGAGGAAAAGGGAATTAAAACCTAGGTCATTTAATTGCACCTCTTTTAATATTTAGGTAAAATACGCGTATTGCTCCCGTAGCTCAGCTGGATAGAGCGCAACATTGCGGATGTTGAGGTCGGAAGTTCGAATCTTCTCGGGAGTACTGGTGATGGAGGGTTCGCATAGTGGCCAATTGCACGAGTTTCGAAAACTCGATCCGCCTATGGTGGATTCACAGGTTCAAATCCTGTACCCTCCGCAGTAGCTTGTAAAAGACAAGAGGATTAATCGCGATATTATTGTTTTGCAGTTTTTTCCAATGGGAAGTTTTTTGAAAGCCAATCTCCTGACTTTTCTATAAAAGTGGGTTTTACGTATTCACGAAATGGAAGATAGGGAAGGAGTGTGTTTTTTATTTCATCTGTTGTTATCCCGTCTATATTTATGTTCAATTCACCTGGGAAAAAGGCCTTTGTTCTTACGTAGAGTACATCTTTACCATGGTGTTTGATAAAGAAGAAATCATAAAGCTCCTCCCAGATAAAAAAATGATCCTCGACTCGTATGCCCTCAGAAGAAATTGTGTAATAAAAGTTTCTCGGTGGCACAAGAGACAGGCTAAATGTGAAAAAAACTAATGAGAAAACAACAAGCATTAAAATATACTGACCAAATAAAAATAATATTATCTCAACAGCGATCATGATTAGGAAAATATTAAAGTAGTATTCAAAAGAATGTTCTTTAAAAGGTCTTCCGGGTGCGTGCCATTCAAGATATGTATGAACATTATGTTCATACATAATATCTTCAAGTGGTTTTTGTTTTTGTGAGTGTGTTTTTTGGGAGATGGGCATACTAAAACTGTAAACAGTCGAAGGTTAAAAGTCAAATTTTAAGATAAGCCTGGATTGTTGCTTGCTTTTTTAATAATTTTTTTGACTTCATCCAGATTCAAATCCTCAAGTTTTTTGAACCTGATGCAAGATTTGCCGACACTAACCTTACCCAGTTTTTGTTTGTACTTTTCAGCCAGATATTTACCACCCTCAAGCGAGCAAACATAAAGGCTGACATAATTTTTTTGACTTGCAAGAGCAATAATTGGCCAATCAATTATTTCTTTTTTATAATTTTTATATTTAAAACTACCATAGCCGAGCATGTTATAGGCGAAATGAGGCTTGAGATCTGGAGAGGTTTTTTGAATAAGACTGTGGAGATGTTTGATGATTTCTTTTCGTTGGGGCTCAAGGAGTCCTATGTATTCATCAACTGATTTTGCCGCAACAGGCTTGAACATGTTCATTTTTCCATTTGCATGTTGTTCATTGAATTTTCCTGCTCTGCAACTTCAATTGTTTCAATATCAGTTATAATCTTCCCATCTTGGACAAGCTCCTTATGGTTATTGGTTGAGAGCCTTACAGATACCTCATGAATGCCAGGTTCAAGTTCTCCTAGGTAATACCATTCTCCATAAACTCTGTTTATCTTTATACCGTTAACATAAATATGGGCATGTCCCTGACCTGGTACATGATCTCCGCTTACGTTTTCGGGCGAGAAAACCATATTGGTAAGAATGATCTGTGCGTTATATCCACCTTTTGGGTCTTTGTGGATAACCAGATCAACAGATGGGACAGGAGTTGTTGCTTCCATTTGCTCGTGTTGCATATGGTTTGTGTACATTGAGTCATCATGTGCCGTTTCATCTATCGCGTGCTGGGAGAGTGCTTTTTCCCAACCGATATCATAGCCGAGAAAATAGCCTAGAGATATGCCGATAGCAAGAGCAAGGATTGTATAGATGGTAATTTTTTTGGCCACAAAAATATTTTTACACGAATGGGCTTGTTAGTCAACTTGTGCGTGACTGGATGACTTGTTTTTGTTACAATACTATGATCTGGAGAGGTCGCATAGTGGACTAGTGCGGATGTCTTGAAAACATCTGTGGGCGAAAGCCTACCGTGGGTTCGAATCCCACCCTCTCCGCCAAAATTAGAAAAGCAACGAATTACTAACCTAGACCTTCAAAAAACTTCCAACTACTATTCCCACTGTTGTGGCGATTGAGCCGATGATGAAGAGCTCAATAGCCGATCTCCATGGTCTGTGTTCAACTATTTTTCCTTTGAGAAATCCGATTACAAAAAGTCCTATGAAAGATGAGGCAATGGCAGCATATCGCGCAATCGGCTGATCAAGAATTATGGTTGGAACAATTGAAAACATACCACCGATCAAATATGCAAAAAACATAATAAATGCGCCTATTAATAAGTTGTCTGTATGTTTGCCAGTTTTATCCATTTGATGAACTGCTTTTTCACTGGAGTATTGTCCAGCACCCATTGATGATGCCTCCACCATGACTGCAACGATTGCTGCCAGAACGATAATTGCCTTATCGTTAACACCGGTTGAGATTCCAACAACAACTCCAGTTGTAGAAACAATTCCATCTTGAAGACCAAACATCAGAGACCTGAGATAATCTTCGTGAAGATTGGATTTTAAGTTTTTCATAAATGTTGCGGAGGAGACAGGATTCGAACCTGCGTGAGTATTTCTACTCAGGGATTTAGCAAACCCCCGCAATGGACCAAGCTATGCGACTCCTCCATGAGCCAGAGCATTATAGCATTAAGAAGCTAGTCTCTGCTACCTTTTTCCTGTAGGGGCTCAATTAGTCGGATGAATGGGGTCAAAAGCGCTGCTGTTACAAACGTCACGATCAGCGTGGTTCTTAGATCTAAATGCGCGCCCAGGATGAGGATGATTAGCCATGGAAAGACCTTGCCTAGTCCTCCTGCGATTTCCATATCTGTTAAGTATGGGGCGATACCGTATTTTCTTGCCCCTTCATAAAACCGCATGGTGTAGGGCACAGCGGTCATGTTATCTGTCAGGTCACCGAGCAAATTTACTCCCAGTGTGTTAAAAAAAGATCTGGAAAAAGTACGGATGACATGAACAGCTGAACGCATGGTTGAACCCAGTTTTAAAACAGCTGAATTTTTACCCCTATCACCCATTTTACCTACAGTTCTGAGTACTAATATGGATGTGAGCAAAGATACGGTGGCTATCAGACCTACATCCTGATATGTTTCAACCGCCAAGAATATAAAAAGTGGCCAAATAAGTATACCAACGATGCTCTGAGCGTTCATGGCAAAATTAGCGATCAGATGTTTCGTGGGTGCAGTTTTGAATAATTTTATATTTGCCCCTTTGAGAGTGTGTGGTTCAAGAGTCTTCAGAAGTGGATATGATGCTAGGAGTAGTCCCAGCCCTGCTGCTAGAAAGCCATAGCCAATGCCAAATTGAGTAGCTATAATCCCACCAGTAAGAGGAGCCATGCCTTGTGCGATGTAAGAAAAGATAAGAAGCGTTGTGTATTGGGTTGTGGGTTCATGGTCGCTTATTATAGTTGCCAGGTCGATATGTCTTGCCATCCAGAATATGCACAATGCTATTCCTCCTATAGTTCCTGCGGGATAAAGAAGAAAGCGATAGAAAGGGAGTCCATATAAAGCAAGAACATAGAAAAACATGAGAACATAACTGAAAATCAGTATGTGTTTGGGACCATATTTTTTTACGAGCATAGAGGCAGTAGGATTGAATACAGTTCTGACACCTTCTGTAATCATGAAATACATAGCTAGCTGTACAGTTGAAAATTCAAGATTGTAGATGTAAATTGGTACAAAAATTCCAACCAGGCCAAAAGAGAAGACATAAAGTGAAATTGAAAAATATAGTTCATTCATCTCTGTAAGATGTGGATGGTGAACCTTGAGGTGTTGATGTAAATATTCGGGCATTTTTATAGCATAACAGGTTTTTTGCTAAACTTTAAGGATGGGCTTACTTGATTTTATATTTCCTCGACGTTGTGTTAGCTGTCAGAGATTTGGTTCTTATATTTGTGCCAAGTGTTTTTCCTACATCTCATTTATTGACAGCGGCACATGCATTGTTTGTCAAAAAGCAGCAATCGGCAGCCTGACTCATCCAAAGTGCCTTAACAAATATACACCTGATGGAGCTTTCTCAAGCCTTGTCTATAGAGGTGTTGTTAAAAGATTGATTTATAGGTTCAAATACAAGCCTTTCCTTTCAGATATGAGCGACATGCTCCTTGATCTTTTTTATGAAGGGATAATTCAAAAAGAAGAGTTTATGATCACTCTTGATAAGAAGTCGGTTTTTGTCCCGATTCCGCTTCATCAGAGCAGAATGAGAGAGCGGGGTTATAACCACTCAGAGATTTTGGCAAAGGGTCTTTCCCAAAAATTTAATATCAAAGTCTTAAAGATTCTCCATCGTACTAAAAACACCAAACGGCAGTTTGGACTTAAAAAAGAGGAGCGTGAAGAGAATATTAGAGGAGCGTTTGGGATTAAAAATAATGAATTAGGAATCATGAATTATGGAACTGTTTTTCTGGTGGATGATGTCTTGACTTCTGGTGCAACTATTAAAGAAGCGGCAAAAGTTTTGAAAAAAGCAGGAGTTAAAAAAGTCTACGGTCTGACCCTGGCGCATGGAGAATAATTTTTATTTTAGCTTTCAATTTTTATATCTAAAGTATACTACTCATGCTTTATGATGAGTTGTTTTGGCAACAAAAAACCACCATTTCTGGTAGTTTTTAGTGGTGGAGATGTCGATGAGTGACATCGAGTCCGAGTAAATTATCTTTTAACGTCTACAAGCATAGTCAATTATTAAATTCAACTTTAAATTATCCAATTGACAGGAATTTTAAAGCCTAGGTCTGATAAATTCAATAAAAAGTGAAACCAAACTTTTTATTTTTTTCCCAACTGTGTTTATGCCCATACAATCCCGTTGAGAAAGACTTATATGAACAGGCTTAGAGCTTAGACTACTGCGTAGTTAGGCTGAAAACCGCTTGAAAGTTCAGCAACGATTGCTCGTGCTTCAGCTTTCAAAGCTGAAATGCGTTCTTTAGCATTTATTTTTTGAATCAGTTTTACGGCTTTGATTCAATGCCGGCTTGCAGTTTTTAAGGTACGTTTCTCGTCGAATCAATTCATCCCCCAATAAAAATCAATTTTTAATTTCTATAAGTGAATGTTGATTTTTATAAATTCGAAATACGAATATCGAAATTCTAAATAATTTTCAAATATCAAAACTTTTTGTCATTTATTGTTTTGATATTCGTATTTAGCTTTTAGCGTTCTCTCTCAAGCTCCCGGTCAAGATCTTTTTTCTTGATCGCAGCTTTCTTGTCAAACTTCTTTTTTGATTTACCCAAAGCTACTTCAAGTTTGATCAATCGCTTTGTAGTATACCATGAGATAGGCACCAAAGTCAAATTGCCACCTTCAATCTTTGACTTTAGCGCAATCAGCTCTTTTTTATGAAGAAGGAGCTTTCTTGTCCTCGTCGGATCATAATTATCAGGCCTTGCGTATTGGTAAGGAAAAATTTTGGCTCCAATTAAGTATGCTTCATTTCCACGGATTTTGACGAATGCACCTGATAGATCCGCATGGCCAAGCCGTATTGCCTTTACCTCGGCACCGGTCAAATTAATTCCAGCCTCAAATTTTTCCCTAACTTCAAAATCAAAATAAGCCTTTTTATTAACAATCTTCATGCTTTGATAATACTTCAATGCAAGCTAAATGTAAAATAACTTGAGATAGGGATTGTTTTGTAAATTTAGCCAGAGCATTTATACATAAAGTACACTACTACATAGTCGTATACTTTGAGTGAGTTTGTGAGTTTTAATATTTGGAGAAAGAAGAGTTATGGGGATTTTTTAGAGTTTTATTTCCCAATATTTGTCACCAGAGAGGATGTGGGCTTTGGATTCGTTATCAACAATCACAAATTCTTCTGCGTCTTTCAGGACATCGGCTACATATTGGTTTTCATAAGCGCCATCTTTACTGAATTTGACAATTCTGCTGTTGCCTCTATCCAGCACGTAAACACTATCCATATTTATGTCTGTAGCTATTTTTGTCGCATCCTTGAGAGGTGTGACCAGACCAGATAGTTTGAGGTTGTCAGAAGTACCACTGGTGTATTTGAGCAGATTGTCAGTAAGGAGGATATAGATTGATCCGTCAATTGCCATATCTGTTGCTTTTCCCAGATTAGGTCCTGTGCCAGAAAAGTAAGTATTTTTTCCAAATCCATCTGCCCCCGCGACGTATTTGATGATCCCCTCAGCTGTGTCAAGGATATAAATGTTTCCTTGATAAACAGAAAGCCCTACTGCATCTTTCCAGTCTTCGTCATTTTCAATAACTGTTTCTTTATCACCATCTGATTTATCTATTGAGACAATAGAATTCTTTGTCAGGACATAAATAGTAGTGTCATTTTCTGCATGAGCAAGACCAGTTTCATTTTTTACAACAGATAGATATGAATTGTCGTCAACAGTAATTGATTCTGCCTTAATTTTTATTGATGCATCACCAATGCCAAGTTCGCTCTCTATTTTTTTCAAAAGATCGTTAAGTTTTTCTTTCTCGTCTGACCCGTCTTTGAATTTGCTAAGACCATTTGTGATCAATTCGCGCGCTTTGATAAAGCTTTCTCTGGCAAAAGATTCATTGATGGATTTGAGCTCCACTCCATCTTCATAATTTTTAAGAGCAGGCTCATAAATCTCGTTAAATGTAGCTTCGATCTTTTGCTGTTCTTCTCGGTTTTTGCTCATAAAAATACTTACCGTAAGTAGGACGGTCAGGATAATCAAAATGCTGAGAATTACTTTTTTTCTGTGGTTAATGTGGGATTCTCCTTCTTGTTTTTTGAGAAATTGAGGTATGAATCGTGAAAGAAATGATTCTCTCTTCGCGCTACTGATAAGTGGGTCCACTGCTGTAATCGGTTTTTCAGTGTTTATCTCAACTGGTTCATCGCTCCCAGCAGAGTTTTCTTTTTCTAATTCTTGAGTTTTGTGTGGCAAGCTTGCAATGTCCTCGTTTTCTAGAGATTCACCAACACTTAATTCTGATTCAGTGTCCTGATTTTCACTTTCCAGAGATGCAAGTAGTTCTTCTTTTTTGCTTCCTCCTTTATAAGCAACAATTATCGCAGCTTGTCCTCCATCTTCTTGTTCGTGCATGTGGGGTGAAAGAATTTCTGCTATGTCACTTGGTAGATCTATAGACAGCGCTTCTTTTATTCGTTCGTGGGGTACGTTTTTACTAAATTGGTGTGTTTGGAGGACTATAATATCGCCGTCCTCGAGAAAGCCTGATGCTGAGTCTATTTTTTTGTGATTATCATCCTCTTTTTCAAGTAGTGTGCCGATTCGCATTCCGCGCTTCATAATAGCTTTTCCAGATCCTGCAATGAAAATATATAAAAGATTGTCTTTGAAGTAGGCGAGTGTTAGATTGATGCTTATTTCAGGAGAGCGTTCTTTGATGCTGGTTGCTATTGCTTGCTTGATGTTATCAAGATTTTTTTCCTCCAGAGTGAAGAATTCTGCCTCTAGATTGTCTAGGATGTCTTTGCCGATTTCATGGAGAGATTCACTGCTGTCTTCTTTTTTGGAGACTGATAGACAAACAAATAGATTACCGGCGTTGTAAGCCTGCGACCAAGAAGGATCAGTTGGTGTTGCAACCAGCTTGGCAAATGAAAGACTAGGCATTAGTTATACTATAACAAGGACAAATAGAAAAAGAAAGAATACGACGATTGAATAGGCAATTGCAATAGTCATGAGAGTTGATGAGGCTCCTGAATGGTAAATCTGTAATGAGCGGTTAAGCGTGCGTACTCTTGAGACGACAATTAGCGTGAAGATAAAAAAGAGAAAGGTAAGCACTGCTAATGGAATTTTGAGTGTAAGGTTGATCACACTGGGTGTAAGTAGTTGGTCAAATTCAAACATATTGGTTATTGATTAGTTCTTCGCTTCTTTGCAATTAGATCTTGAATAATTGTTGTTACATGTACTGGTCTGGGACTTGCGGTGAATTCAAAATTTGGTTTGACACTTTCTGTTTGTATAAATACATTTCCATAATTGTAGAATCCAGAGAAAAAGCCCTGTTGAGTAAAATCCGTGTCAACAACTTCTGAGAGATGAACTGAAGCGATGTTTTTATGGAGGATGCTTGAGTAGTCAATGTCAACAATTCTTTTTTTGGTTACAATACCGATGTTGAAAAACCAGGAGAGAAAGGAGGTATATACGTATCCGAAAATGACAAGGTAATAAAACACAATAAGTGCTACCAAGAGCCCAGATGGAACTGTGAACAATTCTATTTCTAGAGTGTTTATCAGAAATCCTAAAACAGGGGGGATAAAGAGTGCGATTGTGGAAGAAGCAATCCAGGGAAAATTGGTTGCAAAATGCTGTCTGAGAAAGAGCACTATTTTTTCATCCTTTTCCTGATTTACAAAATCTATATTATCGGGGTATTCGCAGATATCGGTAAAAAGCCCCATGTGTCCTGTTTTGATAATAGTGTTGTTTTGTGGCTGGTTTGTGGTTTCTGTTGTTGGCTGAATTCCTTTTTGATCAGGATTGGAATTGGTAGATTTTTTCTTTTTTAGTTCAAAAATAGTTCTCATGGTTTATTTATGCTCTATATTGAAAAATGCAAAGCCAGATTGTGGAACAGAGAGGTATCCTGGTGCTCTCAAATTAAATGCTCTCTTGAAATCATCGCCACTAAGCGACACACCATTGATTATAACACTTGCAGTGGTGCCATTTCCTTGCGATACTGAAACGCTTGTTGCTGAAGATATTCCTCCTTTCCCAGAGGTAAGATTGCGCAGCTCGTCCATGCTGTAGGGATTGCCTCCCCAACAAGATGTTGTAACGGGGGTTATTCGTCCTGTGTCAATCCCCCCTGAATCTCTTAGTGCTATTGCTGCATTGACAATATCTGCCATTTCTTGGGGAGAAAGCCATGGATTTGATCTGCCACAAGTTGATCCACTGTTGCTGTAACCCTGTCTCCACCATGCTTTATATAGCCATGGAGAACCTCCAGCATTATCCCAGGCTTTATCTATAAAATTTGAACCTCCTGCTCCATCGGTAGTGTCCCAACCAATAGGGGATGCAAAGCCTCCATGAGTTGATGCATAGTAGGTTACTACTCCATCAAGAACTTGTCCTCTTGTTGACTGAACTGCATCGCGCCATGCTGCAGGGGGATTATCAGCTTTACCTGAATTGAAAACCTGACAAGATTCAGTAGTACAGATTTCTTTGCCTTCGTCTTTGAATCGGATAGCATATGTTCTGGCTGCTACTGCTTGGGCTTTCAATGCTTCTGCTGGCCAGCTTGATGGCATCTCTGCAATTCCCATCAGATATCTGTCTTCAAAATTCATTGAGCCATGGCCTGAGACATTAATATCTCCATCAGTATTTTTGCCAGTTGGCTCTTTTCCATAATAAGCATTGAGGATTTGTTTGAAATTTTGTCCAGATTGTGCTCGTCCTCTTGCTCCGTATTGGCTCATACCTTTTCGATGTGTATATCCACCAAATGAAAATACTGCAAAATGTCCACCTGGTGCTGATTCTCTAAATCCCTTGCCTGATGACAAATATTCATCTGCTAGTTCACCACCACCAACTGTAAATGTTGAATTACCAGACCTTGCGTTAATAATTGATTGTTGTTGTACGGATAGTTCAGCTATTTTACCAGAGAGTTCGGACTGGAAATTCTTGGCGCCTTTGACTACCTCATCGAGTTTTTTACTCTGTTCATCCAGGCTAGCCTTTACTGAGATGAGTGTTTTTTGTTCATGCTCTAGATTTGCTTTTTTCTTTTCCAGATCCACAACAGAAAGAGCGATACCTGTGATTATAGCTTTGTCCTGTTTGGTTTTTGCTTGTTGATAGAAAAGCGCCTGGGTAATGTCCGATGCATCAGTTAGTGAGAAGAGAATCAGAAGCGGTGTATCATAGTATGATTTAACATAATAATTTCTGATTGTTTCAGTGAGGATTTTATCTTTTTCGGCAAGTTTTTTATAACCATCGTCAATTTCCTTTTTCTTAACTATTAGATTTTGTTCAATCTGCACGACTCGTCCCTGGATAGATTTAATTTGTGCTTGCATGGACTTCAGCTCTGTCTCTACTGGCTCGGTTGCTGCAATTGACTTCTTGAGATCTTCCTGCAGCTTGGCAAGCTGGCGGTTGATATCATCAAGCTCATCAGCTCTTGTTAACACAGGCGATATCACAAGAAAACTTGTAAGAACAAGAAAAGAAGAAAAGATAAAAATTAGAAGCTTCTTGGGCATAATGCTATTATACCACTTTGCTTCAATTTTCAAATAGGAGTTGCAATTTTGTAAAAATATGATATAGTACCACTAAGATGAGTGAAGAAGGTCCATTTCAAGATTACTCAAACTACGCAGAAGTTGAGAACACAGGCAAAAAATCAAAAGCTCCTGTTGTAATTATTACGACAATTCTGGTTATTATTGCAATTGTTGCTGGTCTTTATTTCCTCGGGCAGAGCCGTGAAAATGGAGAAGTATCACTAATCCCCCTCAATGAACAAGCACCAACCAGTGCTCCAGTGGTAGATCCAACGGCTACGCCAACTGAAGCGCCCGATCTTGACCGTTCAGAGCTAACAGTAGATGTACTCAATGGATCTGGAACAGCGGGAGCTGCAGGAGATATGGCAGACATAATTGAAGATCTCGGATACACACTAGGTACTACAGGAAATGCGGATAATTTTGATTACGAAGGAATTACAGTAAACGTAAGTGAGGAAAGCAAAGATTATCTCGAGCTATTGCTTGCTGACCTGAAAGAAAAAGTATCAGGAACAGTAACTGGAAGCGTTTCAGCTAGCCTCACAACTGGAGCTGAAGTAATAGTAGGACAGTAAGTTTGGATCTTGGATTTTTGTTCTTGGATCTTTGAATCTCCCTAAGCTCTCGTCAATTCTCCATAAATCTGATATTATAAATCTCAATGAAGGTTTTTATTGCTACCGATCATACTGGATTAGACATCAAAAATAAAGTAAAAGATTTTCTTGAAGATAAAGGGCATGAGGTTGAGGATTGTGGGGCTTATGAGCTTAACTTGGATGATGATTACCCCGATTTTATAGGAAAAGCTGCAGAAGGTGTTTCTCAAAACCCAGAAAGTATTGGAATTATTTTTGGTGGATCTGGACAAGGTGAGGCGATGGTTGCTAATAAATTTAAGAATGTCAGATGTGCCCTTTTTTATACACCTGCAGTTCCTGTTCAAGCTATTGATATAACAGGAAAAAAAAGTACAGATCCATTTGAGATGCTTCGTTTGACTCGTGAGCATAATCATGCAAATATGGTTTCTCTTGGGGTACGGTTCTTAACAGAAGATGATATTTTTAAAGCTGTTGAAATTTTCGTAAACGCAGAGATTGCGATGATTGAGAGACATACAAGAAGAGTGGATAAGATAAGAATAATAGAAAATAAGCTAGATAGCTAATTTAGCCATTTTATTTTATGTTTGAAATAATTCCCGCAATTTTGGAGACAGATTTTTCAGAAATTGAACAAAAGCTTGAAAAAGTAAAAGGATATGCTCGCACCATTCATGTTGATTTACTAGATGGTAGATTTGCACCAAATACTACTTTTTTGGATCCAGTTCCATTTACAAAATATAAAGACACATTTTTACTTGAAGCACATATGATGGTGGATGAGCCAGTTAATTATCTCAAGCCTTTTGCTGATGCTGGTTTCCGTCGTTTCGTCGGGCACATTGAAAAGATGTCAGATCAGGTAGAGTTCGTAGCGCGTGGTCAGATGTTTGGTGAGGTAGGGCTTGCCCTTGATAAAGATTCAGGACTAGATGATATAAAAGTGCCACTTGATGATCTAGATAGTATAACCGTAATGATGATAAGCGCAGGTTTTGCGGGGCAGAAGTTTGAGCCTGAGCTTTTGGAAAAGATAAAGCAGCTGAGATCTAAAACAGATATTCCAATTGAAGTGGATGGTGGGATAAATGACAAAACTTTACTTCTTGCAAAGGACGCAGGTGCTACCAGATTCTGCGCCAACAGCGCGCTTTTTGTTGGAGAAGATATCAAAAAGCAATGGGAGCTTCTCAGTGCAGGGGTGTAGATTTTTCAATTGACGTATTTTTTACCAACACCGAATTTTTTCTCACAGTGAGTATTACTGAAAGTATGGCAAAGAAGAGAATAAGCGCGATAAGCGCGCCAATCAGAATTGCAGTCTTTTTACCTGAGCGTTTAGCATATTTAGTATATTCCATAGTGTTAGTTTTGGTTTTTTAAGATCTAGGGTGTGGGTTGGGCACATGAGATGCAGTATTTATTACCCAGCTCATCTGTTGCTATTGTCTCCTCTCGTTCTTCAACGTTTTCAGTTTGTCCTGGTTTGGCTAAAGTATTAGTTGCTTTATCAATGAAGACTTTTTCTAGAGACTGTTTTATAGAGGTTTTGGTTTCAGTTCCTTGTATAAAATACTCAAACTGGCTGCATCCTGAATTTTGATTTGCTGATGCGCTGCTACTACTGCCACAGGAATATTTACCTATTACGTTTGGGGGCTTTTGGGGGATTTCTGATTTTTTACCCTCCAGAAGATGGGTCATTATCCGATTCCAGATGGGAGATGCACCTGTCAAACCTGACACAACACCAGAAGACATAGCAGCGTTGTCGTTGTTACCTACCCAGACAGCTGTGAGATATGATGGTGTGTAGCCAATTGTCCAGTTGTCGCGGTAATCGTTTGTAGTTCCTGTTTTGACAGAGACTCTTTGGCCGTCAATTTTTAGTTCAGAATTCGGTCCAAAAGCGGGGGTGCGAGCATTGTTATCAGCAAGCATGTCTGAAATAATGAATGCAACCTCAGATGGTAACACCTTCTTACCAAAAATAGGACTTTTGGGTGGCTTGTACTCTTCAACCACCTTCCCATCCCTATCAGTTATTTTAAGTATTGGCTGTAGATCTACTCTATATCCCTGATTTGCAAACACACCAAATGCTGTTGCCATATCTGTCATTTTTACTTGTCCACCACCTAGGGTAAGGGATAGTCCATAACCACGAGGATCATTAAAGTGTATGCCCATTGCTGATGCTGTTGCGATCATGCTTTCAATGGTATTCATTTTTAACATTTGTACAGCAGGTATGTTGTATGAATTAGCAAGCGCTTGGCGCATTGAAACTACTCCATGAAATCTGTTGTCATAGTTTTTTGGGCAAAAAGCAGGTTGACCTGCGATAGGATAGCAAACAGGAGCATCAATAAATTTTGTAGCAGCACTGTAGCCCTTTAGAAGTCCGACCGCGTAATTGATTGGCTTGATTGATGATCCTGGTTGTCGGGATGCGATTGACAGATTTACATTTGGTTCAAATTTGCAATTATAACCCGGTGTACAGCCCGGAGGTTGAGGATCGCTAAAATAGTCTTTACCACCAATCATTGCAAGCACTTCTCCTGTTCCAGGATCGGTAACAAGCGCTGCTCCGTTTCCAACATTAAATCGCTCAACTTTGGCAATTTCAGAGGCAACAGTAGTCTGAACAAATTCCTGTAGGTCCAAATCTAAACTTGTTTGTACTCGAAATCCACCTTGTTCAACAGCCTGTTGACCGTACTTTTTGATAAGAATATCCTTGACATAAAAAACAAAATGGGGTGCTTTTATGGGATTGGTGATTTTCTGAAATTTCAATTCCTGATTTAGTGCTTTTTCACGTTCTGAATCTGTGATAAATTTTTGTTCAACCATTTTTCTGAGTGCTTCCTCTTGACGTTTTTTGCCAAGTTCAGGATGTGATCCAAAGGGCGATAGTGTACTGGGTGATTCAGGAAGTCCTGCTATGAATGCAGCTTCTGCAAGCGTCAGATTGCGGGCATTTTTACCAAAATACTGAACTGCTGCTGCTTCCACTCCATAAGCAGTTCCACCATATGGTACTTGATTTAGATACATTTCAAGGATTTCATCTTTGTTGTAAAGTGCTTCAGTAGCAAAAGCCAAAATTACTTCTTTGATTTTTCTTTCAATTGTCCGTTCGGGTGTGAGTAGGCTGTTTTTTACTAGTTGCTGGGTAAGGGTTGATCCACCCTGGAGTTCTTTGTGAACAAGTATTGAATAAAGCGATCTAGCAATACCACGCAAGTCAATGGCACCATGTAGATAAAAATCTTTATCTTCCAGAGCGATTGTCGCCTCTTGAACTGATTTGGGTATTTTATCAAGAGATACAAATGTTTGGTTGCGGTCTGAATAGATAGTATAGAGGAGGCGCCCCTTGCGATCATAAATATGAGTGGAATATGAGGCTGTAGTTGTGTTTAGTTTTGTGGGTGATGGTAGGTCTTTGAGTAGCGTAAAGTAAAGAATTCCAAAAAGGATTGAGACTAGAAAGAAAGGGGCAAGAAACATAAAAACCCTTTTTCTTTTCAGGGAGAAGTGCTTGGCTCTTTTGAAAATTTTTTGGTAGCGTTTATTGGTCATAGGATTTTTTAATTTTAGCATAAAAGAGATGTTTTATACTATAATGAATTTATGGATTTTTTGGGTTTTAATTTACTTGATGTCATTATCTTTGCTGTAATTATTTTCTATTTACACGAGGGTTATATGCTTGGCTTTACGCTTGCTTTTATCGATCTTTCAACTTTTATTATATCATTTATTTTGGCGTTGAAACTGTATAGTGCGGTCGGGCAGGTGCTTGTCGGTGTTTTTGATGTACCGATTGGTTTTGCTAACGCTGGTGGGTTTTTCCTGATTGCGTTTCTGTCGGAGTTAATACTGAGTCTGCTTTTTCGTAGAGCTGCTAGATACATGCCAAATATTTCATCAGAAAACAGAATCTATCAGTTTTTTAAAAAAATTGATCATTTTTTAGGCATATTTCCTGGTGCTTTATCTGCGTTTATTATCCTTGCTTTTATTTTGAGCGTGATAGTGTCTCTTCCCTCCTCGCCGTTGATTAAGAACTTGGTTACTGGTTCACAGGTGGGTTCAAGAATGATTGCAAACACACATTTATTTGAGTCAAAGCTTAATGATATTTTTGGTGGAGCATTAAATGAGTCGCTTAATTTTATTACAGTCAGGCCTGAATCAGACGAGGCAGTTAATCTTCATTTCAAGACTGATAAAGGAACTGTGAGTAAAGAGGCAGAGCAACAGATGTTTGAGATGGTAAACGATGAACGAGTTGAGGCAGGACTTGAACTATTGGTTTTTGATAACTCTTTGCGCGATGTGGGACGTGCTCATTCTCGTGATATGTTTGAGAGAGGTTATTTTTCCCACTATACGCCAGAAAAATTGTCTCCATTTGATCGTATAGAGCGTGCAGGGATTAAGTATCTTTCAGCAGGGGAAAATTTGGCGCTTGCGCCTAGTACTGAATTGGCGATGCAGGGATTGATGAACAGTCCAGGCCACCGTAGGAACATTCTCAGCCCTGATTATGGAAAAGTAGGTATCGGTGCAATCGATGGGGGGATTTATGGAACTATGTACACGCAGGTTTTTAGTAATTAATATGTCAGAAAATAATAGACCACCGGGGACAACAGTGGGGGATGCTTTTGAAAGAGCCAAAAAAGCATATGATAAATCTCCAAGAAGAAAACCAAAATCACCAAAGAGACCTCCTCCTGGACAGGAGACCTTCAATTAGAATGCCAACCCCCTCTTGCTAGAGATCTTATTCTTGTCTATACTAAATTTATGGTGCGTGTTGCGATAAATGGTTATGGTCGGATAGGGCGGATGGCACACCGTGTGATTCTACAGTGGCACAAAGAAGATATAGAAGTGGTTGCTATAAATGCAGGTTCATCCACCGATCTAAAAGGATGGATGTATCTCCTCAAGTACGACACAGTCTATGGTCTTCTTCCACAAGAGATTGGTGTGAAGCCAAATCCTAACCCTGAAGACAAGAGCTTCCTTGGGTATCTAGTAGTTGGGGGACAAGAGATTCCTGTTTATTCACAAAAAGATCCTACGCTTCTTCCATGGAGAGATTTGGGGATTGATGTTGTAATTGAATCAACGGGGCATTTTACAACTACTGAAAAAGCTCAAGCTCATATCACATCTGGTGCTAGATCAGTTGTCTTATCGGCTCCATCCAAAGGGAAAGATATGGCAACCTATGTAATATCTGTCAATGATAATGCATATAAGGGAGAGAAGATAATAAGTAACGCATCGTGTACCACTAATTGTATTACTCCTGTTGCAAAAATAATTGAGGAAGCATATGGAATTGACAAAGCCATGATGACGACAATTCATGGTTATACATCAGATCAAAGAATTCATGATGGGGGACACAAGGACTATCGAAGGGCAAGGTCAGCTGCTGAGAATATCATCCCAACATCAACTGGCGCTACAATTGCAGCAGGTCAGGCTTTTCCTTCTTTGCAGGGAATTTTTGCAGGTATGGCAGTGCGTGTGCCTGTTCCTGTAGGTTCTCTATCTGATTTTACTTTTCTTTTGAAAAGAGATGTGACAGTTGATGAAGTGAAGAATCTTTTTCTTGAAAAGGCAAAAGAGCCTATTTTCAAGGGTGTTCTTGAAGTAACAGAGGATCCAGTTGTTTCGTCTGATATTATTGGTAATTCACATTCAAGTATAGTTGATCTTTCACTTACGCAGGTTGTGGGGGGGAATATGCTCAAGGTTATTGCTTGGTATGACAATGAATATGGCTATGCAAACAGATTGGTTGAGGAAGCAATAATGGTTGGGCAAAAAGTCTCAGACACTTCATCTGCCCCACAAATCTGATTATGAGTGATAAAAAAGGTTTACTTCTTATTCTAACAGGTCCTACAGGGTCAGGAAAAGATGCAGTTATCAAAAAGCTGATAGCAAAAAATCCCAATATTAGAAAAGTCGTTACAACAACTACTCGTTCGATGCGGAGTGGAGAGTCAGAGGGGGAACCATATCATTTCCTGACACACGATGAGTTTGAGCAGAGGGTAAAAAATGATGCATTTTTTGAGCATGTAGAGTTCAGAAAAGAGCTTTATGGAACTCAAAAAGTCGATCTTTTGCCACTGCTTGAAAAAGGAGTAGATCTTATCTGGAAGATTGAGACTCAAGGTGTAAAGCTGGTCAAAGACAAAATCAAAGCAGCTATTCCAAACTCCGTTTTTGTTTTTTTGACAGTTTCAAACATAGATGATCTTAGGAGAAGGGTGATTGAGGCTGATGGAGAAGAGAATGGCGCAGCTCGTTTTGATAATTCACCTGTTGCATGGGAGATGAAACAAGCCAAAGACTGCGATTTCGTGATTTTAAACGACAATGGAATGCTAGATGTTGCAGTAGAGAAAATCTCTGATATAATAGATTCTCATCGGGGTTGAGCCCCCACTGCCTCTTTTATTTTATGTTAATAAAAATCATCACAACATTGTTATTTTTTCTTCTGCTTTTCAATTTTAGTCCTGTAAATAGTGTTTTTGCTCAAGATGCGACAACTTCAGCTAGTCCTGTAGAAAAAGAGGGGGATATAGAATATGCACTGCCATATCCAGGACTTCTCCCAGATCATCCTTTGTATTTTTTGAAAATGGTCAGAGATAATGTGGTTGGATTTTTTATTTCCAATCCATTGGAAAAAGCTAAATTTAGCCTCCTGCAAGCAGATAAAAGAGTTCAGGCAAGTTATGATTTAGCTGAAAAAGGAGAGCAGGAATATATATTATCTCGTGATACTTTTTCCAAAGCACTTAATTATTTTGATAAAGCAATAGTTCTTGCAGGTGATGCAAGAACACAGGGTATAAATATTGATGATTTTTCAGAAAAACTTTTTTTAGCAAATAAAAAACATCAACAAATGTTTTTGAATATCAAGAACATGGTAAAAGATAAAAAAGATTTTAGCCTCCAGGAGGGGCAGGAGAGAATTACTGAACTTGGTGAAAAAGCAAAATCTATAAATCAAGATAAATAGAGTAAAACCTGATTTTTGATATATTTTTTTATTCAGTAATTTTGGCTATCTTTTTCTTGTGTAAGAAAATAAGGGGAAGAATTTGATCACATGAGGCTATTGATAGATTTTGATCTATTACTTTATAGTTGACACCCGTTATCTAGTGCAATATGATTTTTGCAGCACTAGATAACGTAATTTCAGAAGTTCGACTTTCAAGTAATAGTCAATTCTGAATTC
Source organism: Candidatus Levyibacteriota bacterium (assembly GCA_029260965.1). GTDB lineage: Bacteria > Patescibacteriota > Microgenomatia > Levybacterales > UBA12049 > JAJDCH01. The sequence goes on along the minus strand of JAJDCG010000001.1, from coordinate 46,326 downwards.
TAATTCTAGACTTTAAATTGATTATGCATTGTCCTTACTGCGGTACCAAGAATTCTGAAGTGGTTGAAACTCGTGAGAGTTCTGATCTTGACTCTATAAGAAGAAGAAGGTCTTGTCTCAACTGTGAGAAAAGGTTCACGACCTATGAGAGAGTAGAGAATGTCACGCTTGCAGTTATAAAGAAAGATGGCAAGAGAGAGCAGTTCAGTCGTGAGAAGCTCAAAAGTGGTGTGATAAGGGCTTGTGAGAAGACAACTGTTCCAGCAGAAGAAGTGGAAAAGACTGTTTCTGAAATAACACGATCACTTTTGGGAATGGATACACTTGAGGTTGACAGTAAAATAATCGGTGAGATGGTTGCTAAAAAATTGAAGACGCTTGATAAAGTAGCATATATCAGATTTGCTAGTGTATTTAAGAGGTTTGTAGATATTGAAGATTTTGAAAAAGAAGTAAAAACTTTGACACCAAAAATAAAAACAATTACAACAAAAACATTATGAAACTTGATGGAGTAAGACAAAAAGTATTTATGGATCGTTATTCTCTGAAAGATGAGAAAGGCGAAGCGACTGAACACACACCTGATGAGATGTGGAAGAGGGTTGCTCGTGGAATTGCTGCCAATGAAAAAAAGGCGGATCAAAAGAAATGGGAAAATGAGTTTTACCGTGTCATGGATGATTTCAAATTTGTACCCGCAGGTCGTATCCTTTCAGGTGCTGGCACAGGATATCAAGTAACTTATTTTAATTGTTTTGTTATTCCCAGTCCAAAAGATTCACGTGAAGGCATACTTAAGGCTCTTGGTCAACTGGTTGAGATTCAGGCGAGATCAGGTGGAGTGGGGTTAAACCTCTCATCGCTGAGGCCCAAAGGCGCACGTGTTAAAAAGGTGAATGGTACATCCAGCGGTCCTGTTAACTGGGCTACGCTTTTTTCCGTCGCAACTCATGATATTGTCCAGCAGGGTGGTTCCAGACGTGGTGCGACCATGCTTATGCTTTGGGATTGGCATCCAGATGTTGAGGAATTTATAACTGTAAAAGAAGATTTGACCAAGATAAATGGCGCCAATTTATCGGTTTGTGTATCTGATAAATTTATGGAGGCGGTTAAAAAAGATGCTGATTGGGATCTTGTTTATCCAGATCTCACAGATCCGAAATACGATACCCATTGGGATGGGGAGATTGATAAATGGAAAGAAATGGGTGGCAAAATTATTGTTCACAAGACCGTTAAAGCTAGAAAGCTCTGGGATCTTATTTGCACAGCTGCTTGGAGGTCAGCAGAACCTGGCCTGCATTTTCTGGAGCGCTCCAATAAAAGATCAAATACATGGTATTTTGAAAGACTGGTTGCGACCAACCCATGTGGCGAGCAGCCTCTTGGTGCATGGGCTGTGTGTAATTTAGGAGCCATGAATTTGGCAGCGTATGTTGATGATGCGGGAGAGTTTGATTTCAAAAACTTTGGTAAAGATACCAAGGTCGCGATGAGACTTCTTGATAATGTGATTGATCAAACATATTATTTTTTCAAAGAAAACGAAAAATGTTCAAAAGAAATACGTAGAACAGGACTGGGGATCATGGGGCTTGGAGACGCTTTAATTAAAATGAAGCTACGATATGGGGCAGATGAGTCTCTTCCTGTGATAGAGAAAATTTTTCAGACTCTGCGTGATAGTGCGTATGATGCCAGTGCGGATCTAGCGAAAGAAAAAGGCGCATTTCCTCTCTTTGATAAGAAAAAATATCTTAAGGGATATCACATCAAAGCTCTTCCCAAAAAACTTCGTGACAAAATAGAAAAACAAGGGATAAGAAATGCAGTTCTTTTGACAATAGCGCCAACTGGTACAACAGGTTTGGTTGCAGGTGTAACATCAGGAATTGAGCCTGTTTATGAGTTTAGTTTCAAAAGGCGCTGGAGAGGTGGGGAGGAGACTATGTATCATCCACTTTATGATCAGTGGCTAAAAGATAATCCAGAGGCAGAAAAACCAGATTATTTTGTGAGCGCAAATGACCTGACACCTTTGGAGCATGCTAGGGTTCAGGGTATTGCACAGGGGTACATTGATTCATCAATCTCAAAAACAGTTAATGCTCCTAACTCGCATACAGTTGATGATGTAAAAAATCTTTATATGGCTGCATATGATTTGGGACTCAAGGGTGTTACCTACATGAGGGATGGTTCACGCCAGGGAGTGTTGGAGCGTATTGATTCTTCGGCAAGTTCAGGACAGGCTAAAAAAGAAGAACCCAAAAAAGAGGTGGTTCCCGTAACACCACGTATGCCACGTCCAACCATGCTTCAGGGACTTACTTATAAATCAGATAGCCCATCAGGAAAACTCTATGTGACGTTAAATCATGATGAAAAAGATAATTTGTTTGAGGTTTTTATAAACCATGGTAAATCAGGATCTGATCTGATGGCGCTTGCTGATGCGCTTGGACGTATGATTTCATTTGTGCTTAGGATTCACAGCACTGTTCCAGCGAGAGAGAGAGTTCGTGAGATTATATCAGAACTTGCAGGAATTGGCGGGTCCAGGAGTATCGGATTTGGCGAGAACAGAGTTCGTTCGCTTCCGGATGCGATATCGAAGATTCTTGCAAAACACTACAATTTCAGAGTAAACGGAAAAGTTGAGGATCGTCAAGCAATCGAGTCGATTAAAAAAGAAATGGATGCGGTTGTCAATAGTGCTTCAAATGGTCATGTAAAAGTGGAGACGCCAAAAGAAGAAGTAGAAATGGTTGCGGCTCAGCTGGCTCTTTCTGAAACTGGTTCGGTTCAGACGCAGTCGTCTGGTGGGTCAACATCATTATTTGATATTTGTCCTGAATGTGGATCTGGAACCCTTGCATATGAAGAGGGTTGCCGCAAATGCTACGGATGTGGATATTCTGCATGTTAAATGGCTATTTACACACGAACAGGAGATAAGGGGAAGACTTCACTTTTTGATGGGACGCGTGTCTCAAAATCCAATATTAGAGTTGAGACTTATGGAACAGTTGATGAACTCAATAGCGCGATAGGGACAGTCTTGGCAGTATTAGGTAATAGACAAAAGGTATTAAGTATAGATATTGGAAAAGAATTGGAAAGAATTCAACATGATCTCCTCGAGATAGGATCGGCGCTTGCTCATCCATATCCACTGCCAGTAACAGGGCTTGATAAGAGACCTGGCGAATTTGAGAAATTGATTGACCATATGACTGCAAAACTCCCAGAGCTTAAGCAGTTTATTCTACCTGGTGGATCAGTCGCAGGAGCTGCGATTCATGTCTCGCGCACCATCTCACGGCGTACTGAGCGCATGCTTATTGCACTTATGGAAAAAGAAGAGGTGGATCAAAATATCGTCAAGTATCTTAACCGCTTGTCGGATTTGCTATTTACAATGGCGCGTTTTGTGAATCATACAGATGGTGTGAAAGAAACAATCTGGAAAAAGAGATAAGCAAAATCCTTATCGTTATTTTTCTAGCTATGAAATATGCATAATAATGCACAAGATATAAATCAAGATTGTGAAGTCTGCTACAAGATTATTTGCAAAAGTTGTGGATGGATAGCATCAGATGAGGAAACATTAAAAGTTTATAAAAAAGAAATAACCTCATGTCCTCTCTGTGGATGGATACCAGATTGATACTAGTTTCTCTTTTGTAATCATTTTATAAGGCTTTTTTAATTGCTCACTCCCTTTAATAGTGATAATATATTTGTATGGATAATAGCCAACAAGCAATCAGCAATCAGCAATCAGACGATGTTAAAAAAAACGAAGAGATCCAGCTCCAAAAACCAATAGAAGAGCCGGAGAATCCAGTATCAGGTCCTGCTAAAGAGCATGCCCCACTTCCGCCACAAAATGTAGCGGCAGAAGCTTTGGAGTCAAAGTCTGATATAAGGCCAGCTGACCCTACAGAACACGCACCTGAGATTTCAGCTGAGTTGAGAGAGTTTATTTCGCCTACACCTGATGTGGAGAAGCCGGATCTTGATAGAGAAGCACAGGATGCGGGCATAGTTCATGCAAATAATCAAAGTCAACCAATTTTAAGCGTAACAGGTAGTAATGTAAGCCTCCCTGAGGCAATTGCAGTTGAAAAAAAATCTAGCATCAAAACATCTCTTAAATGGAGAGCAAAAGAGATCATCAGACAATGGAAAAAAATACTTTTTTTGAATGGTAGTAAAGGAGGGGAATAATTATGGATTTTATAAATCAGGCATCATCAGACTCAGGAAGTATGGTTATGACAATCTCAGTATTCATACTTGCAACAGGATTTGGGATTATTTTAATAATCGCCATTTATCACATTATCTTGCTTTGGATCCGATATAGAAAGCGTGAAGAGGAATCTCTTTCTTCAGTTCTTCTGCAGGTGGCAGTTCCCAAAAATAATGAGACCAAAATAGATGCAGCAGAACAAATGTTTGCCGCACTTTCAGCGCTTCGTGTTACCAAGTATTCGGATAAGCTTGTTTTTTTCAAATCTCAACCTCATATAGCATTTGAAATAGTTGGTCTTCCAGGAGACATCAGGTTTTATATTCATGTTTCGAAAAAGATTAGAGATTTTGTTGAGAAGCAGATAAATGGAGCATATCCAGAGGCAGAGATAACAATGGTTGATGATCCGTCAGCAAAACAGACAAAAGGAACTGTGATCGGCTCAGAATACAATATCTTTTCTGAAGATGGAAAGGTTGAATTTACATCTTTGAAACTGAGAACAGCAGAATACATGCCTATAAAGATTTATAAAGAATTACCCGTTGATCCTCTTTCATCTGTAACGTCGATTTTAGCTAAGATGGGTGAAGGTGAGGGAGCAGTGATTCAGATTCTTGTCTCGCCTGCTGGGAATGAATGGAAAAAGCAAGGGCGTTCATATATCGGAGCAACAAAGAAAAATGAAGCAAATCCTGAGAAGGCATCTTACAAAGCAGACAGCAAGGAGCTTGAGGGAATTGAAAATAAGCTAACAAAACCAGGATTTGAAACAGTAGTTAGGATAGTTGTTTCAGCAAAGACAACCGAGGCAGCCAAGGACCATCTTTCAAATATAAAAGGAGCGTTTACCCAGTATTCATCAGGTATTAATTCATTCAAGAAAAACACGCATCTCATGAAGGGTTGGTTTATGAATGATTTTATATATCGTTATTTTCCTCTCTGGGGACAAGTGTCAATAATGACTAGTGAGGAGCTGGCTACTATTTTTCATTTTCCCAACAAATCTATTACAACTCCAGGTATTCATTGGCTCAACGCCAAGCGTGCTCCAGCGCCTTCAAAAATACCAACAACAGGTCTGTATCTGGGTAAAAGCACATTTCGTGGCATAACTCGTCCTGTTCATATTGAAAAATATGACAGACAAAGACATATGTATATCATCGGTAAGACTGGTACTGGAAAATCTGAATTTTTAAAAACAATGATCATGCAAGATATTAATGCTGGTGAAGGCTTGGCAGTTATAGATCCCCATGGTGATCTTATTGAGGATTTACTCAAAGTAATCCCTCCAAATAGAGCAGAAGATGTCATACTTTTTGATCCATCAGATACAGACAGACCACTTGGAGTAAATATGCTGGAAGCGTCAACTGAGCAGCAAAAACATTTCATGGCAAACTCAATAATTGGCTTGATGTACAAGCTGTTTGATCCAAATAAGACTGGTATTGTCGGGCCTCGTTTTGAGCATGCGGTGCGAAATGCGATGTTAACAGTTATGTCAGAGGAGGGTTCGACTTTTATAGAAGTTGTGCGTGTTTTGACAGATCAATCATATGTGCAGGAATTGTTACCCAAGGTCGATGACCCGATTATTAGAAGGTATTGGACTGATCAGATTGCCCAGACTTCTGATTTTCATAAATCAGAAGTTCTTGATTACATTACGTCAAAATTTGGTCGTTTTGTTACCAACAAAATGATACGTAATATAATTGGTCAGTCAAAGAGTTCATTCAATTTCAGGGACGTGATGGATACCCAAAAAATACTTCTTATAAATCTGTCAAAAGGAAAGATAGGTGAGGAAAACTCAAACTTTCTTGGTCTTATTCTCGTTCCACGTATTTTGGTTGCTGCAATGAGCAGGCAAGATATGGATATGGAAAAGCGAAAAGATTTTTTTCTTTATGTTGATGAGTTTCAGAATTTTGCAACGCCTGATTTTGCGCAAATTCTTTCTGAGGCACGTAAATATCGTTTGAATTTGATCGTTGCTAATCAGTTTATTGGACAAATGGAGGAGGAGATCAAAAATGCTATTTTTGGAAATGTAGGTACGATTGCCTCATTCCGTGTTGGTGTGACGGATGCAAATTATCTTCAGCACGAATTCCAGCCTACATTCAATGAGAATGATTTGATAAATGTAGACAAATATAATGCTTATATGCGGACTATTGTTCAGGGTGAGCCAGTGACACCATTTTCTCTTGATACGACAAAGGATATCTCGAAAGAAAAAGTACTCGAGAATTCACGAGTTGCCGAGCTTGTAAAAGAGCTTTCACGTTTAAAATATGGCAAAGCTGTTGACGTAGTGGAGTCGGAAATAGGTAAGCGTTCACGCCTCTAGTACTTTCTTATCCTTAAAGACTTTGGTATACTTCACTACACATGGGGGCCAGTAGTTCAGCGGCTAGAACGGGCGTCTTATACACTCCATGTCGGAGGTTCGAGTCCTCCCTGGCCCACTAAAATGGGAAAGTCATATAAAAATATTGCAAATTTTCTTTTTGAGGTAGGTATTCTCTCAAAAACCCCTCGTTCTGGTTTTTATTTTGTCGGATCAGGAGAACAATCTGTTGCTGAGCATATTAATAGGACTGTTTACGTAGGTTTTGTTCTGGCAAATCTTGAGAAAAAAGTCGATGCAGCCAAGGTAATGCAACTTTGTCTTTTTCATGATTTGGCTGAGGCACGCGTCAGTGATCTCAATTATGTCCATCAGAAATATGCCAGAGCTGATGAGGATGAGGCTATTATAGACGTTACATCAACAGTTGAGTTTGGGGGGGTAATTCGTTCGCTTGTGCGTGAGTGGAAAGAGCGAAAAACAACAGAATCGCTTCTTGCCAAGGATGCTGATACGATTGAATGGATACTTTCCCTCAAAGAACAGGTGGATATTGGGAATAAGAGAGCAGATGATGCCATAAAGCCAGCACTCAAAAGATTAAAAACCCAGGTTGGTCGAGATTTGGCAGCAGAAATCGTCAAAACCAATTCCGATGATTGGTGGTTTGCACACAAGGATGATGATTGGTGGGTGACAAGAGATAGAAAAAATTTGAAAAAAAATGAAAATACCAGATAAAGCAAAGCGGGTTTTTAAAGGACAAATCTTTGATACATACCAATGGAAGCAAAAACTTTATGATGGGACAAATGCTACATTTGAGGCACTCAAAAGACCAGATACTATTCTAATCATACCTACCGCAAATAATCTAGTTTTTCTCTCTCATGAAGAGCAGCCTGGAAGACCCCCTGCTTATACGCTTTTGGGTGGCCGTCAGGAGGAGGGGGAAGACCCTTTGGTAACTGCTAAAAGAGAGCTTCTGGAAGAAGCTGGACTAGAATCAGATGATTGGGAGCTTTACAAAACTTATAATAGCGAGGGAAAAATTGATTGGACTTTGTATTTTTTTATTGCTCGTAGTTGTAGAAAAGTTGCAGAACCCGCACTTGATGCAGGTGAAAAGATAGATGTAAAAGAGGTCAGTTTTGATGAGTTTCTCCAAATTGTCTCAAGTGAGGAGTTCTGGGGGCAAAATATTTCAAATGATATTCTCAGAATGCGCCTTGATCCTGAGAGATTGGAAAAATTTAGGAAAAAGCTTTTTAATAAATCATAAAAACCCTATAGTTTGAATTATAGCTAAGAATATGCTATTATCCATTGACTAATTTAGTATTTCCAATATGAATAAAGAATCAGGAGAATTATCACCAGCACAAAGGGAAGTCGCATCGCACTTGCTTGCTGTGGCTCGGCGTGGAAGCATCAGCGCTAGGGATGAAAGACATGCTGCTCTTCATGGTACGAGCCTAGAAATGGTCATGAGATCGATTGAAAATGGGAAATTGGTGGAAAGATCAGGTGGTAGTCATGGATTAGTAGATTTTTCTCATGGAGATATTGCTGTTTTTCCAACAGCTGGAATGATGATTCCTACATTTAGTGAGGGATCTGAGTGGGCAAAAGACCTTCTTTTTTTGCCCGAAGAGGCTGAAGAGTCAGCGCGTGGATATGCAAAAGCAGATGCTCAAACCCATTATTTGTTACAGACAATAGGTCTTTCTATTGATAACAGAGTAGATGTAGATCGAGCTAGTAATTTGATATTTTCTGTGCAAATTGGGAATATAACTAAAGACTTGCCTTTGTCTATGGCTGCCTTGCTTAATTCTCCTGAAGCAGAATTAAATGAAGTATCTTATTTTAGCTACAGAGGTGTGGATATTGCACTGCTACAGTCTGCGATCGAAGGTGCGACTAACAGGAAGGGTTTTTTGTTAGGAATAAACCCTGAGTATTAGATAGAAACACGATAGAGATTAAATCTTCAACAGAGGATCCACAGATGTACATAAGAACTTCAACGCAAGGATTATGTTACAAATTTATTTCGGGACTTGAGCCTTTGGGTCCTGTTGAGGAAAAATTCCTTGAAGATCTGAGAGATAGGATTTAGGCGATAGATCGCTGCCTGCCTCTTTTTAGACAAAACCCTACATGTGCCATGACTGAATAATTTATTAAATTTTTATATTATTCTCAATCGGTCAAGGATTTGGATGTGGTTTTTATTTATCGGATCATATTTTCCGATTATGAATCTCTCAATTTCTTTTGATCCAGAAGCAATTAGTTTGTAGATATTGATGTTTCCTTCACTATAGATATGTCCTTTTGTAAATAGAGCGCCTGGTGTTTTGCAGGTTGTTCCACGAAAACACCTCGCACAAGTGTTCCATGCAAGGTTTTCTGCTTGTTTTAGTCTATCTATATCTGGTTCAATCGATGTCAGGAAATAAAGTTTTAGTATTTCAAAAACTTTTCTAAAATCTCTTTTCTTTCCATCAAGCCCTACGCCAATTGATACTGAGAAATGACTTCCAAATCCTGCAAAATTCTTGGCGCCTTGAATTTGCTGGTATGCAAAAGACGCAAGCCCTTCTTCGCCTTTGAGGAATCTATCAAGTCCAAGACCGAGAAGTTTTAATTTACTTTTTTCTCCATTTTCTCGTCTTCTGGCATGTGTTCCAAGTTCATGGGCAATTAATGCAAGAACATTTTTCTTTGTGGTAGGTGCTTCTCTATTTCTCAGATTTTTATCCGTAGGTATATTTATTGTTTTTGTTTCCTGATTGGCATTTAGATTTGTTAAAATGCCTGTGGTGTCAATTTTTACAGACCAATTTTTAAGATTCATCTCTTCAACCGCTTTTTCAAAAACCGACTTTATCTCGATAGAATTAAGAATTTTGCCTGTGTCTTTTGATGGTTTTGGCAATAGGTTTAGTTTTTCTTCGATAGATTTATCGTAAGATAAATCACCCAGAAGGTTTTGTAATTTTTCTGCTGCCTTTATACGTTTTGAATCTTTTGAATCAAAAGCTTCATGAGTAGCTATTTTTACAACTCTCTTATCATATTCAAATATTTCAGGTTTTGGATCTCCATAAACAAGTTTTGAACACTCACTAAATTTAAGATCATCACTTAGTTTTGAGGCTTTTAGCATCTGTATTTGTATGAGCATCTCATCAATGCGTTTTGTGTATGCAAGTCGCACGACTGGGTTTTTATTTTTATTAACTTTTTGTTTTAAATTCTCAAATCCTTTTTCTCTTGTTTTGAAATCAAAGGATTCAAGCAAGGGATATTCAAAAGTTGGATTTTCAATCTTTTCGTTTAAGAAGTCCTTTTTATTTTTTTCTTTTACGATTTTTTCTATTGCTAAGTATTCGTAGTCATCAAAATAGAGATTTTTAAATTCTTCAAATAAATCATCATCGAGTGCTGACTTTTGGTTGTTGCCCATTAGTTATTGATTATATATCAGGTGTGTTGAGATGTGAAGCTAAGTCTTTGGAAATAGGCTTAAAGCTCGCTGAGGTTGTTGGTGTCTTTTGCCCTATCTTGAACGTATTCGAGGTAGCGCTCTGTTGTTGAAAGTCTCTTGTGTCCCAGGATTTTTGAAAGCAACACTAGAGAAACTCCATGTTTGAGGTGGTGCGCAACAAATGTGTGTCGGAGATCGTTTACCTTGGCATTTTCAATACCTGCAATTCTGAAATAGCGTTCAATTGCTGTTCTGATGTTGCGGACTAGAAATGGTTTTCCAGATTTGGTGACAAATACGTGGTCTTCCTCAACTTCAGGACGTACTTCCATATAGCGACTGAGTGCTTCTTTGGCAGATTTGTTCATGGGAACCATGCGTTCAGGATGTTTTTCATGTTGACGGATGCGTAATTCATCGTTTCTGATATCAGTTGTTCTCAGGTCTGCTAGTTCACCTATCCTGATCCCAGTTTGGAGCAAGAGTTCAATGATTGCATACATACGCGCATCATTACGAGCAGCATCACGAAGTGCCCTATATTCTGTTGGTTTTAGCATACGAGGCGGTGCCAATTCGTATTGTGGGTGACTAACAAGCAGAGAAGGATCATCTGTTATGTATTCGTTTACCTTGAGGAATCTATAAAATGTGCGTGTAGAATTGAGCTTCCTAGAGAGAGATTTAGGGGTATAGCCTTTTTCAGAGAGTTTGCCGAGAAATGCCTGTATATCGTCCTTGTCCACTTCGTGAATGTGCTCTTTTTCCAACTCAGACAGGAAGTTTGTGAGTTGTTCAATATCTTTTCCATAGGCCAAAATAGTCGCACTTGAGTGTTTTTTGTCCTTGAGAAAGTCAATAAAATCTTTGTGGGCATTGCCTAATTTGACATGATTTGTCATAACAGGATCCCATAATATCATATAATTGACTTATAGTCAAGCGCGTATTATATTGAGAAATACATGGGTTTTAGAAAGGTAGTTTTTTTTATAGTAATTATAGCCTCAGTTTTGGTAATAAATAACCTAGTTCATTCAATTTATGATCTATATCGCAAAAAGGATCTAATAGAGACCGCAAAGCAGGAAATTGATAGTGAGAAGGTTGAGAACATGCAGTTGCGAGCAAAACTAACAGAGGTGCAAGATGCAGGTTTTGTAGAGCGTGAGGCGCGAGATAAGCTTTTTATGTCCAGACAAGGTGAGAGTGTAGTAGTGCTTCCGAATGAGGTTTTGAGAGCAACTGCGGAAGCAGAGCCTAGAGATACGCGTGCGAATTGGGAAAAATGGTGGGATTTGTTCTTTTAACTTACCACAATTCAGTAAACATACCCTTGCAGATTAGTTCCTGTTCACGTGTTTGGCTCAGGTTTTCGATTCGAAATCCAGTAGCTGATGTAATTACTTTAGTAAATGGAGTAGGTAAGTAGCGGGCGCAGGCTTTCCATTCAGAAATAAATTTTGCATAATCACTCAGCATAAAACTTGCAATCTCATTGATTATGATATCCACCTCTGTTTGTTTAGTTTCTTTTGAAACTTGGAATTCTTTATTTTGATAGTGTTGCAGTTTCCATTCTTTGCCATCAGCTTCATAGATTCTTATTATTATCTCCGTTCTTTCTAAAAGAATAATTCCTATTTTTTGCCTCATATATCTAATAATATGAGAATTTTGTATAATATGTCAAGAGGCAATAGGTTATTTTTTAGAGTTTTTGAGGAGTTTTTTGACCTCTGCAAGTTCACGCTCAATTGATAGAAGTTTTGTTGTGACTTCAGCATCTGTTTCATTTTCCTGGGTAAAATAGCTTACAGGTCTGTTGGTGGACTTGGCTATTTTTCGCAATTTTTCAAAGGGCGGAATGCTTCGACCTTTTTCATAAGAAGAAACAGATTTGTCTGATACGCCTATACCTCTACCTAGTTCAGATTGAGACAATCGAGATGCGCGTCTTGCTGTACGTATACGCCGTGCCAGTTCATTGAGAACTTTATGTTTTTTTGAATCGACTTTCATGAACAGTCTTATTATACTATAGTCAGGATGAGAAATCTAAAAAAGAAGAGAAAGCGAATAAAAGATTTGCCTCTTTCCTCACGTCCTAGGGAGAAGCTGATAGAAAAAGGCGCAGAAAACCTCTCAGATAGCGAGCTTATAGCTATTTTATTGGGTACAGGTTCTCTGAAAAAAAACGCAGTACAGCTGGGTAAAAGCTTTCTCAAGCATTTTCCTCTGATGAAATTATCCAAAATAAAAGCATCAGAGCTTGTTGGAATTCAGGGAATTGGCAGATCGAAGATCTCAAGAATTTTGGCAGGTGTGGAGCTTGGAAGAAGACTTTTTGAAAAAGATGCGTTCCCCAAAGATGTTGTATATAAAACAAAAGATATTTTGCCTTATGTTAAAGAATTTGTTGGGAAAAAGCAGGAATTTTTGATTGTGTTTTATCTTAACGCCAGGCAAGAAATTCTCAAGAAAGAAATAGCAGGTCAGGGAAGTCTAAACAATATGCTTCTTTCCTCACGGGATATTTTCGCTCCTGCATTTTCTATGCCTTGTGCCTCAATTATCCTAGTGCACAATCATCCCTCAGGTGATCCTGATCCGTCAAGTGATGATATAGAGTTTACAAAAAGGATTCATGAGGCGGGGGAGATGTTGGGGATCGTCTTAACTGATCATTTGATTGTTGCCAAATCAGGTTATTTTTCATTTAAAGAGGGAAAAAAAGGGAAATGGGTTTAGATTTTTAGCTTTAAGCTTTTTAGTTTCTTTTTACGCGTCCAGCTTTTGATCTCAGCTTCACGTTTGAGCGCTTCGGATTTTGATTTGAATTTCTCCTTATGGATTATTTTTAGTACTTTGTGAGATCTGGTATAGGCGCCACCTTTGCCATTTTTATGCGTTTCAAACCTCTTGGCAATATCGTTTGTCGCGCCTGTATAGAGGCTGTTGTCAGAGCAGAGAAGGATATAAATATACCACATTAGCTATATTGTACCAGGGGGGGTTCGTACCCACGATTTTAACAAAGAATTTCGGTGTTGCGGGGCTAGGAGTTGAACCTAGCCTGTGAGATTATGAGCCTCACGTGCACCGTACACTACCCCGCGTATTAGAAAGCTAGTATAGCATTTGATTTGTGCGTGGTCAACTTGGTATACTTGTGATCACGCCAGGGTAGCTCAGTTGGTTAGAGCAGAGGAATCATAAACCTCAGGTCGCGAGTTCGAATCTCGCCCCTGGTACAAAAATAGTAAAAAATAGCCAAATCGCTTATAATACCCTCATGGAGATGGAGAAGAGCGCATTTATTTTCAAGAATTATACTTGGGATCCGCAGACAGGAGTCGCAGAATTTGATTATCAGATCAACCACAATGGAGAAGAAATTGAGCTCAGAGAGACGCTTGAGTTTCCAAAGCCCTTTGATACAGATATCCCAAAAGAGCTTTTAGAAAATGTATTACAGAGCCTGCATCTGATCCTGGGCATCAGCTATTACAAAGTATTTTGCCCCCGCGAAATTATTATTGAAAAGTTTGCTCTCTCAAAAAATCAAGCAGGATTTTGGAATACAGTCTATACAAAAGGCCTTGGTGAGTTTTTTTATAAAAACCAAATTGATTTTCGAGGTCTGATATCTTTTCCATACTCAGATAACGTTTTTCCAACTTCTGTTTCGCTGCCACGTCAGGAAAGGTCACTGCTTGGCATGGGAGGAGGAAAGGAGTCAATTGTTGCCGCAGAGCTTTTGAAAAAAATTGGTCGTGAGTTTGACTGTTTTGTTCTCAAGAAAACAAATCTGCAGGATGAAGTCATGAATCTGGTTGGAAAAAGGGGAATAAATATAAAAAGAATTCTTGATCCACAGATTTTTGAGCTTAACAAGAGAAAAGATGTTCAAAACGGACATGTTCCAATCTCTGCTATTTACGCATTTGTCGGAGTTTTTTCAGCAGTACTTTATGATTATAAAAATGTGATTGTTGCCAATGAGAGATCATCAAGTTATGGAAACGTTAGATATTTGGATCAGGAAATAAATCATCAGTGGAGCAAGTCGTTTGAGTTTGAGTGCATGCTTGGAGAATATCTGCAGAAATTTGTGACACCTGATGTATGTTATTTTTCAATTCTCAGACCATTTAGTGAGATAAAAATTGCTGAGATTTTTTCAAGATATGATAAATATTTCTCTAGTTTTTCAAGCTGCAACAGAAATTTTGCCATAAACAAAACAACTGATAAAAAATGGTGTGGAGAGTGCGCAAAATGTGCTTTTGTTTTTTCATTACTTGCTGCTTTTTTAGCAAAGGAGAGATTGATTGAGATTTTTGGAGAAAATTTATTTGCAAAAAAAGAACTTTTAGAGACTTACAAAGAGCTTTTGGGGGAATCCGCAATAAAGCCTTTTGATTGCGTGGGAACACCTGCTGAGGTAAAAATAGCCTTTTATAAAGCACATAAAAAAGGAGAATATGAAGAAGACGAAGCTATGAGACTTTTTGTATCAGATGTCTTAACAAGGATGGATAGTAAAAAGTTATTGGAAGAATCTTTTGAGACATCAGGGGCGCATAATCTTTCTCATGAATTCCAGCAAATACTAACAATATGAAAATCGAAGATATTAAAAAAAATAAAAAAATTTTAATTGTCGGCTATGGAGTGGAAGGACATGCTGCAGAGAAGTTTTTGAAAAAATATGTTCCTGATGCAGAGATAGGAATAGTTGATCAAAAGGACGGGGCTGGTTATCTGGATAGACAAAAAGATTATGATCTGGCGATAAAATCTCCTGGTGTGAAATCAGAACTTATCCAAATCTCATATACAACATTAACAAATATTTTTCTGAGTAATGCAAAAGGAAAAGCAATAGGAGTGACTGGAACAAAAGGAAAAGGTACAACATCCAGTCTTATCTATGAAATGTTAAAAAAAGAAGGAGTTGATGCATATCTGGGTGGCAATATAGGAGAGCCTGCAGTTAACTTTTTGGATAAATTAGATACTCATTCGTGGACTGTGCTGGAGCTATCTAGTTTTCAGTTAAAAGACCTAAAAAAAAGCCCACATATCGCTGTAGTTCTCATGATCACATCAGATCATTTAGATCATCATAAAGACTTATCAGAATACATAGATGCAAAGAGAAACATTTTGCGTTTTCAAACAGCTGATGACTTTGCAATAGTTAACAGAGACTATCCTGCAAGCAACGAATCTGATATTGAAACACAAGGAAAAGTTTTCTATGTTTCGCGTGAGAGGGAGACTGATAATGGTTGTTTTGTAATAGGAGGAAAAGTGATTGTTCGCAAAAATGGTAGTGATAATGAGATCGGGGATACCAAGGAAATCTTACTTCCTGGAAAGCATAATTATGAGAATGTTTGTGCTGCTGTTATGGCTGCAAATACTGTGGGGGTTTCGACAAAAAATATAATTTCAGTTTTGAAATCATTTAAAGGTTTGGAGCATAGGCTTGAGTTGGTTCGTGAGATAGGGGGCGTGAAGTATTATGATGATTCATTTTCAACCACGCCTGAAACGGCAATTGCTGCAATTGAGGCGTTTAATTCTCCTGAAATATTAATCCTTGGAGGATCAGGAGTAAGAAAAAATGATTTTAGTGATCTTGGAAGAGTGGTAAGAGAGGCAAAAAACATAAAAGCAATTATTGGTATTGGGGATGAGTGGCACGAGATCAAATCCAAGATTCAAGATCCAAGATCCAAGATCTTGATTATTGAGGATGCGACAGATATGAAAACTGTTGTTTCAGCTGCAGCAAAAGTTGCTCGTTCTGGCGATGTGGTGATTTTAACACCTGGGTGTGTGAGTTTTGGCATGTTTGCTAACTACAAAGACCGTGGGGAACAGTTTAAGAGAGAAGTGCTCGCTCTTTCATGAGTCTAGTTTTTGTGCTATACTCACAACTACTTTAATATGGCAGTAGTACGAGGTAGGAAGCTTTCCCCAAACAGTAAGAGAAGAAACCATAAGCATAAAGGCGGTTTTTCTTGGAAAAACATACTTCTTTATGGCACCCTTCTTCTTTTTTCACTTTTTACATTCTCTGCAATAGGTGCAACAACTGATCAGCAGAATAATGAACCCTTGTCACGGGTGATTGATGAGGTCGAGAAGGGTAATGTTAAGGAGATTTCTATCAATGGTGAGCAACTGACAGTAACTACAAAAGACGATAAAGAGTTTGAGTCTGTAAAAGAGCCCGGCTCAAATATTTATACAATTTTTAGAGATGCAGGAATCAGTCTTGATAAGACCAAGGTAACGGTTAGGGATGAGACTGCTATGAATAATTTGTTTGGTATTCTCTCAGCTGTTCTCCCAATTGCTCTGATGATCGGGTTTTTCTATTTTATTTTTCGTCAGGCACGAGGAGCACAGGAGGGTATTTTTTCTTTTGGTCAGTCTCGGGCCAAGCTTTTTAATAAAGATAACCCCAAGGTCACTTTTGCTGATGTTGCAGGAGTTGACGAGGCTAAGCAAGAGCTTGCTGAGATTGTTGATTTTCTAAAAAGTCCAGTTAAATATCGCGCCATGGGTGCTAGAACCCCCAAAGGAGTTTTGATGGTTGGACCTGCTGGAACCGGCAAGACGCTTTTGGCACGAGCTACAGCAGGTGAGGCCGGGGTTTCTTTTTTCTCAATGGCAGGTTCAGAATTTATGGAAATGCTTGTTGGGGTGGGTGCAAGCAGAGTTCGTGATTTATTTAATACTGCCAAAAAAGCCCAGCCTGCAATAATATTCATTGACGAGGTTGATGCAATTGGTCGTCAGCGGGGAGTTGGCATGATGGGAGGCCATGATGAACGTGAGCAGACCCTTAATCAGATTTTAGTTGAGATGGATGGATTTACACCAAACGAGCATGTTATTGTGATGGCAGCAACTAATAGACCAGACGTTTTGGATCCCGCATTAGTAAGGCCTGGTCGATTCGACCGTCGAGTTGTTTTGGATCTGCCAGATGTTGAGGGAAGAAAGAAAATTCTTGAGATTCATGCTAAGGGTAAGCCCTTTGATGGTAAGGTTGATTGGCAAAAAGTAGCCAAGAGAACTGTTGGATTTTCGGGCGCTGATCTTGAGAATATGCTCAATGAGGCAGCAATTGCAGCAGCAAGACACTCTAAAAAAGCAATTGACATGGCTGATCTTGAAGAATCAGCAACACGTGTTAAATTGGGTCCTGAGAAAAAAAGGCTTCAGTCAGATCATGACCGCAAGATGACAGCCTATCACGAGGCAGGACATGCACTTGTTGCCTGGGAAATGCCCCATGTTGATCCAATCCATCGCAT
Organism: Candidatus Levyibacteriota bacterium; assembly: GCA_029260965.1. Classification (GTDB taxonomy): domain Bacteria; phylum Patescibacteriota; class Microgenomatia; order Levybacterales; family UBA12049; genus JAJDCH01. Next base: position 28,852 of record JAJDCG010000001.1, on the reverse strand, counting down.
TTCAATTGTCTCACGTGGTATGAGCCTGGGACACACGATGACTGAATCAATAGAAAGAGTGCATGAGACCAAGGCGCATCTTCTTGAGCAGATTGCTGTGATGATGGGAGGGCGCGCTGCGGAGAGTCTTGTTTTTAAAGATATTACAACTGGAGCTAGTGATGATATTGACAAGGCGACTCAGGTTGCTCGAGCTATGGTAACCAAATTTGGCATGAGCGATTTGGGTCCTATTACATACGATTCAGGTAGATCAATTTATGAACAATCAGATGTTTCACCAGAAATGGCTGCCAAAATTGATGCAGAGGTTAAAAAAATATCTGATGCAGCCTACAAAAAGGCAAATGAGGTCTTGGTGAAGCTTAGAAAAAAGCTTGATACTCTTGCTATGGAGCTTCTCAAAAAAGAAACAATTGATTCTGAAGATTTTATTAAATTAATAGGTGTTAAAAAAGGTTTGGCAACAGTACCTGTCAAAAATTAATCAATTTCTTCCCCAACTTTCCATCTCGCATCAAACATCTCCCTCATCATCCTGGCAAATGGGGGATGGTTAAATCGCATACCAATGGCTTCTTGTTTGTGCTTTTTATCGTATGATGTGAAGAAGACTATTTTTTCGTCAAAAATAAAAATCCTGGCCTCCATTCTGGGAAAATATTTGACTTTTATACCCATTTTTTGCCAATTTTTAAATATTTCTTTTTGGTTTAATTCCTGAATAAGAACGCGGATTTTGACCCCTCTATCAATCGCTTTTTTATAAACGCGAACAGTCTCGGCAGGTACTTCAAATCCAGATACAATAAAGTTTATTTTTTTCTTTGCACGCTCAACATCTGCATTTGTCATGTCAAGAAGCTGAGATCTTTTTTGGATAAAGGAGATATCAAGTAGCTCGTTTTTATTATGCTGAATAAGTCCAAATATGGAGTTAAAATTATCACTTATTATTACTTGATAGCGATTGAGCGCGCGCTCAAGTGTGGTTGCATCATAGACATTTGGGTACGTATCAAGTTCGCGAACAAAGCCAAGCTCAAGTAGCTGCTTAATACTTCGGTAAACTGCATGGGGGAGGATATCTAGTTTTTCTGCAATGTCTTTAGCTGTTAGCTTATCATTCTTGAGTAATGCTTTGTAGATCTCAATAGATTGAGGCGTAAGTGAGCGCAGCAAATAATTGGTCATGATTAATTTTAACATAATTTGGTTAAAACATCATTAACAGATATCATACTCTAAATCAAATGAAAAATTATTTAAAGAATAGCTCCAATAAGGCATACAAGTATTTAGAGCTTATCATCTGGCTTGATGTGGCGATGATAATAATTGCCAATACTACTGCTGGGAAAATAACCCAACTATGGATCTTTCCTGTTTCGGTAACAGTTTTTTATTTTCCTTTAACTTACCTAATAGGGGATTTATTAACCGAGGTTTATGGATACAGACACGCAAGGCGCGCAACATGGATATTGATATTTGCTCAGATTTTGACAGCGGTAATTTACACCTTTGTAGTTATTATGCCACCGGCTCTTGGATTCAAATTTAATGACGCATATACGATTGTATTTGGGCAGGCGCCTAGAATAGTTGTGGGAGGATTAATTGCTTTTTTTGCAGGACAATTTGTCAATGATTTTGTTTTGGCAAAGATGAAAGTGATGACAAAAGGAAAATATCTTTGGACAAGAACGATAGGGTCCACAATCGCCGGACAGTTTTTTGACACGGTTCTTTTTTATTCTATTGCACTGTCAAATGTTATACCATCTGGTTTGTTATTTCAGACAATCCTCTCAGGCTGGTTGTTGAAAGTAATGGTAGAGACTGTAATGACACCGGTCACATACTATGCAGTTGCTAAAGTAAAAAAGGCTGAGAACGAGGATTATTTTGATAAAAAGACTGACTTTAATCCGCTAATAATAAACCTAAAACAGAGATAATTTATTTATGATTCAGAAACGCTTGAGAACAAGACCTAATCTCATTGATTTCAGGGAGCAGCCGACTGTTTCTGATTTTTCATACCATTTCGTAGTGCCTCCTAAGGGTAGATTTAATGATTATGTAGAATCGCGTATTTTTAAACCAGCTTTTGATGAAGTGCGCGATCTGTATGGAATTGTTCCACAAAGACTTTCATGGGGAGAATTATCAAGATTGGGCAGATCTGTATCTTTTGTTTTGATCGGACCCATAAATCCACTAGGCTTAAATCAACAAGAGCAAGAATATTTGAAAAGACTCGGGCAAATACCGAATGCAAGAATCAATGTTGTTTCTGCATACTCTGATAATTATGATATGAAGCAAGGAAGTGAAATACGGGATTTGGATAGGAGATTGAATTTACATACAATTTATCCAAGCGAGTTAGATAGGGAGCGTGGCATCAGGACAGTTTCTGCAAGATATGCAGCAGACAGTATGGTTTGTGAGAGACGGTCCGTTTGAAATATGAGGCAAGAAGAGATAGCTCAGCGGATGCAGAGATGAGATTGCAGGGTGCGCAGGAAAGTTTGCAGCCAGAGATTGAGGGATTAAGAAGAGTTTATCATGAATATGATTTGTGGAACAGGGCGCCGACAGATGGCGCATTAGCTTTCAGAACTAACAGAGAATATTTGGTTTCGTAAACATATACAGATAAGACTTTGATGAGTCCAAACAATTTTAGCTTGGTTCATCATTTTTCAAAAAAAGAAAATTTAGCATATTTTACAGGTGTGAAAATCCCGACATTTGATATTGAGATGGCTGCAGCTTTGGAAATGTTGGGAAAGAAAAGAATGGCAATTCATTTTCATCAAAATGAAATAACTCGGGGGTCTAGGTTTGATGATCACAAAACTGAAAAAGTTATTGAGTACGGAAGATTTGAATCTGTGGATAAAATTGTGCGCGAGATAAAGCGTATAGGGGATGACTGGTTAATATTGAAAGATCACGGAGTTTTATGGTTTGGTCAGACTGTTACGGACTTTGAAAATTTTGTTTCTGAGATTTTGGAAGTTAAAAAAATAAACCTATGTTAGAATACAAAGGTGAGTAGACTTATTTTGATAGATGGGAATGCCATTCTGCACAGGGCTTATCATGCATATCCACCTCTTACCAATAATCAGGGAATGGTAATAAATGCTGTTTATGGCTTTTTCTCTATGCTTCTTCTTATTATCCAGGATCAAAAACCAGAGTATCTGGCGGTTTGTTTTGATAGACCCAAGCCTACTTTTAGACAAACTATGTTTGCGGGATACCAACAGGGTAGACCTGATTTGCCTGAGGATTTTGTGCCTCAAATCGCACTTGTTCATGACTTTTTGGAAAAGCTGAAAGTCGCGGTATTTGAACTGGATGGATATGAGGCAGATGACCTCCTTGGCACCATTGCTTCGCAAGCGGCCAGAATAAATACCAATAATACCAATTCCAAATCTCAAATTTCAAATAAAAAAAAGAAAAAAAATTTGAAATTGGAAATTATCATAGTAACAGGTGATCGGGATTTGCTGCAGCTTGTAAATGGGCATGTAAAGATCCTTATGCCGATAACTGGTATTACTAAAACGCTTTTGATGGATGAAAAGTCAGTTGAGGAGAAGTATGGTGTTACTCCTTCTCAGTTTGTTGATTACAAAGCACTGATTGGAGACCCGTCTGATGGTTATCCAGGGGTGGCGGGCATTGGGCCCAAGACTGCAGCCAAGCTCATACAAGAATATGGCACTTTCGAGAATCTTTACAAACATGTAGGGAATCTGCCTGAGAAAATAGGTCTTAAACTCGCAACTGATGCTGAGCAGGCAGCACTTGCCAAGAAGCTGGCGCAAATCGTAACAGACGTACCAATCCAATTTGATCCTGAGAAATGCAAGATCTTGGATTTTGACCCTACGGCGCTTCATAAAGAGTTTGTGGACCAGGGATTTAAAAGCCTGACAAAGAGGTTTGATGATGTGTTTGGTTTGAATAAAAAATCAGAACCTGAAGAAGAAAAAGAAGACAGCAAGAGTGATGGAGAACAGCTTGGATTTGATGTTTAGCCATTGAAGCTAGCTTGTTCTATTTGTTCTCTTAAACCTGCTGCAATATTTCCCTCCGCTGTTCTTTGTTCAAGTGTTGAATCGGGTTTTATAGCAGGACTAGTAGATCTAAGTCTTGTTTTTTCAGCATTGAGAAGTTTTTTATAAAATTTATCCCAGAATTCTGCCAGTGTAGTAATGTAGTCAGTATTTTTAGAGCAATTGATTCTTACTTCTTGTTTTATTTGTTCCATTCTAGCGTTTTATGAAGAAGAACTAATTTGATTTTCAGGATCCGTTATTGCTTCTAGTATTATTTTATTTGTTGCTCCACCTTCAATAAATTTTGCACAGTCATTAACAACATTGATTCTTAAGCGATGTGAAGGATCTGAAAGGTAATTTCTTACCTCAAAAAAAACACCTTCTATAGTTTGGGTTTGTTGCTCATTACTGTCAGCTTTATCTTCCATGCAATGAAAGTATAAGTGTTTTGTTAAAGTTGTCAATATTTTTTCTCGCCAAACACTCATAAAAAAGCTATAATCAGGAAATGAAAGTTGCGATAGTTCATGATTACATAAAAGAATACGGTGGGGCAGAGCGAGTGCTTGAGACACTTCTTCAGATTTATCCTGATGCTACTGTCTATACATCTATTTATGCACCAGACTATCTTGGTCCGCATAGAAAAAGGTTTGAGAAATATAAAATAAAGACGACATTTCTGGACAAGATTCCATTTCGCCAGAAATTGATTTCACCTCTTCGTCTTTTATCTCCTTTTGCTTTCTCCAGCCTTGATTTGTCAGGCTATGACGTGGTGATTGTCTCGCAAACTGGAGCATATTTTCCCAACTGGGTTGGGAACAGATTCAAAGATCAAAGATCAAAGATCAAAGATCCAATTCTGATTTGCTACACCCATACACCTCCGAGATATTTATATGGATATAAGACAGCCAGAGACTGGAAAAAAAACAAGTTTTTTGCTTTTTTTGCAGAAATTGCAAATTATTTTTTGAGAAAAGTAGATTTTTTAGCTTCAAAAAACGTTGATTATTTTATTGCCAATTCTGAAGAAGTAAAAGGCAGGATCAAGAAATTTTATCAGCAAGATGCGACAGTTATATATCCGCCAGTTGAAATCCAAGATCCAAGATCCAAGATCCAAGATCCAGTAATTATTACCTGACAGGTGGGAGACTGGCTAGAGCAAAAGGTGTTGATGTGATAGTGAAAGCTTTTAATGAAAATAAATTACCACTTAAAATATTTGGGAAAGGATTTGCGGGATTTGAGGAGGAGTTAAAGCAAAAAGCAAAAAGCAACAAGCAAGAAAATATAGAATTCTTGGGTGAGGTAACTGATGAGCAGAAATTAGAACTGATGACAAATGCTAGGGCGTTTGTTTTTGCATCCGTTGATGAGGATTTTGGGATTACACCAGTTGAGGCGATGATGTGTGGGACGCCAGTTATTGCTTATCATTCGGGTGGAGTAAAAGAAACGGTAATTGACCCTTTGAAGAGTTCAGGGTCTGCGACTGGATTGTTCTTTGATAAGAACACTTCAGAGGCGCTGAATGAGGCTATAAAAAGATTTGAGATTCTTTTCTCTGCTCAGAATGACATTTTTAAGGAAAATTGTATCAAGCAAGCAGGGAAATTTTCTTCTGCGAGATTTAAAAAACAAATAAGCGAGTTTGTAAATAATAAAATAAATAAGACATGAAAGTGTTTGTAACTGGAGCAACAGGATTTTTGGGAAGGCATGTGCTTAAGCGTTTGCTGGAAGAAAAACATGTTGTGAGTATTCTCTCAAGAAGTCCTGATAAAAGTTCAGATCTTGAGAAAAAGGGGATTAAAATAGTTGAGGGCTCACTTGATGATATTGACAACTGGAAAGACCAGCTTTCAGGAGTTGATGTGGTGATTCATCTTGCTGCACCTGTTACTTTTTGGGGACCGTGGGATTTTTATTACAAAGCAATAACTCTTGCGAGCAAGAAATTGTTTGAGAGTGCGTCTAGGCAAAAGGTAAAAAGATTTATTTATATCAGCTCTGAAGCAGCGCTTCAGGACAAAAAGCCATTAATTGATATTGATGAATCATACCTATATCCCAAAAATCCCAATTCAAACTATGGTAGAGCAAAAAAGGAAGCAGAAATAGCGCTTTCAAATTCTAAAAAAACAAATACAAAAATTATCATCATAAGACCCTCATATATTTGGGGAGTTGGAAGTAACGGCACGAATGCGCTTATTGATAAAATAAGATCAGGTGGATTTGTCTGGATAGATAAAGGAAAAAGCCTGTTTGAAACATCACATGTTGAGAATGTAACAGAGGCAATTATGCTTAGTCTTGAAAAAGGGAAAGATAAAGAAATTTATTATGTGACAGATGAGGCAGGATTAACATTTCGTGAGTATCTGATAAGGCTTCTGAAGATATATAATTTAAAAATTCCCAAAAAGAATATTTCATCAGGCTTTGCCTATGGATTAGCGGTAGTAGTTGAGCTTGTATGGAAGGTTTTATTTCTAAAATCGCATCCTCCTCTTACCAGATTTACCTGGGCATTTACTGCTCAGTCGCGTCGATATAATATTGCAAAAATAAAAAAAGAGTTGGGATATAAAGTAATTGTTGATTTTGAAGAAGGTTTGGTGGAAATTAAAAAAGCGTTGAGTCGCTAGAAAAAGCTTGTGTTAAAATAAAAAGATGGGATATCTATATTTAGCAGGATATGTCTTTTTTGTGGGAATAGCATCATTTTTGATGAAATTTGCCATGAAGTCGCTTAGTGCCTATCAGATAAATGTTTTGATGGCTTTTGGCATGCTAATTATTACGCTTCCAGCCATGTATTTGGCCGAGAAGAATTTGAAATTTCCAACAGAAGGGTTACCACTTGGAATTTTTACAGGACTTTTGATGGCTGCAGGATCACTGTTATTTGTTTTTTCTCTTACCAAACTGCCGGTTGGACTGGCCTCAGCGATTTCAAGTAGCTATATTGTTGTAGTAGTGTTACTTTCTTGGATTTTTCTTCATGAACCCTTGGGTGCGATGAAGATATTGGGAATTGTTTTGACTATTGCTGGAGTTGCGATATTATCTTTTTAAGATTGACTGGATGGTCCAATTATAATATCAGGATTGCCTCGTCCTATTTGGTTTGTATCCATTCCATATCCCTCAACCCAGACGTCGGGAATTTCAAATCCCACGAAATCAGGCTTAAGAGCTGGTTTTGTGCTGGTTGGCTTTGAGAGTAATACAAACGATTTCACACTTTTTGCTTTTTGATTTGTGATTATTTTTTTAATGGTTGAGAGTGTAAGTGCTGTTTCTACAATATCATCAACTAGAAGCACGTGTTCGTCTCTGGGGTTTTCCTCCATATTGTCAGTTATTAGAGGTATACCTGTTGAGACCGTGCCTTTATAGCTTGAAACAGTCACGAATTCGACCGAGAAATTATCAAAGCCTAGATTATGGAGAGCTTGAACAAGGTCTGCAACAAGTACAAATGCACCCTTTAGAACGCCAATTATCAGTATGTGGTTATTTTTATATTCCTTGGAGATTTGTTTTGCCATTTCTTCAATTTTTTTCTTGATTATTTCTCTGGAAATCAATATGTCGTTAGTTTTGTATTCCTCGGGGCTTTTAAATTTGATGTTTGTTTTCATTTTCCGCATTATACAATATTCTTTGATATAATTCCTCTGATGCCGGAATTACCTGAGGTTGAGACAATCAGATTGGGTCTTCAAAAATATTTAATTGATCACGAAATTGAAGATGTTCATGTTCGATTGAGACGCATTTTTTCAGGAGAGACAAGCATGTGCAAAGGTGCCAAAATTCAGAGGGTGAGAAGATTTGGTAAAGGCCTGTTAATAGATCTAGATAATGATTACAGTATTGCAATCCATGTAAAGATGACTGGACAGTTATTGTATGCTAGGGATTTTTCTTTCGCTAAAGTTTCGACAGAAAAGCTTGCAATCTGTAAAATTGATGTTGGTAATTTACCAGATAAGTATACCCACGTTATTTTTGATTTAGATAAAAAAGCAAAGCTTTTTTATCGTGATGTGAGGCAGTTTGGTTGGGTCAAGGTTCTGTTGACAAAAGATGTGGGTAATTTACCATTTTTCAAAAATTTAGGACCTGAGTTTTTTAAAGAATTAGATCTTGCAAGGTTTGAGCAAATTTTGAAAAAAAATAAAGCGACCATTAAACAGGTAATTATGGATCAAGCAAAAATGGCAGGGGTAGGAAATATTTATGCCAATGACGGATTGTATCTGGCAGGAATAAATCCCAAAAGAGCCGCAAATTCTTTGAACATGAAAGAGCAGGAAAAGCTGTTTAACTCTCTTGAAAAAGTAATGAAAAAAGGGATTGAGGTGGGCGGCGCATCAGAGTGGAGTTATGTTGATGTGCTGGGAGGGGCAGGACAGTATCAAGATTTTTTTCAGGTTTATAATCAAAAAGGAAAGCCATGTAAAAAGTGTAAAAGCATGATTGAAAAAATAACTCTTGGTGGACGCGGAACTTTTTATTGCCCCAAATGTCAAAAGTAGATTGTAATTCTAACTCATCTTTGCTACTATTGGAACTTAGGATGGGTAGCAACAATAGTCGTAAAAGGGTGGTATTTTCAATTGGAGGATCGCTTGTGGTTCCAAATGGAGGAATTGATACTTCATTTCTAAAGAATTTGAACAGTTTTATAAGAAAAGAACTGGCAAAGGGAGATCAGCGCCAGTTTTTTTTGGTTGTAGGCGGTGGCGCAACAGCACGTCAGTATCGAGACGCAGGTCGAGAGGTGGTAGGCCACGAGTTAACGCGGGATGATCTTGATTATCTAGGTATTCACGCAACAAAGTTGAATGCTCACCTAGTGAAAACAATTTTTAGAGATATAGCTCATCCCTATATAATAAAACACTATGAAATAATAAGAAGAGTAGAAGAGCAGGTTGTGGTAGCAGCAGGTTGGAAGCCAGGTTGGTCGACAGATTATGATGCTCTTCTTTTATGTGAAGATTATGGTGTAGATACAGTAATAAACTTAAGTAATGTAACTCAGGTTTATGATAAGGACCCAAATAAATTTAATGATGCAAAACCAATTGATAAAATGAACTGGAAGGAATTCAGGACTATGGTAGGAGATGAATGGATTCCTGGGATGCATGCACCATTTGATCCAATTGCTGCTAAAAAAGCTGAAGCACTCGGTGTGAAGGTTATAATTATGTCAGGCGAGAATTTTAAAAATATAGAAAATTATTTCGAGGAAAAAGAATTTGTAGGAACGGTAATAGAATGATTTTAGGAATCAACAAATCATCTAATTTATTAGTTGATTGGAAATTGGTAATTATTGAAGCTAATGATTTTAACAACGCTTTCTCTCCAAAATTTCCGCAACTATACAAAGGCAGAATTTAAATTTTCTCCACAAACCACAATTATAGTCGGCCCCAACGCGATTGGTAAAAGTAATTTAATTGAAGCTATTTATGTTCTTTTGACAGGAAAGGGCAATAGATCAGATGACAAAATTTGTATTCAATTTGATAAACAGATTGCCAGAGTTGTCGGGAAGATATCAGATGCAGAAGGAGAAACTGTTGATCTTGAAGTCGTTTTTTCAGAGATGACAAATATTTTCAGGCGAAAATATCTAGTTAATAAAGTTGCCAAAAAAAAATTGGATTTTGCAAACCATATTCCTGTTGTAAGTTTTAGTCCAATTGATCTTGATATTGTGGATGGACAGCCAGGGGTGAGAAGAAAGTTTCTTGATGAGGCAATTGAGGCTGTTGATAGGGACTATCGGCAGTCATTGACTGTTTATATCAAAGCGCTAAAACAAAGAAACGCGCTGATTAAAGACGTGCAAGAAACAGGTAGCCGTAATGAAGAAAGATTTGAATACTGGGATAATTTACTAATCAAAAATGGTCAGATAGTTTCAAAGAAAAGAGCTGAGTTTATAGATTATGTTAATAAACAAAATAAAGACCTTCTTGATTTTGTTCTGGATTATGACAATTCTGAGATATCAATACCACGGCTGGAAAAGTATAAAAGCGCAGAAATTGGCGCAGGTGTTACCTTGGTAGGTCCTCATAGAGATGATGTTTTGATAAAAGCAAAAAGTGGTAATGAGTTCAGAGATTTTGGATCTAGAGGCCAGCAAAGACTGGTTGCTTTGGAGCTCAAACTCTCGCAAATCGCGCTTATTAAGAAGCGTTTGGACAAGGACCCGGTACTTTTACTTGATGATATTTTCTCAGAACTGGATGAAAAAAATATTGGACGTGTTTTGGATTTGATGAATAAATATCAAACGATTGCAACAACAACGCACAAGGAATTTGTTTTTAAAAATGAATTGATGGATGTGGAGATGATAGAATTGGGAAGTTAAAGTTAAAGCTTAAAACCTTTACTTTTGGATTTGATTTATGAATGAATTTAACTTTGAAGAATTAAAAAAACTTTATGTTCCTCCTGGCAATTCTCATAAGGGTGAGAATGGGAAACTGCTGCTTATTGGTGGGTCAAAGCTTTTTCATGCAGCTAGCCTCTGGGCGCTGACTGTTGCAAGCAGAATTGTAGACATGGTTTATTACTCATCTGTAAGTGAGAATAATGAAATAGTCAGACAAGCAAAGGAGGAATTCAGAAATGGGATAGTTATTCCACGTTCAAAAATTGATTTATATGCTGATGAGGCGAATGTGATTTTGATTGGTCCTGGTATGCCACGACCTGAAGGAGTGGAGGAGGGGGATGATGATACTAGGCAACTGACTGAAAGTTTATTCAAAAAATTTCCAGATAAGAAATGGGTGGTGGATGGAGGATCGCTTCAGGTAATACAACCTGAGGAGTTGCCAAGAAATTGCATAATCACCCCGCATCAGGGGGAGTTTGAAAAGTTGTTTAAAACAGGAATAAGGAATAAGGAATCAGGAATTACGGAAGAAGAAGTAAGAAAAATGGCTGAAAAATTTGGGATTACGATTTTACTAAAAGGGAAAGAGGATATTGTTTGTTCTAAGGATAAATGTTTGAAGATTAGTGGTGGGAATGCAGGGATGACCAAAGGTGGGACAGGAGACGTTCTGGCTGGACTTGTCGCAGCACTAGCTTGCAAAAATGATTTATTCCTCGCAGCTTGCGCTGCCTCTTATTTCAACAAAAAAGCCGGGGATAGTTTGTACGAAAGGGTCGGCTACAGCTTCAACGCATCAGATCTGGCAGAGGAGGTGCCAAGGGTAATGAATCAGCTAATCAACTAGTTGTTGTTCATAAGCTCCTTGATAAAAACCCCATAGTCGTGATATAATCCCATTTAAATTATGGGAAATTCACACGAAATTAATTTGCACCCATTGGAAGAGGGTGGAATTCTAAGGGAATTATTTGATAATAATCGAGCACCATTTGGATTTTATAAAGGTAGATCGGGTGAAAAACGAGATGTTATATTTTTCGTTCCCCCAGAAGGAACCAAACCAGTAGATAAACTAACAGGCAGTGTTATTACTGGTTATGATGTAGTGTCTCCAGAGGGTGAGCAGAGAGGAATGTGTGCAACAGTCGTAGTTACTCCGGATCAGAGTAGGAGAATAAAAAAGAGACTAGATTTATATAGGCGTTCAGCACCCAAACAGTGACAAAAAGTTTTTATTTGTCATTCCTCGGGAAATGTGCGAGAATTAGTTGATAATCATCCAATAATCCAATCAGCTAATTATCCAATCAACTAATAAGAAAATGAAGACGTTTGATATTCATAAGAGAACCTTTGATTTTGTAATTGAGGTTTTGAAATCAATAAAATATATTCCAGTAAGTGTTGAGAATAAAATTATTGTTAATCAATTGATTAGATCTGTAACTTCATGTGGAGCAAACGATCAGGAAGCAGATGGAGTTTCAACAAAAAGAGATTTTATTCATTGCTATACAATCGTCAGAAAAGAATTAAAAGAAACAAAATACTGGCTTTCGGTTTTATCAGCACTGGATCCTAAATTAAAAACAAGATTTTCAAGTTTAATCGTGGAAAATGATGAATTAGTTAAAATAATCAGCACAATAATTAAAAATGCATCACTGGGAAAAATTAGTTGATTTGTATATTTGTTTATTAGATGATTAGTTGATTTATGTATAGTCCTAAATACCAAATTACCAACCAAATTCTCAAAAACATCGGCATTATTGAGGCATCTCGTGAAGTGATAGATCATGCGCCACTTCTCCCATACTATGAGAAAGAATTTCGTAAAGACGCTATCAACCGCGCGGTACATCATGGTACGCACATAGAGGGAAATGAGCTGAATCTAGATCAGGCAGAGCGAGTAATGGATGGAAAAGAAGTTGTCGGACGAGATCGGGACATACAGGAGGTTTTAAATTACAGGAAGGTGATGGAGCGGATTGGTGAATTAGGAATTAGAAACCTGCCTGTCGGCAAGGCAGGTAAAGAATTGGGGATTGATAAGGAGTTTGTAAAAAATCTTCATCGCTTGACGGTTGAGAAGATTTTGCCTGAGGAAAAGTGTGGAGTTTTTAGGGAAACACAGGTGGTTGTCAAAAACAGTCTGACAGGAGAGGTTAGTTTTCGCCCGCCACTTCCGATTGCTGTTCCGATTCAGATGGATGATCTAATCAGCTTTATTAATGATTCAGCTGACATTCATCCAGTTCTTAAATCAGCAGTAGTACATTTTGAATTTGTGAGAATTCATCCATTTGTTGATGGAAATGGGCGTGTTGGACGCGCACTTTCTACCCTGATCTTATTTCAAGAAGGATATGATATCCGCAAGTTTTTCTCACTAGAGGAATATTTTGATAGTGATGCCACCTCTTACTATCAAGCGCTTCAGAGTGTTGAAAAAAATGATAATGATTTGACTGATTGGCTTAGCTACTTCACAATGGGGCTTGCAATTGAGCTTTCAAAAATTAAAGATAAAATTGAAAAGATCTCAATTGATGCAGGTCTCAAACAAAAATTGGGTGGCGCGCCACTCATGCTTACTGATCGCCAGCTAAAAATAATAGAATATATCCAAAAAACAGGATTTCTTCAGAATCAGGCATTTAAAATTCTTTTTCCAATGGTATCTGAAGACACAGTTCTAAATGAGCTGAAAGTGCTTCTTAAAAATGGTATTATCAAAAAATCAGGCAAGACAAAGGGAGCCAAGTATGTGATGAGTAAGTGATAAATCAACAAATAGCAGTGGATAATTAGATGATTTAATGTTATGAAATTTAGTGACCTAGCTACATTTTTTGAAAAACTTGAGAAAACGGCATCTCGTCTTTCTCTGATTGATATTTTGTCTGATCTTTTTAAGCAAACCGACAAAGAAGAAATAGATAAAATTATTTATCTTTTACAGGGTAGAATCGCGCCATTTTTTGCGCCAGTTGAAATAGGGATGGCGGATAAAACAATTGCTGATGCAATTGCTCGGGCGTTTGATGAAACCAGAGAGGATGTTTTGAAACAATATAGTAAGATGGGCGATATTGGTTTGGTGGCGCAACAGCTAAGCAACAAGCAACAAGCAACAAGCAACAAGATCTCGGTTGAGGGTGTTTTTGAAATTCTGAGAAAAATAGCAGATACAAAAGGGGCAGGGACAGTTGAGAAGCGTATTGTATTCCTTTCAGATTTACTGAGAAAAGTGGATCCTGTGTCTGCCAAACATCTAGTGCGTGTGCCACTTGGCAAGACACGGCTTGGAATAGGTGATCCAACAGTTCTGGATGGACTTGCCTTAGCAATATTGGGGGACAGGAGCAAGCGAAAGCTTCTTGAAAAAGCTTATAACGAAACTTCAGATCTTGGCTTGATTGGAGCAACTTTACTAAAAGAAGGATTGGAAAAAGTACAAAAATTAACTGTGACTGTTGGCAGGCCTATCAGATCTGAGCTTTGTGAGCGACTTCCAAATCCTCTCAAGGTTTTTGAAAAAATGGGGGATGAGATTCATGCCACTCCCAAATATGATGGATTTCGTGTGCAGATCCATAAAAACGGGGAAGATATAACAATGTTTTCGCGAAATCTTGAAAATATGTCTCATATGTTTCCTGAGCTGATTGAGGGAGCAAGAAAGCAGATAAAGGCAAAAACAGCAATTCTTGATACTGAGGCGCTTGCATATCAACCGGATTCTGAGGAGTTTCTTCCTTTCCAGGAAACAACCAAGAGGCGTCGTAAGCATGATATTGATGAGGTGGCAAAGACACTGCCACTCAAGGCATTTGTTTTTGATATTTTATACGTTGATGGCAAGTCTTTGATTGACACACCGCTTCATGAGAGAGTTAAAATCTTGGAAAAGATTCTTCACAAAGGTGACATATTGCTTCCAGCACCAGGTCAGATTCTCACAGATCCCAAAGATTTGCAGATCATGCTTGATGACAGTATCTCAAAAGGCTTAGAGGGTGTAGTTGTAAAAAGGATTGATTCGCTCTATGAAGCAGGTGGCAGGAATTTTAACTGGGTCAAGCTCAAGAGACATTCGGCTGGAGAGCTTCATGACACGATAGACTGTGTGATTTTGGGTTACATCTGGGGCAAGGGGAAAAGGACTGCGTTTGGCGCTGGCGCTTTGCTGGTTGGGGTTTATGATAGCGAAAAAGATGAGTTTGTAACTGTGAGCAAAATAGGGACAGGGCTCACAGATGATGAGTGGAGGAGTATAAAGCTTAAAACTAAAAACTTAGTGCGGACTACAAAACCCGCAAGAACCAATTCATTGATTGCCCCCAGTGTTTGGGTTGAGCCTTCAATCGTGATTGAGGTTTTGGCAGATGAGATAACACGTTCTCCGCTGCATACTGCAGGCAAAAACGGGATCAAAGATCAAAGATCAAAGATCAAAGATCAAAATGAACAAGGATATGCCCTCAGATTTCCCCGTCTTGTCAATTTCCGAGATAAAGACAAAAAAGCAGAAGACGCAACGACGGTTGAAGAGTTAATTAAAATGTTTGAACAGCAGGGGAAGCAGTAGGATTAGACAGGACTATCGTTGACCTGTATTAGCAGTTTTTGCTCAAGTTCACTTCCTGCCTTTTCTAATTCATTTTTTAGAATATTTCCGGCTTCCTGAAACTCTCCCAGAGGTGCCTCAAGCATGGGTAAGATAACAGTTCTTGTTTCGTGTAGTTTTAGCAACTGTTTGATCTCGTTGCCTCGATATGGTGTTCGTGTATTGTGAAGTCTATCTGCTGCTTTTAGAATTTTTGCTTTTTTAGATATTTTGGGAAGGTTGGATTGATAGCACAGTTTTGTTTCTTGTTTTTTGTGGAATTGAACTTCATCCACATCGGGTCTTGACACGGATAATACAAGCTCTGCTGTTTCTCGGCCAAATCTTTCTGCCAACTCTTTATGAGCTTTTCTTGATCTAATCTCCCAAGATTGAGTTTTTGGGCCGCCGAATCTAATCGTATCTTCAATAATGTCATGCAGAAATGCTGCTTTTATGAGACTCCTGTCTCTTATTTTACATTCATCAATTAAGATATATGCAGTTGCCAACAGATGCTCAAAATATTGTTCACCACTAATTCTCATTTGTCCTCTGTGGGCTTCTTGCCCTGTTTGGTAGGCGAAGGTAATGCTGAAGATATCTATTTTGGAAAAGTTTAAATCTCTTAAATGCTGTTTAAAATCTTCAAGGCGCAGAGTTTCTTCAGGATTCATTCGTCTTTCTTGTGGCGGCATAAAACTTTTGGAATTATAACATATGTTAGAATAATTCCGTGACTTATTTAGCAGACCTTCATTTACATTCTAAATACTCACGGGCTGTTTCTCCCAAAATGACTCTTCCTGTGATGGCGGATTTCGCAAGACAAAAGGGACTGGATATTCTCTCTGCATCAGATTTCACACATCCACTTTGGTTTAAAGAAATTCAAATGCTTCTTGAAGAAGCAGGAGAGGGCGTTTATGTCCTGAAATCCGAAATCCGAAGCACGAAATTCGAAACAAATCCAAATGACCAAAATTTGAATGCTCCAAAAGAGGTTTTGTTTTTATTATCAACTGAGATTTCAAGTATTTATAAACAAGGGGATAAGCTGAGGCGAATTCACAATCTGGTTTTTCTGCCCAATTTTGAGGCTGTAGAGAGACTCAATAAAGAGTTGATTAACCGCGGATGCAATCTCAATGCTGATGGTAGGCCGATTATTGGTTTGTCTGCCAAAAATTTACTTGAGTTGATTCTGGGAATTGATGAACGATCACTTCTTATCCCATGTCATGTCTGGACTCCCCATTTTGGAGTGTATGGTTCCAAATCAGGTTTTGATAGCTTGGAGGAAGCATTTGGTGATTTGGCAAAATATGTTTATGGAATTGAGACTGGAATATCCTCTGATCCTGAAATGAATTGGCGAATTGGGGAGTTAAAAAACCGTTCAATCTTGTCATTTTCAGATGCGCATAGTCCTGCCAATATGGGACGGGAGGTCACCGCTTTTGAGCTTGAAAAGCCAAGTTTTGAAAATATCAGACAGGCAATAATGAGAAAAGGAGAG
This sequence comes from Candidatus Levyibacteriota bacterium, assembly GCA_029260965.1. Classification (GTDB taxonomy): domain Bacteria; phylum Patescibacteriota; class Microgenomatia; order Levybacterales; family UBA12049; genus JAJDCH01. The sequence goes on along the minus strand of JAJDCG010000001.1, from coordinate 12,179 downwards.
GAGAAAAATAAAGTTTCCTACACTATCGAATTTTATCCAGAGGAGGGAAAATATCATTTTTCAGGGCATCGTAATTGTGGGGTATCATTTACTCCTGATGAAACTTTGGAGAAGGGAAATATTTGCCCCAGTTGTAGGCGGGAATTTACAGAAGGAGTGGCTGTGAGAATTGAACAATTGGCTGGGCCTGAGATGGCAAAAGAATACAAAGAAAAAATTAGTGAACATGGAATAAAGTGGCACACAGACAAGACCCAAAATCATCCGCCGTATGTAAAACTGGTGAGACTTGAGCAGGTGATCGCAGCAGGTTTTGGCACAAGCCCAAATACGCTTAAGGTAAAGAGTTTGTATGCAGAGCTCTGCAAATATGATTCGGAAATAAATATTTTGCTCAAAACTCCACTTAATGAAGTTGAAAAAATAGCAGGAGTAAAAGTGGCCGAAGCTCTCTCCAGAGTGCGGGGTGGAAAAATAGAAGTCAACGCTGGTTTTGACGGTGAATATGGGAGAGTAAAAGTATTTTCTGATCAAGAAAAAGCAGAGCTTAAAATTGCTGCAAAAGTGGAGGCACCACAGCTGAGTCTAGATATATAAAATGTGGTATATTAGACACATATGAAACTAATAGTTGGACTTGGAAATCCGGGAGAGAAGTATGAGGGTACGCGCCATAACCTCGGGTTTGATGTGGTCAATCAATACCTCAAAAACAGTAAATCAGCAAAAGAAGCAGTGTGGACTAAAAAACCCAAACTCAAAAGCGAGATTGCAATTATTGATCCATTGGTAGGTTCAGGACATGAAGAAAAAGTAATTCTTGCCAAACCTATGACTTTTATGAATAATTCAGGTCGGGCAGTTATTTTCCTGATCAATTATTACAAAATAAAACCTGAGAATTTATGGATTATTTATGACGAGCTTGATCTGCCAGTTGGAAGTATGAAGATAAGATTTGGTGGAGCAGCAGCAGGCCATCATGGAGTGGAATCCATAATCGAGCACGTAGGAACAGATAAATTCTGGAGATTTAGACTTGGAATTGGAGAATCTCACAACAAAGAACACGTAATCGCCAGTCAAAAGATAAGAGGAGCAGCCAATTATGTATTGGGAAAATTCAAAAGCCAAGATCAAGGAAAAGTACGAGAATTAATCAAACGCGCCTCAAATTCTCTGCAAATGGCGCTTGAAAAGGGAATAGAGTCAGCGATGAACAGGTATAATACACGTTGAAATCAACTAATCAGCCAATTATCCAATAAATAAATCAACAAATAAATTGGATAATTAGAAGATTTGAAATTGGTTGATTTGATAATTAATATTATGGATTCTGTAAAAACAGTACTTAAAAAATTCAATCCCGTTACTGATAAATACGTATCACGTGAATTTCAGGCGTATGGACTTAAGCTTGCTGAAGATCTAAATGATTATGAGCATAGGAGTCTTTATATGAAGCTTGCTAAGACCGTTCATAGATCAATTCTTGATCAGGCTTTAACTTATTGTATAGATAGCAATATAGACAAAAAAGGAGCTTTATTTATGTGGAAGCTAGCTCAGCTTAGGAAAGAAAAGAAGAAAAAACAATCTGATGCTGAATCAAAAAAGTAAATTTCAACAAAAAGTAATCCAAGCTGTTAGTTTTATTCCAAGAGGCAGGGTCGTAAGCTATGGGCAGATTGCATTATATATCGGGCTGCCAAGAGCTGCTCGTCAGGTTGGCTGGACTTTGCGAGAGTTGGGAGAGAAAGAAAACATTCCATGGTGGAGAGTGATAAATCAGAAAGGTATTATTTCAATAAAAAATAACCTGACTGCAGACCGAGCGTTGCAGAAGAAATTGCTTGAGGCAGAAAAGATTAATGTTTCAGAAGATTTTCAGGTGGATATAAAAAAGTACAGATTTGATCCAAGCGAAAAAGAACTCAGAAAGTTGCAGCTGAAAGATTCGTATATTGATAAAGCTGTTACTTATCACTTATAACTTATCATTCGTCACTTTTTATGAAACAGGCACACGTTTTTATATCAGGTACAGTTCAGGGAGTAGGATATCGCTATTTTGTCCGCGAAAATGCGACCAAGCTTGGTCTGACTGGATTCGTGAGAAATACAGAAGATGGCAACGTGGAGGCTGTTTTTGTGGGAGATGAGAAGAGGATTATGCAGATGATTGAGCTTTGTAAGCAGGGTTCATTTGCAGCTGATGCGAAACAGGTTGGGTTTGAGTGGGATTCTTCGGCAGGTTCAGGAAAGGAGATGGAAGAATTTAAAGATTTCTCAATCAATTAGTGACCCTCAAGAAGACTTGTTATTTGAAGCTCTCTTAATAAAGCTATCTCTGTTAAAGCTCGCCTTCTGTCCTCATTTGAGCAGGGTTGATCCAGCTTTCTTCTAAGTTCTGCTACACGAGCCTCTGTACGTAGTTCTGCTTCTAAGTTGGAAGAAGAATATCTTTTAAATGTTGCAAAAAGTTCAAACATTGAGGCAAATTGATTTGGATCTTTGACTCCGGGTACGAATTCTCCATGATCTACAGGTTGTCCCTCTTTCATAGCCTGAATTATAGAACTCAAGAGATAATATTTCAAGTTAATTTCATTTGTGCAGTTTGGCACCTGTTGTCTCTTCCAAGCTTTTCGCAAACTGTATCCATTGCTTTTTCAGCCATTAGACGGTAGAGCATGAACTTACCACCAACTACGCTTATAAAGTTTTCAATTCCTTGGTTTTTGTGATCCAGAATTTCAAAAGTGCGACTGATTTTTCTTTCGGTTTGATGACCATGAGAGCTCTCATAGAGCGGTCTAATTCCAGCAAATTTTTTTATTATTTTATAATTTATTAAATCTGGAATCATAATTGAGCCTTCTTTTATGAGATAATCAACTGCTTTTTGTTCAACTTCGGGATTGTTTATATTTCCTGCAGGTTCTGATGTGGTTCCGAAAATAGTATAATTTTTTGTTGGGACAAATATGTCTCCGTCATCTGGGGGTCTGCATCTGTTTAGGATAGATTTGGTAAGTTTTTCCTCAAAAACGATCATAGAACCTTTGTTAAGAGACATGTTTATTTTAATACTTGCTAATTTGCCTATTTCTCCTACCCAGGGACCGGTTGCGTTTATGACAAATCCGCATTCAATCAGGACTTTTTCACCTGTCTTTTTATTAAGCGTTTTTATGGCTGTGATATTTTTGTTTTTCTGTTCAAATCCGATTACTTTATGATATGTCAAGAATCGAGCTCCCAAGTTTTCTGCTGAGTTTTTATTAATTGCTATAAATCTAGATCCATCAAGATATGCATCAGGTACAGAAAATGCGCGTTTTAGATTTTTATTTATTTTGGGCTCTTTTGATATTACTTTTTTAACATCTTGTTCCTCAATAGGAATCAAGGCTTCTCTGCATGCTTTTACTAGTTTGTCTGCGTGAATCAGATCAGCATCAGTAAATGCCAAAAATAAACCTCCAGTATCAGAAATGCTGTTTTTTGCAATGTTTTTGAGAATAAGATTTTCCTGATAATATTTATGAGCATCAAAAGAATTGGATACTGCGTAGCGTGCGCCAGAGTGGAGGAGTTCGTGGAATTTACTGCTTGTTCCTGAGCCTAGCTCGCCCTGTTCCAGGAGGATGACGCTTAGTCCGCGCAGAACAGCATCTCGGGCAATTCCAACACCCGTAATCCCACCACCAATTACTAAAACGTCAGCGCTCATATAGAAATAATAACAGAACAACAATCAATTATGGAATGTTTATTTTGTTTATGCTAATATAGCGGGATAAATCATATGAGAGAGCATGAAGCAAGAGTAATAGGTATTTATACAGCTCATGCAGCTGGTAAGCCCATGATACCCCAATATGTAATTGAAGCAATCGCCGGAAAGGGATTAAGAGGAGACCGTTATACAAACGGGGTTTCATTTATCTCCAGTGAGTCAAATAGAGACCCAATCAGGGCAAGGAGAAATTTGGTTATCGAAGGAATTGAGCTAAGTAGCCTGGTCGGACGCTTGTTTTGGATTGGAGATTGCCTAATGGCAGGAACTAAATCACGTGATGCATGTTCAAAAACATCTATAGAAGAAAAGGATGAGCTGAGGGCGATAGTTTTAAAAAAGGGTGAGATAAGAAACGGAGCAAAAATCAGGATAGTTCCCAATTAGATAAATTGTCCCATATTCATTGACAAATTTGTTTGTTTTTGGAATCATAAATTTATGAGTTTTTTTAAAAACTTTAAATTAAAGTGGTGGGAATCATAGCTACTTAAGAAAAGGAGCAACATTTAATCAAATTACCGTAAGAGCATATCCATTGACGGGTGTGATAGGTGTGGAGGGTTATGGCTCTGAGCTTATTTCTGCTAAAGATTTAAAGACGGAGAAAGGAGTGGTTAAATTGGAAGATGCAATTGTTAAGGCTTATCACAATCCGCCTGTTCACACCTCTCCAACTGTAATTGGATAAAATTTTATTTTTGTAGTTCTTCTTCAATTACTCTTTCAAACTCGCTAAATGGCTGGGCGCCGACCATTCGTTGTCCGTTGATAAAGAATGCAGGTGTCCCGTCGACTCCTGCAGCAGATCCTGCAGACAAATCCTCTGCCACTTGATCCGCATATTTTCCACTTGCCAGACAAGATGAGAATTTAGTTGTATCCATTCCTGCCTGACCTGCATAATCGGCTAAAGTTGAGTTTAGGAGATCCCCAGTTAGAGAAGCCCAAGAGCTCTGATTGTTAAATAATATATCATGATATTCCCAGAATTTGTCTTGTTCATTCGCGCATTCTGATGCCTCAGCTGCAATTTGCGCATTGGGGTGAATTGAGCTGAGTGGAAAATGACGATAGCTAAATTTGACTTTGCCAGTATCTATATACTTTTCTTTTATTTCTGGGTATGCATCATCAAAAAATGCTTTACAGAAAGGACATTCAAAATCACTAAATTCAACTATCGTAACTGACGCATTTTTGTCACCCTGGATGGGTAGTTGTCCTTCGTCTATTTCTACAAATTGTGGTGGGGGTGCTGCCTCAGCAGTTTCTTGTGCTTGTAGATTCTCCATAGTGCTTGCTTGTTTGACTTTCTCCTCCAGAGTTATCACCCGCATAGTTAGCATGCCGAGTGCAAACGTCATTATGATAATTAATAGTGTTAGGAAGTTTTTATTTTTAAGATTTTTAATATTTATTTTGGGAACTCTCAGTTCGACATAATCAGATGATTTTTTGGTAGGTGACTTAGCTGGCATGATGTTATTTTATTTGCTGGACTGCATATTGTCAATGATTATGGAAAATAGTGTTTTTTTATGGGTGTATAAATTAATTTATCATATGATGTTTAGTTAACAGTAAAATTAGTTTGATATAATACACAAAAAACAATTTGACACCAAGAGTTTGCATGCTTGTCATGGTGCTGCTTATATAGTATATAATGGTGTTATTAAATAGAAAATATGCAAAATAAAGAAGATAATAGTTCTCTTTCTCATCTAGCGCAGGTTCTTATAGAATCTCTTTTGAGAAAAGAAGAGATTGCCCAGGATGAAGATAAGGTAGTTGTTAATCCTATTGTCACCAAATTTGCGACCTGGTACGAGAGGATCAGAAACGCAATGGAATTCCGTGAGGAAGAGGTCATACTTCGGGCTACTATCGAGCGTATTCTTAAAAGAAGACTCCTTTTAGGAGGAAGCGGTAAGTCGATAGGTGAATCGCTTGTGAAGGAGCTATTGTGGGCGCGTTATCTACCAGGTCATGAGATCGCAGCATCAAAAGTAAGAGAGGTGGAAGAGGCTATTGATCTTCATTTGGAGTTGAGAAAGGGGATAATGGAAAGTCACAAAATTTCCGAAAACATTCTCAATGAATGGATTTATGATCTCATGTCGGCAAGAGTTCAGTATATATTAAACGCAAAAAGGGATAAGGAGCTGATCTCAAATTTCATGTTTCAGGTTCTCAGGGATGACATTGTGATAAATGGTGAAAAAGAGGAAACAAAAGACGCACAGATTTTTTTGAGTATTAGAAGAGCTTTTGCTAGAGATGATTTAGCATTTCTTCGCTACCATTTATTTGTTCAGTATTTTGGAAAATTAACCCAAGATTCGCTCGAGGGGACAATCAAAAATTTCCACACTGGCTATGAAGAAATAATGAGTCAGTTTAATTATAAAGGTAAGGATAGAATTTATACATATGTAAAACGTCGTACTGCTGCCTTTTTTATACTTGAGGATATACTTTTATCAGACAGAGAGAATTTTAGCGTGTTAGTTAAAAACAAGGAGGAATTGGAAAAAGTAGTAAGAGGCGCATGTGAGAAAAGATATAAAGGAATATCAGCCAGAGTCAGAACTGCTGTTATACGTTCGGTAATTTTTATTCTTCTCACAAAACTTGGATTTGCTTTTGCTGTGGAGGGGACGTATGAATTGGCTGTTTATGGTCATATACTTTGGTCATCTATTATTATTAACACCACTGCGCCTCCATTACTCATGATCATAGTCAGTCTTTTTATCAGAACGCCTAGAGAGGATAATACCAAACTTATCATACGCTATATTGGGGAGCTTCTCTTTGCAGATAATCCACAGCTAGGTGATAGATTGGTTCTGGATATAAAGAAAGCAAAAAGTGGAGCTTTTAATGCGGTCTTTAATATAATGTGGTTTATATCCTTTGGGCTTTCATTTGGTGCAATCATTTATGTTCTTACCAAGATTGGATTTAATGTTGTAAGTCAGTTTATATTTATTTTTTTCCTTGCGATAGTTTCTTTCTTGGCCTATCGTATCAGTTTGTTGGCCAATGTTTATAGAGTTGGGGAGAAGCAAGGGTTAACAACTTTTTTTGTTGATTTTTTCTTTATGCCTGTTATTCGTGTAGGAAGACAGTTGACTCAGAGTATCTCACAAGTAAATATATTCCTGATGGCTTTTGATTTTTTGATTGAGGCACCATTTAAGTTGCTGTTTGCATTTTTTGATCAGTGGTTTCACTTTCTTCACGCCAAAACTGAGGAGATGGAGTAGGTATTAATTATGAATTTATTGTTAGATATAATAGGTTGGATAGGAATGGTGCTTCTTGTGACTGGATTTTTTGCTATTTCGACCAAACGTCTCCGTCCGCAGTCTTATAGATATCAATTTATAAATTTGTTCGGTTCAGTCGGCATAGGTGTCAATGCGGTTGTCCAAAATGCGTATCCTGTAATTGCGCTTCAGGTCGTCTGGGGCGGGATAGCACTCTACGAGATCTACAAAATTTTTACTAAAAAGTAAGTTTTACTTGACACTTCTTGGCACGGCCCTGTATTATAAACAGAGATGGCAGATAAGACTTTTACAGACGCAAATTTCAAATCAGATGTTTTGGACAGTTCGACCCCAGTTGTAGTTGATTTTTGGGCTCCATGGTGTGGGCCTTGCAAGATTGTATCTCCAACTATTGAGGAATTGGCAAAAGACTACGAGGGCAAAGTAGCAGTAGGCAAGTTAAATGTGGATGAAAATCCCCAGACAGCAGGCGAGTACGGCGTGATGAGTATCCCAACAGTTATGGTTTTCAAAGATGGAAAACCTGTGAAAGTAACAGTTGGAGCACAGGGTAAAGATGCATATAAAAGAATGATTGACGAGACTGTTGCTTCTTAAGTTTTTCTTGATTTTTCCGCCTAAAGTAGTATAATCCCTGCATGATTGAGAGTATTGGGAGGAGGTCAAAATTAGAATATCCCCCTGAAATTGAATTTCGTTCAGGGGTGCGCAGAGTAACGGATAGGCATCTATTTAGAAAAGGCGTATCTTATTTGAATAAAGGCGACTTAACAACAGCATCTGAAAATGCTATATATCTTGCAGGAAGAATTCAGCTGGTTTTTGAAGGTCCTGTCTGGATAGATCAGGACATAGCTGAGATAGTTGAGAGTGAGGTAAAAAAGAATGAAGAGGTGGATGTACGTTCTGTGTATTTATGGTTAGATATGATGCAAAGAGCAAAAATTTAGACAAGCAAAAAATCTTAATCCAAACTCAGCCTTGAATACTGACTACTTGATGCTTTATACTAAATACCTATGGTTTATGATGTAATAATAATTGGTTCAGGTCCTGCGGGGCTCACTGCTGCGATCTATGCAACGCGTGCGAGTCTCCGGACACTTGTGATTGCTGGTGTTAAATGGGGCGGACAGCTTCAGTTAACGTCATTGGTTGAGAATTATCCCGGATTTCCAGAGGGTATTCAGGGACCAGACCTGATGACTGCAATGCGAAAGCAAGCAGAGCATCATGGAGCGGAGATAATTGGAAAAGATCTAGTTAAGGCTGATTTTACAGCGCGTCCTTTCAAAATTTCAGTAGCGGATGCAACCCATGAAGCGAAATCAGTAATTATTGCATCTGGTGCTGATGCCAGATGGCTGGGGGTACCGGGCGAGGAGGAGAAGATCGGTCGGGGTGTCTCATCTTGTGCCACATGCGATAGTGCGTTTTTCAAAGAAAAACAGGTGATCGTCGTCGGAGGAGGAGATAGCGCGATGGAGGAGGCTCTTGTTCTTGCAAAAAGCTCCAGCAAGGTTACGGTTGTTCATAGAAAAGATGAATTTCGTGCAAGCCAGATCATGCAGGATCGGGTAAAAAATCATCCTAAAATTGAGATATTATTTAATTCAGAAATAACTGAGGTTATGGGCGCGATAAAAGTAGAAAAAGTAAAAATCTTAAACAATAAGACTAAGGAAACAACAGAAATGCCAATAGATGGTGTTTTTGTGGCAATTGGTCACATACCAAATTCCAAAGTTTTTGAAGGAATTGAAACAGATGAACAGGGATATATAAAAGTAAGAGATCATTTCCTAACCAATATTGAGGGAGTATTTGTGGCAGGAGATGTACATGATAGAAAATACCGTCAGGCTGTAACTGCTGCAGGATTTGGATCCGCCGCTGCACTTGAGGCTGAACGGTGGCTGGGGTCGCAAAATTTATAATTGCTCCTCCTGTAGATCTTGATGCTGAAATTGGTTTACGTTAGAGAAAGATTCTGTAAGTAACTATTTGAATTTATTTAGATAAAAAAAGAATTTATGCTTGTGTTAAGTCGACATAATACTCGAGAGTTCTTAGTATTATTTATATGTTAGAAGATAGCGAGGTAGGTTATTCTTCGCCACCTACTGAATCACTTGGAGGTAAAATTGAAGCTGATCGGAGATTGCCAGTTGTTGACGCCATGAGCGAACTGCCCTTAAGCAGAATTGGTCGACAATGGAAAATTATTACAGAAATAGCTAGGAGATGCATTTTAGATAGCCCTCAGGTAAGAGAAGCGCTTCTTCCTTTTTGTAAAAAATGTTTGTCAGAAGAGATGCCAGGTAGTTTTACTGAGGTCTTAAAAGCAGTAGATCCGAAATTTGCGGATTTAGTTAATCAATATGATGATCTTAGCAAGTACCTCGCGCTACCAACTGTTCCAGATAAAGTTTTAGAGCCTGATATAAGTCACGCTCCACCACGTACATATACAACAGAAGAGTTAAAAGCTATTGAAGAAGAATTTGGTCAAGATAGTATGCGGGTTGTGCATGCACGCAGGAATCAGTTAAGGGCACTTATGAATCGGGGGAATCCAAGCGGTCGTACACCTGAAGAATATGAACTAGTAGCCGGAAGATATGCAAAAGCACGTGATGTAAAAATCTTGGCGCTTAGTGCAGAGATTCTTAATCAAGGAAGGCTTGTTGTGCCAAACAAAAATGGGGAAGTTGTTTTGCCAAGTGGAATTCGTCTTATAATTGACCCTGAAAGGGATTTAGAAATAAAAGAGTTTCTTAGTCCTCATCTGTGGGAGAAGAGAAAACAGTTGAAAGACAGGGTATATGAAATCGAAGTCAATGGGAAAAGATATCTCTTGAAAGAAAAAAAAACAGCTAGACATAGAGATACTAAAGAACATGGGCACATAGATGGTAGAATGTCTGAGGAAGAGTTCGTCATTGCCAAGGAATTTCAGGATAAGGCAAAAATTGAGAAAGGAGATATTAAGTTAAGCTGGGAAAAGCCGATAGGTTTTGCAGTTTACCCAGATGGATTTCAATTCGTTGTTTATGATTTTGAGGAGGGATTGACTGACCAAAATGTTACGTTTAACTTGGCAAATGTTATCTTAGAACACGAAGCGCAATTTAGGAAAGAGTATGAAGGGATAAAAGATGCGGCAGTAAGATATAAAAACGATCCAAGATCCACAGGATATAGAGATGAGGTTATTGTGCTGAAACCGTCTACAGAAAAAAACTACAGGAGACTTACCCGCTTATTGAGTATTGTTAAAAACAGAAGTTCTCAAGAAGGAAAACCCCAAAGAGAACTTCAATTATCTTTTAGGGATTATGCTTTGGTAAAATCAAAATATATGGTTGATGAGGCACGGGAGTTAATGGAGGAAACAATACTGGACATGGGTTATAGCAATAGTGATTTGGACGGAAATGCGTTCAGAATAATAGATGGAGACAGGGTAAGACTAGAGATAGTAGGTTTTGATTTCGAATATTATCGAAAAATTTCTGATGAAAAAGTAGCAGAGCGACGTAAATCGGAAGAAGAATATGATAGATCAACTCGTCAAGATCTAGGATTTGCTGAGTGGTCTTCTGGAGAGGCTGTAACTAAGATACAGAATGGTGCGTATCTTGCTTTGTTGAAAAAAGCAGGTAGGCTTCGCTCCTTGGATTCCGATGGTGAAGTGGACCATTAAGGTTGTTTGTGCTGCATAATTATTATACAAACAACTCTTGACAGGTAGTCTGAAGCTGTGATATTATCTCTAGTACGAATCGGCAACACGCTGTTTATGATAATTCTTGGACATATTTTACTAATTAACCCTTAGGGGCTATTTTCTACGTCTAAACTTCATAAAGCTAAAAGTGTGTTTTTCCTATTCGTTTGACAATTTAGTTGATGGATTGGTCTTAGCTGATGACCATATGCTAAATGCTAATGGCTAAGTAGGGCCTGTAGCATAGCTGGTTATTGCGCCTCATTTGCAATGAGGAGGTCAGGAGTTCGAATCTCCTCAGGTCCACACTAAGTATTCGTGTTTTGGTACAGCCCTCTAGTAAGAGAGGGTTTTACGAGGACATGAATGATTTGGCTCTTTAACAAGTGAAGAGAAGATCCTGTATGCACCGCTTTACCGGCGGTCTGTACGGGATTTTAAAAACGTCTTAGATCTGTATTGCCTCATGCGCAATATAGATCAAAATTTATTATTAATGCCAACAACGGATGCCTAGGAGATTTTGGCCGAAGAAGGACGCAGACGGCAGCGATATTCGTCGGGGAAGTGCCATCAACTATTGATCCGGCGGTTTCCGAATGGAGCAATCCACCCCGCTTAGCGGGGTAACCCTAAGTGAAGTTAGTTCTTTATGGATTATATTAGCTTATGGTTGGGAACGGCGTGAACTGAAACATCTTAGTAACGCCAGGAATATAAATCACAGAGATTCCGTTAGTAGCGGTGAGCGAAAGCGGAACAGCCTAAACTTTTTATGCTTCGCATAAGAGTAATCAACAAATTATCCAATCAGCTGATAAACCAATCAACAAATGAATTGGAAATTAGATGATTAGTTGATTTGAAATTGGTTATTCTCGTGCGGAGCACGAAGAGGGTTGCAGGGCAGACGATATTTGATCAGATTTTTGTAGTAGAAGGATCCGGAATGATCCCCCAGAGAGAGTGAAAGGCTCGTATACGAAACGAAAATTTGCGATAGTCTGTACCTAAGTACCATGAAGCACGATAAACTTTGTGGGAATCAGGGCCGACCACGGTCCAAGGCTAAATACCAAAATCTACCGATAGTGAACTAGTACCGCGAGGGAAAGGTGAAAAGCACCCCGGAAGGGGGATGAAATAGAACTGAAATTGTTGGCTAACAAGCAGATAGAGCTTGTCCTTTGGACGAGTGATATCGTGCCTATTGAAGAATGAGCCGGTGAGTTTTTAATTGCTGCGTTAGTTTAACCAATTTTCATTGGGAAGACAAAGTGAAAGCAAGCCCTAACTGGGCTATTAGTAGCAGTTATAAAACCCGAAACCGGGTGAGCTAACC